>JBDRMG010000016.1:0-132652 GCA_043812495.1 Candidatus Omnitrophota bacterium | reverse complement strand
GTTGATCGCGTAAGACCGATCCCGGAACCTCTGACTATGGTTCTTTTGGGAAGCGGTTTAATCGGTTTGGTTGGCTTAAAAAGAAAAAGAGGTTAATTCTCTTTTTATATAGACAATCCGGCCACGGTATGAAATTATAGTTTGGGCTTATAATAAGGGAAGAGAATGATGAATAAAACGATCGCGCGTGTGCTTAATTTTGCCATACTGGCTGGCTCGCTTCCGTTTATATACGGATGTGGCCCTGGCGGTAGTTCTGCCGGAATTTTTGGAGACAGCCTTGCCGGTGTTGTTGGGAGCGGAAGTGTTGCAACAGGCGGGGGCAGCATTGCAACTATACACAATCCTGAGCCTGCGACAATGTTATTGTTGGGCAGCGGCTTGGCAGCGATGGCAATTTATAAGCGCAAAAAGAACTAAGTCTTACAATAGGCTATCGAGCTCGCTGAATTACAATAAATAAGCGGTTCTTTTTGTGTTAAGCTATGGGTGAGTCTGCGCGAATGAAGCCCGAAACGTATGCATTAAATGTGGCAGGTTGTTTATCAACCTGCCATTGTTGTTTTTAAGGCATAATAAATACATTTTTATTTGACACGATTTTTAGCGTATGCTATTATGGCTTAAGTTTGTAACTTCAATAATATTAACAGGTTCTAGCTCAAATGACGTCACGACTTAGCGAGACACAGCGAGCTAAGTCGTTTGACGGAATTTGACCCCCCGCACCAATTATTGGTTAAGGGAGAAAGCAGTATTTTGGTCATAAAAAGTAAAAATGGTTCAACATAACTCAGCACTATCAGGAAATTGGTGTGGGGGTTAATTCTCCCCGCCGCATTCTTGCAGAATGCAAGAGGCGGGACTCATTATTGACTTTCTCTTTATTAAAGAAACGGTGGAAGTCAATATTAGGTCTTCTTTCTCGTATAGAGAGAATATTATTGACTGTTCCATTAATAAGGAAAAGACCATTAAAGGAGCAATAATGAAAAAATCTTCAGCGGATAAAAGCCTATTTTTATTTATACAGAACGCTGTCGCCACGATTATGCGCCATCCTCTTATTTTGTATCCTCTATGTATCTCGGTCTTTATTCAGCTGCTTATACTTGAAATCCTTTACTTTGCCCCGCGATGGCCTCTCAGCTTGTTTTTTGGCCCCATCATCCGAAGATTGTACAATGAGGCTTACTTACACTATCCTTTTAACTTCCAGCTCGTTCCGAAATTATTCTTTTATGCCCAAATTCCGCTTTATTTCCTGATTACTGCTTATTTAAGCGCCATGACTGTTTCCATGATCGCGTCTATCAGGAACGAAAAGACCATTTCTCTGCGTTCAGCCTTTCGTAAAACCCGTTCATCTTATATTCACATTGTCATCGCGGCTATTTTGACTTTTTTGACTATTTTTCCTCTCTTGAAGGGGTACGAATTGATTTTTGAAAGAGCGCTGCGCATAAAATCCGAAACCGGAGTTTTCTTCATCATGAGAAGCATTGTTGTCTACGGCCGGCCTTATTTTAATTTACTCATCGATGTCATCGTAACGACCTTGTATATTTTTGTTATCCCCGCCATTGTCATCGATAAATTAAAAATCCACAGGGCCTTTACGGAAAACTTTAAAATTTTGAGTCGATCGTTCTTTTTCATGCTGGGAATTGTTCTTATTCCCGGTCTTATTTATGTTCCTGTTCTGATGCTTCGAAGTATCATCGGCACCAGCGCTTTATCACTCACCATGCCCGGCCTGGCAGGCTTGATCATAGCACTGAGTGTTTTTGCGAAATTATTAATAGAGGCGCTTGTCTTAACGGCAACAACAACCTATTACTTAATGGCAAAGGAAAAGAAATGAAAAAGACATTACTCATATTCGCTGTCATTCTAGGTGGCGTATTTCTGGTTTTATCTATCTTGGATTACCGCGGTGATTATAATGCCGAGAAGATTATTTGGCAGACCAATCAAAAGCTTGACCGGGCCGTAAGAAGCCCTGAAGCTGTTCCGGATAAAACCTACGAAGAGATAGCCGCTTCTTATCAAAAAGTGATTGACCGATTTTCGAAATCTAATTTAGCCAAAAGCGCTTATATTTTATTAGGTAAAACCTATGCCACAAAGAAAGACTATGAAAAGGCCCGGGAGATATTTGATACAACATGCGCAACTTATCCTGAAGACAAGGGAATTTGTTCGCAAGCCATGCTTTTAGTCGGGAAAACATACGAGCTTCAGGGCAATTGGGACCAAGCCAAAATCGTTTATGACATCATCGTCCAAAAATTTCCTTTAACGGACGGAGGTCTTACGATTCCGCTTTATATCGCCAAATATTACAACGGACATGATCAAAAGCGCGAAGCCGCCCAAGCTTATGCGCAAGCCATTACGCACTATAGCAAGCTCTCCGCTGAGCATCCCAATTCAATGACTGATTTTAAAGTCCTTGGGCTTTTATCCAACGCCTATATCGATACGGAGCAATGGAGAGAAGCTGTCGGGACCCTGAGCGCGTCTTTGTTAAAATACCCTCATCCCAATACGGCCGAATCCATATTTAAATCAATCAATTTGATTGCATTGGCTAAGTTGCAGGATAAGGATTTAGCTATTAAAGTCTATCGGGATATTCTGAATCAAAGGCCGGATCATCCGCTTGCCTCCTTGATTAAAGAAATGATTAAAAGCGTCCAGACGCTCAAAGCCGCTGATTTGGACGTCCGCATAAAGGAATAATATGACTCTATCCGGAGACCCGCATTTAAAAGAATTAACGCGAGAGGATCTCTTTAAGCGCATACAGGATATTTGTAACGCTGTCGCGGTAGTCCTTAATGCCCGGGATTTACTAGAAATTTCTTTAAAAAAGACTATGGATCTTTTTGGGGCCAAGAGAGGTTCTATCTTTATTCTGAATGATGACGGAACAGAACTGATTCTAAAGATTGCGCAAGGCATGGAAATTGCGGAACAAGAAAAGCTGGTTAAAAGATTGGGTGAAGATGTCGTTGGAAAAGTCGCGGCTGCAAAGGAAGCCCTTTTTGTTGAAGACATTTCAACCGATAGCCGATTTAAGAACTATAAACCAAAGCAGAAATACACCACACCGTCTTTTATCTGTATGCCCCTGATGATTAAAGACCAGCTGATCGGCGTGATCAATATCGCCGATAAAGAGACCGGTGAGCGTTTCAGCAAGCACGAATTACAGTTATTGGATTTTCTGGCAAGCCAAATGGCTCTCAATTATCGGCGTATTCAACTCTATGAGAAATTCGATACTCTTGAAAAAGAATCAAAATCACTTAAGGTTGAATTAGGAAAAAGCGGTGAAGTCACCGACCGGCTGATGAAGCAGGTCATCTTGCAGGAAAAGTTAGCCTCCATAGGAAAATTAACGGGAGGCATTGCCCATGAACTGAATAATCCTTTAGATGGGGTCTTGCGCTATGTTAATTTATCCTTAGATCATATCAAGGATGATGATGTTGTTTATAGCTATCTTTTAGAGGCCAAGCAAGGCTTAAACCGTATGGTGGATATCGTCAAAAGTCTTTTGGCCTGTTCTCGTCAAGCACCGCCAACACTGCAGAAAACCCATATTGCTCATGCGATAGAAGAAGTGATCGAATACATCAAGATCGAACTTTATCATAAGAATATTATTGTTGAAAAGAAATTAGACGAAGATCTTCCTGAAATTATGGATTACGGCATCGAACGCATTATTTCTAATCTTATGAGAAACGCCATTGATGCCATTAAGCAAGACGGCGAGATCACAATTTCAGCCAATGTGAATGACGGGGATTTATGCCTACGGGTTAAAGATTCGGGCTGCGGAATTCCATCGGAACTGAGTGATAAGATTTTTGAGCCATTTTTTACAACCAAGGATATTGATAAGGGATGCGGATTGGGTTTAACGATCGTGAGTGAAATCGTCAAAAACTATAATGGGAAGATCAATATTCATAGCGAAGAGAACAAAGGAACAACATTTTTAATTCAATTGCCTTTAAAGCCGGAACATGTCGCCAGAAATAAATAAATATAGAATTCTCATCGTTGACGACGAACCTTTGATTCGTAATTCACTTTATGAAATCTTACGCATTGAAGGATACCAGGCGTTTATGTCGACAAGCGCGGAAGAAGCAATAAAAATCATCCATGAAGACAGCTTTGACATCGTCATCACTGATTTGAAGCTTCCTAAAATGAGCGGTATCGATCTTTTGATTCATATCAAGGAAAAGAATAACAATGTCGATGTCATTCTGGTCACGGGTTTTGGAACCATTGAGACGGCTGTCGAAGCCATGAAAAAAGGCGCGTACGACTATATCACGAAGCCCATCAATGACAATGAGATCAAGCTGATTATCAAAAAGATCATCGAGAAAAAAGAGATCCTGGAAGAAAATCGCAATTTACGACAGCTCATTGCAAAGACAAACCGCACATCTTTTTGTGACATGATCGGCGGTAGCGATAAAATGCAAAAAGTTTATCATATCATCGAATCGGTCGCAAGCTCGCATGCGACCGTCATGATTAGCGGAGAAAGCGGAACCGGAAAAGGGCTTGTGGCGACCGCCGTCCATCAAATGGATCACAACCGGTCGGATAAACCCTTTGTCGAAGTCAGCTGCGGAGCCCTGTCGGAGACGCTTTTAGAAAGTGAACTTTTCGGTCATGTGAGAGGTGCTTTTACGGGAGCCATTAAGGATAAAATTGGCCGCTTTGAATACGCCAAAGACGGAACAATCTTCTTGGATGAAATTGATGCGTTTTCTCCGAATCTTCAGGTCAAGCTTTTACGTGTTCTTCAGGACAATGTCTTTGAGCGCGTGGGCGAAAATGAGACACGAAAAACTTCCGCGCGGATTATCGTTGCGACGAATCAAAATCTTGCTGATCTTGTTATGGAGAATACATTTCGTGAAGACCTTTTTTACCGCATTAACGTGATCGCCATCGAAATGCCGCCGTTACGCGAACGAAAGGACGATATTGACGCTTTAAGTAAGTACTTCATCGAGAAGTACAGTAAGAAAAATAACAAAACAGTTGAAAACATATCCGATGAGGTGAGAAAATTGTTTATGGAATACAGCTGGCCCGGAAATGTGCGCGAGCTAGAAAATGCTATCGAGGGCGCTGTGATTATGACCAAAACACACATTCTGAATAAATGGGATTTCCCTAACGCATCCAAGTTTGATTCCGGTAAGACTATGGCGACCAATGGCAAGTCTCTTAAAGATATTCTTGAAAAGCCGGAACGCGAGGTCATCCTATCTGCTTTGAATGAGACAAACTGGAATCGCAATAAAGCGGCAGCTCATTTGGGCATTAATCGCACGACGTTATACAATAAGATGAAAAAGTATAGTATTCCATTTAAAAAAGGTCAATAATGGAACAAAATCAACCCAAGCATATAGCGCAAGAACTCATCGACAAAGATCAATGGGCTGAGATTTTGAGTCGTTTCATTGATGTTTTGCGCATTAATATCTTTATTGTCGACGAAAAAGGAAAAACAATCCTTCCTCCGCAGAAAGGACGTTACGGCTGGGAGATTCTTGCCTCTTCGCCGATTGGCTTTGATTTACTTAGCGAACATTCAAAGTTTTTGGAAAAATTCAAGAAACACGGATTTTACCTGGAGTATAATTATCAATTTGATCTTCATAGCTTTGCCATTCCCATTTGCGCGCAAGACGAAAATCCAATCGCTTATATGATTGTCGGCCCCGTTGTCCTTAATAAACGTTTGGATAAAAGCGAATATAAGAAAATCGCCGCGAATCTCGCTATTGAAATCAAGAACCTTCATGATGTCATGAATGAGATTCGTGTTCTTTCCTTTGTCGGAATAAAATCGATTCTGGATCTTCTCGATGAAGTGGGCCGTTACATCGTTCATTTAAAGATCCATCAAAAGGATTTGGACAAAAAGCGCTTTAAGAAAGATGTTTTACCGAGCGATTTTCGGGAAACAGTCAAAGACATTTATTCTTCGATTTATGTGGATGAACTTTTGATAACGTTTTTAGAAGCGGCTTTAAAACTGACCAAGACGGAGTGCGGATCCGTGATGATCGTCGATGATGAAAAAGGCGACTTGACCATTCGCGTTTCAAGAGGCATTGACCGGACGATTGCCCAGCAATCATGCATTAAAATCGGCGAAGGCATTGCCGGCTTAGCCGCCCGTGAGCGGTCCTCGTTTATCGTTCATGGAACAAAAAGCGAAAACAACCGCTTGCAGCCCTATCTTAAGCGATCGGACATCAAGCATTCTCTTATTTCACCTATCATTTCTAAAGATAAAGTATTGGGCGTGTTGAATCTTTCCACAAAAGACGAAAACAACGATCTCAATGAATTGAACATCGAAACCGTTAAAACCCTTTCTCAGCTAACCTCGGTAGCCATCAACAGCATCCGCCAGAAATCTGCAACTCCTTCCAAATAGTTTTTCTAGCTTCGACGGTGATTGAGACATTCCAATCCATATTTGTGTCATTCTGCTTGCGAGAGTTCATTGATTTTTCTCTTAAAAAGAGATATAATTTAAAGGTTCTTTCTTATTTAGGGTGCATGAAAGAACCTCAGGGCCATTCTTTCAATTTAACTATTTTCTTCTTTTCCAATAAGTTAGGACAAATCTTTCACCCTATTGGTCTTTTCCTTATTAATGGAACAGTCAATAATATTTTCTCTATACGAGAAAGAAGACCTTATATTGACTTCCACCGTTCCTTTAATAAAAAAAAAGTCAATAATATGTTTGAATAGATAAAAGGTGCGGGGTCAATTCGCCCGCCACTGAATCAATGGCGGGCTCATTGAAAGGAGAGACAACAATGAAAAGAATAATTTCTGCGATTTTATTTGGATTGTTTATTTTGCCCGCTTGCAACGGATATGCTCAAAATTTGACCGTTGATGGCATTGTCCGCAGGGCGAATCTCGCTGCGTATTATCAAGGGACAGACGGCCTATCAAATGTTAAGATGACCATTGCGGATGCGCAAGGACGCAAGCGCATACGGGAATTTCGCATCTTGCGCCTTAATATAGAGGAAGGCAAAGAACAGAAATTCTATGTTTATTTCTTAAAACCTACGGATGTGGCCAAAATGGTTTATATGGTCTGGAATCATATCGGCAAGGATGATGACCGTTGGCTGTATCTGCCGGCGCTCGATTTGGTGCGTCGCATTGCGTCAAGTGACAAACGTTCCAGTTTTGTAGGATCCCATTTTGTCTATGAAGACGTCTCCGGCCGCGGAACACAGGCCGATACCCATACACTGGTTGAGACTAATGAGAAGTATTATAAGATCAAGAACGTGCCCAAGGAAACACAAGGAGTCGAATTTGCTTATTATCTTATTTGGATTGATCAAAACAATTTTCTTCCCGTAAAGGCGGAATATTATAATGATCAGAATCAGCTGATTCGCACCATTGAGGCCTTGAAGGTGGAAAATATTTCCGGTTATCCGACCGTTGTCCAGTCCAAAGCCACGGATTTTGAACGCGGCGGAGAAACGTTAATGGAATTTTCGAACATTCAGTATGATGCTGGATTAACGGATGATATTTTTCAGGAACGATATTTGCGGCAACCTCCGGTCAAATGGATTAAATAAATGAATCGAACTGCTGCTCTTGCGAGCATTTTCATCTTCTTGGCTTTGCCGACTTGTGCTTTGGCTGAATTTCCGGATATCCACGGTTTTGCGGAATTGGGTTATGGCGTGAAAGTTAGTGATGATACCACCAAGAGAGATAACTTTAATTATCTGGAACAAAGGCTGCAGCTGAAGTACCAATATTTCTTTGAAGGGGAGAATTATTTTGCCCAAAAAGGCGGAATCTTCAATGTTAAAGGGGATTCCATCGTCGATGAATACAACAATGCCAGCACGGATTTTGAACTCCGCGAAGCCAACCTCTCATGGACACCCTTTGATTTTATGGATGTAAAACTCGGTCGCCAAGTCCTGACATGGGGAACGGGAGATTATCTTTTTATTAATGATATGTTTCCGAAAGATTATGTTTCCTTTTACATCGGACGCGAAGATGAGTATTTGAAAAAACCCTCTGATGCGGTTAAAATGTCTTTGTATCCGAAATTCGCGAACATCGATTTTGTCGTCATTCCATACTTTACGCCCAACACCATTGCCGAAGGGGACCGCGTATCTTTCTTTGACAGTTTCGAGCAGGGCATTGCCGGACGAGAATCCGAACGGCGCATTATTTCACCTTCTTTTCGACTGTCGAATAATGAATATGCCTTGCGCATTTACCGGAATCTTGCGGGTAATGAGTTGGCCTTTTATTACTTCAGGGGTTTTGATAAAAATCCCCGCAGTTATCACGATGAGGCCAAACGCGAACTTTTCTATGAACGCCTGGATATTTACGGAGCGAGTGTCCGCGGGCAGTTTGCCGGCGGGATTGGAAATATCGAGACCGGCTATCAATATTCTCGGGAAGATACCGACGGGACAAATCGTCTTGTTGAAAATTCAATGTTGAAAGTTCTCGCAGGCTACACCAAAGATTTGGGAAATGACTGGAAAATCGGATTTCAATATCTGTTTGAGCAAAAAATGAATTATGATGATTATGAAAACAATCTTTTGGCCGCCGATTATCGTTTTGACGAATTCCGTCATTTATTGACCAATCGGATCACCAAATTATTTAAGAATCAAACGGTGACGGCGTCCTTGTTTACGTTTTATTCACCAAGTGACCATGACGGGTATGTCCGCCCATCGGTTGACTATAAAGTCACGGACCAATGGAATGTGGCATGCGGAGCCAATCTTCCGTGGGGCGAGGATTATTTCACGGAATTCGGCGGATTTCGAAAAAATAAAAACGTTTATATGCGTGTACGGTATAATTTCTAATCACATAGAAATTTATGTTCCGTCAAAATCAAAGGTTTTGACGAGATCTCGCCAATTGCTTTAATGCAATTGGCGGACACTTCGTTCCATAAATCATGTGTTCATTGAAGGAGGCAATAAAATGCTTGAGAGATCATTGCGGGGTATCGCAGGGACATTTATTTTAATCAGCGTGGCCTTGGCGTATTTTATAGATATCCGATGGTTATGGTTTACGGCCTTTGTGGGTTTCAATCTTTTTCAATCAGCCTTTACCAATTGGTGCTTGATGATGAATATCTTAAGAAAATTTGGAATTAAGCAATAGCGATGGAAGCAATATGACACAAAAGCACTACCAGTATATCTTTGGGCCCGTGTATTCCTGGCGACTGGGCGTTTCCTTGGGGATTGACCCGATCTCCCAGAAAGGAAAGACCTGCAACTTTGATTGCCTCTATTGTCAGCTGGGCAAGACCACGAATCCCCAGAACGAGCGAAGAGTATTTGTCCCCACAAAGAAGATTATCGAAGAAATCAAACAGCTGCCAGATCTCCAAATTGATTATCTGACACTGACAAGCTCCGGGGAGCCCACGCTTGCCAAAAACCTGGGTGAAATTATTCAGGCGCTTCGTACCGTCCGAAAAGAGAAAATTGCCGTGATCACCAATGCTTCTTTGATGCATCAGGAGGACGTCCGACGGGATTTGCTTTTGGCAGACCATGTGCTCATTAAGCTGGATAGCTGTTCGCAAGAAACACTCGAAGCCATCAATCGCCCCGTTGCTTCTATGTCGTTTCAAAAAATTGTGGACGGAATAAAAAAATTGAAGTCAAATTTTCAAGGAAAACTTTCCTTGCAGATCATGTTTGTCCGAGAAAACAAAAAGTTCGCTCAATTATTGGCCGATTTGGCTAAAGAGGTCAATTCCGACGAGGTTGAGCTCAACACCCCCTTAAGAACCTGCGCCGTGACCCCTTTATCCAAGGACGAATTGGATAAACTCAAGAAATATTTTCATGATTTGCCGTTTGTGTCGGTCTATGATAAGACCAAAAAACACGTTGAACCCTTAAATGTCGAGGATGCCATCAAGCGTCATGGTTCTTATCAGAAGGAATAAAATTTCTTTTTTTGGATAAAGTTTTTTTGAGGTCTTCGGTATATTTTTTTCCGTGTTTCCTTAAAAATTTTTCATAAAAACATCGTCGAGAAAACAAAAAAATTACAAAATTACACCATATATAGTATAATTTCGCTTGACACGACCTATATATAGTACTAGAATTGGCCTTGCTTAATTGATATTAACAAAGGGAGGATAAGTTTATGGGTCTTAAGATTTCTGAGAATGCATTCAAAGTTTTGGAAAAGCGATATCTTAAAAAAGACAGCGAAGGCAAAGTGGTCGAGTCCCCGGAAGAGATGCTTCAGCGTGTCGCGCACGCAATTGCGCAAGTTGATAAAGCCTATGGGCTAGATGAAAAGGCCGTGCGACAGACAGAAAAAGACTTTTACCAAATCATGAGCCGTCTGGATTTCATCCCCAACTCCCCAACCCTCATGAATGCCGGCCGCCCCTTGGGTCAATTAAGCGCTTGTTTTGTTCTTCCCATCGAGGATTCCATGACTTCCATTTTTGAAACTCTCAAAGCCACCGCCATTATCCACAAAACAGGCGGAGGCACGGGATTTTCTTTTTCTCGCCTACGCGAGAAAAATAGTATTGTCCAGGCGACCGGCGGTGTTGCCTCAGGCCCCATTTCATTTATGAAGGTATTCGACGGGGCAACCCAGGCGGTTAAGCAAGGGGGCACGCGCCGAGGGGCCAATATGGGAATCTTGAGCATCGATCATCCCGACATTAAGGAATTTATTACCTGCAAACAAAAAGATAAAGAGATCAGCAATTTTAATATTTCGGTCGCTATTACGGATGAATTTTGGAGGGCCTTAGAAAACAACGAGGACTATGAGTTGGTGTCCCCGCACACCAAAAAAGTGATCAGAACATTAAATAGCCGGGAGGTTTTCGATCTTATCATCAAAAGCGCTCACAAAAACGGAGAGCCCGGCCTGATCTTTATCGATAAAATGAATGAATTTAATCCAACGCCTGAACTCGGAGCCTATGAGGCCACCAACCCTTGCGGCGAGCAGGTCCTTCTGCCGTACGAAAGCTGTAATCTGGGTTCCATTAATCTTCTCCACATGATCAAGAAGACGGAAACAGGCCTGGATATTGACTGGGATAGACTGCAGGATGTTGTCGGCAAATCCGTTCATTTCTTGGATAATGTGATCGATGCCAATAAACATCCTATTAAAGAAATTGAGCAAAATACAAAAATGACCCGTAAAATTGGTCTCGGAGTTATGGGATGGGCTTCCTTGTTAGCACGCTTGGGTATTCCTTATAATTCAGAACAGGCCATCGAATTAGCCGAACGCGTGATGTCCTTTATTCTAACGGAGGCACGGATCAAATCACTTGAGCTGGGCAAAGAAAAAGAAGTGTTTCCGGCTTTCAAGAAAAGTATCTATGGGCAGGGCGGAAAGAAAACACGTTTTCGTAATGCCACGTTAACCACCATCGCCCCGACGGGCACGATCAGCATCATCGCCGGTCCATGTTCATCGGGCATTGAACCGATTTTTGCCATTTGCTATTATCGCAATGTGATGGATAAGACCAAGCTGGTGGAAATCGACAAAGTTTTTGAAGACGTGGCTAAGGAAAAGGGTTTTTATTCACCTCAGCTTATGCAGCGGATTGCCGAGGAAGGTTCGATTCAAAATATCGCCGAAATTCCGGAAGATGTAAAAAAAGCCTTTGTGACGTCCCATGATATCGAACCCGAATGGCATATCCGCATGCAGGCCGCTTTCCAAAAATTCACCGACAATGCCGTTTCCAAGACCATTAATTTTCCTCATGCGGCGACAGAAGAAGATGTGCGCAAGGCCTATAAGCTCGCGTATGAGCTTGGCTGCAAAGGCATTACGGTTTATCGTGACGGAAGCCGCGAAGAACAAGTTCTCAACATTTCTAAGAAGGAAAAGAAAAATGAAGAGAACGCGATCGATACGGCTGACGCGGTTCGTGCGCCTCGCCCAAGACCCGAGGTGATGACAGGAACCACATCAAAGATTTTAACCGGATGCGGCAATCTCTACATTATTATCAATAACGATGAGGACGGAAATCCTTTTGAGGTTTTTACGCAGATCGGAAAGACCGGCGGTTGCGCCTCAAGCCAGTTGGAGGCCATTGGTCGATTGGTTTCTTTGGCGTTGCGCTCTGGCGTTGATCCCAGCGTGATCTTAAAGCAATTGCGCGGAATCCGTTGCCCCATTCCATCCTGGGATAAAGGAGCAAGGATATTTTCCTGCGCCGATGCGATTTCGCGGGTTTTGGAAAAAAGAGTCAAAGAAAGACCTATTATCCAGCATGCGCCGGTCGCCGTAACGGTTGCAGCCGGTGTTGCCGAAGGCAAAGAAGAAGCATCCTTTAGGCCGCGCGGGAATATGGTCGGTGTCTGCCCTGATTGCCGTAGCCCCTTGCATCATGAGGAAGGGTGTCTGAAATGCTACGGTTGCGGGTATTCAAAGTGCTAAGTTCAACCTGAATAAACAAATATCCCTGTCCGGCAGGCACATCTGTCAAAGATTCGGCAGGGATATTGTTTTGCTCATTGATAGAATTCCTTAAGTAAGAATGAAGTAAGAATGAAGTTGGTTTTAATACTTTATCAAGAAGATAAAGAGTGATATAATTAATTGATTTCCTCACGCATTGAAGCGCTATCATTATTTTTTTATTTTATATTAAAGGCGGTAGTCCGAAGAGGAGGTTCATATGATAACCAGGATAGGCATCGTTTCCGGTGAAATCCTGATGGTCCTTGAGAAGCAGAACAGATCGATACGCCTCAAGGAGTTCAGTGAGTTTGTCAATCATCCTCCAGAAATGATTCTCATGAGTATCGGCTGGCTTGCCCGTGAAGGTTATGTTCAGGTTAAGGAAGAAGAAGATTACATTGTGTCCCGGATTAAATAGAATTTCTCCCGCCCCATCGATTCAAAATTCATCATTGAATTGTTCCTTCGTTCGTTTATAGAAAAAACTCTTTGACTCAAAATGACCAGGATTCAATAACCAAAGAAAGGTCTGAAATGGAAAGAAAAAAAGTTACCATCGATGGCAATGAAGCAGCGGCCTATGTAGCGCATAAGGTCAGCGAAGTCATCGCGATTTACCCTATCACTCCTTCTTCTTCCATGGGGGAGTGGGCCGATGCATGGTCAGCGCAAGGTCGAACCAATCTTTGGGGCACAGTACCTTTTGTCCAAGAGATGCAAAGCGAAGGGGGTGCTTCGGGAGCAATCCACGGGGCTGCCCAAACAGGGGCGCTTACGACAACCTTCACTGCTTCCCAGGGTCTTCTTCTGATGATCCCCAATATGTATAAAATCGCCGGTGAATTGACATCCACTGTTTTTCATGTGTCCGCCCGATCTGTGGCTTGTCAGGCTTTGTCCATCTTTGGTGACCATACGGATGTGATGGCCGCGCGCCAGACAGGTTTTGGGTTTTTGGCCTCAGCCTCGATTCAAGAAGTGATGGATTTCGCGCTCATCGCTCATGCCGTGACCTTAGAGTCGCGCATTCCTTTTTTGCATTTCTTTGATGGTTTCCGCTCTTCCCATGAAGTACAAAAGATAGAGCAATTATCCGATGAAGATATCCGGATCATGATTGATGACAATCTTGTTTTTGCTCATCGCAAGCGGGCCTTGTCTTCGGATCATCCGGTTTTACGCGGAACAGCGCAAAATCCTGATGTTTTCTTTCAAGCGCGCGAAACAGTCAATAAATATTATGAAGCCTGCCCTGCCATCGTCCAGAAGGTCATGGATCAGTTTGCGAAACAGGTCGGACGCCAATATAAATTGTTTGAGTATTATGGATCAAAAGACGCTGAGTGCGTTATCGTGATTATGGCATCCGGTGCCGAAGCTTGTCAGGAAACCGTCGATCACCTCATCAAAAAAGGCGAGAAAGTTGGCGTCCTGAAAGTCCGGCTTTATCGTCCGTTTTCTATCACGCATTTTATGGATGCTTTACCGTCGACCGTTAAGATGATCGGTGTTTTGGATCGCACGAAAGAACCAGGCAGCTCAGGTGAACCCCTTTATCTTGATGTCGTGGATGCTCTTTATGAAGGAGAAGCCAGTCAACGATTTAAAAAAGTTCCCGTTGTTGTCGGAGGGCGCTATGGTCTATCCTCCAAAGAATTTACGCCGGCCATGATCAAAGGCGTTTTTGATGAGCTCAAGAAAGAAAAACCCAAAAACCATTTTACGGTCGGCATCAATGACGATGTGACCCAGACAAGTCTTGCCTATGATCCCAGCTTTACGACAGAAGATCCTCAGGGCGTGCAAGCCATCTTTTTTGGATTAGGTTCTGATGGGACGGTCGGTGCCAATAAAAACTCTATTAAGATTATTGGTGAGGGGACAGGAAACTTTGCGCAAGGGTATTTTGTCTATGATTCCAAGAAGGCCGGTTCTGTCACGGTGTCTCACTTGCGTTTTGGACCTCATCCCATTCATTCGACGTATCTGGTGACCGAGGCCAATTTTGTCGGTTGTCATCAGTTTGTCTTCCTTGAAAAATATAATGTTTTAGAAAAGATTAAAGAAAAGGGCGTTTTTCTTCTCAACAGTCCTTTTTCTAAAGACGAAGTTTGGGACAAGGTCCCTTGCGATATCCAAGAGGCGATTATTAAGAAGAAATTAAGATTTTATGTTATCGATGCGTACAAGGTAGCCCAAGATACAGGGATGGGGGTGCGGATTAATACGATCATGCAGACCTGTTTCTTTGTGATTTCGGGAGTTTTGCCTAAGGACGAAGCCATCCAGGCGATCAAGAATTCTATCAAGAAAACGTATGGCAGCAAGGGTGATGAAATTGTCCAGAAGAACTATAATGCCGTTGATCAGACATTAGCCAATTTACATGAGGTCCAGGTTCCCGAAAAAGTCACAAGTTGCATTCAAAGACCGCCTGTCGTTTCCAAAGAAGCATCTGATTTTGTTCAGCAGGTGACAGCCAAAATCATTGCCAATAAAGGCGATGAGCTTCCCGTGAGCGCCATGCCCGAAGACGGAACCTATCCTACCGCCACAACACAATGGGAAAAAAGAAATGTTGCCCTTGAGATTCCCGTCTGGGAACCGGACATTTGTATTCAGTGCGGAAAATGCAATGCGGTCTGCCCTCATGCGGTTATCCGCATGAAAATTTATGATCCGAAGTTTTTGGACAAAGCACCCAAGACATTTAAGTCAGCGGATCCTAAGAATAAAGCCTGGCAGGGTAAGAAAGCGACGATTCAGGTCGCTCCTGAGGATTGCACGGGATGCGGGGCTTGTGTTCATATTTGTCCTGCGAAAAGTAAGACGGATGCGTCAAAAAAAGCGATCAATATGCATCCGCAGATTTCTTTGCGCGAACAAGAATCCAAAAATTGGGAATTTTTCCTGTCGATTCCTGATTTGGATCGAACATTAATTAAACCCGACGTTTTAAGAGAAGCTGAGGCGCTAAGGCCGCTTTTTGAATTCTCAGGCGCTTGCGCCGGATGCGGGGAAACTCCGTATATTAAAATGGTGACTCAGTTATTCGGCGACCGTATGGTAATTGCTAATGCCACAGGTTGTTCTTCCATTTATGGTGGTAACTTGCCGACCACTCCCTATGCCGTGAACAGTGAAGGCCGGGGACCGGCCTGGTCCAACTCACTTTTTGAGGATAACGCGGAATTTGGCTTTGGTTTCCGCTTAACGATTGATAAACAAGCCGAATACGCCTGCGAACTCGTCAAGAAGCTGTCTTCAAAAATCGGCAAAGATCTTGCCAAGGCTCTTGTGAGCGCAGATCAAAAAGACGAACCCGCTATTTTCGAACAAAGAAAATGCGTTGAAGAACTCAAAAAGAAATTGGAAAAGGATAGATCGCCTGAAGCCAAGCAGCTTTTGAGCCTCGCCGATATGCTGGTGAAGAAAAGTGTTTGGATTATCGGTGGGGACGGCTGGGCCTACGATATCGGTTACGGAGGGCTTGACCACGTTCTGGCCTCCGGCCGAAACGTCAATGTTTTGGTTTTGGATACGGAAGTTTATTCCAATACGGGCGGACAGGCGTCAAAAGCTACACCGCGTGGGGCCGTTGCAAAGTTCGCGGCCAGCGGAAAACCTTTAGCCAAAAAAGATTTGGCTCGCATGATCATGACTTACGGAGCCGTTTATGTGGGGCAAATTGCCTTGGGCGCCAATGATAGCCATGCCCTCAAGACCATTCTTGAAGCGGAAAGCTATAACGGACCTTCCCTGATCATTGCCTACAGCCATTGTATTGCCCACGGGATTAATATGCGCACAGCGACCGACGAACAGAAAGCAGCTGTAGCGAGCGGTTACTGGCCCCTGTTTCGTTATAATCCTGATTTGGCCAAGCAGGGTAAAAATCCGTTTATTCTGGATTCACAGAAGCCGAAGATTTCTTTTGAGGAATACGCGTATAAAGAAACGCGCTTCAAGATGCTCACCCAGAGCAAACCCGAAGAAGCCAAACGCCTTCTTGAGCTGGCTCAGAAAGATGTCAATGAGAAATGGAAGATCTATGAGGCTATGGCTGCCGGATCGATTGATCCCAACGCTCAAGCAAAGGATCAGCCGAAGTCATCATAGAGCCATTCTTTTGATCATTTGAAGCGATTCATTGAGCATTTCGCCCAAGCGTACCATCCTTGGAATTTCTCCGGCGTTTTCTCCCATTTTCTCTAAGAACACCCTCCAATTCGAGCCTTGTCTTAAAATCTTTTTAGGAGTAGAATAAATTTTACCCTACGGGAGGGTTGAAAATTCACCTTTTACTAAGGTCAGAAAATGATCGAATCCAGAAAACCTCAGAAAATTCAAAGAGAAGCAGAAAGACCCTTTCAGAACCTTCTTGAATCCTTAAAAAGCGGCGTTTATATGGCCGATGTCTTGGGCAATCTTATTTTTATCAATCAGGCCTACGTGGAAATTATGGGTTATAAAAGCAAGAAAGAGGTTCTTGGCTTGAATCTTGCTCAAGAACTCTATAGCAATCCCAATGACCGCGAGTTATTCTTAGGGGAAATTATGAAGAAAGGATTTGTTAAAGATTATGAAGTTGTCAAC
Source organism: Candidatus Omnitrophota bacterium (assembly GCA_043812495.1). Lineage (GTDB taxonomy): Bacteria > Omnitrophota > Gorgyraeia > Zapsychrales > JBDRMG01 > JBDRMG01. The sequence continues at coordinate 115,474 of JBDRMG010000016.1, read as the reverse complement.
AAAAGAAAAGATGGCCGCGAAATCATTCTCTCCGTCACCAGTAATCTTGTTAAAAATATAACCGGCCGCATCATCGGAACAGAAGGAGTTATCCGCGACATCACCCAACAAAAACAAGCCGAAGAAGCCATTCGGCGCATTAGCGAGTTTAACCAGACCCTGATCAATACGATTCCTTTCGGCATGGAAATTGTTGACCAAGAGGGTAAAATTCTTTTCTTGTGTGAGAAATTAAAGAAGATTTACGGAAAAAAGGCCATTGGAAAAAGATGCTGGGATCTTTACAAAGACGATAAAGCCCAATGCCTCTTGTGCCCGCTTAGAAAAAATATCAAAATCGGCGAAGTGGCGTCCATTGAAACGGAGGACGTCCTGGGAGGACGGACATTTCTCGTTACACACACCGGCATGCTTTATGAGGGCAAAAATGCCGTTCTTGAAATATTTCAGGATATTACAGAACGAAAAGAAATAGAAAGTAGACTCAAGGTGTTGCAGGAAGATTTAGAATTTGAAAGAAAGAAAATGGAACAAGTTTTAAACATTGACCAGAAGATCAGCTCGATTCTTGAACTTAATCAGCTGGTAGACTTTGTCATTGAAAAGGCAACTCAAATATTGGAAGCGCAAAAGTGTTCTTTGATGCTTGTCGATGATGATTCCCAGGAGCTTTTGATTAAGGGCGCAAAGGGTTTGAAAAAAAAGATCATCAAAGAAACAAGAATAAAAGTCGGGGATCCTATTGCTGGCATTGTGGCCCAGAAAGGAGAGCCCCTATTAGTCAATGATATTGAATCAGAACTGCTGATCGCGCGGAAGAATCGATCCAGTTATAAGGGCAAATCGTTCTTGTGCGTTCCCATTAAACTGCATGCGAAGCTTGTGGGTGTTGTCAATGTGTCGGATAAGGACAGCAAAGAGGATCCTATTTTTACAGAAGTGGATTTAAAAATACTCTGCAGCATTGTCCGTCAGGCCGCCATTGCGATTGAAAATGCCTATTATTATCGCGAATTGGAATTCCTCTCAACAACGGATTCCCTGACAAGTCTTTTTAATCATCGTCAGTTTATTAAGACGCTTCAGCAGGAGATTGAGCGCTCAAGACGTTACCCGAGGCCTTTGTGTCTGTTGATGATCGATATCGATGGTTTTAAAGAGTATAACGATCAGTATGGCCATCCGGAAGGTGATATTCTGCTTTCTCGCGCAAGTCAGATGATGAAGCGAAGTATGCGTAATGTTGATATCCTTTGCCGTTATGCGGGTGATGAGTTTGCGGCTATTTTACCTGAAACAGATATTCCGCAAGCAAAACTAGTTGCAGAAAAAGTAAAGAAATCTATTGAGGGTCTTAACTTAAGACGAAAAATTACTATCAGTATCGGTGCGGCCCGCTACGCCGGCCAAATGGATCGGCATGATTTTGTCATGAAGGCAGACCAGTCGCTTTACCAGGCCAAGCGAGAAGGCAAAAATAGGATTTGCTGTTTTGACTAAAGCGGCTTTCTTGTGAATCAGAAAATTGTATGAAATTCTACGCCGACACTCATCTCCATTCCCGTTTTTCCCGCGCGACAAGTAAAAATTTAAATTTAGCCCGCTTAAATCTTTGGGCGCAACTCAAAGGAATGCAGGTCGTAGGGACTGCCGACTTTACGCACCCCGGCTGGTTAGAAGAACTGAAGACACAGCTTGAGTGTGCCCAAGAAGGATTTTTTAAGCTAAAAAACGAATATGATTCCTTAAGCCAAAGGGAATGCCCGTTGGCCTGCCAAAAGGAAGTGCGTTTTATTCTTTCGGCCGAAATATCCAATATTTATAAAAAGAATGATAAGGTCCGCAAAGTCCATAATGTGATCTTCGCGCCTAGCTTTGAAGCTGCGGAAAAAATTCAGAAAAAACTTCAGGGGATCGGGAATATCTATTCAGACGGCCGGCCTATTCTGGGTTTGGATGCGAAGCATTTATTGGAAATTGTTTTGGAATCCGATCCCCTAAGCTATCTTATTCCGGCTCATATCTGGACGCCGTGGTTCTCCGTGTTGGGATCCAAAAGTGGATTTAATTCGATTGAAGAATGCTTCGAAGATCTTTGCGAACATATTTTTGCTCTCGAAACCGGTCTTTCATCCGATCCTGCTATGAATTGGCGCTTAAGCCAATTAGACAGATATGTCCTTGTCTCCAATTCCGATGCGCATTCCGCCGAGAAGCTTGGGCGCGAATCCACACTGTATGATACGGATTTTTCCTATGCAGGAATTTATCATGCCCTCAAAGATGCCGATCATAAAGGACTGGAAGGAACGGTCGAATTCTTTCCGGAAGAAGGTAAATATCATTATGACGGGCATCGTGATTGCCAGATGCGCATGAACCCCGAAGAAACAATTCAAAGCAAAGGATTGTGCCCGAAGTGCGGAAAGTCTGTCACGGTCGGCGTTATGTCCAGAGTTGAAGAATTGGCGGATTACCCCATGGGTCGAAAATCACCCAATGGCCGCGTCTTTTGCAGCTTAATTCCTTTGCCGGAAATCATTGCGGAAGCCAAAGGCATGGGAGCAAACTCAAAAGCGGTGCAATTAACATTTGGCGAAATGCTCGCCAAGCTCGGCAACGAAATGTTTATTCTGCAGGATGCGTCCATCAATGAAATCAAAAAAGCCGGCGGTTCGCTTGTGGCCGAAGGCATCAAGCGTATGCGCGAAGGAAAAGTCAATATTGCGGCCGGTTATGACGGAGAATACGGAAAGATTAACATCTTCTCTAATGAAGAGCGCAATGTTTCGGAAGGTCAGTTAACGCTTTTTGAATAAAATGAAAGAATTAAGCCCTCAAAGCAAAATAAAGCCAGAAAATATAAATGAAGCCCAATGGCAGGCGGTTGAGTTTCGTGGGGGCCATCTTCTTATTGTCGCAGGTCCGGGCACGGGAAAAACGCATACCTTAACGCATCGCATCGCTCGTATCGCCAGAGAATTAACCCCATTTGAGAATATTTTAGCCATTACTTTTACCAATCGAGCGGCCCATGAGATGAAGGAGCGCCTTAAGCAAGCAATGGGTCAAGAATTGAAACAAATATTCGTCGGTACATTTCATTCATTTTGCTTAAAACTTCTTCGCGATCACATTGAGCAAACGGATTTGCCAAGAGAATTTTGTATGGCCTCAAAAGAGGACATCGACAAAATCGGACAACAATTATGGCCTGATGAAAAGAAGCGCAGCAGAAAAGATCTGTTGAATGAAATCTCTTCTCTAAAGACTAAACTTCTGTTCACGGATGTGTCCGAATATGCGCTCAAGTTCAATCGCCTGTTGAGAAGTAAGAATTTATTAGATTTTGATGATCTGCTCTTAGAAAGTTTAAGGCTTTTGAAGGACAACAAAGTCGTTTGTGAGAAAATTCGACAACAATACCGGCATATCTTCGTCGATGAATACCAAGACATCAATGCTTTGCAACACAGGCTTTTGGCTTTGCTTGTTTCAGGTGAAAATTTCTTAACCGCCATTGGAGATCCCAATCAGGCGATTTATAGCTTCCGAGGCTCGGACGTACGTTATTTTGAAAGCTTTAAAGAAGATTTTCCCGGAGCAAGCATCCTATCTCTTACACAAAACTATCGCTCAGCGCCTAATCTCCTTGAGGCCTCAGGCCAGGTGATGTCCAAGGCGAGGAATTCCTTTATTCCGGATTTGACAGCAAAAATATATACAGAAGGTCATCTGACAATTTACGAAGCGCCTACTGATAAAGCCGAGGCGGAATACGTGGTCCATCAAGTTGAGCGATTGGTCGGCGGGACAGCCATGTTTTCGCAGGATTCCAAGCGCGTTTCGTATGAACATGAAGCTCGCTATTCTTTTGGCGACATTGCCGTCTTGTATCGCCTTCATGCGCAAAAGAAATACCTACAAGAAGCTTTTGCGCGAAGCGGAATTCCTTTTTCTGAGCATTATGAGTATTTTGATGATCCGCAGGAATTCGAAGATCAGTATAAAGAAAAAAGCGAAAGCATTTCGCTTTTAACTCTTCATGCGGCGAAAGGGTGCGAATTTCCCGTTGTGTTTATGGTGGGCTGCGAGAAGAATCTTTTGCCTTTGGCCATCGAAGGATTTTCCTCAAGCGAAGAGGAAGAGAGACGTCTTTTTTATGTCGGGATGACGCGCGCGAAAAAACGGCTTTACCTTGCGCGGGCTAAAAGGCGCTTTATTTTTGGCCAGCACTATGAAAATCAGGCTTCCGCATTTCTTTCGGATATTGAGGAAAAACTGAAGGCTTATGAAAAAGGACAAAGTCAAAAAGGACCTTCGAAAAAACAAAGAGAAAAACAACAGTTGAAATTGTTCAAGTAATTTGTTAGAACTATTGAGTTCACTTGATAAAGGAAAAGAATTATAGTTGAATTTGTTTAATTCGGCCGCACAGTTATGTTTCCCCGCTTCTTGCCCCGCAAAATGCGGGGCAGCGGGGTCCATAAGTGCGGGCCTCATTGAGAGGAGACAAAAAATGTTTTTCCTACATTTAAGAATGATGCTTTTAGTGACACTTTTGTTTGCCATTGTCTATGCCGCGATGGTTGCGGTCGGGACCTATATGGGCATTGGGAATTTTTACATTTATCTGCTTATTGCTTTTGGGTTTATGTTCATTCAATATATGGTGGGACCGAAATTGATCGAATGGTCGATGCGCGTTCGCTATATCAAAAGAGAAGAGAACCCATCTCTTTATAAAATTGTCGAAGACCAGGCCGCAAAAGCGCGCATTCCCATGCCCAGAGTCTGCATCGCGCAAATGCCGATTCCCAATGCCTTTGCTTTTGGCCGTTCGATATCTGATGGTCGTGTTTGTGTGACCCAGGGCATTATGCAGCTTCTGGATGAAGATGAATTGAAGGCGGTGATCGGCCACGAGCTCAGCCATATAAAAAACCGTGATGTATTGACCATCACGCTTTTATCCGTGATTCCGATTATTATGTATCGTCTGGCGTGGCATTTACTCTTTTTTGGCGGAGGCCGGAGAGACCGCGGGCAAGCGGCCTTGATCGGGCTTGTGGCTCTCGTTTTCTATTTTATTACCAACTTATTGGTTCTTTATGCTTCTCGCATTCGAGAATACTTTGCTGATCGGGGCTCCATTGCCTTGGGCAATAAACCTTCCAGTTTAGCCACAGCGCTCTATAAGCTCGTTTACGGTTCAGCACGTATGGGTAAAGGTGTTATTAAAGAAGCCGAAGGTTTTAAGGCATTTTTCTTAAATGACCCCTCGCAGGCCATGAATGAAATACGCGACTTAGCCCAGATTGATTTGGATCGCAGCGGAACCATCGATTCTTATGAACTGGCTAATTTGCGAAATAAAAAAGTGGTTTTGAATCTTGGTGACCGCATGATGGAGGCGATGAGCACACATCCGAATATGCTCAAGAGAATCCAGGCGCTGGCCCAACAACAGAAATCCTAAATCTATTTAAATGGAAATAACCGGTCGATTCATTGATTATATAATTGCCTTTTGGGGCGGTGTCTTGGTGAGCTTTACGCCGTGTGTTTATCCGTTAATTCCTATTACGGCGAGTTATATTGGTGGGATAGATACCAAAGGCTCGAAGCTTATGGGCTTTTTGCTTTCCGTGATTTATGTTTTCGGAATTGCGATGACCTATTGTATCCTTGGCATTCTTGCCGCACTGACGGGGCAGGTCTTTGGCCGGATTCAAAACAGCCCAATCGTTTCTCTCATTGTCGGCTGCATTCTTGTGTTTTTTGGCTTGGTCTTGCTTGATATTATCCCGCTGTCTTCTTTCGGCGCCAACATCCGGCAGAAAATAAAGCCGACCAATTTGTGGACAGTCCTTTTATTTGGTATGGCCTCAGGGCTTGCGGTTAGCCCTTGCGCGACGCCGGTTCTCGGAACGCTGCTTTTACATATCGCATCCAAACAAAACCCTATTTACGCCGTGAGTCTGCTTTTTGTGTTTTCTTATGGGATGGGCGCCTCCCTGATTCTCGTGGGCACCTTTAGCGGTATTGTTGTCCATCTGCCCAAGCCCGGCCCAGGGCTTATTCGTATTAAACAGTTTTGCGGCGCGATTCTCCTTGCGGTATCCGGGTATTTCTTTTTTAAGGCCTTAAGCTTATTTGTGGCCATATAACGGTTTTCCTCATCTTTCCATATGCTGACTTGGTAAACCCAAGAATTTCTGCTATAATGTTCCCGCCATGAAGGATTTTTACGCGAAATACACGAACGAAGACCTTTGGTGTATCAGGGAAGAAGGTTTCCATAAATCTCTGCAGGCCATCAGGGAAAGCCAACTTTCCTTGGGTAATGGCTATATGGGCGTACGCGCCGTCCTGGAAGAAATCCCACCCGGCGCAGTTCCGGGTACGTACTTAGCCGGTATCTACGACCGCATAACATCTCAAGTGGCCGAGTTGGTCAACCTGCCCAATCTTTTTAATTTCAAATTCACCGTCAATGGCGAAAAGCTGGACATTTTAGCCATGAATGTTCTGGAGCATAAGCGCATCCTGAATATGCGCGATGGGCTTTTGACAAGACACACCGTTTATGTGGATAGCAAGAAAAGACGCTATGATTATCAGTCCATACGATTTGTTTCGATGGCGGATAAGAATATCGGTGTGATGCAAATTGTTTTAACCCCCTTGGATGATGCGGCTGAGATCGAGCTTCATACAGGAATTGACACATCCGTTGTCAATGCCGGGACGGTCACGGAAGGACAAAAGAAGCATTTTCGCGTTAAAGAAATCGGGCAGGAAGATAATTCCGGATTTCTGGTCGCGCAGACATTTGAGAAAAAACACCTGATTCTCTTTCGCAGCGGATTTACCTACAGAAGAGGCGGGCAAAAGGTTTATGCGCCGGATAATATCCTTGAGCTAAAGCTTAAAAAACGTCAGTCGATTACATTTACGAAAGTTTTTTATATTTCGGTTCTTGATAATGATCCCGCGGAACTAAAAAAGAACAAAAATTTATCCAAGAAGCATTTTCAAAAAGTCTTTAAATCCGGGTTCCAAAGCCTACTTAAGAAGCATAGTGAGGCCTGGCATGCCTTATGGGATGTGGCCGACGTTGTGATTGAAGGAACGGCCAGCATCCAGAAGAACCTTCGATTCAATATCTACCATATGCTGATCTGCGCTCGCGTGGATGAAGGGTTCTCAAGTATTGGCGCGAGGACCTTAAGCGGCGAGGGTTACCGGGGCCATATTTTCTGGGATGCGGAAATTTTTATGGTTCCTTTTTATGCGTATGTTTGCCCGCAAGTGGCCAAGAATATGCTTTTGTATAGATACCAACGGCTTGAGCAGGCACGGGCCATCGCTAAAAAGAGAGGGTATAAAGGTGCGATGTTTCCCTGGGAGTCGGCCGGTACGGGCGAAGAAGAAACACCCACGTGGGCCAGAAACTTAGACGGTACCATTATTCAAATTAAGACCAACAAGCAAGAGCAGCATATCACTGCTGATATTGCCTTTGCCTGCAATCAGTATTTTACCATCACCTCCGATATCGATTTTATGAGCCGATACGGTTGCGAAATAATTTTTGAAACCGCGCGATTCTGGGCGAGCCGCTTAGAGCGCAACAAAAAGAATCAATACGAAATCAAAGATGTCATCGGTCCGGATGAATTCCACGAGCATGTCAGCAATAATGCCTTTACGAATTGGATGGCCAGATGGAATTTGCTGATCGCCAACAAATTGTATTTTGAATTCAAGAAATTCAATCCCAAGGAATTTGTGCGTCTTACCAAAGACATCAATTTGGTTCCCGCCGAAATCAATCGCTTCAAAACGATGGCTCAGAAGATTCATCTCAATATCAGGGAAGACAAGGTGATCGAGCAGTTTGACGGATTCTTCAAGAAGCGATACATCGAAATCGTGAATTTTGACGAAAACTTCATTCCGCTTCTGCCCGACGGCATTAAGGTCAAAGATTACAATAAGACGCAATTTGTCAAACAGGCGGATGTCCTCATGCTTCTTTATCTTTTTGGGGACGAATTTAACGACAAAACAAAAGAGAGCAATTTCTTTTATTATGCCAACCGGACTCTGCATAAATCTTCGCTGAGCCCCGCCATTCATGCCTTGATGGCCATTGAGGCCGGGGCCTTGAGCCGCGCCTATCAGTTTTTCAATGTGGCTTTAAGGGCCGATATCAGCAATTTGCACGGCAATACTCACGAAGGGATTCATGCGGCTTCCTTAGGAGGAACCTGGCAGGTCGTTGTGAATGGTTTTGCAGGCGTACGGGTACGTCACAATATGTTGTCGGTTGATCCGCGCATGCCGCATGCCTGGCGCCGAATCACCTGTTCGTTTGTCTGGCGCAATAGCCTGTTTCACGTTGATGCCAGAAATAATAAGGTGCGCATCAAGATGGTATCGAAGGGCAAGAGGAAAGAGAAAATTGATATTTTCGGCAAAAACCGAATCTTAAAGGCAAACAAGGAATTCACTTTCACGCGCGAAAAGCCTCTGAAGACACGACAAGATTATTATCTATAAAAGACCTATGTCCAAGTCCACAAAAAACAAACTAAAAATTGCCCACTTGCACTGGGGTTTTCCCCCGATCATCGGCGGGGTGGAAACGCATTTAACCATCCTGCTGCCGGCCTTTGTCAAAATGGGGCACAAGGTGAGCCTGCTGACCGGTAGCTTCGAAGGATCTCCGGTCGATGACACGTACATGGGCGTTAAAATCCAGCGGACGCCTCTGATGGATTTAAACTGGCTGTATCGCCGGGGATTAGACGGCCTGGAAAAAGAAGTTCGAGAACTATTTGTGAAATTTGTGGATAAAAATAAGCCCGACATTTTGCATGCGCACAATATGCATTATTTTAGCAAAGTGCATGCGAGCCTGTTGGAAGAAGTGGCCACAAAAAAGGGCATTCCGCTTTTCTTGACAGCCCATAATGTCTGGGACGATGACCTGTTTTTAGATTGCACGATGAATATCAAGTGGACCCACATTATTGCCGTCAGTCATTTTATCGAGCGAGAGATTCTGGGAGTCGGCTATTCTCACCGAAAAGTCACAACCGTGCATCATGGTATTGACGAAAGGAAATTCCATCCCAGCGTGCGACCGAAGTCCGTTTTCAGAAAATATCCCCAGCTAATCGGGAAAAAAGTTATTTTTCATCCCGCGCGTATGGGGCTAGCCAAAGGATGCGATGTGAGCATTAAGGCCTTGAATGTGATTCGGCAAAAATTCCCGGAGACCATGCTGGTCTTGGCCGGAACAAAGAATATTATCGATTGGGGGCAAACGCAGCAGAAGGATATTGCCTACATGGTCCATCTGATCGACATCTTTAAGCTAAAGAAAAATGTCTTGATCGATATCTATGCCTTAGATGAAATGCCGCAGCTGTATGCGGCGTGCCGCGTTTGTGTTTATCCGTCGTCCAGCTTTGAGCCGTTTGGTTTGACCATGCTTGAATCCATGGCTTCGGCCCGGCCGATGATCGTGACCAACACAGGCGGAATGCCCGAAATTATTCGCGATAGCATTAACGGCTTTGTCATACCGGTTAAAGACTTCGGCGAACTCTCCTCTAGGATCATGCAGCTATTTGCGGATGACGCCCTTTGCGAGCGCTTGGGCTCAACAGGCCGCATGATGGTCGAAAAAGGTTTTACGCGAAAGATGGTGGCCGAATCGACGCTTTCGCTATACAGAAAATATTGTTAATTGGACCAAGCAGCCCCCATTCTTATCCACGTGACGTTTTCACCCTATTTTCTCACCGAGCTGATTTCTCTTATTCGCTGAGTGATTATGCAAAACACGTTCACGCACACTCGCCCTCGACCAACAAAATACCAATCCCTGAAACCGCTTGTCGTACCATCCATAAAGAATTACACAATCGATTGGATTGAAGATTTTTCTCGTCAAGGTCCCCTTGAAGTTGAAATTGGATTCGGTAACGGAGATTATCTGATTCGAAGGGCCGAAGAAAATCCAAGAAGAAATTTCATCGGGATCGAATACCGCTGGACGGGAATCCGGAAAGGACTGCGCAAAATCCATACGCGCAATATTCGCAATGTCCGATTGGTTCTGGCTGATGCGAGAATTGCGTTTCGTTATTTGTTTAAACCAAATTCGCTTTCCTTTGTTTATGCCCTTTTCCCGGACCCCTGGTTTAAAGAACATCACGAGCGGCATCGATTATTCTCTCGGGTGTTCCTTCGCCTGGCCAATAACCGATTAAAAAACAAGAAGACCCTTGAAATTATCACTGATGATAAAAACTACGTTACATGGATCCTTCAGCAAAGCCGTACAACGGGTTTTCAAATCCGCCAAGAAGACATTGATCCCCAATTCGGCACAAAATATGAGCTCAAATGGTCAGCTAGGGGTCAGCAAAAATTTTATAAGATTACGTGCACGAAAATTCGTCATATTCCCTGCTCTCTAATCAAGGAGGACATTTTGAAAAATTATTCTATGGATGTCTTTGATTCTGAACACTTTTTGCCGCAAAACCAGCACGGCGATGTCACGATTATTTTCAAGGACTTTCTCTATGACTCCGGACGTTTGAAAGGCATGGTGCATGTCGTTGTTGTTGAGGAAGATTTGACCCAGGAATTCTGGATTGCCATCACTAAGAAAGAAAAGAAATGGCATATCCATTTGGCGCGGGGAACCCTGGCCCTTCCGACCGCGGGGGTGGCGCGCGCTATCGATTTGGTCTATCAAGCCGCTTCGAAAGAAAACAAATCGCCGTCTTTGAAGAATTAAAATACAGAATTGTTATTGTATCCATCGCGACGACGCATTAGAATATTTTTGTCGTTAGCGAAAGCAGTAAATTTTGAAAGGAACCATGGCCACCTTTATTCTTGCCCTCAAAGGGTTTTGCATCGGTATTGCCAACATCATTCCCGGTGTTTCGGGAGGGACTATGGCGTTTATTTTGGGGATTTATGAAGATTTGATTTTGGCGATCAAATCCTTTGACCTCAAATTTTTAAGACTCTTACTGTCATTAAAAATAAAAGAGGCTTTCCGCTATGCCTCGTGGAAATTTCTTGGCGCTGTTGTTTTTGGAGCCCTGCTTGCTGTTTTTTCTTTATCCCATATCTTAGACTGGTTATTAGTCCATCAGCCGGTTTTGATCTATTCATTCTTTTTTGGCCTGATTATTGCGTCCGCGGTCTTAGTCGGACGAAGCATCAGGCGATGGTCTCCCGGAATGATTCTCGGGGCTCTGGTCAGTACTTTTTGCTCTTTTTTATTGGTCGGCCTTGTTCCTGTGCAAACTCCGGAGACACTTTGGTTTGTCTTTGTTTGCGGTATCATAGCCATCTGCGCGATGATTCTTCCCGGAATTTCAGGCTCATTTCTTTTATTGGTCTTCGGGAAGTATCAGTATATTCTGGAAGCCGTTAATCAAAGAGATTTTTTCGTTTTATCGATTTTTGCCTTAGGAGCGTGCGCCGGGCTGATCATTTTTACGCGCGTCCTGTATTGGCTTTTGGCAAGATTTCATCATCTTGTCCTCGTTATCCTGGTGGGCTTGATGATCGGGTCTCTGCGGCGAATCTGGCCGTGGAAAGAAACCTTGCAAGCCTATATTGACCGTCATGGAGATATCATTCCGTTAGTTCAGAAAAATAGTTGGCCAAATCCGGGCAACAAAGAATTTGTTTTCGCGTTAATTTTTGCCGTTTTTGGATATTTACTTGCTTTTGGTCTGGAGGTTTGGTCGAAACGGTTAAATAAATGAAACTCTATGGGCTTATGCCCATAGCCTCTTTTAATTCTTCGGCGAAATCCGCCGAAGCCAATCCTGCTTCGCTCCAATAATTTCGTGTTCGAGCTTCGCAGGATTATCCGCCGTCTTTTGTTTACGGCCTAACAGCCGTAGTATTCAGGCGAAGGCGGATAAAATAATTTTATGCCAAAAAAATTTCTCATTTTCTGAAATGTCGCTAAATTCTTAAATTCTTAAATCCGTCATTTATCTTTAATCGCAGCGTGGTATACTTATAAGCAGAAAGGATTCTTTTAAAAAAGAACCGAACGATGCGTTTATTTTTCAATAAAGGATTTATAAAATTCAATCGACGGGGATTTACGCTTGTCGAGATCATGACGGTCTTGGCCATATCTATTTTTATCGGTATCGGCCTGATTGGAACGATTGTCGTCATCCGCAATACCTATTTTCGCAGCTCCACCCAAATCGATTTGCAGCAGCATGCGCGACTGGCCATGGAGCGCGTCACTGCTGAGCTTGCCCAGTCAGCATCGGCGCAAGTTAAAATCTACAAGTGTCCTGACCAGTATTGTGTCGGCGGAGCGGTGGAGTTCCGCGTTCCGGTCGCGACAAGCTGCGGGACGACTGCTTGCGATATCCAGGGAAGCATATTTAAGCCTTTAGTAGGATCAGCGTATCCTATCAAATGGGGCTATGACGGACGCGAAGTCATGTATGATGATGAAAGAATTATTTATATGGTTCCCCATACCCTGGGTCCATTTGGAAGCAATGCCAATCGATTAATTCGGTTGACAAGAAATCAAATTGTGTGCGGAGATGGTATTTGCGAACCTCCCAGAGAAACTCCAGCTAATTGCCCGGCTCCTCCGCCGGGCGGCGATTGCGCATTTTTTAATAATTGGCTGGAAGAGCTCTTTCGTCCCGGCCTCGCCTTTGCGCAAACAGCTCCTGATATCTCCCAGTATAATCCCTTTCCTTTTTTGGCCAATCCTTCGAGGTATTCGGTCCGTGTTATCGCTACGGATATCAGCGCCATTTATTTTCTTGGAACTCCTGGCCCGGGGACAGGGGGCAGCGCCACGACGCCTCCTGAGACCGTCCAAGTGTTTTTGGAATTATCCAGGCCCAATCTTTTCGGCAATCAAACTCTTTTTAGCCTTTCCTCAGTTGTGCGCCTTCGCAATTTAAGCAATTAATTTCCCGCCAGAATTATAGATGAAATATTATATTTGTATTTGTTTTATCCCAGCCCGCCACTGAATCAATGGCGGGCTGGGTCAATTCGACCTTATGACTTATGTTCCGTCAATTCGATAAAATCGAATTGACGAGACCTCGCTAAAATATTAATAAAAAGGCGGGCGCTTTGCTCCATAAGTCATGGTCTCATTGAAATGAGTCATAAATTAAGAATTAAATCTTTCCGGAAATTTGTCTATTTTGCTATAAATTACAATCTATTGCTATGCTAAGAGTTAGCATTCATTGATTGTGAATAAGAAAACGTTTTCTTAAAAAGCATCTTTTTTAACTTACGCTTATTGAATAAGTTAGAATAAGTGCTATACTTTTTTTGGTTGATAAAGGTTGTTCCGTAGTCTTGCGGAGCGGCAAAGCTAAAAGGACCCTTCTAGGATAGGGTAACCAGTTGCCAACCAAAAGCCAGTCGTGAGGCATGTGATCTCGGCTGGGATTTTGATACACTTCCAATTAACCTATCCTTCAAAAAGGGATAGGTTAATTATTTATTAATTAAGAAAAGTAGTGTACAATATTTTATATTACCTCATAGCTGTCCAAATTAGCTTGGACACAGGTAAATACGTTCAGCCGTCGTAATTTGAGCCTAGAATTACCGTCGGATGTGAATCCATATGGCAATCTTATTGTTCAAAATATGCTCATGCTGTCCAAATTGCGATTTCATATCTCAAAAAGCTGAAAATTGTCGTAACCCCTTAATTATCAATAGAATTGAGAAGCTTAGATTGCGCTAATTTGGACACGTATGATATTACCTAAAACAAGATTTGGAGAAGAGCATGACACTTAACACATTAAGAAATCAGAAAGGCCAAGGGCTTATTCTCACCGTAATTGCGGCGACAGTCATTTTTCTTGGTTTATCCGGAGCGCAATTTTTAAAATCCATTGGCGAGAAAATATCGGTTGGCCACGATGATAATTCCATGAAGGCTCTTTATGCGGCTGAACGCGGCCTGGAGTATGTCATTGAGGAATTGAAAAATTCCTCTCCCGATTCCGATAACTGGGTTACACACTTTGTTGATATTAATACAGAGCAACTCATCCATTATTCTGAAGTTACCGGCGCCCAAGCTCCGGTTATCGTGCTGGAAGACCTCAATGAGTTAACAGAGGAGGGCTACGCGTCTCAAGAAGACCAACCAATACAATTCGTGGCGAAAATCTATAACGACGCGATCCCTTGCGCAACATACGATTGCGTTGATACCAAAAACAAGATTGTTTTAATCAAAGGAATAAGCGGAAACAAAGAAAGACTTTTAGCGGCAAGGGTCTCAACGGGTTCTCTCTATGATTATTTTATGTTCTATCCGGAAGCTGGCATAAATTTTGATGGCGTAACAGTCTATGATGCTGCAGGAGGAAGGATTCATTCGAATGAGAATATAACGTTTGTTGGAGGTACTCAAATTAAAAATATCTCACAATTGAGCACGGCAAAATATTTTAAGCAAAAAATGGATAATTTTTATTTCACTCCGATGGTTGATCTTGATGCAGTTCCTGCGGCGGCAGGATCTATCTCCTGCGCGCGCGATGGCTGGACAGGTATGTGCGTGGATGAGAATAACAAAACAGTCGCGGATAATTACTTTACGCGAGAACCACACGTCAGCTATAAAACCTGGGCTGAATTATATGGCATTGATCGTTCTGACGGAACAACAAATTGGAGAACCGGTGCTTGTTCGGCTTCTTGGCTAGACCCGGATGATTGCATGTTTGATGTCAACGCCTCAGATCCTCGTCTAAAATATTATGATCCTAATAAATGGATCAATGAATATAATGGCTATTTATCCGGAGATCGAGGTGGTCTATTGTGCGAAAAAGGAACGACCGGCACATTCGCTGGCTGTCGGGATAAAATTGGGGTGGTGGAAGATGGTTATACGTGGCGCCCCCTTGATCCCATCCTCTATCCCGAAAAGTATATGTATAATACGCCGACGGGAAGTAATCTTTATGATCCTGCTCTCATAACACCGTATGATCCAGATACTCCGACAACAGTCAAAATACCGAATCGATTGGACACAGAATGGCGGTGGCCAAGATACGCACAAGACGGTATCATGGGACGCAAGACCTACACGGATAATTACACTAAAGCTTACTCTTTTTTCCCGCCCAATGATTATAATCCGGATGATATTCAAACAACATGCACCGATGAACGTTTTTGCCCAGAAGTCAAATTCTTAAATACAGAATATCAAGCCGATGATTGGGCCGAGTTTCTAGAGACCACTGAAGGCGGTGTTCTCCAAGGCGTTTTACTCGATAGCTCTACAGGCGCGACAAGCATCGCAAGCCCTATCGTGAGCGCCAAAAGACTCAGAAACATGGCTAAAGACGAAGGAATTCTTATTGAAAACACGGTAGATCGCGCTAGCTTTAACAGTTCCGGAAATTTTGAAGGACGCCATTTTCAAAAACTTTATTATCTGAAAGAAAATCTTTTAGATAGTACGGGAGGGACCGTTGGAAATTATAAGGTGAAAATTACCGGTGAGACAGAAATTTTTGAACGTGTGCCGGATGAATACGGAGAAATCAAGGTCACCATTGATGTTGACGGTTCACCTGCAGACGTGGTCATTTTTAAAAAGGAAGGTTTCTATAATACAATGAGTTCGCTGTGGCATTCGCTTGTTCTTGTTGATATTGAGAATTTAAATAAAGCCATTGGCCAAGGAGTAATACCGGCACCCAAAGAGAATGTGGCTTACTCGGATTGGGATGTAGGTCTTTCTCATGCGCAAGAATTAATGGATGGCGGATTAACTGTTGTTACAGAGGGAAACGCCTATGCCATAGGGAGCATAAATACGGAGAATTATGTCCCCGCCTCTGTTATAGCGAGGGAAAAATTTTTTCCTCTTTCGCGCGATTTTGATTTTCCCAAAGAAATACCGGAGCTCGGAAATCACCCGGATATTTTTTACATAGACGACCCAGATACTGAGGAAAATGAAGAAGAACCGGTCCATTCGGCATGGCGAAACGCCCACAAAGAAGGAACGGCTGATCCTATGCCCAATAGGGTTATGCAGGATGAAGTATACAGGATTTCTATTATTGGAGATAACGCGGCTGATTTAGGAAACTTTTTTTATAACACCACTCTTGAGCTTTGGAACTGGAAGAATGATTGGGAAGACAAAAATGAAGATTATAAACATTATGGCAAGACATTTACCGGCACATTATTTAAATTACCGAATTCTCTCTTTCAGGATGATCCCAGCGATCCGACTGACCCTATGGAATTTTATGATTATGGATGGCTCTTGAGTGACTATAACCGAAGTTGCACGCAAGAGGAATGTTTGAATGGCCCCGATACGCAGGGATTTTATCAACATTATGATACTTACTATTTTTTAGATTTCTATTGGAAATCCTGCCGAGGATGTTCAGAATATTGCAATGAAGTCAATGACTGGTGCGGTGGAGGGGCGGTAGGGAAGTTCCCTTTCGATATTGGCTCTATTCCATCGGAATTTAAATGGGAATCGGACTATTTGACCGGCAGCTTGCCTCCTGCCGATTTGCCAGGCGTGAGCATAACAGGTTGGGCATTATTGAAGAATACGGATGTAAATTTTAATAAGTATTGCAAGATGCTTAGTGTCCACTGACAAGAAGATGAACCTGCCCGTTGATCCGCAGCTTTAATAATTCAATGAGTTAGAAAAATCGTAGACTTTTATTTTGCCATCGACTATAATTTAACTGAAAACTCTCGATCAATTATTCTATCCAGCCTTCTATGAATTATCTCAATGAACACCACATCTTCATTTTTCTCATCCAAATCTTTTTGTTATTAGGTCTGGCCAAAGGGCTCGGAGTGCTCTTTGAGAGACGCAAACAGCCTCCTTTGACAGCTGAAATTCTCGTCGGTGTGCTTTTAGGTCCGACGATTCTTGGTCGTTTCTTTCCGCATCTATGGCAAACCATTTTTCCTGCCGACATGGTTCAGAAAAGCATGCTGGAAACAATCGCTTGGCTGGGCGTTTTCTTTCTTTTGTTGGAATCAGGCTTGGGTATTGATTTCTCGGTCGCCTGGCGCCAAAGGGGTGATGCTCTCAAGATTGCCTTGGTGGGGGTTTTTGTTCCCATCTTAATCGGATTCGTTTTATGTTTGTTCCTGCCGGATCGATATTTGCTTCAGCCGGATCAAAGAATAATTTTCTCCTTTTTTATGGCTACGGTCATGGCTATTTCTGCCATTACGATTGCTACACGGGTTTTGCATGATTTGAATCTTTCAAAAACAGACTTAGGCTTTCTCATCATGTCCGCGTTTTCGGTCAATGATATTGTCGGATGGATGATCTTCAGTTTGATTCTCAGCCTCATCACTCAAGGGGTTGTGGATATCCCGAAGATGATGTTGATCTTCTTGTTTGCATGCGGATTTCTTGTTCTGTGCCTAACCTACGGACGGCATTTCACTAACGCCGTTATTTCAAAAATTAAAGAAAAGCAAATGCCGGATCCGGGAACGTCGCTGACGTTTATCTGCCTTCTGGGTCTTCTGTGCGGAGCGATTACGCAGAAAATGGGCATTCATGCCTTGTTTGGATTTTTGATCGCTGGCGTGATGGCCGGAGAAGCCAAGGCGCTCTCGGAGCGCACACGTCAGATTATTTCTCAAATGGTCTTTGCCATTTTTGTCCCGATATTTTTTGCAAGCATTGGCCTAAGGATAGATTTCATTGCTAATTTCGATTTGAAAATCATCATCTTTATTACTTTGCTGGGTATTTTCGGAAAATACATCGGCGCCTGGCTGGGAGCCCGCTGGACAAACCTTTCTGAGGATGATCGTCGATTTGTGGCTATTGCCCATACACCGGGCGGCACCATGGAAATTGTCGTCGGCATGATCACCTTGGAGTACCGGCTGATTTCTGAGCCTGTGTTTGAAGCGATTGTCTTCGGGGCGGTTGTCTCCTCGAGCCTGGTGGGGCCTTGGCTGAAATATTCGTTGAAAAGAAGAAAAGAAGTCGGCGCCTTTGAGTTTTTCTCCCGTCGGGCCGTGATCGCCGAGCTCAAGGCCCACAAACGCGATATGGCGATTGAGGAACTCTGTGAGCTGGCGTGCGCGCAAGATAACATGCCGGCCAAAGAAACCATTGTGCATGCTGTCTTAGAGAGAGAAAATATTATGGGAACGGCGATCGAAGAGGGTATCGCTTTTCCGCATGCACGATTTTCTTTCTTGCAAAGACCCGTTGTTGTTTTTGGGCGGTCCAAGGCCGGTATTGATTGGAACTCTCCGGACGGAGAAAACGCCCATTATATCTTTCTGATTTTAACTCCCATGCACGACAACCAGTCTCAAGTCCAGATCCTTGGACTCATTGCCAAGGCGATGAGCGATCCCCGGTCGCGACAAGCCGTCCTCTTAGCCAAAGAGTCCTCTGAAGTTTGGGAGCAATTGCAAAAGACTTTGAGCGTCGTTCATATGGCGAAAAAATAAGCACCGATCAATGGTCAGATCATATTTAAAAGATATGCTTTCGACAAGTTTTCAGTTTTGTGGTAGAATGACTTACGCTAAATTCATAAAACGAATGGCAGACGATGAATAAAAAAATACTCATTATCGATGATGATCCCACCGTTGTCAAATTAATAAAGACACGCCTGGAAGCCAATGGTTATGGCGCGATAGTCGCCAAAGATGGCCGCGAAGGACTGCATCAAGCAAAAACCCATAAGCCGGACCTCATTCTCCTCGATGTTCTCATGCCCGATATTGATGGCTATACATTAGTCAAAGAACTTAAAAAGGACGAAGAGCTGCGAACGATTCCCGTTATCATTATTACCATTAAGGAACAATTGCAGGATCTTTTTAAGCAGGAAGGTGTTAAGGACTATCTCGTCAAGCCCATCAATACGCAGGAATTGCTCGCAAAAGTTAGAAACTATTTTGGAGAACCCTGCACTGATTCAGAAAATTCCTTATCTTCCGATAACCAGAATTCATAATTGATCAACAGGAGAGGTTGACTCTGATTATGCAGGCGTTTCTTTTTGAAAGCCGTTTTTCTTAGTGAATTATTTTCTCTCGATTCAAGAGACTCTCCAATGAAGAAAATTATCATTTCGCTTATTGTTTTAAATTTTCTGGCGTCCTGCTCGTCGGGTGAATCGCTTGTTAAAAAACCCAATGTGAGCGGACAATTTTATAGTGCTAACCCCAAAGAATTATCCGCAACCATTCAACGTTACCTTGATTCCGCAAAGACACAACCGTCCAATGAGAAAATTAGCGTCATTATGGCACCTCACGCCGGTTATATCTATTCAGGACCCGTGGCGGCGTATAGCTACAAGGCGGTCAGTCAGCAAAAAGTTAAAACGGTTATAATCTTGGCATCCAGCCATTTTTATAACTTTAAAGGGATCTCCGTTTGGAAAGAAGGGTTTTTCGAAACACCGCTGGGACAGATCGAAGTGGACCAAGATTTTACGAAACGGCTTTTAGCCTTCAGCGATCAATTCAACTTTTATTCTTATGTCTTTGATCGGGAGCATTCCCTTGAGGTGCAGCTGCCTTTCTTACAAACCGTTTTTACCGATTTTAAGATTGTCCCTATTATTATGGGACAACCGAATTATCAGACGGCTGAAATCTTAGCCGATGCCTTAGTCGAGATTATTGGTCATCGAGATGATGTTTTGATTGTGGTCAGTACGGATATGTCGCATTATAAAAATGACGCAACCGCAAGAACCATGGACCAAAATGCACTCAATGCCGTCGAGAAACTTGATGTCCAGGGACTTTGGAGCCAGTGCTTGAGCCGTAAAATGGAAATGTGCGGTTTTACGTCCGTAGCTACAGCCCTTTTGTATGCCAAGAAAGTTGGTTTGGACGGGGTCAAAATACTTCATACCGCCAATTCCGGAAATGTGACCGGCGACTTATCCAATGTTGTCGGATACTCATCCGTTGTCTTCTTTCAAAAGAATCAAGACAAAGAGAAAGGAACATCCGAAAAAATGAAACAAAATGAAAACCATAAGGCAGTCGCCGTGGCACCCTTAACAGCACCACAAAAGAAGAGATTACTTGAGATTGCCCAAACAACAATTGATCAATATGTTCGCAGCGGAGAAATTCCTGAGATCAAAGAGGCGGATTCCCGGCTCCTCTTAGAGGAAGGAGCTTTTGTCACCATCCATAAAAAAGGACAATTGCGCGGATGTATTGGGCATATCATCGGTAACGGCCCTCTGACCCTTACGGTTCGGGATATGGCGATAGCCGCTGCAACCCAAGATCCTCGATTTCCTCGCTTGCAGGAAAGCGAGCTTAAGGACATTGACCTTGAAATTTCTGTTTTGTCCAAACCATGGCGCATGGCGAGTATCAATGAATTTCAGGCCGGTGTCCACGGGGCCATTGTGCGAAGAGGATTTCATCAGGGCGTATTTTTACCGCAGGTGGCTACCGAAACCGGATGGGGCAAGGAAGAGTTTTTATCGAATCTCTGCACCCATAAAGCCGGCCTTCCGGCCGATGCCTGGAAAGATCCGCGTACCACGGTAGAGATTTTTACCGCCGATGTTTTCTCAGAAAAGGATCTGAAATAATCAGACCCATGAAACAGAAAACGTTTTTCTTTTGGTGCGATTTTGCGGTCATGACGGCCATCCCTTTGATTCTGCTCATAGCCAAAAAATATTATTTGACCGCCATTTTAAAGGAAGCAGAGCTTTTGGCCGTTGTCTGGCTTTTAAGCGCAATGATTTTTCTTATTTTTTCTATTTTCTTAGCTTTTCGTGCTAAAGATATTTTTTTGACAAAGGATCAGAAGACGCAAATCAGACAGAATCTAAATGATATTATTCTGGTGGCCGTAGGGGCCTGTTTGGGCGCGGCCATTTTCTTGACAAAAGTTTTCTCGACGATGAGTAATTTCTGGGATATTGCCATCTTATACTGGATTTTATTCATCCTTGTTCTTGTGAAAATCAATCAAAGGCTGTTGGGTGAATACTTAAGCGAGGCATAAATATTGCGAGAACCTTTGACTTTCCGGGGGTCTTCATCTACAATACTTTTATCGTGTTGATAATTGATATTTAATCATTTTATCAAAGGAGCAGGACATGAAAGAAAAAACCCATCGCAGGCAATTGTTCAAGGTCAGCAAATTTCAAGCACCGATTCTGAATTTGATTATTGGTTTGGCCTTGATCACACTGATCATGATGACGACCAATATCGCTTTTTTGTCCTATGATATTACCAATGTCGTGGCTAATCCTGAGCGGACAACAGCGGCACTGAAGGCTACCATTATTCTTTCCCTCATTATCTTACCGCTGGTTTTGCTCTTGGGTATCATTTGGGCCTGCAATTTGTCGAATAAGATTATCGGACCTTTTGAGCGCGTGATTCGCGAAATGGATGAAGTCCTCAGCACGGGTAACAAAAAACATATTGTTGTCCGTAAAGGAGACCAGCTCGCTCAAGAGGTTATTAAGAGAATCAATACGTTGATTGAACGCATGTCATGAGGCAAAGATTTCTTTTTGCTTTGGCCGTATTATTCTTTATGGCTCAAAGCGCAAGCGCCCACCCTCCTTCAGAAATTCAGCTTAATTACAATCAAGAGAACCAAATACTCCATATTGTTGTATCGCACAATACGCACAACTTGACGAAACATCGCATTAGAAAAGTTATTGTTTATCTTAACGATCAGGAAGTATTAAATAAAAATTATGTTAAGCAAATGTCTGCCTCAGAACTCGTCAACGATATAGCTGTTCAGGCCAAGCCGGGCGATATCATTAGCGTGAAAGCCATCTGCTCCGAGGCGGGTTACAAACAAGAATCCCTCATCATCCCTCAAGAAGAAACGCAAAAAGACAAATCTCCTTAGTTGACCTGATTGAATGAAACAATATCTTGACCGCGCCATCCAAATCCTGAGGACCAAGAAAGGGCTTCATGGTTGGGCCTTTGTCTTGATTGCTTTATTGAGCCTTTGCGTCTATTCAAACACATTTCAGTCTGATTTTCAATTTGATGACCTGAGCACCATTGTTGGCAATCCAGCGATTCGCGGCATGCCGAATGTTCGCCAACTCTGGGCATCCTTTAATACGCGTTTCTTTACGGGTTTCACTTTTGCGCTCAATTATGCCGTCGGAGGACTACATGTTTCTGGTTATCATTTGATCAATGTACTTATTCATATTTGTTCAAGTGTCTGCGTTTATATCTTTGTTCTTCTAACATTTCAAACTCCCGCCCTGCGAGATTCTTCTTTAAAAGAAAAATCTTATCTGATCTCTCTTTTCGCAGCCCTTTTGTTTGCGGTTCATCCCATTCAAACACAAGCTGTGACGTATATTACCCAAAGAGCGCAATCCATGGCCGTATTATTTTATTTATTAGCGCTTAACCTCTACATCAAATTTCGTCTGACTTCACGTCCTGTTTTTCATTTGGCAGCGTTTCTGGTTGTTCTTCTGGGCATGTTTACCAAAGAACTGATGCTGACATTTCCTTTTGTGCTCTTGGCCTACGAATTCTACTTCTTTAATCTGGCTTTTGAAGCTTGGAAGAAATCCCTCAAACTCTTTGTTCCTTTTTTTCTGACCCTTTTGATTATTCCCCTTTGTATCATGATTGATTATCACCCGACGTCCGTTTTAACGTTTCGAAAGCAATTTATAACCTCATCGCTGAACCTCTCCACTTTCTTAACAAAAATAGACGTCCAGCGAACTTTTTTAAGACTTCTGGTGTGGCCCGTGAATCAGAATCTGGATTATGATTATCCGCTCTCTACGGGTTTTTTTAGCCCGTCGACATTCAGCGCCTTCTGCCTTTTGGTGGCTTTGCTTATTTGCGCGGTTTATCTTTTTCGGCGCCAGCGGATCATCAGCTTTTGTATTCTGTGGTTTTTTCTGACAACGCCGGTTGAATTTATGGCTATGGCTTATTTTGCGCGGGATATTATGTTTGAGCATCATTTGTATTTGCCTATGGTTGGATTTTCCCTTCTTATTTCCTTTGGTCTGACGAAGATCTTAAGAAATACGAAATATATTGTTTTGATTCTCGGTGGCCTTGTTCTCATTTTGTCCTGGGCCGCCTATGAAAGGAACAAAGTTTGGGCAGATCCTATTACCCTATGGAGTGATGTAACCAAGAAATCTCCCAATAAACCAAGACCTTATAGTAATTTAGGATTCGCTTATGCCCGCATCGGTCAATTTGATCAAGCCATTAGAAATCTTCAAAAGTCTATCTCAGTCGATCCGACGTATGAAGAGGCTTATGTTAATCTCTGCGGCCAATGGGGTTACCTTCATGAATATGATAAGGCCATCGTGTACTGCGAGCGGGCGATTCATCTAGATCCATTCTTGACTCAAGGTTATCGTAATTTGGCTTTGGCCTATGCAAGCAAGAGGAATTTGGATCAAGCGATTTATTATTATTATCGCGCTCTTGAGGCTGACCCCTCCGGTGAGGTAGAAATTTTTACCAACCTGGCAAATATTTATGAGAAAAAGGGTAATCTTAATAAAGCTATTCATGCTTACTTGAGAGTTGTTGAGCTCGAACCAAAAAACTTTGCGGCGTATAATAATTTAGCTTTAACGTTTATGAAAAAAGGTCAGCCTCAAGAGGCATTAAAATATGCCAACAAGGCCGCCCAGGTCAATTCCTTATCGGCTCAAGCGAACAATACACTAGGCGTTATCCTTGCGCAAAACGGAAATATCAAGGAGGCTCGCTTGAGTTTCACAAGGGCGGTCAGACTAGACCCAGACAATCAGGATTTTCGCAAGAATTTAGAATCTATACAGAAGTTTATGGAAGGGAGAGGAGAAGAGCCATGATTCTCAAAATTCTCGGGTGGATTTGGATTTTGTCGGGAATTCTGTGGTTAATTAAACCGGAGTATTTGCGCAATCGGTTGAAGAAAAAGAGCTATAAACAGGTCCGCGGATGGATTTTTGTCTTGGCCCTTGCTGTGGGCGTGCTTTTGATGAATGCCGCCGGGAATCTTCATGGCGTCCTAGCCAAGTTCATCTTCATTTTGGGTCTTATTGCCGTCTTCAAAGGATTCTTTTTCTTAAAAGCGAAGGCAGCCGTTCATATCTATGATTGGTTCTTGAAGCAGCCCATGAAGTTCTTTCGTCTTTGGGCTGGCATAGAAATAGTGATCGGTGCGCTGTTTTTGTCGATTTAGGTCCCCTGGTTTTTATTCTATTATAAAAGGAAAGGGCCCCCGCCATTGATTCAATGGCGGGGGCCCTTAAGCTTAGGTGTCATGGTTGCGATCTTATCTAAGCATAGTACTGGTTGTTGTAGAAGGCGAGGCAGATGGTGTTGGCTCTGGAGCAGGACATGTGCCGCAGTCCATTGAGCAAGTTGCGCATGTTTCGGCACCATTACAAATGCCATCACCGCAATAGGATTCAACAGAAGATGGTGTTAGGAATCCTGTCGATGAGCATACTGGCTCTGGACCATTATTGTAGTGAAAGTCAATAGCAAAGCTCACATCATCAATATCTACAATGCCATCACCGGTACAATCTGCGCGCTCTTTTGGTGGAAGCGGTTGACCATTGAAAATTGCATTGATGATCGCTTCCACATCATCTTCTCTTGATTGACCGTCATTGGTAGCATCCAAGCAAGGGTAAAATGCCCTGCTTCCGCACAAAGGTGGTAAAAGTTTTGTGCCGGAAAGGTAAGGGATCAAGACCTGCGCATAGTCATCGACGTCAATCACGCCGTCTCCGGTGGCATCGCCGCCAGCCGGCAGATCGCCGCCCTGAAAAATATAGGCTATCAGGACTTCCAAGTCTTTTGTATTGACTCTTCCATTTCCGTTGTAATCGAGGCAGCTGACATACTTGTGACATGCAGGCGCTTCCCCTTGACCAAATATGTAATTTTGTAATCTTAGAAAGTCATCAATGTCTACCGCATCATCGCCCGTCGCGTCAGCTTGAAGATAGAATGAAGGCGCTTCGCCACCGGCAAAAATATACGCGTAGACAAGGATCATGTCATCGATGTCTATTCCGCCATTGTTATCCGCGTCACCACAAACACCAGTAGGAACAATGTCGGCATTACCACTGGCACCACCGCTGCTCGAATTCTTTGTATAGCCGCCTGTTCCTGCCAAAGCTGCGACTGTTGTTCCCATCACAAATAAAGCGATAAATAAAAAAGTTATGACTGCGTGTTTTCTCATTTTAACCAACCTCCTTTTTGTGTTTCTTGGGGCTGCCCAATAAAAAAACCTGTTTCCTATTGCAGGGAAACAGGCTAAATTTACTGACCCGTTTGTTTTGATTCGGCAGCCAGGCCGTCCCTCATCATAGGACCCTTGACTTTGCGCCCTCGCTTTACAGCGAGTTAGCCTCCGGCTTCGCTAAAAAGCTTTCGCGTTTAGCTACGCCGGACCCTTATATAGGGTTTATCGTCAAAACGTTCTTGATTCGGTAGCCAGGCTGTCCTGTTTAAATTTGATTAGGACCCTTGGCTTTGCCCCGGCTTCGCTGAATTGCTTTCGCATTCAGCTATGCCGGGCCCGGCGAAGCCAAACATGTTAAATATTTGGCGAAGCCGGGGCCCCCGTTTCACAACGGGTTTGCCTTTATCGTCATATGGAACGATTATTTTCTACAAAGAGCAAGTGGTTGCATCTACTGAAAGGATATACCATGATTGTCAAGGTTGCCAAATTTATTTTGAAAAAAATAGTATTTTGTACAAGCGTTTTCTTAAAATGCATAACCTACGATAAAATATAATGTTAGGAGAGCGCCCTAAAAAGCAGCAATAAACTTTTGCGTTAATCTTTTTAAAACAAATTTTCTGGCAGTTTTCCATGAAAAAGATGTGGACTCTTAAGGGTTCAAGAAGTACAATAGCTCCCGTATGGTTCACCGGTTTTAAGCTTAAATAAATGTGGAGGATATTAATGAAATTTCTCAAGGTTTTCTTTCTCGTATTATGCATGATCCTAGTCGTTGCCTTCATCGGCCTTGTTGTGTTTGTGCGTACTTTTGACGCCGACAAATACCGGACCCAGATTACCAAAGAAATCAGCCGGTCTGTCGGTCGCGATGTTGCCATCGGTAAGATTCAATTAGACATTTCTTTTTTGCAGGGCATTACCCTCAATATTCATCAATTAGCTTTGGCTGATGATGCCGCCTTCTCAAAGGAAAATTTCTTAACGATAGAAGATGTTCAGCTAGGCCTGGATCTTCAAACCCTTATCAAAACAAGACAAATCAGTATCTTAAGTATTGAATTTGTGTCTCCAAAAATTAATATTATCCGTGATGCTAAGGGCCAGATCAACACTCAAGGTCTTTCCCAAAAGGATGAGAAGACAACTTCCGAAGAACCCTCTTCAGGGATTGCGTCAAAATTCAATTCGCAAATGTCAACAGCCAGTAAGGCGCTGTCCACCCTTCTTGTTAAATCCTTTCGCTTGCGTGATGGCATGGTCACCTTTATCGATCAATCCCTTGAAGAGCCCATCGCTATCGAGGCCAAGAACTTGAACTTATCCGTGGACAATTTCTCGCTCAATGAACCGATTGACTTTAACCTAGAGGGTTCCGTTTTTAGCTCATGGAAGAACATCACAGCCAAGGGCACGCTGGAAGTCGACGTGAGAAATCTCGCCGTTCATTTCCGAAATATCAAAATCGATTCGGATTTATCTAAAATATCCCTTGAGCAACTCGAAGCATCTATCCCCATGGTCAAGGGTGTTGGTTTTCAGGAAGGCTTTGAAGGCCAATTGAGTATGGCTATCGATGAAATCACGCTCAATCGATCGGGGCTGACAAAATTATTTGCTGACGGCGCGCTCCAAGAGGGCCGCCTGAGCATCAAGAGCGCCCCGTTTCCTTTGGAGAAAATTCTCGTGAAATTCAAAATCAACGAAAAAGATATGGTCATTAAAGAAGCCAATTTACCTTTGGCCTCCGGTCAAATCAAAATGAACGGAGCGATTGTCGATTATATGCAGAAACAGGCCTTTGATGTAATGATGGAAATCGATCAGCTCGATTTATCTCAACTTATTCCCAAGGGTAATCAACCGGTTGAACTGCAAGGCAAACTTTCGGGTCAGATGGATATGGGAGGATACGGTCTGAATGCCGATGCCGCGCTGAATTCGCTGACAGGGCAGGGCGAGCTTAACGTTCAGGATGGAAAGCTCGTGAATATCAATGTCCTGAAGGTGTTTTTAAGCAAAATTTCCATGCTGCCGCGCCTTGTAGAAAAATTAGAAGAGAATCTTCCGCAAAAATACAAGGACAAGCTCAAAGAAAAAGATACGCCACTTAAAAAGGTCACTCTTAAAATAACATTGTCCGGCCGTAATCTTAATATTGATAGTGCCCAAGTCGAGACAAATGTTTTTATGATTACGGGCCAAGGAACCCTTAACTTGGATCGTCAGCTGTCGTTAAGCGTTGGCCTATCGATTCCTCAGGATTTATCCGACAGCATGGTCCAGGCGACACCCGAATTGGAATATTTGCTTGATGACAATGGAGAAATTTATATCCCCGCAAAAATCAAAGGACAAATCCCGGATTTTTCCTATATGCCGGACTTGGAATATCTGGGAAAAAAGATTATTGTTCAGCACGGTAAAGAAGAGTTGCAGAAAGTCCTTCAAAAGGTTCTCGGAAAAGACGAAAAAGAGCAGCCGGCGCAAGAAGGTCAATCAACTCAAGAAACAACACCCCAAGACCAAGAGCCGCAGCCGCAGGAAGAGAAAAGTTCGGAAGAAAAACTGATTGATAGCGTCTTGGATGCAATTTTTAAGTAGGATAACCCATTTGCAAAATCATGCCCTCTGTAAATAATTACAAAAGAACAAGAAATCTATTCAATCCTCAATCGAAAGCTCCCTATTTCTTAAGCCGGTCCCGTCTGGAAAACTTTCTCAGATGTCCGCGATGTTTTTATCTTGACAGGCGCCTAGGAGTTGACCAGCCTGGCATGCCGGCATTTACTCTGAATTCAGCTGTGGATGCCCTACTGAAAAAAGAGTTTGATCTTTATCGCCAGAAAGGTCAAACACATCCACTGATGGAGCGTTATGGTGTTAAGGCCGTGCCTTTTCAGCATCCGCAATTACAAGAATGGCAGGAGGTTTTTAAAGGCATTCGTTATCATCATCAACCCACGAACTTACTTATGTTTGGCGCTATAGACGATATCTGGACTGACGACAAAGGTGTTCTTTATATCGTTGATTTCAAATCAACAAGCACATCAGGGACCATTACGCTCAACGGGATCTATAAAGAGGCCTATAAGCGCCAAATGGAAATCTATCAGTGGTTGCTGCGCCATAATCAATTTGATGTTTCCGGCACAGGTTACTTTGTTTATTGTAATGCCGATCGAAGCCCTGAAGCCTTTGAGGGCCGTTTAGAGTTTGATATGCAAATTATTGCTTACCAAGGTGATTCATCTTGGGTGGAATCAGCCATAGAAAAGGCCCACGCATGCCTGATGTCAGAAAATCTTCCAGAATATTCCAAAAATTGCGAATTCTGCCAGTACCGCCAAGCCGTGAAAAAGGTTGAAGGGGAAAAATTTTCGCATCAGGAAGTTCAGGGCGAACTTTTTCTCTAGATTTCTTCTTTTTATTGTAAAATTCCTCAAAAAATTGTTACATATACTAATATTAGTGATTAAAGCAAAACCCTTGTTTTCTTGCCTTTTTCATAGTACACTTACCTTAAGAATAGGGGCCCGTGGGTGAATATATTAAGATTTAATTTTGTGGCACAAATGATTCTTTAGCAATTAAACAGCTCTAAAGACAGAGCTGTTTTCTTGTCCCTAACGATATAGTAATTATTTTTTAGTTCTTGAAAGTTTGAAGGCAGGCAACCCTTGACAATTTTTGATATTCGGTTGCTTGCGATATCCACCCATATTTCAAAAATTGTCAAGGATTCAATTCCGACAAACAACTTATGTCGTCCGCCACAGACACAGAAACAATGGCGGACTCCATAAGCTGTGTCGTCATTGAAGGGGGTAAATAAAATGGGATTATTAAGCAAATCACCGATGTATCGCGTGGAGGCTCGAAGAAGCTTCCGGATCAATGAGCGTTTTCCCGTGACGTGGCATTTTAAGGATCAGGCTATTGATGGGACGGCGCGCGTGAGAAACTTAAGCGAAACAGGCATGATGCTTGAGACCGATGTCAAGGTGTCTTTTGCGCAAAACAGCATTCTTGCTTTTGAAATGCCAAAACAGGGACCCGTCGACTTCTTGCCGCCTGTTGGGCGAATGGTTTGGGCGCGGCCGCAACGCTTGGGATCCCGAAGTCTGTGCGGAATCGAATTTGTGAATCCGGCTCAGGATATCGCCCTTCGCCTGAAAGAGAAGATTCAAAACAGAATAGCGCGGATTGAGGGTGCCGAGCGCATCAAAACGAGAATCGGCGTTGTTCTTTTTGCGATTATGGTTGCGCTCTTGGCTGTTTACTTTATTCAGCAGGCGATTATTCATCGAGAAATCGAAAGATCCAATCATCTGATGTTGGCCAACGCGCGAGGTCAAGCGAGTCTTTATGCGAGTGCCCTTGATCAGAATCGTATTCAAGAAGACGCGATTATGTATATGTCCAAAGATTTGAATGCCGCCAAAGCTTTATTGGTTCAGACGGAGGATATGCTCGCGAAGGCTCAAGCGCAGAACGCTTCCGTGGTTCAGGGTTTAAACGAAAAAATTAGCGACATGAGAAGGAAAAATGATGAACTCGGCAGACAGATAGCTGTCCTTGCGGAAGAAATGAGAATATTAAACGGCGATATCAGGAGCTTAGATGAAGGTCAATACGCCATTTCCGTCAATAAAAATAAGAATCGGCATATCCGCTTGAGAATCAGAGATCTTCGGCGCGAGGCCCATTTGGCCCATATCGCCGCGCAAGAAGAACGCGACCGCATTGCCCTATTAAACGGGAATCAAGGCTATATGATTAAAGATGCCAAGCCTTTTTACTCACCGTCTGTCAGGGCTGTTCAGGGTAAAGTCAAAATCGACATTCAACTCGTCGAATAAGTCAGCCTATCCGCATTCCTTTCCTTTTTAGGCGATCATACGGACAATTTTTCTTGTTTCGTCCATGAACAGCCTGTACAATGTTCCTATGAAATATATTTTAATTATACTCTTTGTCCTATTGAGCGCAAATTGTCTGGTGCCTTCTGTGTACGGCCAAAATCAAGAGATTGATTGCGAACAGTTTGCCGTCTTATTTCAAGCCAGGGTCAAGATGCTCATCGGTTATCTTGAAGATTATTTTAAAAATAAGGGAGTGTATGCGGCTTCAGAAGGCACGGCACGATTCAGCGATATTGGATTGGATTCGGCCCTATGGAGCCGAAAAATCATCAATGGACTCATCTATGATCCGCGGGGAGATCAATTACGCGTTCGTCCCGCGCAAGAGTATACCATTTTTGTCGATGACATCGGCGGAATCACAAGAATCATCACGTCCATCCTCAAGTGGGATTTGATTTATGATTTAAGAACCAAAGAATGGTATGTCCATACCATTGATCCTAAAAATGTTATCGATATTCTGACATTCAAGATCAAAAAAGACTCACCCTACAATCCCAATGAATACAGAATTCAACCGCCACAACCGGTCCCATGAAAAAGATAAGTCAAGAAAGTCATAGATGCATATCCTCTTCTAAGGGCTCACTCCAGTATTTGCTTGTCCGGACAAAAAGAAGAAAGACTATGGAAATCAGGATCAATCCGAAAGGGGAAGTGAGGGTCATGTCGCCGCGCTTTGTTGCCCTCAATGAAATCGATAAATTTGTCGGCCAGAAAGCGCAATGGGTTTTTCG
This sequence comes from Candidatus Omnitrophota bacterium, assembly GCA_043812495.1. Lineage (GTDB taxonomy): Bacteria > Omnitrophota > Gorgyraeia > Zapsychrales > JBDRMG01 > JBDRMG01. The sequence continues at coordinate 84,455 of JBDRMG010000016.1, read as the reverse complement.
CAAGATTGAACAAATGCAAAAAGAAGTTTTTTCACATCCGCAAAGACATTTACAAGAAGGCGATCAGGTTTTTTTTCTCGGTCAAGAATATACGTTAATGGCACAAAAGGGGGACGAAAGGCCTTCCTGCATGATCGCCGATCACGATCGGAAGATTTTGTTTTTCAGCAATCATGATCAAGGGCAGGATTGGTCCATTGCCCTCAAAGACCAATTAATGAGATGGTATAGGCATGAGGCCAAGACACGGATAGAAGAACGGACGTTGTATCATGCCCATGCGCTAGGCATCAAGTTCAAGAAAGTGATCATTAAAAAGCACAAGACGATTTGGGGGAGTTTTAGCCAGAAGACGGGTGTCCTTAATATCAATTGGAAAATTATCATGGCGCCTTTGGACGTTATGGATTATTTGATTGTGCATGAGCTCTGCCATGCCAAAGTCGCTAATCATTCCAGACAGTTCTGGTTTGAAGTGAAGCAAATACTTCCGGATTATCAGAAATGCCAACGGTGGCTGAAAGGTCATGCCAGAGAGTTGAATCGCTTCGAGGGGTTTTAAACGTGCAGATAGATATTAAAGTTATTGCCGGTGCTAAGAAAAATCTTATCAAAAAAGAACACGATGGGTTTAAAGTATATTGCACGGCGCCGGCTCAGGATGGAAAGGCCAATAAGCTCGTGTGCGAGCTTCTCGCGCAGGAATTTCATGTACCCAAAAGCCGCATAGAAATGATAAAAGGATTGAAATCAAGACGTAAAACAATTAAGATAATTGAAATTTAATATTCGCATAAGGAGGTCTTAGGAGGCCAAAACTTACGGAGCGATAGCGACGTAAGTCTGCGGCCGACTTAGACCCCGCACCTTTTTTCTCATTCAAATACCTTGAAGACGTGCGTCTTTAAAATGTTTGAATAAATAAAAGGTGCGGGGTTCAATTCATGCACGAACTTATGTTCGCTCGTTTCACTCGCTCCATAAGTTCGGCATTCATTGAAGGAGAAAATCATGCTCGAGGAAAAAATCACAGCGGATTACAAACAGGCGATGAAAGACAAAGATACTTTAAGGAGTTCAACCTTGAGTTTTTTGAGAGCCCAGCTCAAGAACGTCCTGATTGAGAAAAAGAAGGACAAACTGGATGACTCCGAGTGCTTGCCCGTCCTCAAAAAGCTTGTGAAGCAAAGACAAGAAGGTATTGAACAGTTTGAAAAAGGGGGACGGCAGGATTTGGTCGAAAAAGAAAAAAATGAAATGGCGATTCTTAAGAGTTATTTGCCTCCGGAAATGCCCAAAGAAGAATTGAAAAAAATTGTTGAAGAAGCGATCCAGGAAGCCGGCGCCACATCCATCAAAGATATGGGCAAAGTCATGAAAATCGTGACATCCAAGACCGCTGGTCGGGCCGATGGCAAAACAGTCAGCGATCTTGTCAAACAGATCCTCACCCAGATGTAATCGACAAAACCTTATGATACGAAAACTCAAAAAAACCCTCCTTATTTTATGTCTCGCATTGATTCTTGCGGTGGCCGGTGCTTTTTTCTGGCTCTCCGACAAATACACGGTCCCGATTATCATGTATCACAGCATCAATTATGTCGATACACCCGTTCCCAACATTACCAGTCCCGAACGCTTTGCCTGGCACATGGAATTTTTAAAGACGCACGGATATCGGGTGATTAGCCTTCAAGAGCTGATCGATGCCATAGAAACGAAGAATCCTTTGTCGCGAAAATCCGTTGTGATTACCTTTGATGACGGTTATCGTGATAATTATACTCACGCGTTTAAAGTTCTTAAAAAGTACAACTTTCCGGCGACCATTTTTGTGGCGGTCGATCAGATCGGAGACGACGATAAATTAACATGGGAGCAGATTCTTGAAATGGAAAAAAACGGAATCGATATCGGCAGCCACACGCTCGATCAGACGTATTTGCCCTCTGTTTCCCTTGCGGAACAAGAGAGACAGATCAAGCTCAGTAAGGAGATTTTGGAGAAGAAGTTGGGTCATCTGGTCTGTTGTTTTGCCTATCCATCGGGCGGCTTTACCGAGACCATCAAGAAGATTGTGCAAAAAAGCGGCTATAGGGGCGCGTGCGCGACCAACCGAGGCTATGACCACCTCAATAAAGATGTGTATGAACTCAACCGCGTACGCCTAAGTGATAAGGACAATAGAATCGATTATCTTTTTATGAAATTTTCAGGTTACTATAACCTGTTTCGACAATTCCGGTCTCCCTATTGACCAGGGTCAGTTTTTTAGGTAACATGATTTTATATCTATTAACCCATAACAAAAAGTAGTCTAATGAAGAATAAAGCAAAAAACGTATCCTATTATCTTGATGAGCAAGGCCGGTTTATCATTGAGAATTATAATGATGCCGAGCCCTTCAGCAATTTCTTCCCGGGCATCGCCGGTCTTTGGGGCATCCCCATGTGGGTGTTCACGGTCAACCGCGGCCAGTGCATCGCTAGCTTCGGCGTTGAAGGAAAAGACAAGGCGATTATGGAATTCCAACCGGCCAACAAGGCTTACCGGTTAACGTCTTTACAGGGTTTCCGGACATTCATTAAAATCAAAAAGGGGCGAAAACCCATTCTTTACGAACCATTTCAGAACAATCTTTCCAACGGGGCATTTAAGCGTAAGCAGCGGATGATGATCACCTCCCATGATTTAACGATTGAAGAGACCAATGTGACCTTGGGGCTGGTGGTTCGTGTCAATTATTTTACCTTACCTGAAGAGCCCTATGCCGCTTTGGTGCGGGATGTCACCATCGAAAATGTTGGAACAAAAAGAGTAACGCTTGAGGTCATTGACGGGATGCCGGAGATTATTCCGTTCGGTTTAATCGACCGCCTGCAAAAAGATATTTCGCACACCGTTGAAGCATGGAAACAGGTTTTGAATCTCGAAAACAAAGCCCCCTATTATAATCTCAAAGTGGTTATTTCGGACCGGCCGCAGGTCAAATCCATCAGCGAAGGCCATTTTTATTTTAGTCTTTTGCACGAAGGCCGGAAACCAAAACCGTTGAATCCGATCATTGATCCTCTGAGTGTGTTTGGCAATTCAACCGACTTTCTTGTGCCCGAAGCTTTTATGGGCCGGAATCTTTTCAAAGTTCCCTTGAAACAAAAAAGCAGCAATCGTTCTTTGTGCGCCATGACATTTGCCTCTTTTGCTTTGCCTGGAAAAAAGAAAGAAAGAATCACTTCGCTGTTTGGCCATACGCATTCCGTGGCTATGGTTCAGAAAATACTGGCGCGCGCAAGAAATAAAAATTTTATTGATCATAAAGCCAAAGAAAATCAACGCCTTATCCAAGAGATCAAAAATAACTGCTTTACGTCAAGCTCCTCAGCGGCCTTCAATCAATATTGCCAACAGACCTTTTTGGATAACGTTATGCGCGGAGGCTTGCCTCTTGCGCTTGAGACCCAAGAGGGAAAAATTGTTTTTAATGTCTACAGCCGTAAGCACGGAGATCTTGAGCGCGACTACAATAATTTTATTCTGAATCCCACCTATCTTTCTCAAGGCAACGGAAATTACCGTGATGTCAACCAAAACAGACGCAACGACGTGTGGTTTAACCGTGATGTCAAAGACAACCATATCGTGAATTTCCTGAGCCTGATTCAAGCCGACGGGTATAATCCATTAGTCATCAAGGGGAATGTTTTCTCTTTGGACAGTCCGGCAAGGATCGAGGCCATCGTTAATCAATTTATCCTTGGCCGAGGAAAAAATTTTGTCAAAGAACTTCTGAAAGTAGGTTTTTGCCCTGGGGCGCTTTTGAAGTCAATCGATGATTATGATATAAAACTCAAAACGTCACCTCAGAAGTTCTTGAAGGAACTCTTGAGCTATTGCCATAAACATGAACTGGCTGAACACGGCGAAGGATTTTGGACCGATCACTGGACTTATAATCTCGATTTGATCGAGCGCTTTCTCGCTCTTTATCCGGAAGAAAGACGAAATCTGCTTCTTAACAAAAAAGCCTTCAGCTTTTATCACAATACCCATCATGTGCTGCCCCGGGACCAAAGGTATGTTTTGACGAATCACGGTCCCCGGCAATATCATTCTGTCGTGGATAAAGGTCATGAAGTCGTAACGGAGGCTTTTGACCATAAGCTCAGGACCAATGGCGGGCAGGGCCCGGTTTATTTTACGTGCCTCCTCGTTAAGCTCTTGTGTCTTGTGGCGAATAAAGCCGCCACCCTTGATCCCAGCGGAGTCGGTATCGAAATGGAAGCGGACAAGCCCAATTGGTATGACGCCCTCAACGGTTTACCGGGCCTGATGGGGTCATCCATTTCCGAGACATTTGAGCTGAAAAGGCTTTGTCAGTTCATCCGCCATTCATTCAAAGACATGAAACTGGATGGACACACCGAAGTGCGGATGTATGACGAACTTTTGAGTTTTATTTCCGGGCTCAATGATTTGTTGACTACGCAAAAAGATCCGCTGGTCTATTGGCGTCACTCCAACGAAATCAAGGAACATTATCGACGCCGCACGGAACAAGGCATTGACGGGGTCGAACGGTCCATGCCTGTTTCGGTCATTGACCGGTTCTTGCAGCTGGTGATCCAAAAAACGGATAAAGCCATTGCCTTGGCCCAAAATAAGCATGGCTTGTGCGTGACCTATTTTATCCATGAAATCACAGATTATGAAACATTGGACAAGGTTAATCCCGACGGCCTCGCATATATTGTCCCGTTGAATTTCCAGAAAAAAGCTTTGCCTCTTTTCTTGGAAGGATTTGTCCATGCCCTGAGAGTGCAGAACGACCAGATCAAGGCGCGCACTCTTTATCAAAACGTCCGCCACAGCCCTCTGTTTGATAAAAAACTCAAGATGTACCGCGTCAATGACGATTTATCCCGCGAATCAGCCGAGATCGGGCGGGCCAGTGTTTTTCCGGCGGGCTGGCTTGAGAACCAATCGATCTGGATGCATATGGAGAACAAATTCCTTCTTGAATTGCTCAAATTCGGATTGTATGACGAGTTTTATAAGAATTTTAAATATACTCTTGTGCCTTTTATGGATCCGAAGAAATACGGCCGCAGTATTTTGGAGAGTTCCTCCTTTATCGTCAGCAGCGCCCACGAAGACGCAAGTCTTCATGGCCGTGGATTTGTAGCACGATTGAGCGGAACCACCGCCGAATGGCTGCATATTTGGCTTTTGATGAATGTGGGAGATGCTCCATTTTTCTTGGATCCGAAAGGAAATCTTGAACTAGCGTTTAAACCGGTATTGCCCAAGTGGCTATTCACAAAACAAGAAACAAAGACAATTTATTTTGATAAAAATCGCCTTCAGCGGGAAATCGTCCTTCCCAAAAATACCTATGCTTTTAATTTTCTCGGCTCGACCTTGGTGGTTTATCATAATCCCAAGCGTCGGGATACGTTCGGCGACAACAAAGCGTCGATTGAGCGTATTGTTATTGCGTACGCCGATCACCGCGACCCCGTCACAATATCTTCCGGTTTTATCCCCTCGCCTTTTGCCAATGATATACGCGACAATAAGGCCGACCGTATTGATGTCTATTTGAAATAATTTAGGAATTAATTAGATAAGCTCGAGGATTTTGCGGGCGGCCCGATGGCTGGCGCCGGGTTCGCCCAGGAGGTTTTTTAGCTTCTGTAGTTCCGAGTGGGTTTCAGCTGATTTGATTTCGTTAGTGAAAATTTCTTTAAGGTGAGTTGAAATATTTTTGGGCGTTGCCTCGAATTGAATGCACTCGGGCACGATTTTCTTGCCGGCCACAACATTCACAAGGCCGATGTAGGGAATCTTAATAAACAACCTGGCTAAAAGATACGTAAGAAACGAGGTTTTATATACCACGACCATAGGTTTTTCTAGAATGGCTGTTTCCAGAGTTGCCGTTCCGGACGTGACCATGCACACATCGCAGGCATTAAGGCCGTCGTAACCGGGCTGATCAAAGATTTTGAGCGGCAAGTCAGTCAACCGAATATGCTTTTCCATGAATTCTTTTGTGATCGTGGGTGCGCGGGAAAGGAGAAATTGAACATTTTTGTTTTCCTGGGAAAGAATGCGAGCCGTATCTAGCATGATAGGCAAAAGACGCTCGATTTCGATTTTACGCGAGCCCGGGAAAATTCCTATGGTTAATTTATCGCACGAAAGCCCAAGAGAAGAAAGCAAATGTTCACGAGACATCTTGGGCTTAATCATATCCAAAAGCGGATGACCCACAAAATGCACCGGGTAATCATGTTTTCGATAGAATTCTTCCTCGAAAGGAAAAAGAACAAACATTTCATCGACGTATTCTTTGATCAGCTTGACGCGATTTTCTTTCCACGCCCAGACCTGAGGGCTGATGTAATAAAAAACCTTGACCCCTCGCTTCTTTAATTCTTTGGCCAATCGTAAATTGAAACCCGGAAAATCAACCAGAATCACAGCCTGAGCCTTTGTTTCATCGACTTTATCCAAAATCAGACGAAAGACCGCTCGAATTTCTCCTAAGTGCCTGAAAACTTCCGTAAAACCTACGACCGCCAAGTCGGCGAGGTGACTATAAAGTTCAACCCCGTTTTTTTCCATGGCTCGACCGCCTACACCCGAGAACGTGATCGATGGATCAAGAGCCTTGATTTGATCCACAAGGTGCGCGGCATGCATATCGCCGGAGGCCTCGCCGGCAACAATCATTAAATGGGTAGTGGATTTTTCCATACGGCTTTGGTAATTTTGAGGGCCAGCTCCAGGGCTTCTTTACCCTCGAGTCCGGAAATGAGAGGACGTTTATTTTTCAAAATACAATCGATGAAAGATTCGAGCTCTTTTTTGAGAGGTTCTTCTTTTTCGATCGGAAGGGCATGTTTAGAAATAAGCCGGCCGTACTTTCGGTAAATATAGGCCTGCTGCTCGACATAATCCAATGAAATATAGGTGTCTTTAAGAAAGATGCGGATTTTACGCGTAACATCATCCGAGATGCGGCTGGCCGTGAGATTACAGACGCAGCCGTTGGCAAAGGTTAAGCGGCAATTGGCGATATCCTCTAAAGGCGTCAAAACAGGAACGCCGACGGCCCGAATTTCTTTGACCTCAGAGCGCACAAGACCCAAGATGATATCAATATCGTGGATCATAAGATCCATAATGACACCGATATCCAATGAGCGATTGGGAAAACGGTTCAGGCGATGACATTCGATAAAAAGAGGATTTTTTGTAAATTTGACAATGCCCTGAAAAGCCGAATTAAAACGTTCGATATGGCCGACCTGAAGCTTGCATTTCTTTTGTTCGGCAAGATCAATAAGTTGAGCGGCTTCTTGAACGGTATGGGTGATGGGTTTTTCGACCAGGACATGATGGCCGCTTTCAAGAAAATCCTTGGCCACGGAGAAATGATTAATCGTCGGTACGCAAATACTGACGGCATCGACCTTTGCGCAAAGGTCCTTATGGTTGGCGTATAATTGGACACCGTAATGCTCGGCAAATTTTTTAGCCCGGTCTTGCTTAATATCGTAAATTCCGACAATTTGCACTTTATGCTTAAGCTCGCTGTAGACCTTAAGGTGCCTTGAGCCTAAGTGGCCGATACCGATAACGGCAATCTTTACCTTAGCCATATGTGACCTTCCTTAAAGCGCACGATTATCTCCGATCTTAATGAGAGCCAGTTAATTACGTTTTCTGCACTATAACAAATCGCTCGACAAAAGTCAATGTATATGCTATTATTCACCGCTAATACCTCGCGATATCCGCTTTAAGCGCAGGTTCCTCACAATGACCGAAATTGATTTTGGCAAGATGATGACCTGAATGTCCGTTGCGAGAAATCCTTATGAAAAGTTATCTTAAGCTAATACAATTTATCCGAGGGCATGTCAAAATCCTTGTTTTGGCCGTCATTTGCATGATGTTGTCGGCTGTTTTTGACGGTTTTCAGCTTTCGCTTATTGTTCCCATTACCGACAAAATTCTCTCCAAAACCAAGATTATTTTACCTGACCAGGCGCCTGCGTTTTTGTCGGGGATTGTAGGGCAAATCAATACCCTTGATCCCCTTATTCTCCTTAAAATCATGGTTTGGGTTGTTGTGGCCATCTTTCTTCTGAAGGGCTTTTTTACTTTCTGGCACGGGTATTTGATGAACTTGGTTTCCCAGTGCGTGATGCGCGATATGCGCTCGCGTCTTTATGAAACAATCCAAAATCTCTCCATCGATTATTTTAGCAAGAAGCGAACCGGAGAATTGATCGCTCGCATCACCAATGATGTGCTTCTGGTGGAAAACGCGGTATCCTACGGCATTACGGATCTTTTTTATCAGACGTTTCGCATCCTGATCTTTATCGTTATTATTTTCTCGATTCATCTCAAATTGGCTCTCATTGTTTTTGTTCTGTTTCCGCTTGTGGCCTGGCCCATGTCCAAAATCGGCAAGAAGCTACGTAAATTATCTAAAAGCGAGCAGGAGAAAATCGCAGATATTAATTCCTTGCTGATCGAAACCATTTCCGGCGTGAGAGTGGTCAAGGCCTTTGGCATGGAAGACTATGAATCGCATCGCTTCAAAAGCCAGAATCAACAATTTTTTAAAGTCAAAATGAAATCTATTATGCGTCTTTTACTTATTTCGCCGATTACCGAGTTTATCGGGGTTTTCGTCGGGCTTCTGGTTTTTTGGTGGATGGGAAAGCAGGTGGTTCAGGGCGCGATTTCTTTCGGCGTCTTTGCTCTCTTTTTTGCCGCTTTGATGTCAATTATCAGTCCTTTGAAGAAATTGAGCAATGTGCACGCCATTACACAAAGGGCTTTGGCGGCTAGTGAGCGCATTTACGATATTTTGGAAACAGAACCGACCGTTGTCGAGAAAGCGAACGCGATTAGAGTGAATACGCTTCATGATGAAATCAGAATGGAAAATATTTTCTTTTCCTATGACCAAGAGTCCGCGGAAGTCTTAAAGAACATCAATCTGGATATCAAATGCGGAGAGCTGGTGGCCGTTGTCGGTCCGACGGGTGCCGGAAAAACCACTCTGGTGAATTTGATCCCGCGCTTTTATGATCCCACAAAAGGAAGAATGACAATTGATGGTATTGATCTACGGGAGGTTTCTTTTAAGTCATTGCGCGGTCAAACTGGTATTGTGACTCAAGAAACGATTCTTTTCAACGATACGGTCAAGGCCAATATTGCCTATGGTCATCTAGAGGCTTCCCAAGAAGATGTGGAGGAGGCGGCCCGAAAGGCATTTGCCCATCGATTCATTGTCGATATGCCGCAAGGCTATGATACGTTTATTGGCGACCGCGGTTTTCGCTTATCCGGAGGGGAAAAGCAGCGCATTGCCATTGCTCGCGCTATTCTTAAGAATCCTCCCCTGCTGATTTTGGATGAAGCGACATCCCAGCTGGACTCTGAATCGGAACGTTTTGTTCAGGAGGCCTTAGATAAATTGATGAAGGGCCGCACAGTTATTTGCATTGCCCATCGATTATCCACGATCAAGAAGGCTGACAAAATTGTCGTGCTTCGCAGCGGTGAAATTGATGGGCTGGGGACGCACGATGAATTATTAAAAATGTGCACTCTTTATAAGAGACTCTACGAAACACAGTTCCAAATGTAAATCGGTCCGCATATTAATACTATTAATATTAAATGTAAACATTTACTTTTTACTTAAAAATAAATGGTTGCAAGAAAATCGATTATTTTGTATACTACATCAATTCAATTTTAGAAAAACATTTACGGAGGTAAAATGACAGACGAATTAATCAAAAAACTACTTGAAGCAGGTGTCCATTTTGGCCATCAAACAAAACGCTGGAATCCCAAAATGGCCAGATTTATCTTTGGGGAGCGCAGCGGCATCTATATCATTGACTTAGAGAAGTCCGTTGAGCGTATTAACCAAGCCAGGGATTTCCTTTACGGGGTCGCTATGAAGGGCGGACATATTTTATTTGTCGGGACCAAAAAGCAAGCCCAGGATGTCATCCTGCAGGAGGCCCAAAGGGCTCAAATGTCCTATGTCAATTATCGTTGGCTGGGCGGACTTCTGACGAATTACCAGACCGTCAAGAAATCCATTGAGCGCCTGAAGACCATCGAAGAGATGAATGAAAAAGGGATATTCGGAAGACTCACAAAAAAAGAGATTGCCCTCCTCACCAAGGAAAAAGATAAGCTATCCAGGAACTTAAGCGGTATTCGCGATATGGGAAAATTACCTCAGGCCATCTTTATCGTTGATACAAAAAGAGAAGAAATTGCTGTGCGCGAAGCCCGCAAGCTCAAAATTCCCATTGTGGCCCTCATCGATACAAATTCAGATCCCGATCTGATTGATTATGTGATTCCCGGCAATGACGACGCGCTGAAATCCATTCGATTGGTTACGTCTCTGCTGACAGACAGCATTATAGAGGGGCGCAAGGAATATTTAACCAGCGAGGGAGCAAAAAAAGACATTGATTCAGAGGGAAAATCGAATAACGAGATCGAACTTACGGAAGACATAGAGTTATTGGAAGAGTCCAAGGAATTAACCGAAGAGGAAAAAAGAGGCCCCACCAAGGTTCGTTTAAGCAAAGAAAAAGAGAAATAACAGGAGAGAATCATTGAAAGGACGCAAAATGACTATTTCGGTTGAAAACATTAGGGAGTTGCGAGAAATGACGTCTTGCGGTGTGATTGAGTGCAAGAAGGCATTGGAAAATGCCAAGGGAAATATGAATAAGGCTAAGGAAATCTTGAGAGAAAGAGGCCTGGAGTTGGCCGCAAAAAAAGGTTCCCGGGCCGCCAATCAAGGGCGCATTGAAGCCTATGTTCACCTAGGGTCTAAGATCGGAGTTCTTCTCGAAGTGAACTGCGAAACGGATTTTGTGGCACGCAACGAAGATTTCTGTCGTTTCACCAAGGATGTCGCCATGCATATCGCGGCTTTAAACCCGCGGTATTTGAGAAAAGAAAATATTCCCGCGGATATCTTAGAAAAACAAGAAGACCAGAAAACTTTTATCAAAGACAATTGCCTGATGGAGCAAATGTTTGTCAAGGATCCGAAAATCACCGTCCAAGATTATCTCAATTCGCTGATCGCCAAAATCGGTGAGAATATTTTGATCAACAAATTTGTGAGGTACAAAGTCGGTGAAGTCGAATAAGAAAGCCGTTTATAAGCGGATTCTTCTGAAACTCAGCGGAGAAGCCATGCAGGGGGCTAAGGCCCACGGCATTGATGCCGAGATGTGTGCCTCCTTGGCCACTCAGATCAAAGAGGTTCGCAGTCTTGGCGTTAAAGTGGCTTTGGTCGTGGGCGGTGGCAATATCTTTCGAGGCCAGGTGGAATCAAAGAAATTCGGATTGGATCGATCGGTCGCGGATTATATGGGCATGTTGGCGACGGTCCTCAACGGCCTGGCTCTTCAGAATGCTTTGGAAAAAATCGATGTCCCGACGCGGGTTTTATCCGCTATGGAAATTCAGTCGGTGGCTGAACCGTATATCCGCCGGCGGGCCATGCGCCATCTGGAAAGAAATCGCGTCGTGATTTTTGTTGCCGGGACCGGCAACCCGTACTTTACGACCGATACCGCGGCGGCTTTGCGCGCTAAAGAAATTGGCGCTGATGTCATCCTCAAAGCGACCAAGGTGGATGGCGTGTATTCTTCGGATCCTCTGCGCAATCCGCAGGCAAAGAAATTTAAGGAATTGAGATTCATGGATGCCCTCAAGAAAAATTTGAAAGTCATGGATGCGACTGCCATTAGTTTGTGCATGGATAATCAATTACCCATCGTGGTTTTTGATCTTTTGAAAAAAGGAAATATCAAAAGAGTTGTTTTGGGAGAAACCATAGGGACAGTTGTCCAATAAAACGGGGGTGCGCTATGGCCATTAGAGAAATTATCCGAGAAACAGATGCGAAGATGAAGAAGACCGTTGATTCCGTTTCGCGAGAATTCGCCGAAGTCCGAACGGGGCGGGCTCATCCGGGATTGATTGAAGGGATGCATGCCGATTATTACGGGACGCCGACGATGATTAAGCAGATTGCCTCCATCACGATTCCTGATGCCTCATCGATCATTATTCAGCCATGGGATATTTCGGCGATTCCAGAAATTGAGAAAGCCATACAATCTTCGAAGCTGGGCGTCATGCCCTCGAACGACGGGAAAATTATTCGTTTGACGATTCCCCCACTTTCCAAGGAAAGACGTCAGGAATTAACCAAGGTCGTTAAGGAGATGACGGAGAACGGCCGCGTCTCGCTGCGATCGATTCGACGAGACGCCAATGATCACCTCAAGAAAATGAAAAATGATAGCGTCATTTCAGAGGATGATCATTTCCGCGCCCAAGAAGAGATCCAAAAACTCACCGACAAATACATCCAAGAGGTTGATCGCATTCTTGAAGATAAGCAAAAAGAGCTAGTGGAATTCGGCGATAAGTAATTTCTTTGAGGCTTTCATTTATTTCTTCAATAGCTTTTTGACACATTGACCCACTAGCTCATCCGGTAGAGCACTGCCCTTTTAAGGCAGGTGTGCCGCGTTCGAGTCGCGGGTGGGTCACCAGATTTTATGAAAAGACGTCCGATGCGGGCGAGTGGCGGAATTGGCAGACGCGCATGCCTTAGGAGCATGTGGGGAAACTCATGGAGGTTCAAGTCCTCTCTCGCCCATCATATTTATAGGCCGCCCGCATTTAGACAGGAAAAACAGGATTCGTTGATGAAGATAGTCATTGCGGCGGTAATTCAGTGGTAGAATGCCTGCTTGCCAAGCAGGATGACGTGGGTTCAAGTCCCATCCGCCGCTTAAACATTTCATTATTGACTCTTTCTGAAAAATGGAACAAAGGACGTATTTATCTGTTCCGTTCATGAGGGAAAGACCAATAAATTGATTCAGAAAAAGAAAAAGAGTTCACCGCATAGGAGGATTTCCATGAAGATCAGCGAGTTTCTTTGCCCTAAAGCTATTGTGACAGATCTCAAAGGCACGAAGAAAGATGAAATTATTGAAGAGCTTGTTAATTCCTTGGTGAAAGCGAACGTCGTCGATAAGCGGCATAAAGCCAAATTGATCGAGATCCTTTTGGCTCGGGAAGCGTTAGGATCGACCGCGATCGGCCAAGGCGTAGCCATTCCCCATGGCAAATGTGAATATGTCAACAAATTGGTCGCAGGGATAGGGATAAGCAAAGACGGTGTTGATTTTGATTCACTGGATGGTGAGCCAGCCTTTATCTTTTTTCTTCTCATCGCGCCCATTGACTCAGCCGGACCGCATCTTAAGGCTTTAGCCAGAATATCCCATCTTTTAAAAGACAAATATTTCAGAGATAGTTTGAAACAGGCGAAGGACGATAAGACTGTCCTCAAGTTACTAGAACAAGAAGACTCCCGAGCAACCTAAAACAATGCCTAAGAATCTTTTGAAATGGTTTTACCCTGGCATGAGGATCAAAAGGTGGTTTTTGACCACGCTTTTAGGGATCTTTACGGTTGGTCTTGGCGCTGTTTTCACAGCGAAGCCTTATTCCATTGTTCAATCTTTCGGGATCGTTTTTATTATTTGCGGTATTATTTTATGCGTTTTGGGCATCGGCAAAATGATCATCTCTCTGATCACTTTGTTTTTGCCCGAAGGAGAACGAGAACTCGTCAATATTCTTTATCAACGAAGGTATTTGGAGCGCGGCCCTAAGATTGTGACGATCGGCGGGGGGCATGGGCTTTCCAATTTGCTCATGGGCCTAAAGGAATACTCCGCAAACATCACGGCGATTGTGACTGTTGCTGATAGCGGAGGTTCTTCGGGTCGTCTGCGCGAAGAATTTAATATCGTTGCTCCCGGCGATATCCGAAATTGCTTGGTGGCTTTGGCGGATGCGCCGGCTCTCATGGGGGACCTTTTTCAGTTTCGTTTTTCCAAGGACTCGCAACTGCAGGGACATAACTTCGGCAATCTTTTTTTGACGGCCATGGTGCAATTGACGAACGGGGACTTTGAGAAAGCCGTTAAGGAGTCGAGTAAGGTTTTGGCGATTCGCGGAAAAGTTATTCCATCGACCGTCAGCAATGTCCATCTGGTCGCAGAATACACCGACGGAACAAGAGCCGAAGGAGAGGCGAAAATTCCAAAATCCGGATTACAAATAAAAAGGCTGACTCTTAAGCCCGTCGATGCTCAGCCGACGCAAGACGCATTAGACTCCATCGCCCATGCCGATGTGATTATCCTGGGCCCCGGCAGCCTCTATACAAGCATCATTCCTAATTTGATTATTCAGGGCATGGCGGATGCGATGGCCCGATCGAGCGCCTTTAAGATATATGTTTGCAACGTGATGACCCAGGAAGGAGAAACAGATCAATATAGCGCCAGTGATCACCTCAAGGCTATCATCGAGCATACAAATCCGAACATTGTTCAGGCTTGCCTGATCAACAATGCTGTTGCCCCTGAAGATATGCTCGAGCGTTATAAAGATGAGAATTCCTATCCTGTCCGTCCTGATGCAGAGAAGATTAAGAGCATGAGCTGTCGAGTCTTGGAAGAAGATTTATTGGGCGTCAAAGATTACGTCCGTCACGATGTGTTTAAACTAACGAAGGCATTGATACGGATTATTGAAAAGCACAGAGTTCTAAAACGGTAACTCTTTAAGGGTCATTTTCTTATGCCACGGGTCGAAAAAGAAGTTACAATTCTGAACAAGCAAGGCTTGCATGCGCGCCCAGCTGCCTTATTCGTGCAGCTGGCAGCCCAGTTTGATTCGAATATTACGCTCATTAAGGATAGCGAGAAGGTTAACGGAAAATCCATCATGGGTATTTTGATGTTGGCCGCGGAATGCAAAAGCAAAATTCTTCTAGAGGCCGACGGAGAAGATGCCCAAGAGGCTGTTAAGGAATTAGAGAACTTTCTTTTGAAAGAGGAATAACGGCAAGTCCAGCGCAAGTGATTGTAAGTTAAAACGAGGTAAAAGAACAATGGGAGAAACAGTTTTAAAAGGCGTACCTGCCGCACCCGGCATCGCGAGCGGCTCGGCCTTCATTCTCGATAAGCAGGAATTTATTATTCCTCCCCGAGCGATCATGGAGAAGGAAATTCCACTGGAGATTGCACGTTTTGAAGAAGCCTTGATCAAGACGCGGGAAGAGATCCTCGAAGTCAAGAAAAAGATCGCGAGCGAAATGGATGCCAAACATGCTCAGATTTTTGACGCCCATCTTTTGGTTCTGGAGGACCGTACGCTGATTGAAGAGGTCATCCGCCGGATCAAGAGCGATAAGCTTTCCGTGGAATACATCTTTTCCCAGGTCTTAAAAAAATACGTGAAGGTTTTTGCCAGCATGCAGGACAGCTATTTAAAAGAAAGAATTGCCGATGTGACGGATGTAGGCCGCCGGGTCTTAAAGAATTTAATCGGCGAAACGAAACTCCATGAATTAGAAAACATCAATGAAGACTTGATCATCATCGCGCATGACATTTCTCCATCGGATACAGCCAGCATGTTCAATAAGAACATTATTGCTTTTGCGACAGACATCGGAGGGCGGACCTCCCATACAGCGATTATGGCGAAATCTTTGGGGATCCCTGCGGTGGTTGGTCTTACGGATGTGACCATGAAAGTCAGCAACCAGGATTTTATCATCGTGGATGGCCGCATGGGTCTGGTGATTGTCAATCCGACGGACATGACAAAGGACATTTATCAAAAAGAACAAGATCGTATTCAGACTTTTCGCGATCGATTTGTTGACTTAAAAGATTTACCCGCCGAAACGACCGACGGAAAGAAAATAACCATTCTGGCCAATATCGAGTTGCCTGAAGAGGTGACTCTGATCAAGAAGCAGGGTGCCGATGGCATTGGTTTATACCGAACGGAATTTTTCTATATGAATCGCATCGACCTTCCAAGTGAAGAAGAGCAATTTGAGGCTTACAAAATGGTCGCCGAAGAAATGAAACCCCTGCCTGTAACCATCAGGACGTTGGATTTGGGTGGGGATAAATTTATTTCAGCTTTGCAGATTCCGCGGGATATGCATCCGTCGCTCGGATGGCGGGCCATTCGTTTTTGTTTGGCGCGACCGGATATTTTCAAGACCCAACTGCGTGCCATCTTGCGGTCATCGACTCATGGTCAAGTCAAATTGATGTATCCGTTGATTTCAGGAGCCGGTGAATTACGTCAGGCGAATTTTGTTTTAGAGGAGGTCAAAAATAATCTCAGAGACGAGAAAATCCCCTTTGAGGAAAATTTACAAGTCGGGGTCATGATTGAAGTGCCCTCCGCCGCTCTAACCGCTGATTTGATCGCGAAAAACTCAAATTTCTTTAGTATCGGAACCAACGATCTCGTTCAATATGCCCTCGCGGTCGATCGAACGAATGAACAGACTGCGTATCTGTATGAACCTGGTCATCCGGCGATCTTGCGGTTGATTAAAGAGGCCATTGAGGCCGGGCATCGCAACAATATCAAAGTGGCTGTCTGCGGCGAAATGTCAAGCGAACCGGCTTTTGCGCTTCTTTTGCTGGGCTTAGGAATTGATGAATTGAGCATGCCTTCGCTGAATGTCCTGCAAATTAAGAAATTAATTCGCAGCGTTCGCTTGGCCGATGCCCAACAATTGGCCGAGGAAGCCTTAAAACTATCTTCAGGAAAAGAAGTTGAGGAGTTTTGTCAAGGCAAGTTAAAAGAATTAGCTCCTGAAGTGTACGCGACGGACAACAAGAAGGATCCTGGTTAAGTCCATTGAGTATGAAGGTTCTTATCTTAGCGGGTGGTTACGGAACACGATTATATCCGTTGATTACGGATACCGCCAAGGCTCTTTTAAAAGTTAAAAATAAACCCATCATCGATTATCTGTTGGATAAGATTGCGGATTTACCAGAGCTTGATGAGGTGATCGTCGTCACCAATGATAAGTTTTATCAAGATTTTTGTGTTTGGGCAAAGCAGCATACAAATTTACCTTGTCGCATTGACATTATCAATGACCAGACTAAGACAAACGAAGATCGGCTTGGATCGATCGGAGATATTCGTTATGTTCTAAAAGAGAAGAAAATCCGCGATCATCTGATGGTTGTGGGCGGGGACAACATCTTTGATTTTAACATCGACGTCTATGTTGAATTTGCAAAAATGAATGTGCCTCGCGTCACAGTCGGTTTATTTGATATCCAAAATATTAAAGAGGCTCATAAGTTCGGCGTGGTTGAGCTCAATCAGGATAAAAAGGTTATCTCTTTTGAGGAAAAACCCAAAAGGCCGAAATCAAGCCTGATCGCCATGTGTCTTTATTATTTTCCTCAGGAGTCTTTAGACCTGATCGAGCGGTACCTAAAAGAATCAAAAAAGTCCGATGCCGCCGGAGGATATATTCAATGGCTGCGTACTCAAGAGGATGTATACGGTTTTGTTTTTGACGGAAAGTGGTATGATATCGGAAGTATCGAGGCGTATCATGAGGCTCAAGATAATTTATAGTTTTTATCGTTAGAAAGGAAATAGCAAAATTATAATTTGTTGTACCCCGCACCTTTTTCTTATTCAGATATTTGTAAATCGCACGACTTAAAAAAGTTTGAATGAATAAAAGGTGCGGGGTCAATCGCCCGCCACTGAATCAATGGCGGGCTCATTGAAAGGAGTTCGCACGTGAAGGGTAAATATTTTATTACATCAGAGTCGGTGGGTAACGGTCATCCGGATAAGGTCTGTGATCAGATTTCCGACGCCGTATTGGATGAAGTTTTAAGACATGATTCCAAAGGTCGCGTGGCTTGCGAAACCTTTATTACCGTTGGTTTAGTGATTGTCGGTGGTGAGATCACCACCTCATCCTATATCGATATCCAATCGGTGGTGCGTCGTGTGTTGATCGACATCGGTTATACGCATCACAAATACGGATTCTGCGCTGAGACGTGTTCTATTTTGAATGCGATCAACCGTCAGTCTCCGGATATTGCTCAAGGTGTGGACCGAGGAGGGGCCGGGGATCAAGGAATCATGATCGGTTATGCGTGTGATGAAACACCGGAATTGATGCCGTTACCGATTATGCTGGCTCACCGTCTCGTGCGACGCGTAGAAAAAGTTCGTAAATCAGAAATCTTAGATTACCTGGGTCCGGATTGCAAGAGTCAAGTTACGGTTGAATATCACGACGGTAAACCCACAAGGGTGGATGCCGTTGTTTTGGCCTGTCAGCATACAGCGGATATCTTAGACAAAACAGGCAAGAAGATTACGAACAAAGCACGGCAAGAAATTATCAGGACAGTGGCTACTCCTGTTTTGGGCAAGATGATCGACAGAAAAACAAAATTTTACGTCAATCAAACAGGAAAATTCGTTGTGGGCGGACCCCAATCCGATACGGGGATGACGGGAAGAAAAATTATCGTAGATACCTATGGCGGCATTGTGTCTCACGGCGGCGGGGCTTTTTCGGGCAAAGATCCTTCCAAGGTCGATCGTTCGGCCACGTACATGGCACGCTATATCGCTAAGAACATTGTTGCGGCCAAATTAGCAACAAAATGCTGGGTTCAGCTCGGCTATTGCATCGGCAAGGCCGAACCTGTCGGCCTTGTGATCGATACGTTTGGAACGGGAAAAGTTTCCGAGCAGAAATTAGTCCATCTGGTGAAAAAGCATTTTCAACTGACGCCGCAAGGGATCATCAAAGAACTGAAATTATTGCGGCCGATTTATCAGAAGACTGCCGCCTACGGACATTTGGGCCGTAAAGAATTTACCTGGGAGAAGACAGACAAAGCCGAGAAATTGCGAAAGGATGCATAATTCATGAAATATGATGTTAAAAATCTGGCATTGGCAAAGAAAGGAAAACTGCGCATTGAATGGGCGGGTAGGGATATGCCCGTTTTACATAGTATTGAAAAAAGATTTAAGAAAGAAAAACCCTTAAAAGGAGCGACCGTTGCTTGCTGTTTGCATGTGACAACAGAAACGGGAAATTTGGCTCGCGTGCTTAAGGCCGGAGGAGCCAAGACCTATGTCTGCGCCTCCAATCCATTATCTACCCAAGATGACGTGGCCGCTTCCCTTGTCAAAGATTTTGGAATACCTGTTTTTGCGATTAAGGGTGAAGACACAAAGACCTACTATCAGCATCTCAATGCTGTTCTGGATCCCAAACCCAACATCACAATGGATGACGGAGCAGATTTGGTTTCCGAAGTGCATGGCAAAAGAAAAAATTTAGCCAAAAATATTTGGGCTGGGACAGAAGAGACAACGACAGGAGTCATCCGGCTAAAAAGCCTGGAAGCCCAAGGATTACTCATGTATCCTATCGTCGCTGTCAATGAAGCCATGACAAAACATTTTTTTGATAATCGTTACGGGACAGGACAATCCACGGTGGATGGAATCATTCGCGCCACCAATCGACTGATGGCTGGATCTGTTTTTGTCGTTTGCGGTTACGGATGGTGCGGTCGCGGAACAGCCATGCGGGCTAATGGAATGGGTGCGCGCGTTATTGTTACGGAAACTGATCCTTTAAGAGCCCTTGAAGCCAATATGGACGGATATGAAGTTATGCCGATTAAAGAAGCGGCACAACAAGGAGACATTTTTGTCACAGTGACCGGCGATCTGAATGTCATTAGGAGCGAACATATGCTTTTGATGAAAGATGGCGCAATCATGGCCAATGCCGGTCATTTTGATGCGGAACTGGACCTTGATGGGCTAAAAACAATCACAAAATCAAGACGGTTAATTCGTGATTTTGTCGAAGAATTTACTTTAAAAAACGGCCGATGTATCTATTTATTAGGAGAGGGACGGCTCATTAACCTGGCCGCCGGAGAAGGTCATCCGGCCTCTGTCATGGATATGAGTTTTGCGAATCAAGCGCTGAGCGCAGAGTATGTGGCCAAGAATTACGAAAAATTAGAGAAAAAAGTTTACTGCGTTCCGGAAAAAATCGATCGCATGATCGCCAAGCTTAAGCTGGAGTGCCTTGGCATTAAGATTGATACGCTCACAGCCGAGCAAACAAAATATTTATCGAGCTGGGAGATAGGTACATAAATTCATCGGCTTACGCATTTTTTTCACCAATCAACAAACAGAGGATACTCAAATGACAAGCAAAAAGGATATTGATCAAATCGCAAAAGATCTCATCATGACCGAGAGCGCCGAAAAAAAGCAGAAAATCACAAATCAAATTCAAGCGATGGCTAAAGAGAAGGGTATTTTTCTTGCCTCGATTCATGATTTGTACAAAGCGGTAGGAGAAGGCAAAGTTTCTGGTTTTACAGTGCCGGCAATCAATCTGAGAAATTTGACCTATTATTTAGCGAGGGCGATCTTCCGTGTTGCCAAGAAAAACAATGCCGGGGCCTTTATCTTTGAGATTGCCAAATCCGAAATGGGCTACACCGATCAACCGCCCATGGAATACACGGGCGTTATTCTGGCGGCCGCCATTAAAGAGGAATACAGCGGTCCTGTTTTTATCCAAGGGGATCATTTTCAGCTCAATGCTAAAATGTTTGCTGTGGATCGCGAAAAAGAAGTCAACGGTTTAAAACATCTCATTGACGATGCCGTGGGAGCCGGTTTCCTCAATATCGATATCGACAGCTCTACCGTTGTTGATTTGGAGAGAAAGGAAATCCTGGAACAACAAAGAGACAATTTTGAGGTATGCGCCGAATTGACCAAATACATTCGCAAGGTTCAGCCCGAGGGCATTGTGGTATCCGTCGGCGGTGAAATCGGCGAAGTGGGCGGAAAGAATTCTAACATTAAGGAACTCAAGGCCTATATGGACGGCTACTTAGACAGCCTTCCTCCGGGAATGGAGGGAATCAGCAAAATCAGCGTTCAGACAGGAACCTCGCACGGAGGCGTTGTTCTACCGGATGGCTCGATTGCGCAGGTCAAAGTCGATTTCGATGTCCTTAAAAATCTTGCAAAGTATGGACGGGAAAATTATCATTTGGGCGGAACGGTTCAGCATGGAGCGTCCACCTTGCCTCCGGCGGCTTTCGGAAAATTACCCGACAACGAAACACTGGAAGTTCATCTGGCGACAAACTTTCAGAACATGATGTTCGATAGCACGATTTTTCCGAAGGAACTCAAAGATAAGATGTATGCATGGTTGAAAAAGAATTGCGCTAAAGAAATGAAAGACGGGCAGACGGAAGATCAGTTTATTTACAAGACACGCAAGAAAGCCCTGGGTCCTTTTAAAAGAGAGATTATGGAGCTTCCCGAAGAAATCAAAGAAGGTATTGCGCAAGAGATCGAGTCAAAATTCGATTTTCTCTTCAAGCAACTGAGAGTGAATGACACCAAGAAGACCGTTGAGGATTTTATCCAGCCCAAGGATTTTAAATTGGGCATCAAATCATCGAAAGCTGTTCTAGACGGTGAGGGAGACGATTAAATGAAGCCATGACTTAGCTCCCCCGATGTATCATCGGGGGAGCTAAGTCATAGGCTGAATTTACCCCCACACCAATTTTTATTATGTGGGGAGAATATTTATATGTAGTTTGAAAATAATAGCAATATTAGGTTAAGTTTTAGTATTTCAGGAAAATTGGCGTGGGGGTTCAATCCCGACGCACAACTTATGTCGTCCTTCGGACTCCATAAGTTGTGTCGTCATTGAAGGAGGTTTCATTATGGCAAAAATTTATTATGACAAAGATGCTGATTCGAATATTCTCAACGATCAAACGATTGCGATTGTGGGATATGGAATTCAAGGTCGCGGCCAGGCCTTGAATCTGCGCGATAGCGGTTTGAAAGTTATCGTCAGCGAACTTGAGGGAACACCCAATTATGAGATGGCCAAACAAGACGGTTTTGATCCGGTGGATGCCAATACCGCTGCCAAGAATGCCGATATTATTCAGATCCTCACGCAGGACCATATCCAGGCCATGGTTTATAAGAAATCCATCCGACGGCATTTAAAAAGCGGAAAATCCATTATGTTCTCCCATGGGTTTAACATTCACTTTGGGCAGATTGATCCTCCGGCGGATGTGGATGTTTTTATGATCGCGCCCAAAGGTCCCGGCGCTTTGGTCCGTCGTCAGTATGAGGAAGGCAAAGGCGTTCCTTGCCTAGTGGCCATTCATCAGGATGCCTCGGGCAAAGCTTTGCAAAAAGCCTTGGCTTACGCCAAAGGAATCGGCGGCACAAGGGCTGGCGTGATCGAAACGACCTTCAAAGAAGAAACAGAAACTGATCTTTTTGGCGAGCAAGCGGTTCTCTGCGGCGGCGTGAGCGAATTGATCAAGGCCGGATTCGATACGCTTGTGGAAGCCGGCTATCAGCCCGAGATCGCTTATTTTGAATGCCTGCATGAGTTAAAATTAATCACGGATCTTATCTATGAAGTCGGTATTCAAGGGATGCGCAAACGTGTTTCGGATACAGCGGAATACGGAGACTTTTCCCGCGGTAAGAAAGTGATCAACGATAAGACGCGCAAGATCATGAAAAAGATGCTTGCCGATGTTCAATCAGGGAAATTTGCGCGCGAATGGATTCGCGAAAATAAAAAAGGCCGGCCCAATCTGACCAAATGGCGCGAAGAAGCCGACCAGCACAAAATCGAAGACGTGGGGCGTCAATTACGAGATATGATGCCTTGGATGAAACATTGAAATCCCTCGCCCGCCATCAAATCATAGGCGGGCTCGGGATAAATTCCCCCGCCTTTTGCTTTTTGTTATAGAAAAAAGCAAAAAGCGGCGGGGTCATTTATGATGCCTTGGAGGAAGACTAAATAAACGGTCAAATGAATGTCTGAATCCTTAAAGCTGCATTTAGGTTGTGGAACGAACAAGTTATCCGGTTGGGTGAATATTGATTCCGTTAAAGATTGCCAGCCGGATCTCGCGCACGATATTTCAAAACCCTTGCCTTATGCCGATCAGTCTGTCGACGAAATTTTGGCCGAAGACCTTCTGGAACATTTTGATAAATACATGAGGTTTATTGTGTTTGGGGATTGGGCGAGAGTTTTAAGAATAGGCGGAACAATCACTCTGCAAGTTCCTGATTTTCGCAAGATACTCTTGAGCTACTTTAAGCTTGATTTTGATAACTTTGTGGACTCATTATTTGGAGAGAATATGCTGCGCTCTGAAGTGTATTTGGGTCATTTCGGAAATCACAAATGGGGATACTCAAAAAAGACATTGAAGGATTTCACGCAGCTTTTCGGCATTGAGCCTATGGAAATTAAAACCAAGGGCATGAACATCCGCTTTATCGGTACTAAAAAAAGATATGTTCCGGTCGAAGAATTAAACGACATACGAATTTATTCTCATGCCAACGATTATGGAATCGGAGAAGCGATCTTGCCGCTTAGCCTAGCCAAGGAAAAGGTAAAAGTATTTCAAAACAACCAATAACAGAGAAAACGCGATGGACAACAAAAGTAAAGTTTTGATTTTTGATACAACCTTGCGCGACGGAGAGCAAGCACCGGGCGCAAGCATGAACGAAAACGAAAAACTTGAGATTGCTTACGCCCTGGAGCGCATGGGGGTCGATATCATCGAAGCCGGTTTTCCCATCAGTTCCGAAGGTGATTTTAATTCTGTCAAGCGCGTGGCCAAAGCCGTCAAAAATTCTATTGTCTGCGGTCTGGCGCGATCCATGAAAAAGGATATCGACGCGGCCTACGAAGCCCTGAAAAGCGCTAAAAAAGGCCGGATCCATGTTTTCTTGGCTACGTCCAAAATCCATCGGCAGTTTAAGCTGAAGAAAAGTAAAGAAGAAATCTTGAAAGCGGCCGAGGAAGCCGTTCGATACGCGCACAGCAAAATGGGAGATATTGAATTTTCACCCGAAGACGCGTCGCGCACCGAGAAAGACTTTCTCTATAAGATCGTTGAAGTCGCCATTGAAGCGGGCGCGCGAACGATCAATATCCCGGATACGGTGGGATACAGCACGCCGGAAGAATTTGGTCAGTTGATTGCAGGCATCATGAACAATGTTGTGAATGTCCATAAGGCGGTTATTTCGGTTCATTGCCATAATGATTTGGGTTTGGCTGTGGCGAATTCTCTTTCAGCCATCAAAAACGGCGCCCGGCAGGTCGAATGCACCGTAAACGGTATCGGAGAACGCGCCGGCAACGCGTCCATGGAAGAAATCGTCATGGCTGTCAAAACACGCCCTGATTTGTATGGTTGTGCAACGAATATTCATACACAGGAAATTTGCAAGACGTCTCGATTGGTGAGCAAATTGGCCGGTTTTGTCGTCGCGCCCAACAAAGCCATTGTGGGCGCCAATGCCTTTCGTCACGAATCCGGTATTCATCAGGATGGCGTGATCAAAGAACGCACGACCTATGAAATCATGAAACCCGAAGATGTTGGTTTTGTGGGTGTAGGTCTTGTCCTGGGAAAGCATTCGGGACGCCATGCCTTCAAAGTCAGATTGAAATCCCTGGGAATTGATCTCAAGGATGAAGCGGTTGACCGCGCTTTTGAACGGTTCAAGAGCGTCGCGGATAAGAAAAAAGAGGTTTTTGACGAAGACCTTGTGGCGATCGCTGAGGATGAAATCAAATTGGTCCGCAATATCTGGACCTTGGTGAGCTTGACAACAACCAGCGGAACCGATATTCCGCCGAAGGCGACGGTTGTCTTGCAGTCCAAAGGAAAAAAATATAAGAAAATCTCATCGGGTGATGGCCCGGTAGATGCCTGTTACAAAGCCATTGACTCTATCACTAAGACCAAGGGTGAGCTTTTGGATTATTCCATCCAATCCGTCACGCGCGGAAAAGACGCTTTGGGCGAAGTCACGGTCAAGGTCAAAATAAAAAATAAGAGCGTCATCACGCACGGCACAAGCACGGACATTTTGGTCGCTTCCGCCAAAGCGTATGTCAATGCCATCAATAAGGTGCTTTCCGCCGAGACGTAAGCTTATTATGCCCCAGCAGAAAAAGACAACCTATGGTCTCATCGGGAATCCCGTCGTCCATAGCCTTTCCCCCGTCATTCATAATATCGCTTTCAAGGAACTTAACGTTGACGCCGTTTATGAACTCTTTCCTTTAGAGGAACATGAGCTTGGTGATTTCTTTACGCGTTTAAAGGAAAAATCTTCTTGTATTTTTGGGCTTAATGTCACGGTCCCTTACAAGGAAAAAGTTATTCCTTTCTTAGACTCATTAAGTCCGTTTGCGCAAAAAGCCAATGCCGTCAATACCATCGTGATCACAAAAAAAAGGCAGCTCAAAGGTTTTAATACCGACGGCCCGGGCTTCTTGACTCATCTGGTCGAACTTGGTTTTGACACAAAAGAAAAGAGAGTTGCTATTCTCGGTGCCGGCGGAGCCTCGCGGGCGATTGTTGCGGCATTTTGCGTACTTCCCCAAAAGCCAAACTCTATCAAGATTTATGATCTTTATCCGGTTAGGACGGAAAAATTAATTGCCGATTTGGGTCAAAAATTAGATGCCAGTATTGTGCAAAGCGTTTCCGACATTAATGATCTGAATATTGAAATCAGCGATCTCTTGATCAACGCGACACCCATCGGGATGAAAGAAACAGATCCCTGTCTCATCGACGGAGAATCACTTCATGCGAAGTTGCTGGTGGTGGATTGTATTTACAAACCCCTTGAGACAAAACTCTTAAAGCTGGCCAAGGCACAAGGAGCCAGGACAGCCAATGGGTTAGGCATGCTTTTTTATCAAGCGGTTTTGGCTTTTCAGCACTGGGCGGATATCGAATTGGCTGATGATATCAAGGATAAAATGAGAAGAAGTCTTAGGGAGGCCGCAGGCGATGATCGATAGCGTCATCAAAGTTTTCATTTTTGCGATTGGAGCGGCCGTGGGCAGTTTCCTCAATGTGTGCATTGTCCGGATGCCCGAAGAAAAATCCGTGATCTGGCCGTCCTCCCATTGTGTCCACTGCAAAAAAAATATTTTGTGGTTTGACAATATTCCGCTTTTAAGCTACTGGTTGTTGCGGGGTCGCTGCCGGTTTTGTAAAGAGAAAATATCGATTCGTTATTTTCTCGTAGAGCTATTGACGGCATGTTTCTTTATTGTTTTTTACAATACCTATGGCTTGCACCCGGTCTTGATTCCCTATTTGATTTTTGTATGCGGATTGATCATCGCCACATTCGTTGACATCAAGTATCGCATCATTCCTGATGAAATCAGCGTGGGTGGTATTGTCGTCGGATTTCTCTTAAGCCTTGCGATTCCAGATCTGCAGCAGACATCATCCGTCCTTTTGGCCGCCAAAAGATCTTGCTTGGGCATCCTCATCGGCGGTGGATCCATTTACGCCATGGGTCTTTTAGGTGATTTTATTTTTAAAAAAGAATCCATGGGGGGAGGAGATGTCAAGCTCCTGGCCATGATCGGTGCCTTTTTGGGCTGGCCGTCAGCCATACTGGCCTTTTTCATTGCTCCTTTATTCGGTGCCGTGGCGGGCATCATTGTCAAAATCCGCACCAAAGAAAGCCTCATTCCTTATGGTCCGTTTCTTGCCCTTGGGGCAATCATCAGTCTTTTTTGGTCCCAGGAAATCATCGTGTGGGTTTTAAGCGGCTACGGACTCTATTGATTTACCCCTCCAAAATATTTTAGTTAATCTTTTATTTATTAATATTTACATTAGTTATAGTAGGAATCCAAAATCGGTAGGGTTTGACACTCAAAAAACTATGTGTTACAATCTGCGATTAGTGAGCACGTTTCCTTTCATTAGTAACTTTATGAAAAATAAGAGGTTAGAAATTAAGAATGAACCGTAATATTGCTTTGGTCGGATTCATGGGCTCAGGAAAAACAACTGTGGCTAAGAAATTAGCCAAGGTTCTCAAACGCCAGCCTGTGTCAACGGATGAGCGTATTGAAGCCAAAGAAAAAAGACAAATTGTCGATATTTTTCGCGATTCCGGCGAAGCCTATTTCCGTAAAGTCGAGAAAGAAATAATCCAAAAGATAGCTTTGCAAAATGGTTTAGTCATCGACTGCGGCGGCGGGGTTGTCCTCGATCAAGACAACATGGATTGCTTGAAAAACAATGGCCTCATCGTTTTCTTATCCGCTACACCGGAAACGATTATCGAGCGGGTCAAACATCAGAAACACCGACCTTTGCTCAATGTGGATGATCCCAAGGCCAAGATTATCGAATTGTTGGAAAAAAGAAAAGCCGGTTACGCGAAAGCAGACCATACGGTCGCAACCGACAATAAATCCATTCAGCAAATCGTTGACGAAATCATAGAAATTGTATCTAAATGACCGAACTCGACTGCCTTCTTTCTTTAAACGCCATTAACGGACTTGGTCCGGTGCGTATCCGCAAGCTTTTGGATTATTTTTGTTGCGCCAAAAATGTTTTTAGCGCTGACTTTAAAGACTTAATTTCGAAAAATATTCTTCCTCAAGCTGTCGCAGAGAATCTGAGGAGTTTTCCTCGCGAAGAATTTTTAAAAATGGAATATTCTTTGATTCAAAAGCATAAGGTCAATGTGATTAGTTTCAAAGACAAAAATTACCCACAACAACTGTTAAATCTTTATGACGCGCCGATCCTGCTTTACGTTAGAGGAATTTTAAAAGAATGTTTTGAACTTGCCCTGGCTATTGTGGGCTCACGCAGGGCCTCAGTGTACGGAACATCCATGGCGCAAAAGCTTGCCATGGAACTTAGCGAATTAGGGATCACCATCGTTTCTGGGATGGCGCGTGGCATCGATACAGCCGCGCACCGGGGAGCGCTTTGCGTCAGAGGCTCAACCGTTGCGGTATTAGGTTGCGGATTATCACGCGCCTATCCACCGGAAAATAAGAAATTAATGGATGAAATCGCCCAAAAAGACGGAGCTGTTCTATCGGAATTTCCCATGGATGAGAAACCGCTGGCCTGCAATTTTCCAAGACGAAACAGAATCATCAGCGGTCTTTCGATGGGTGTCGTTGTGGTCGAGGCATCCCAAAAAAGCGGGGCTTTGATCACAAGCGATTTTGCCCTGGAGCAGGGCAAAGAGGTCTTTGCAGTGCCCGGGAAGATTGATTCTCCCAATTCTCGCGGAGTCCACAGCCTCATCAAACAAGGCGCCAAGCTTGTTGCTAGTGTGGATGACATCATTGAAGAATTGAAACCCCAGTTCAAAGATTTTCTTTCACAGAAGAAAAAGCCAAGTGATTCATCCGGGGCCTCCCATCAAGAGGCAAAGCTTTCGGATGACGAAAAACAGGTTTTTTCATGTATTAACAGCCGGGCGATCCAGATTAACGAATTAGCCGATCAGTGCCGGTTTTCTATCGCGCGCACCATGGCCGTTGTGCTTCAATTGGAACTCAAACATCTTATCAAACAATTACCGGGAAAATTATTCGTGAGGATTTGATATGGCAAACGCACTTGTGATCGTTGAATCTCCGGCTAAGACAAAAACTATCAACAAGATTCTAGGCAAGAAATTCAAGGTTGTCTCCTCCATGGGGCATTTGATTGATTTGCCTGTGTCCACCTTTGGCGTCGATATCGAAAACAATTTTGAGCCGAAATTTATTATTGTGCGCAAAAAACAAAAGATCTTAAAAGGCCTTAAAAAAGAAGCCGAGAAGAAAAAAGAAATTTATATCGCCACCGACCCTGACCGCGAAGGCGAAGCGATCGGCTGGCATATTGTCAATCAGATCGGCGAAGGAAAGAAAGTTTTTCGGGTGACCTTTCATGAAATCACCAAAGAAGCGGTCCTCAAGGCCTTTGAGCATCCTTTCGAATTTGATCAAAACAAAGTAGATTCGCAGATCGCGCGCCGCATTTTGGACCGAGTTGTAGGTTATCAATTGAGTCCCCTGTTATGGAAAAAAGTCGGAGCGGGCCTGAGCGCGGGCCGGGTTCAATCGGTGGCGCTACGCATTTTGGTCGAGCGAGAACGGGAAATCGAAAAATTCATACCTAAGGAATACTGGCAAATCACGGTGGATCTCAAGAAAGAAAGCTATGACGAAATCCTCAAGGCCTTCTTGGAAAAGATCAACGGTGAAGCCTTTGAAATTAAAAATGAAGGAGAATCCCAAGATCTTGTTGATCAAATCAAAAAAGAAAAATTCATAGTGTCCAATATCACGCAAAGGGATATCAGGAGAAATCCTGCGCCTCCCTTTATCACAAGCACGCTTCAGCAGGAGGCGTTCAATAAATTAAGATTCAACGCCAATAAAACCATGATGATCGCCCAGCAATTGTACGAAGGCGTTGAGATCGGAGAGGAATCCGCGGGTTTGATCACCTATATGCGTACCGATTCGGTGAATATCGCCAAAGAGGCGATTGAACGCGTCAGAACATTCATCAAAGAATCATACGGTGATTCCTATTTACCCGAAGCGCCAAATGTCTACAAGTCCCGAAAGTCAGCCCAAGAAGCGCACGAAGCGATTCGGCCCAGCAATGTGACGTTCAAACCTTCGGATTTGAAGAAATATTTGTCTGAGGATCAGCTCAAGCTCTATGAATTGATCTGGAACCGTTTTGTGGCCTGCCAGATGATGCCGGCTATTTTTGACAGCCGAAAAATTGAAATCACAGCCGGCAAATTCCAATTCGGCGCATCAGGGTCCACTGTAAAATTCGACGGCTATTTGGCCGTGTACCGCGATGCCGAAGAAGAAAAGGCCGAAGTAGATTTTTTTCATTATGCGCAGGATGATTCCCTGGCTTTGTTGAATGTAAGCCCTTCGCAGCATTTCACCAAACCTCCGGCCAGATATTCCGAGGCCACTTTGGTACGCGCGCTTGAGGAAGACGGCATTGGCCGTCCCAGCACATATGCCTCGATTATTTATACGCTTGTCACAAGAAACTATGCGCACCGCGAGCGGGGATATTTTCGTGTGACAGACCTCGGGATTTTGATTTGCGATTTGCTGGTCGAATATTTCCCCAAAATTATGGATATCGGCTTTACCGCCACCATGGAAGAGGACCTGGATTTGGTGGAAGAAGGCAAGATGAAATATCACGAGCTTCTCAAGGAATTTTATGCGCCGTTTAAGGAAGAATTGGATTATGCCGTGGACAATATCGAAAAGACACGTACCTTGATCGACAAGGAATGCCCCGTGTGCGGGAAAAAACTCACCGTCAAATGGGGCCGTAACGGCCGCTTTTTGAGTTGTTCCGATTTTCCCAAATGCAAACATTCTGAATCGTATTTAACAGGCGTCAAATGTCCCCAGGACAATTGTGGCGGAGAGCTTGTCGAGCGGCGTTCCCGCCGGGGTCAGATGTTTTATGGTTGCAGCAAATATCCCGAATGCCGATTTATCGCCAACAAATTGCCTCAGCCCAGTGACGAACAGAAGACCTCATGAACCGCTATGTCGAAAAATTCCTGTCTTATCTAGAGATCGAGAAAAATTATTCTCCGCACACTATCTTGAACTATAAACTTGATCTTGAGGAATTTTTTGCGTTTATCAAAGACCAGAGCGTTGAAAACGTTGATTATTTGACCTGCCGCCGGTACTTAGCCGTGATCAAAACCAAACAACACAGACCCCGCACCCTCGCGCGCAAGCTTTCGGCCTTGCGCAGCTGCTTTAAATTTCTGCATCGCGAAGGGCTCATCAAAAATAATCCCACGTTGCTTTTAATGACCCCAAAATTGGACAAGAAACTTCCGGAATTTTTGAGTGAAGAGGAGGCCAATAAACTCATCGAGTCTCCTTTGAAAATTAAATCGTTGGATAAGCGCGACCGGGCTATTCTCGAAACGCTTTACAGCACAGGTATCCGCGTTAGCGAACTTGTGGCCATGGATACCGATAGCGTCGATTTAATCAGCAATATCGTTAAAGTCATGGGTAAGGGCCGTAAGGAAAGAATCGTGCCGATTGGCGAAATGGCGCTTTCCGCTATCAGAGATTATCTCAACACTCGCGAAAAGCAATCCAAGGCCCTTTTCTTGAATAAAAACGGGACACGATTAACGGACCGCGGGGTGCGGTTGATTATAGCTAAATATATTAAAGCCTTAAGTATGCGCAGCGGCATTTCCCCGCACACCATGCGTCATTCCTTTGCCACGCATCTCTTAAACCGCGGGGCGGACTTACGCAGCGTCCAGGAATTGTTAGGCCACGTGAATTTGTCGACAACGCAGATTTATACGCATTTAACAACAGAAAAATTAAAGAGTGTTTACGATAAAGCGCATCCAAGGGCATAATTAAAGCATGTGGATCATTTACGATTTATTATATTTACTGTCAATGTTATTTTATATGCCTTATTTATGCATTCAAAAAAAATGGCATGAGAAGTTTTTGATGCGGTTTGGGTGCTTGCCCGGGGAAATCAAAGAAGCGCTCAAAAGCAAAGAAAACATATGGATTCACGCGGTGAGCGTGGGCGAGGTTCTATCGGTCAAACAATTGATTCAAAATATTAAAAAGGCCTTTCCCCGGCATCAAATTGTTCTTTCGACCGTCACCAAAACCGGATACGCCATGGCCACAAAAGATAAAGGCGCTGCCGATGTTGTTATTTTCGCGCCTTTGGATTTCAGTTTTGTGGTTCGAAAAGTCCTGAATCTCATCAATCCAAAGATTTATATTGTGGCAGAAACCGAACTCTGGCCGAATTTATTAACAAGCCTAAATAAGCGAAACATTCCGATTGTTCAAGTGAATGGCCGAATTTCGGATAAATCATTTCAAGGGTATAAGAAAATACATTTCTTTTTCAAGAAAGAAATTAACCGCATCAGCGCCTTTTGCATGCAAAGCGAAACGGATCATGAAAGAGTTATTGAGCTTGGTGCCGACTCCAGAAAAGCGAATGTCGTTGGTAATATCAAGTTTGACGATTTACCCGGTGAAGGGGAATATCGCCAGAAATGTTTTGAGACAGAAAAAGACACGCAGCTTTTGGTTGCCGGAAGCACGCATTCGGGCGAAGAGGAAATCCTTTTAAAGGTGTTTAAATCTCTTCTCAATGATTTTCCGAACCTTAGGCTTGTGATCGCCCCGCGTCATGTGGAAAGAACAGAGGAAATCCTCAAGATCGTCGCGCAGGAAGGATTTGACCCCATCCGATTTTCAGACATCGAAAACAAAAAGTTTGAGCAAGGCCATGTGATTGTGGTGGATACCTTGGGGCACTTGAAATCTATTTACGCGATGGCGACATTGGTCTTTGTGGGCAAAAGCCTGACCGTAGGCGGAGGGCACAATATTATTGAACCGGCTTGTTTTGCCAAACCGATTTTAATCGGGCCGTTCATGGAAAACTTTCGTGATATCGTTGAAATTTTTATGAGCAATGAAGCCATCATGCAGGTCAACGATCAACAAGAACTTTTATTCAAATTGCGCGAGCTTTTGAGAAATCCCGAAGAAATGAAGACAATCGGCCGGTTGGCCAAACAGGTTGTCGAAGCCAATGCCGGCGCCACGCAGAAAACAATCAACATAATCTCAAAGTTTCTCAAGAAAGCCTAGAATGCGAATCTACTTATATCAATGTGCCACAGATCAGATCAATACCCTTGCCGCTAAATGCCTTAAGCCGATTCTTCTTTTATTATCTTTGACTTACGGACTTTTTGTGAAAATCATCCTCTTTGGATACAAGATTAAGCTGCTGTGCGTGCAAGCTCTTTCTAAACCTGTGATTTCTGTCGGGAATATTACATGGGGCGGGACGGGAAAGACGCCTTTGGTCATTTGTATCTGTGAATATTTGAAGGAAAAAGGTTTTAAGCCGGCCGTTCTCACAAGAGGCTATATGGTTAACAAAGCCCATGGTTTGAAGAAGAACGAATCCATCAGCGACGAGGCTGTGGTTCTGCAGGAAACCTTGAATGATGTTCCTGTGATGGTCGGGGCCAATCGGTTCCAAATGGCTCTTTCGGCCTTAAGGCAGGGACCTGTGGATGTTTTTATTCTGGATGACGGATATCAGCATTGGCGCCTTCGAAGAGATTTGAATATCGTTGCCATTAATGCCACCAAGCCCTTCGGAAACGGCTATTTGATTCCCCGCGGCATTTTGAGAGAGCCTGTTTCGCATTTACAAAGAGCCCAGATGTTTGTTATCACGAAGTCTGACTTGGGAAAGGACAATGTCAAAGACATCAAAGAAAAATTATTGCGTATTTGCCCTGATAGTTTAATCGTCGAGGCTCAGTATCAAGCCGGCGGGCTCATTGATCTTAAAGAGAAAGAATTCGACAAAGAAGTATCTTTTTTAAAAGAAAAAACCGTCTGTTCGTTTTGCAGTATCGGTGATCCCGAATCATTCGCAAGGACTTTGGTCAATTGTGGTGCTCACTTAAAGATGAATTTTGCTTTTCTTGATCATCATATTTATTCCAAAGAGGATATCGAGGGCATCATCCATTTCTGCAAGCAAAATAAGATCGATACCTTGGTCACGACAGAAAAAGATGTGGTTAAAATTGAACCTTACTTGGATCAGCTGATCCATGCCTGTGACTTTTTATGTTTGAAGATAAAAATACAAATTACGCAAGGACACAATGAATTCTTTAACCGAATCTCTGATCTATTACATCGTTAGATTTTTCGGCATTATTATCCGTCGTCTTCCGCTCAGCATGGCGCTTAGTTTTGGCCGCGCCATGGGTATCCTCGGTTATTATTTCGATGCCAAACACAAATCCCTGGCTTACGCCAACCTGAAAATCGCCTTTGCCAAAACCAAAAAGCCGAGTGAAATTAAATGTATCGTTAAGCGGTTGTTCCAGAATTTTGGCATGAATGTGGTCGAATTGCTGCGCTTGCCTTTGATTCTCAAAGAAGGGCCTGAAAAGTACGTTCGATTAGAAGGAAAAGAACATATCGATGCTGCTTTAAAAGAAGGCAAAGGCCTGATTCTCCTGCCGCCGCATTTTGGCAGCTGGGAGATTTCGAGCCTCATGTCCCATATGGCCCAACATCCCTACAGGGTTGTGGTCAAGCCCCAGAAACGACATACCAAACTGGACGAAATTTTAAATTCTTACCGGGAATGCGCCGGGTCCGTTATCATTTCACGCGGCTCAGGAACGCGGGAAATCATTGAATCTTTGCGCAAAAATGAAATCATCGGCATGGTGGCTGATCAAGGCGGAAAAGACGGCGTTTTGGTAAAATTCTTCGGCCGGGAGGCCTCCATGAGCGTGGGGGCGATTCGTTTGGCTTTAAAATTTGGGACCCCTGTTTGTTTTGCGATTATCATTCGCGAAAAAGGCCCTGATTATCGTCATCGGCTCGTCATTCATCCAGCTTTCGAGCTCATCAAAACCGGGAATACCGAGCAAGATGTTGCTGGGAATCTTGAAAAAGTTGTGAAACTTATGGAGTCTTATATCGAAAAATATCCCGATCAATATGTCTGGTTTTACAAGATTTGGAAATATTCCAAAGAATCGGCTACGGTGATTATCCATGACGGAAAAGTCGGGCATCTTCGCCAATCCCAGGCCGTGGCCAAGATGATTGATGCCGCCTTAGCTGAGCGGGGCATCCATTCCGAAACACAGATTGTCGATATCCATTTTAAAAATGCCTTTTCGAC
Source organism: Candidatus Omnitrophota bacterium (assembly GCA_043812495.1). Classification (GTDB taxonomy): domain Bacteria; phylum Omnitrophota; class Gorgyraeia; order Zapsychrales; family JBDRMG01; genus JBDRMG01. The sequence goes on along the minus strand of JBDRMG010000016.1, from coordinate 49,742 downwards.
CAAAGTCCTTGCGCTCTTGAGCTTCCTCGCTAATGCGCGTTTTTGCCAGGGGCGGATGAGGTATTTTAAATGGTTTTTGACCAAAGAGTCCTACCGTAAGATTTCCAGTATCAAAGCCGATTATGTTGTGTCCTGCGGGTCGGCCGGAGCCGGCGCGAATTTTCTTTTATCCAGCGATTGTCGCGCTAAAAGCATTGCGATTCTTACCCCGGGTCTTCTGGGGTTTGACAAATTCAACCTTGTGATTCTGCCGCAGCATGACCGCCAGGCCCATCGTAAAACAAAAGGAAAAATTATTATTACAGAAGGCGCGCCCAATCTTATCGATCAGGCGTATTTGGAATCTCAGTCGCTTGCCCTGATGAAGCGATTTCCCCATATCAAAAAAAACGATCGATGTAAAATCGGCATTCTATTGGGTGGGGCGGGAAAAAACAATCCTTTTGATGAAACGCAGGCCCGTCTTGTTATTTCACAAATCAAGGAAGTTGCTAAAAAACTTAACGCAGAAATTTTGGTGACAACCTCTCGCAGGACTCCCGCGGCGATTGGGGATATCCTTGAGAATGAACTTAAGGGTTTTCCTCTGTGCGTACTTTTGGTAATTGCCAATAAACAGAATTTTCCGGAAGTTATCGGCGGGATTCTGGGGTTGTCTGATTTGATTGTAGTCACAGCGGACAGTATTTCTATGATCAGCGAAGCCGCCTGCTCAAAGAAAGGTACCATTGTGTATTTACCTAAACAGAAGGAAGCCGAAACGCGTCGCAATAAACATAGAATTTTTGTTGAGCAATTGCATGCCCAGGGGCATGTTGTCGCAAGCGACGAAAATCATTTGGCGGAACATATTGATCAGTTAGCCAATCAGGCCATCAAAACAAAACCCTTAGACGACAATCCGACCATCCTGGAAGCCATTAAAAAAATCATATGAAAGTTCTGCAAATACTTCCCGAGCTCAAAGTCGGCGGCGTCGAAACCGGCACGGTGGATTTTGCCAAATACTTAATTCAACACGGTCATGAAGCGGTTGTTGTTTCCAGCGGCGGAGACCTTGTAGCAGATATCGAAGCGGCCGGCGTCAAACATTACAAACTTCCTGCACATCGGAAAAATTTATTTTCTATCATCTCCTCCATCAAGAAATTAGAAAAGATCATTATGGATGAAAAGGTAGATATTGTTCATGCGCGCAGCCGCGTTCCGGCATGGATCGCTTTTTTTGCCTGTCATAAGACCGATACGGCCTTTATCACGACGTGCCATGGGTATTACGGAAAGCATCTCTTTAGCCGCGTCATGGGCTCATCCAAGCTTGTGATTGTCCCGAGCGAAGTGATCGGCCGGCACATGATCGATGATTTTGGTGTCCGCCAAGAAAGCATCCGCCTGATTCCCCGCAGTGTTGACCTCAAGCGGTTTAGTAAACCGCATGAAGAGAAAACAGGGAAGGCAGACAGAGTGGTCGCCATTATCGGCCGCATGACGCCGCTTAAAGGACATGCGTATTTCCTGAAAGCGATGGCCAAGGTCGTTCGCTCGATGCCCTATGTCAAGATTTGGATGATCGGAGATGCGCCCGCGAGCAAACAATCCTATAAGCAGGAGCTCCAGATTCTCATCAAACGATTGGGGCTTCATGATTACGTTGAATTTTTGGGAAATCGAAAAGACGTCCCCGCGCTTCTTTCGCGTATTGATGTTCTGGTCCTCTCAAGCATAGAACCGGAATCCTTTGGCCGTGTTGTGGTTGAGGCCCAGGCCGCCGGCGTTCCTGTGGTGGCAACGAAAGTGGGTGGCGTGATTGAAATTATTGATGATGAACAAACAGGCCTTTTGGTGTTACCGAAAGACACGGATGCCATGGCCCAAGCCGTGATGAGAGTCTTGAAAGACAGGCGGTTGGCTCAAAGCTTAGTCACGGAGGCCCGCAAGAAAATTGAATTAAAATATACGCTTGAGCATATGGCCAGTAAGACTCTGGAGGTGTATAAAGAATTGCTCGATTCTTTGAATATTTTGGTGATTAAAATCAGCTCGATCGGCGACGTTGTTTTGGTCATTCCTTCCTTGAGAGCATTGCGTCGAAGATATCCGCAGGCCCTGATCTATTGCCTGGTCGGAAAAGAAGCCAGCCCTGTCCTCAAGCGCTGTCCTTATATCAACGGATTCATCGTGATCGATCCCCAAGAAAATGACCGGGGCGCCTGGAGGCTGTTTCGCTTCTCCCGTCAATTGCGCAGATTCAGGTTCGACAAGGTGATAGATTTGCAGAATAATCGCAGGAGTCATATGCTGGCATTCTTGAGTTTTGCGAGAAACAGTTACGGATACGATAACGGCAAGGGAAGTTTTCTTCTTTCGCGGCGGATCAAGAACGAACATCCGTTTTTGCCGCCCGTCGAGCATCAATTTCAGGTGCTGAAGATGTTGGGCATTGAATATGAGGGCAACCTTTCTTTGGAACTATGGCCATCGATCGAAGACGAAGAGTTCGTTAGGAATCTTTTGGATTCCGAATGGATGGGGCATGAAAAAAATATAATCGGTATTCATCTGGCGGCTTCCGATAAATGGATATCCAAAAACTGGCCTCTGGATCATGTGGCCCGGTTATGCGATATTCTTTCTCAAAAGAATTTGCGCATTGTTGTTACCGGCGTTGAACAGGACAAAGAAAGAGCAAGGGAATTGCTCAACAGAACAAAGTCCAAGCCTGCGATCCTGGTCGGGAAAACAGATATTTTACAGTTGGCGGTCCTCATTAGAAAATGCAAGGTATTCATTACGCCGGATTCGGCGCCCATGCATATCGCCGCAGCCATGCACACTCCTTTTATTGCCCTATTTGGGCCGACAAACCCCTTAAGGCATGCGCCGCCCTGCGAGAATCCTATTATTTTTAAGAAGGAAATCAAATGCAGCCCTTGCTACAGTCCGATGTGCCGGATGCCCAGCCGTTTGTGCATGGAAGAAATTAAGCCCGAAGAAGTGGCTGATGAAGTTTTGAAATTAGTAAAGATGAAAAGATGAACATTCTTATTCTGTCGACTCATTGCCATACAGGCGGAATTGCGAGTTATATTCTCACGCTCACAAAAAGTCTTTTATCGAGAGGGCATCGCGTGATTGTTGTCTCGAGCGGCGGTGACCGAGTCAATGATTTGATAGCGATGGGCGCTAGGCATCAGACATTCGCGCTTCGCACAAAATCCGAATTAAATCCAAGACTTTATCTGTCTTTAAAAAAGCTCAGAGAGCTTATACGAAACGAAAAGATTGACATTATTCATGCGCATACGCGCGTGACGCAAGTTATAGGCTTTTTTCTTCAGAAAATGTCTCAAAAACCCTGTGTCTGCACATGCCACGGTTTTTTTAAACCCCGTTTATCCAGAAAAATATTTCCCTGCTGGGGCAACCGGACTATTGCCATCAGTGAGGCCGTGCGACGTCATCTTGAAAAGGATTTTCACGTTCCGAAAGACAAAATTGACCTTATTCCCAACGGAATTGATCTAGATGAGTTTCGCCTCATTGATGAAAAGACGAAAGAAGATAGGCGGAAAGAATTTCATCTGGATCAAGGCCCCGTGATTGGAATCATCGCCAGGTTATCCGATGTCAAGGGCCATGACATATTGATTTCGGCCATGAAGCATATTGTGCAAGAAATTCCTCAGGCACGCTTGATGATTATTGGTGAAGGGAAAAGAGAAGACTTATTAAAGCAAATGACCAAAGAGCTGGGCTTGGCGCAGAACATTTCTTTTTATCCTATCGTCAATAAAACGGCCTGGATCTTACCAATTTTTGATATTTTTGTTATGCCGTCAATCCAAGAAGGTTTAGGCCTTTCGGTGATGGAGGCGCAAGCGGTGGGTTTACCCGTTGTGGCCTCAAGAGTGGGCGGTATTCCGAGCCTCATCCAGGACAATGAAACAGGTGTTTTGGTTTCAAGCAAAGATCCCAAGGAGCTTGGCCGGGCCGTCATCGCTCTATTGAAAGACCCCATCAGGGCCAAGAAAATAGGAGAATCAGCGCGGCTTTTTATTCAGAAAGAATTCTCCGCGGAAAAGATGGTTGAAAAAACAATCGCTTGCTACCAAAAGGCCATGGGCGAACATGAATAATATTCTTGTGGTGAATGTCAATTGGGTCGGTGATGTGATCTTTTCATCCCCCATTTTTAAGGCCCTCAAAACGGCTTATCCTCAGGCGCGCATATCCTGCATGGCGGTTCCGCGCGTCAAAGAAATATTAGAGATGATTCCGGACGTGGACGATATCATTCTTTACGATGAGAAAGGCCGGCACATTCATCCCTGGACGAAGCTTGGTCTTATTCTTGAATTACGCAAGAAGAAATTTGATGCCTGTTTTCTTCTGCATCGCTCCTGGACGCGCGCTCTCTTGGTTTACTTGGCGGGAATTCCCGTGCGCGTCGGTTATGAGGCCAAGAAAAGAGGCATTCTTCTGACGCATAAAGTTCAGTCCGCAAAGGAGCCGTTGCATCGCGCGGACTATTATCTTCGCGTGATTGAGTCCTTCGGCGTACAAGCGCAGGACCGAACTTGCGCTATCAAGACAACAGAAGAAGATCAGCATTACATCGAACAGCTTTTAAAAGAAAATCATATGGATGCTCATGAGCGTTTTGTTGTGATTCACGTCGGCGGCAATTGGAATCTAAAACGTTGGCCTGAGAAGAACTTTGCCTTGCTGATCGACCGACTGCAGAAAGAAAGGGATGTTCGGGTTGTCTTGATCGCAAGCGCCAAGGATGAAGATTTGATCAAGAGAGTTGCGGATTTTTGCAGCAACCGACCGGTTCTTTTGGCCGGCCGAACAAATTTAAAACAATTAGCCGCCTTGATGCAACAGGCCTTTTGCGTTATTTCTAATGATAGCGGTCCTTTGCATATCGCTAATAGTGTTGGGACGAAGTCCATTGCCCTTTTTGGTCCCACGCGATCCGAAATCACAGGTCCCAGGGGAAAAGCAACCTGTGAAATTTTGCAGAATGATATTGGCTGCAATCGCGCGGCTTGTTACCATCTGGTATGTCCGGATAATTCCTGTATGAAATCGATTACGGTGAACGATGTATGCGAAGCGTTTAAAAAAATCTGACGTCGAGAAAATCCTTGTCATTTCTCTGAGCAATTTGGGGGATGTCATCTTGACGTTTCCCGTCATGGATATTCTCAAGGAAAACTTTCCCTTGGCTAAATTATCCGTGATCGTCGGGCCCAAGGCCTTGGCGCTAGTCAACGACAATCCTGCGATTGTTCGCGCCTATACATTTGACAAATACGGGTCGATTTCCTATAAGCTGAGATGGATTTTGAATTTGAGAAAAGAAAAATTTGATTTAGCGGTTGATTTGCGCAATACTGCCATTCCTTTCTTGATTGGATCAAAATACCGAACATCTTTCTTTGTGGCCGGACCCAAAGGGCTGCACAGGAAAAGCAAGCACCTCAAACAATTAAAAACCGTTTATGATTTTCCTCAAGAAGCTGATCACTCATACGTTTTTTCTGTTCCCAAAGACATTAGCGATTCCGCGGATCGCATGATCCAGGCGAAGCTGGGGGCAGAAAAACGATTTGTCGTGATCAACGCCGGAGCCGCGGATGAAAAGAAAAGATGGGCGCCGGATGGTTTTGCGGGCCTGGCGGATGAAATCACGGGACGCTATCAAGTGAAGGTTATTTTTGTGGGGGATCAAGCGGATGAGAAAACCACAAACGCCGTCATCAAAAAGATGAAAAATCCGTGCATAAATTTATGCGGCCAAACGACGCTTATTCAACTGGCAGCGCTTCTTAAGCGATGCTGCCTTGTGGTGGCCAATGATAGCGCGGTGATGCATTTGGCCAGCTATCTGGACCGGCCTATTGTGGCTTTGTTTGGCCCGACGGATCCGGGTACTTACGGACCATGGAGTGCGCAAAGTTTTGCCGTAAGAAAAAATGAGAATTGCCCGGCTTGCGAGCGTCCCAAAAAAAATGACCAGCATACCTGCATGGCGCAGATTACGCTGGACGATATCGTTCATGTCATTGAAATCCATTCACTTTTGAAATAAAAATTCATGATTAAGCCTTTGAAAAATATCCTCGTTGTACGCACCGACAGAATCGGGGATGTGATCCTCACAACACCGGCCTTGGCGTATCTTCGCCAAGCCTATCCAAAGTCAAAAATTTCACTTATGGTCACACCCGCGACGGTGGAACTGGTTGACGGAAATCCTTATCTTGATGAAGTGATTGTGTATGATCGCCAGGAAAAAGACAAAGGACCCATCCGTTTCTGGAAATTTATTTTTGCCTTAAGAAAGAAAAAATTTGATTGTGCGATTGTCTATCACACGAAAAAAAGGACCAATTTGATTTGCTTCTTGGCCGGGATTCCGGAAAGAGTCGGATATCACAACAACAAATTCGGTTTTTTGTTGACGAAAAAGATTCAAGACGACCGTCCTTTAGGGACAAAGCACGAAGCGCAGTATTGTCTTGATTTACTCGAGGCGCTGGGCATTAAGGCCACCAATTATATGAATCTCCATGTTCCCATCAAAACACGAAACGAAATGTGGGTAAAGCAATTTCTCGTTGAGCATAATATTAAAGGCCAGGATCTTTTTATCGCCATCCATCCAGGTGGCAGCGACGAAACCAAACGCTGGCCGCCTGAAAAGTTCGCGGAATTGATTGGTCTTATCCGAGAAAAATATTCTGTCCGCATGATGCTCATAGGAGGGTTGGAGACCCAGGAAATCGCTGATGCGATCAAGTCCTCATGCCGGTGGCCCTTTATGGATGCCGTAGCCCTAACGACCGTGGGTCAACTGGTTTGTCTTTTACGTCAAAGCTGCTTGCTCATTTCCAATGATTCGGGTCCTGTGCATATTGCGAGCGCCGTAGGCACCCCTGTGATTTCCATATTTGGCCATAGAAGCGGTGGTATCAGTCATACGCGCTGGCGTCCTTTAGGCCAAAAGGCTTTTGCGATCCACCGTGACCAGGGGTGCGAAGAATGCGCGCAAAGCGATGAGGAATCCTGCCTCTCGTGTCTTCAGGCAATTGAAGCGCGAGAGGTCTTCCGGGCCGTGGAATCCTTAATTTCCCTTCCTGAAAGATCCAAATCAGAGGCTTAAATCCTGATTCTGATGTTCATCCTTACTGGAATCGTTGGGCCGATTTTTCCCGAAGGTTAAAGGCTAGCCAAAGCATGTCCCCAAACCCCCAAAAAACAAAATTTGACAAAAATACCAATATGGAGTATACTCCTAAATAGTTAGACTATTTCGGAGGACATTCAGAATGAGAAGGATACCAAGAATATTGGATTTGAAGCTTTCCCGGGGGCAATCGGCGTTTCTTTGGGGCGCCCGGAAAACCGGCAAAACCACTTTCTTAAAAGAGAGGTTTCCAGACAGCCTTGTTTATGATTTTCTGAAAACGGATTTATTTATGGAAATATCCAAGAATCCGGCGCTATTGCGTGAGCGTATTCTTGCCCAAGAGGATTCCTTTTTCAAGAAACCCATCATTATTGATGAAGTCCAGAAGATTCCGCAGGTTCTGGATGAAATACATTGGTTGATAGAAAATAAAGGATTGAGGTTCATCCTCTGCGGTTCAAGTGCGCGAAAGTTAAAAAGAGGCCATGCCAACCTCTTGGGCGGCAGGGCCTGGCGGTACGAATTGTTTCCCTTTGTGAGCCGGGAATTAATGAAAGTCGACCTTTTGCGTGCATTAAATCAGGGGATGATTCCGATTCATTATTTGCAGAATAAAGAAGAGGCGCAAAGATCGCTAAAGGCCTATGTTCAGGATTATTTGCGTGAAGAAATTTTTGCCGAGGGTTTGACGCGCAATATACCGGCGTTTTCAAGATTTTTTGATGCTTTTGCTTACTCCCACGGAGAACTGACAAATTATTCCAACATTGCCCGCGAATGCGCCGTTGATTCCAAGACAGTCAAAGAATATTATCAAATCCTTATCGATACATTGCTGGCTATCCGCCTTGAGCCCTTTCGCAAAAGACAATCGCGGCAGGTGATCACAAAGACCCCGAAATACTATCTGTTTGATGTGGGTGTCGCGGGGTATTTGACAAAAAGGCATGTGGCCCAGACCCGGGGCAGCGACTTTGGAAGGGCCTTTGAACACTTTATCTTGATGGAAATCGTTGCCTATCGCTCCTACAGCAATAAGAACTTTGACATTCATTTCTGGAGAACCAAGACAGGCATGGAAGTCGATTTTGTGCTTGGAAAAGGAGAAGCGGCCGTTGAAGTCAAAGGCTCTAGCCGCATCGGAAGAAAAGATTTGCGTGGGTTAAATGCCTTTAGGGAAATTTTTTCACCCTCAAAAAGTATCGTGGTTTGCAACGAAAAAGAAAAAAGACTTCACAACAAGATGGACATATGGCCCTGGGAAAATTTCTTAAACCGCCTATGGGCAGATAAGGTTATATAAAAAACAAATCAATGAGCACATCAGTTACGTGACTGTAGGGAACGTAACTGATCAGTGCGAATTGACCCCGCCCGCCACCGAATCAATGGCGGGCGGGGATAGAGTAAATACAATTTAATATTTCCTTATAGGAAAACCAGAAAACTGAGCTGCCCACAATGCGGACAAGTGTAAATCCTAACCAGCCCATTTGGGATGCCCTTATCCCAAGAAATCCGCAATAAATATCCCCTTCTTCGGTCCATTATTAATAATTCTGCTATTTTCCGTCGATAAAAAATAAGAAAGCGTTTTCTCAAAAACGCCCCATTGAACCCTTTCTCGATCAATATCATGGTATACTTTTCTTAACAAATTTACTTATTAAAAATATTATGAATATTCATATTAAAGGGATGCTTTCTCAAAGCCGAAAATCAAACGCTACCTCCAGGGCCCCTTACAGATGCGCTGTGTCTTTTGTTATTCTGGCGTTTCTCTCAAGCCTCATCACCCCGCCACCGCCTGCTCATGCCCAGGGTCTGTTGAATCTTCCTGCGGTCGGAGCTATGGTTATGCCAACCCCGAATTTTACCCCTGCCGTTATAAAAGGTATCAAGATCTTTGTGAATAATCCTCTTCGATTTGATTTCATCATAGATACAGGCAGCGCTCAATTCGAGGATGAAACTTTACAGACAGAATCTTCCAAACTTATCAAATATTTCCTGGCTTCCCTAACGGTGCCAGAGGACGAATTATGGGTCAATCTATCCCCTTATGAACAGGATAGAATTATCCCTGATCAATTAGGTATTACTGAAATGGGCAGGGATTTGTTGGGCCAGGACTATATCCTCAAGCAATTAACGGCTTCGTTGATTTATCCTGAAGACGAATTAGGGGAACAGTTTTGGAATCGAGTCTATGAGAAGGCGCGCGAGCGTTATGGGACGGCAGAAATACCAATAAATACTTTCAATAAAGTCTGGGTTGTTCCGGAAAAAGCTCTTGTGTACGAGACCGGAGATACGGCTTTTATTATTGAAAGCCATTTAAAAGTCATGCTGGAAGGGGATTATCTTGCTCTCAAGGAAAATCTAAACAAAGAAACAATTGGCACGGATAAGTTAGATGAAGAGGATGTTGAACAACTCAGCAATATTTCTTCTGAAATTGTGAGAGAAGTCATTATCCCGGAGATTGAGAAAGAGGTTAATAACGGAGAAAACTTTTCATTATTGCGTCAGATATATCATTCCATGATTCTGGCCACATGGTTTAAGCGTAATCTTAAAGAAAGTCTTTTGGGAAAAGTTTATGTTGGTGAAAATAAAGTCAGTGGGGTTGACATTGAGGACAAGAAGGTTAGAGAAAAAATTTATCAACAGTATGTCGAAGCGTTTAAAGTAGGCGTTTATAACTACATCAAAGAAGATTATGATCCAACAACTCGACAGATTATACCCAGGAAATATTTTTCTGGCGGGATGGAGTTCCGAGGAAAGGCAATTGATGAAGCTCTTTCAGTTGAATCAAAGAGTGGAGTTGAAACTTTAGCCAAAGCAAATGAAACAACAGCCGGATCGCTAAGAACAGTTTCGACTGTTTTAGATCCTGTCAAAAATCTAGACCGCTTTCGTAGGTTAATAAATATTCTGGCTAGGAGTGAGAATGTTCCCGAAGTTGCAAATGATGCCACTGAAGATCAAATTCTAGAGTTTATTTTAGGCCATCTCGAACAACAAGGATTAATTGCTGAGACAATGGATGAAGAAAACGATGTCCGCGTTTTTGTCATTTCAGATGCGGTTAAGGAAACGGATTTAGGAAAAGCCATTCAAAGATGGGTCATGGATCCGAAGGGTGGCGTTCAGGCGATTAACTTTAAAGGCACAGACGAGATTTGGAAAATCATTGTCTTTGAAAGTGAAATTGATCAGCAGCTTGACCTTGAGCGAGAGGAAGTTCAGGAAAGAAAAGCAGGGAAGCATTGGATTATCGCCCACAATAACGCACGCCAGAGATTACGGGCCGGCGATCAGCAGATTGATCAAGAAACCGCCCGGCAAGAATATGAGGTTGCGAGAAGGGATATAATCAGTCCTAGCATCCGAAGAGTTCCTGTATCGGACAGGAAAAAGGTTGGAAAAACTATTCCGGGGACACCTTTAAAATCTCAGAGCGAATATAACCGAGACGTTGATCGTAAAGAAAAGTTTCTGAAACAAAAGGATGTCGTTGATCGCTTCATTGCTCCTGGGAAGGAAGATTTCGAGCAGTTTCAGACGTTATATGATGAGGTACGTAGTGTTATAGACCGATTATTAATTGCTCAGGGACTGAACCCACAAGAATTTCAATTTTTCCTCGCGGATACGACTGATCCTAATGCCTATGTCGTGAATTATTATAATACTATCGTAGTTAATTTGGGGCTTATTCGTATGCTCACGGAATATGCGAGCACTAATAATCTTGATGTAACGCAAGATGCGTTAGCTTGGGTTTTGTCTCATGAAATTTTGCATATTATGCAGAACCGTCGCGAAATTGATGAAGGTCGGTTTGATGAAAAGAAAAGATTGATAGATCGTCATGCGGAAGATCGAGGCAAGGAATATCAGAGTGACTTATTAGCTTTGTGGTTGATGGACAGAGCTGGTTTTTCAGTTAGGTCGGCGCCACATATTCTTGCTGGCATAGAGCATTGGCTGACGGCACGCGGCGAACGTGACGCTTTTTGGGGCACTCACCCCCAAATAGAAGAACGTTTAAGAAAGTTGCAGCACCAGATCCTGACATATCACTGGCAGAATCAAGACGTCCCGCCTACGGCATTAAAATCTGTTCCCCTTTCTCAACAAAGAACGCGATTTAGAGAATTTCAAGAAAGAGTTATCAATGTTACAAACACATCGAATCTCATATCCTTATTGAATGAGGCAAAGACAATTGAAGAATTGCATTTTGCGATGTTGATTGGTTATGAGGTTTTACCTGATACTGAAAAGCAATTTTATCTTCTAGCTCAAACGGTATTTGAACAACGGATAAAAGAATTTTCCGGTGAGGATGAAGCCAAACAAGTTTTATTTAAATATATGAGGGATGAAATCTATGTGATGCTTGGACTAAAGAGAGAAGATTTAAGCTCAGACATGAATTCTTTTCTTGGCCTTGGTCAGTTATTATCCCCTGAAACGATCGTTCAAATTTATGAACTAGGCGTTCCGGGTATTTTCTCTATGTCAATTGATGTGGAGAAACAAAAGATGAATGATCGACATGAACAAGCTAAAAGAGTTCTTTCAAGGCTCGATTCTTATGTCCTTCCTATGAAAGGGCCAAGGCGTGCGAGTGATCGATTTAAGCACTATGCCAGCGGCTTCCTGTATGGATTGTATATAAGAATGGTTAAGGATGCCCAGCAAGGCAAACTGACATTAGAACAGGCCCGCCATTTTCTTACTGACTTGATAGATATGCAGGATTCACAAGGGTACTTCAAAGGTTATTTATTTGCTGAACCGTTAAGTCAAATGGCATCAGTCTTGACTTCATCCACTGTTTATCGAAGTCAGTTAGAATCAGAAGACATCAGGCTCCTGATTCGTGTTTATGAAATTTTAGGGACCAAGGTCAATTATGCATTAAAAGCGGACGGACTTGCCGAGGAATTATACAAACTTGCTCGCAATACTTCTCCTGACGCAAAGAAGGAACTTATGGACTGGCTTTTACGTCGGGATGATGGGTGGAATTCATTAAGAGCCGAGTTTATAAAGTTGGATATACAAACTCTATTTAAGGAAGGCCAAGGCATCGTCTTTCTGGGAAGCAGGATAGAATACTTGGACAGTTTATTGGCGAATAAAAACATTGTTAAGAATATGCAGAATGTATTGAAAGTTTTTGTTGAAGCCGCGCATGCAAAAGCCAACAAAGTTTCTTCTGAAGAGCTTGTTCTTGTGCATCAAAAGATTTTCACGAAATTTAGAGAAGAACACATCAATAATGATTTGGGTATTTTCCGCGATCTTTGGCTAAGGGCACGTGGAGATAGTCAAATGTTTACTGGTGATGCTTTTGAAAGAGTTCTTTTTGAGCATATACCCAAGGAGTTTAGGCCTTTAATTGAGAGGACACGACGCGAATTAAGACCAATTTTTTATGTTATTGCCCTGGGGGGGGGAATCCCGGAAGGAAAGAATTTGAGAAATTTTATTTTCGGTGCATTGCGTGTTAGAGAAAAAAAGGGAAGCATGTTTTCTGATCCACAAATTATTTCCTTTATCAAAAACGCCGAGCCTGAGCGTCCAGTTTATGATGAAGAAGATTTATCAGAACGATATAATGCTTTATCTAACAAGGATCGGCTCAAGATTTTTGATCGTTGGAATGAGATTAATCCTGAACGGAGAATCGAAAATGTTAACAACGATGAATTTGGCTTGATCAAGGAGTTACTGGAGCGTAATCGCCATTCGATTGGTCAATTATTATCTGAAAAAGATTCAACACCGGAACAGCAAGAAGAGGCCTTTGGAAAGTATACGGCGCCGGTTTATTTGCAGGCACTGTTCGTGGAGCTTGGTTATGACGTGAGACTTAAAGAGGATGATGTCAGGCTTGGGAGTAGTGTTTGGCGTGTATTTGCCGGAGACATTTCAGGCAAGGGGGTTTCTGAAGAGGCTGACTATACCAAACAAGCCACTAAGCAACGACCTAGGAACGCGGTTCGCTTCATGAGAGAGGAAATTGCCTTTGATGATTTTATGCGGTTATTTGATTTTATCGCTTTGCTTCCTGCAGATTACGAGGAGGCTGTTGATGTGGTAGTTCGAGAGATGCCGCCATCAGTATTCAAAAATTTTGTTCTTTATATGCTTTTCGTCAATCGGGTGCTTATTAATCAGGCCGGATATACTGGCCATAACGACGCAATTTTTGATATTAAAAGGATGCAGATGCATCTTGCCGGGCTATCGACAGATGAAAGAGCGGGTGTTTTATCGGCCATAGCGGCAATCGCGCCATATTTTGTTCATGATGGAATTATGGAAAAGTCTAATGAAGCAACTGTGGCGGCCTATTGGAGAGATCGATACTCCAAAAATGCTCCTCAATTAGATGAGACTGCTATTCGCCAAGAGCATAATCAGGAGAGTGGTGATTACGATGATATGATTTATTCTAATCCGGGAGGACCCGTTGCTCAATTATATGTGTTTGTTAGCCGTTTGGCCGAAGAGGAAATGAGAAACATCATCGGTTTTTCAGAGTTATCATTGGCTTCTAAAAGAGAATCTATTGAAAAGTATTATCCGCAATCATCATTGGTAAGGGACAAATGGATTAAAGAGGCAATTCAGGCTGAGGGTCGAGACAAGACCGTCGATGAGATTGAAAAACTGCTGGCGATGGTTCATAACCGCGAATTGCGGGATAATCTGGCGTTAGGCGTCTTTGATCAATATCGCACGGAACATCCTGAAGAATTTGGAACGTTGGATGATGTTCTTCAGAAAATTCAGAGATTCTTCCCAGAAGCTTCGTTAATCAGGGATGATATTCTTTCAGAGACAGCACAATTCTTGACAAAGACGCGTGAGCAATACGAGCAGGTCAGAGCGCTTTATCTTGATCCGTTCAAAAAGACCAAAGATTTGGATCTTAAAGAAACGGCGCGAACGGCAATGCATGCTGATGTATTTCGCGCATGGATGAAGGATCGCAGCCCAACTGAGAAAGCGCATCTTCTTCTTTGGCTTATGGGCATCACAGACGAGAAGCCGTTTTTCCTTATTGATTTCGAATATAATTTCCACGTTAATGCAGATAGCATGCGAGAAGATTTTGGCCGAAGGCAGAGCAAATATTATCCTTTGGCTGGTCAGTCGTCACAACGGGAGGCTCTGGAGCCGTTTCTATATGGCGAAAAAGGCATTTTTAATGATCCCACAGCCATGTCAAATTTGCTGGACGGCATGTTTGATTTCCTAATCAAAGATGGTCCGAATAAGAGCGTTCTAAAAAAAGTCTTTGATAAGGTTTTTGAGAAAGCTGACCAATCTCGCCGTGAGGAAATTTTTCTTTCGTTAGCCTGGACTTTGTCCTTACAGCGTGGTGAAATGCAAGCTGGTCAGCCAAACATCACTCCGGAGAGGCAAGAGGCTCGTGCAGTGCGTATGTTTCTGGAGTCGCTTGGATTAGTCGGTCGCCAACTGGCACAAGTTTTGGCTCGTTCTTTGTGGGTCACTCCGGTTATGCGGGATGAATTGTCGCTGGTTCAAGACAGTGCTCGCAGGATGGATAAAGGAGTGGTCTTTGATATGTTGGAAAAATTTGATTTGACGGGACAGTTTGAGAGCATTGAAGAACCTTTGGGCAGTGCAAAAATTGCTGGCGTTTATCGAGCCAAGATGCGCGATGGCAGAATAGTGGCTATCAAAGTTAAACGATCCGAAGTCGATAAGACTATTGAGGCCGACATGAAGTTTTTGAAGGATGTCTTCGATGATGACTTACGTTCGGCTTTTGTGGAGGAAGGAATTGTTATACCGGATAATTTCATTTCACAGCTAGAAGAAGGGTTTCGGCAAGAACTGGATTTTGAGCAGGAGGCAAAGAATACGGCCGAATTAGGTTCCCGGGTTCAGCGAACCGTATTGAAGAGAATTAAGGAGTTTTCTTTAAAGAAATTATTTGGTGACACTCGATTGGGAGAGGTAAGAGGGGACTATGAATTTTATGTTCCGCAGATAATTGAGGTCTTTAACAATTCACTAATTGTTATGGAATACATTGATGGTATTAAATTGTCGAATGAAGCACGCGTGCAGGAGTCAGGGGTTGATCAGAAGGATGTCGAATTGGCTGTGGCCAATGAACTATTACGGGAAATTTTCTATGAGGGCTTTTATCACGGAGACCCTCACTTGGGAAATATTTTGATACAGAAGGGCGAGAACGGTCGAGTTCGTATTGTTTTGATTGATGCAGGAGCATCTTTTGGACTTAACAAAAATAATCGGCGGTTGCTGGGAAAATTAATGGTGGCCGTCCGCGATAGCCAAAAGGATGTTTTGGAAAATATAATTCAAGAGCTCGGTGGCACATTGAATAGAGATATCCGGAACGAACTGGTCACTCAAGTGTTGCAATCAAAAAACAGTGTTGGACAAAAATTGTTGTGGTTCTTTCATATTCTTGAAATGAATCATATTGAAATGCCGAATGAGTTGCTTAATATTATGCGTTTCTTTGCAACTGGACAGGCTTTATTTGACCGAGGGAATTCTGGATCAGTTGACGAAGCGCAGGAAGATTTCGTACAGGCAGAACAATTAGATAGAGTTATTGTTGAAGGGCAAGACCATATCGCAGCAGAGAAGGTCGGCGGTATTGACCTCAATCCAAATATATTAGAACTCCAAACTCAAGGCGCGGGAGTAGATTTTAGCATACCAATCGATCCTCAATCTATCCAATCCATCCAAATCGGCGGCTTTAGCCCGGTGATTTTTCAAATCGTTCCCACCAATCTGCCGCTTTTATTAGACCTTTCAGAAGACGAATTAGAATCCCCGCAGTTGGGTCTTTTGCGATAAGATACCGGTCGCATCTCGAAACACGAAAAAAGCTCAAATAAAGACCTTGACAAGAGACAATTTACATGGTAATAATAAATACCGAATGTTAATAAAAGTTACCATATAAAGGAGGCAGAGTGTGCTGTTAAACAGGCCGCTTGATGATATTTTTGGACAGACTTCAAAGGTAAAAATACTTCGTTTCCTTATCAATGTTCAAGCCCAGATGAACGGGCGGGAGATTGCCAAGAATATCGGAATATCCCATGTCAAAGCGCACACGGCTTTGAAGGATTTAACCAGCCACGGCATAGTGAACATGCGTTCCCTGGGTAATTCTCTTGTTTACTGGCTGAACGAGGAGCATTTCTTGGTTAAAGAAATTATCCGGCCGGCTTTTGAAAAAGAGAGTCACGTCTTTGAACATATTGCCAGGATTATTTTAAGGGCAATAAAATCTATACGGCCCTTGAGCATTATTCTCTTTGGCAGCTTCGCCAAAGGAAATGCTTCCGCAGACAGCGATATCGATATGGCTATTATTGCCCCTTATCCAACAGACAAGGCACTTCTCGCCAGGCAACTGTCCAAGGCGGAAAAGAAAATAACTGTGCTTTTTGGGAATCACTTGGCATGCTCATCATTCAGGATAGATGAATTTCAGAGAAAATTAAAAAAAGAGGACCGTTTTCTCAAAGAGATTATCCGAACGGGTAAAGTCATTTATGGCAAAAGCGTAGCTGAATTAATCACTTACAATGGTTAAAAAAATAAGAACCGCACATTTACCCAAGTCGGATTATATTAACTACCTAAAAAAGGCTGAGGAATTTCTCTCAAGTGCGCAAGAGAGCCTGGGTAGGGGAAAATGGAATGCCGCGGGCTTAAATGCCATCCATGCCGGAATATCTTCCGCAGATGCCTTATTAGTTGCTTTGCATGGGATAAGAAGTATCAGCCCCAAACACGATGATATTCTTAAGCTTTTTTCAAGCTTGGTAAAACATAAAGCTGCGGATGAAAACATGAACCATTTACGGCATCTTGTTTCCATGAAGAGCGTTGTGGAATATGATCAGAGGTTAATCACCCAAAGAGAAGCGGTTAATTTATCAAAACACGCAGAGAGGTTTCTGAATTGGATAAAATCCATAGTGATTCAGAAATAATGCAAAGAATAATACGCCACCATTTTTGTATCTCCAGGCATATTTGAGAGTGGTTCATTGATTCTGCTCCGCTGCAAAGTTTTCACGTTGCAGCTTCGCAGAATAGATCCGCTCATAATTGCGAAAAGACAGACCACGGGTTTACCCGTGGTGGGTTGCCAAAGGTTTTTCGTGAGTGAAGCTCACGTAATAAAAATGGAACCAGGGACTTGCCCGCGGGGATTCATACCATCAAAATCGACGGCTTTGCGCCGGTTATTTTTCAAATCGTTCCCGCCAACCTGCCGCTTTTGTTAGGTCTTTCGGAAGATACATCAGAATCCCCGCAATTAGGTTTTTTGAGGGACGAAGATTAAAGTATTAAAGTAATTTCCGGAGCCAACTTTAATATTTTAATCAACATCCCTTCTTCCCAATGGAAAAATTCAATACTTTAAACAACGTCTCCTAGCCTATAAATCTAGTCGGAAATTCTTTTATTAGTATATGTTAGAAGCAGTTGACGACCAATTTAAACTATGCTAAAATTAACGCTTGTTTCGAATAAAAAGAAAAAAGATTCTCGCCGTTATCCGTAACCTTTTTATTCCGATTTTTCTCTAAGAAAGAAGGTCCCCATGGAACGTTACACGCAGCTTATTTCCAAGTTTAAGGGAAAGCGGATCCTTGTGATCGGCGATATTATTTTGGATCAGTATATCCGTGGAACGGTTTCCCGCATTTCTCCCGAAGCCCCTGTGCCCGTTGTGCTCCAAGAAGGCCGTTCGGCTTTTATGGTAGGAGGTGCGGCGAATGTGGCCAGCAACCTAAGCAGCCTTGGAGCAGAGGCTATTTTAGCGGGAAGAATCGGCTCGGACGCCGAAGGCAAGATCCTTCTGCGCGAGCTTAAGAAAAACAAGGTTTCCGCGCGCGGTGTTTTTGTCGACAGAAGAATACCGACCTCGATGAAAACGCGTATCATCGCCCAGCATCAACAGGTTGTCCGAATTGACCGGGAAAAAATCAAGGATCAAGACGAGGGACTTCTCAGCCAAAAGATTCTCAAATTTTTAAAAGATCAAATCCCGAAATGCGATGCTATCATCATTTCTGATTACGGAAAGGGTATAATCACGCCTCTTTTGGTGACCCAGGCGTGCACCTTAGCGATTCAGAAAAAGAAAATTTTTACCGTTGATCCCAAGGTGGAGCATTTTCGCTATTATAACGGCGTGACCGCGATTACGCCCAATAAAAAAGAAACCGAAAACGCCATCCAGAATATTAAAATGACGCACCATGCCGGACGACGCCTGGCCGTTTCCGCTCTGAAGCTGGAAAAAGATCAAGATATTGATAGCGCCGGAAGCGCTTTAGTGAAGTATCTGAATTTGGATTCTCTATTGATTACTCTGGGCGAGCTTGGCATGCGTCTATTTGAAAAAGGCAAGAAACCGGTCCATATCAATACCAAAGCCCGAGAAGTCTTCGATGTTTCAGGTGCCGGGGATACGGTGATTTCTGTCTTTACGCTTAGCCTCACGGCCGGAGCGACGAAAAAAGAAGCGGCGGATCTTTCGAATTATGCGGCCGGCATTGTTGTCGCTAAGACAGGGGCTGTGCCTGTTGCCAAGAAAGAACTTTTAGCAGCTATCAAATCGTAGGTGAGGATTTCATGAGAGCCATTGGCATTATTCCCGCTCGTTACGGAGCAACGCGTTTTGAAGGCAAGGTTTTAGCCAATCTTTGCGGGAAACCCGTGCTTCAACATGTTTGGGAGAGGGCCAAGCAAAGCAAGGCGCTCAAGGATCTGATCATTGCCTGCGATGACGAAAGAATTCTTGCTAAGGCGAAAGAGTTTAAAGCCAAGGCTATTTTGACAAGCAAAGATCATCCGTCGGGGTCTGACCGTCTTATTGAGGCGGCCAAGGATTTAGAGGCTGACATCATTGTGAATATCCAAGGCGATGAACCCTTAATTCATCACAGCATTATCGATGGTTTGGTCAAGGCCTTAAAAGAGGATCGCTCCTGCATGGTGGCAACCGCCATTAAAGCGATCGATTATGAAAAAGAATTGGAAAATCCGAATATTGTCAAAGTTGTTATCGATAAGGATCATTATGCGCTGTATTTCTCGCGCTCTGTGATCCCCTTTAACCGCGCTAAAATGGCTACAAAAACGATTGGTTATTACAAACATTTGGGAATCTATGCGTACCGAAGAAAATTCTTGATGTCTTTTAAAGGCTTACCTCACTCACAGTTGGAGCAAGTAGAGCAACTCGAGCAGTTAAGGATTCTGCAGGCCGGTACCAAAATTAAAACCGTGGAAACAGACCGTCCGACAGCCGGTATCGATGTCAGAGAAGATCTTTTTGAAGCAGAAAAATTGTTAAAGAGGGAAGCGGAAAATGGATAGAGTCGTTAAGTGTCAAAAGATTTCCTTAGGCAATCAAAATCCCCTGGTTTTGATTGCCGGTCCTTGCGTCATTGAAAGCGAAGAAATAACACTTCAAAGCGCTAAAGCGCTTAAGAAAATGACGAGTCGGCTCAAGATTCCTTTTATCTTTAAAGCGAGTTATGACAAAGCGAACCGGACTTCGATTGCATCGTTTCGCGGGCTGGGCATTGATAAAGGTTTGAGAATTCTCAAAGACGTTAAAGACAAGGTCGGTGTTCCTGTTTTAAGTGATGTTCACAGCGTCGGTGAGGTTTTGCGCGCCAAAAGCGTTCTGGATATTATCCAGATACCCGCCTTCTTGTGCCGGCAAACAGATCTTCTGGTGGCGGCCGGGCAAACAGGGAAAATCGTGAATATCAAAAAGGGACAATTTTTGGCTCCTTGGGATATGAAGCAAGTGATTAAAAAGGTCGAAAAAACAGGAAATAAAAAAATTCTTTTAACGGAACGAGGCGTGAGTTTCGGATACAATAATCTGGTGAGTGATTTTCGTTCACTCGCTATCATGCGCGAAACCGGATATCCGGTGGTCTTTGATGCCTCTCACAGCGTTCAGCAGCCCGGAGGGCTAGGAACGGCTTCCGGAGGAAACTGTGAATTTATTCCGCTTTTAGCCCGATGCGCTGTTGCGGCGGGTTGCAGCGCCATTTTCATGGAAGTCCATCCTGATCCCAAGAAGGCTCTTTCCGACGGCCCAAATATGCTGTCCCTTAAAGAGTTAGAAAGTCTTCTCAAAGAGCTCAAGGCCATAGATGAAGTTGTTAAAAGGAAACGATAATTAAGGGGATAAGAATGTCTATTAAAAGAGCCAAAGAAGTTGTGCGCATCGAGGCCGATGCCATTCGAGCGTTAACAAAGCGCATGGATAAGAATTTTGTTGCCGCTGTTGATTTGATTATGAAATCCCGCGGCCGAGTGATTGTAACAGGTATGGGTAAAACAGGAATTATCGGCCGCAAAATTGCAGCCACTTTATCTTCGACAGGAACGCCGAGCATTTGGATGCATTGCGCCGAAGCCATTCACGGAGATCTTGGGCAAGTCACTTATCAAGACGTTTGTATTTTGATTTCTAACAGCGGAGAGACAGTTGAAATCAAGAAGCTTCTTCCTTTTATGAAAAAGATGGGAGTGAAGACTATCGCTATGACAGGCAACCTTAAGTCAAGCCTTGCCAAATATAGCGATGTTGTTTTAGATGTCTCTGTCAAACAAGAAGGGTGTCCTCTTGGGTTAGCTCCGATGGCCTCTACGACAGCAACCTTAGTCATGGGCGATGCTTTAGCCGCTTGCTTGATCGATCGAAAAAAGTTCAAGAAAGAAGATTTTGCCGTTTTTCATCCCGGAGGGGCTTTGGGTCGTCGTTTGCTTTTAAAGGTCGAAGATATTATGCGCACCGGTTCCTATAATCCGCGGGTCAGAGAACAGACGTGCGTTAAAGATGTTATGCTCGCCATCACGCGTGCTCGCTGTGGTTCGGCGTGCGTCGTTAATTCCAAAGGACAGCTTGTCGGGATTTTTACCGACGGAGATCTGCGACGCCAGCTGGAGATTGATTCCCATATTTTGAAAAGAAGAGTCAAGGAAGTGATGACCAAAAATCCCAAGGCGATCCTCAAGGATCATTTGGCCGCCGAGGCCTTAAAGATCCTTCAGGACCATAAAATTGATGAAATTCCCGTAGTGGATAAGAAGAAAAAGTGCGTCGGTCTCCTGGATGTCCAAGACATCCTTAAAGCAGGATTGGTTTGATGACACGATGAATGAGGCTATTAAAAAAATTAAGGTTTTGGTTTGCGATGTCGACGGCGTTCTTACCGATGCCAAGATTACTTTGGACAGCCGGGGCCAGGAGATAAAAAGTTTTGATATTTATGACGGTTTTGCCCTTGTTTTGGCTAAGCGCGTAGGCATCAAAACTGCTTTTTTGACCGGGCGATATTCCAAGGTTGTGAATGTACGCGCCAAGGGATTAAAGATTGATAAGGTTTATCAGAATGCGGATCCCAAAATCGGCGCTTATCAGAAGCTGCTGCGTTATTTCAAAGTCAAAGATGAGAATGTTTGCTTTATCGGCGATGATCTGATTGATCTTCAGATTCTCAAGCGTGTCGGCTTTGCCGTTTGCGTGGCCAACGCATGCCAGGAGGCCAAGAAAGAAGCGGATTATATCACCCTGCGCAAAGGCGGCGAAGGCGCGGTCCGTGAAGTTGTTGAATTGATCTTAAAGGCGCAGGGCAAATGGCAGAAAGTGATCGAGCGTTACGCATGCTAAAAAGCATTACCCTCCTTTTGGCCGTTATTCTTTGCTCAGCAGGGCTTGCGGCCGCTGAAGAAACACCGCAGCAATTCGAAGGCTTTACCTTATCCGGCTTCAATGGAACAGGGCAGAAATCTTGGGATGTCAAGGGAGATTCAGCAGATATTCTGGGAGAGACCATTAAGATAAAAAATATTGTCGCCAATAACTATGGTGAAGATGTTATGCATTTAACGGCTAAAGACGGAACCATGAACAAGACAAGCGGAAATATGTTTCTTGAAAACGATGTGATTATCACAACGGAAAGCGGCGCGACCCTGGTGACCGATTCGCTGAATTGGGAACGAGATGTGGACTTAGTCAGCACGGACGACGAAGTCGTCATCAAAAAAGAGAGCATGCTCGCCGTTGGCAAGGGAGCCAAGGCCAACCCGGGTTTAAACGCAGCTCAACTCAACGAAGAAGTTAGTGTTACGGTTGATGTTGAATCGAAGGACAAAGGGAAAAGAAAAATTACTATTACATGCGATGGTCCTTTGGAAATCAATTATGAAGAACAAAACGCCATTTTCAACAATAATGTTGTGGCTGTTGACGGAGATCGCCGGCTTTTGGCGGACAAGATGGAAGTCTTTTTTGATTCTCAATCCAATAAGATTACAGAAATGATCTGTACCGGAAATGTGAAGATTTTCCAGGGAGATAATGCCAGCTATTCTGAAAAGGCCGTGTATAAAGCTGAACATCAAAGGGTGATTCTGTCCGGGCGGCCAAAATTGATTTTTTACGCAGAGGAAGGCTCCGATGTATCTTTTGGAGACGAATAATCTTGTCAAAATATATGGCGGCCGGCGGGTTGTCGATGGCCTGAGCATTTCCGTTCGGCGTTCGGAAATCGTCGGGCTTTTGGGACCCAACGGCGCCGGAAAAACAACCACCTTTTATATGGTGGTCGGCATTATCCAGCCTAATGAAGGCCAGATTATTTTTGATCAGGAAAATATCACCCGAAAATCGATTCACGAACGCTCGCATCTGGGAATCGGGTACTTGGCGCAGGAACCGTCCATCTTCCGTAAATTAACGGTTGAAGAGAATATCATGGCAATCTTAGAAACTTTGGAAATCAGCCCGCGCGAGCGCAAGCGCAGGCTCGCCTCATTGTTGGAAGAACTCAACATCGCCCATTTAGCGAAAAGCAGGGCCTATACGCTTTCCGGAGGGGAACGCCGGCGCCTTGAGATTACGAGGGCGCTTGTCACCAATCCGTCTTTTATTCTTTTGGATGAGCCTTTTTCGGGGATTGATCCGATTGTCGTGGCCGAAGCTCAGGAAATCATCAAAGATTTGAAAAATAGAGGCTTAGGAATTTTATTAACAGACCATAATGTGCGCGAAACCCTTTCCATCACCGATCGGTCGTACTTGATTGCCGACGGAAAGGTTTTGATTTCCGGCACGGCGGATCAATTGATCAACGATCCCAAGGCCAAGGAACTCTATCTGGGTGAGAAATTCCGCATGTAAGAAAGGATTACATCATCGATGAAAGTGGAAGTCAAAAAAATTGATGCAACAAGACGAGAGATGAAAATCGAGGTTCCGAAAGACCGCGTGACTCAAGCCATGGATGATGTCTATAAAGAAATCGGCAAAGAAGCCAAGGTCAAAGGATTTCGGCCGGGCAAGGTTCCGAAAGAAATTCTGGAATCTCATTATGGAAAGCTGGCTCAGGAAGAAACCATTCAGAAGGTTATCCCCGAAGTTTATCAGGAGGGTGTCGAAAAAGAGCAGTTATTACCGATTGATCTACCGGAAATTCAAGACGTGTCTTTTAAGGACGGCATTATTTCTTTTACGGCGAAATTTGATATTCGGCCGGATATCATTGTCAAAGATTATAAAGGGATCAAGGTGACGCGAAAGAGTTCCGCGGTAAAAGATGAGGAAATCAATAAAGTTTTTGATATGTTCAAAAAGGGACAAGGTCAGGAAAAAGAGGCCAAGGTTGATGATGGTTTCGCTAAAAGTCTTGGATATCCGAGCCTTGATGCGTTCAAAGACTCTCTCAAAAGACAAATGGAAGTGGACAAGGATCGGCAAAATCGTTTTGACGTCGAAAATCAGATCGTCGAACATCTGTTAAAGAATACCAAAGTGACTGTTCCTCAAGCAGTCGTTAAGAAACAGCTTGAACACCGTCTCTCAGAAACGAAAGAGCGCATGAAACAGCAGGGTCTCAAGGAAGACGACATAGCCAAGAAGGAAGATCAAATGCGCAAGGATTTGGAAAAGGTTGCCGAAAAGGATCTGAAGGTCTATTTTATTGTGGAGAAAATTGCTCAGCTTGAAAAAATTGAGATCCAGAGGCAAGAAAATATGGTGAATAAAGTTATCGAGTTTTTATTAAAGGAAGCCACCTGGGCAAATGAGGACACAACTTGCAGAACGTAGTGAATGCAAGTTGTTTGTCCGAATTTGCCCCCACACCAATTTGACACGGTGAATGAAAATTTAAAGATGAGGTTAAATCATAATAAAAATTCTCTAAATAAACTCAGCACTCCAACTGAAATTGGTGTGGGGGTTTAATTCGTGCATTGACTTACGCTCCCTTCGGTCGCGTAAGCCAATGCACTCATTAAAGGAGGGAAAGTCAATGGATCCAAAATCACAAATTTTAATTCCTATGGTCATCGAGAAAAGTGGTCATGCCGAAAGAGCTTACGATATTTATTCGCGTCTGCTCAAAGAACGCATCATTTTCGTCGGAACGATGATTGACGATAATGTCGCTAATCTCATCATTGCGCAATTATTATTCTTGCAATCCGAAGATGCGTCTAAGGACATTAACCTCTATGTCAATACGCCCGGCGGATCTGTCACGGCAGGTTTGGCGATTTATGACACCATTCAGTTTGTTAAGCCGGATGTTTGTACCTATTGCATTGGTCAGGCCGCGAGCATGGGGGCTCTTTTATTGTCAAGCGGCAGAAAAGGAAAACGGTTTGCGCTTCCTTATTCGCGCGTGATGATTCATCAACCCTGGGGCGGAACACAGGGCGCGGCCAGCGATATTTCCATTCAGGCCAAGGAAATCTTACGCATTAAAAAACAACTTAACGAAATTCTTTCTAAGCACACCGGCCAACCGCTAGAAAGAGTCGAAACCGATGCGGACCGGGATTTCTTTATGACAGCGAGCGAAGCCAAAGATTACGGAATCGTCGATGAAGTCATTCTTCATGCGGGTGAGAAGAAATAAAATAAATATCAGAAAGGATCAATTCCATGAAGACCAACTTGTTACTCACGCCGGGTCCGACCAAAGTACCGGAGGAGGTGTACGCTTCTTTTGCTAAGCCCATTATTCATCATCGTACGCCGCAGTTTCAGGCGCATCTCAAAGAGGCCTTTGAAGGGCTCAAATATATTTTTCAAACTCAGAATGACGTTTTTATCCTGGCTTCCTCGGGAACAGGCGCGATGGAAGCCGCGGTCTGTAATTTATTGTCGCCGGGTGATAAGGCCATTACAGTTGAAGGCGGAAAATTCGGCGAGCGATGGACGGAATTATGCAAAGCCTATAAAATTGAGCCAAAAGTCATCCAGGTGCCATGGGGAAAGGCCGTAGAGCCCGCGCAGATTGAGAACGCTCTCAAAAATGACAAAGACATCAAAGCTGTTTTTGTGACTCAATGCGAGACATCCACGGGTGTCAAAACGGATATTCAGGCGATTGCGAATATTGTGAAGAAAACGAATGCCGTTTGCGTGGTTGATGCGATCAGCGGATTAAGCGTCGATGATCTCCCCATGGATCAATGGTCTGTGGATGTTGTTGTCTCAGGTTCTCAAAAAGGCTTTATGCTCCCCCCCGGGCTTGCGTTTATCAGTCTGAGTGCAAAAGCCTGGAAGCTCGTTGAACAATCCAAGAGCCCGAAATATTATTTAGATCTTAAAAAAGCCAAAAAAGCTGCGGATAAAACAGATACAGCCTATACGTCAGCGATTACTTTGATTATCGCCCTTAACGAGAGCATCAAGCTGATCAAGCAACGCGGTCTTCAGGAGCACTTCGCTTATTTTACCCGCTTAGCTCAAGCAGCCAGGGCAGCCATGAAGGCCTTAGGATTGTCTCTTTACACGGATGAGTCTTGTCTTTCGAATGCGGTCACAGCCGTTAAGGTTCCGGAGGGAATGGACGGCGGAAAATTAGTCAAGACCATGAGAGATACCTATGGAGTAACGATGGCCGGCGGACAAGGTGATATGAAAGGCAGAATTTTCCGCATTGCGACCATGGGTTGCGTGAACGAAGAGGATCTCATTGCGGGAATTTCCTGCTTAGAAACGGTTCTCAAAGAAATGGGTTATGCCTTTAAGCAAGGAGCCGGTGTGGCGGCTGCTCAGAAAATATTGAATTCTCAAAAAATCGGAGTGTAGTCTATGAAGAAAAAGATCTTAGTGAGCGACAAGATGGCCACCGAAGGGGTGGACATCCTCAAAGAGGTTAAGGATTTTGAGGTGGATTGCAAATTCGGCATCAAACCCGATGAATTAAAATCTATCATCAAAGAGTATGACGCCCTGGTGGTGCGCAGCGGAACCAAGGTGACCGCGGATATTATCGAGGCTGCCGATAAATTGAAATTCATCGGCCGAGCGGGTGTCGGTGTCGATAATGTCGATTTAAAAGCCGCGACCAAAAAAGGAATTGTGGTGATGAATACGCCCGGCGGCAACACAACATCGACGGCCGAGCATGCCATGAGTCTGATTTTGGCTTTATCAAGGAATATTCCTCAGGCCTGCGCCTCTTTAAAAAGCGGCAAGTGGGAGAGAAGCAAATTTACTGGGGTTGAGCTGCACGGCAAGATTTTAGGGATTATCGGTCTGGGCCGCATCGGTTCAAGCATTGCGCGGATGGCGAAATCTTTCGGTATGACCATTATTTCTTACGATCCTTTTATTTCCATGGAGATTGCTTCAAAAATGGAAGTGGAAATGGTTGAACTCAATGATCTATTGAAACGCTCGGATTATATCACGATTCATACGCCGAAAAGCGCTGAGACAAAAAGTCTGATTTCCGATAAGGAATTTGCCATAATGAAAAAGACGGCGCGCATTATCAATTGCGCCAGAGGCGGTATTGTTGACGAGAAAGCCCTGATCAAAGCCTTGGAGAGCGGTCAGATTGCCGGTTGCGCGTTGGATGTTTATGAAACTGAACCACCACCCGCGGATTCTCCGCTTTTTAAATTCGATCATTGCGTGGCGACGCCTCATTTGGGAGCCTCCACCTCTGAAGCTCAGGTGAATGTGGCTGTCGAAGTGGCTCAGATTATCCGCGATGCGCTTCTGGGCAAAGGCATTGTGAACGCGACCAACTTTCCGTCGGTCGATGCCAAAAGCTATAAGGTCCTTGAACCTTATATCGATTTAGCGGAGCGCATGGGCCGATTTGCCGGGCAATTGGTAAGCGGTCGAATCAACGAAATCCAAATCACCTACAACGGCGCGATGACAGAGTATAAAGTTGTTCCTGTGACCATGGCTCTCGTCTATGGCCTGCTTTCTCCGATTCTGGGTGAAGAAACCGTTAATGCCGTGAATGCCATGGATGTGGCCAAGGAGAGGGCTATCAAAATTCAAGAAATCACGTCGAATGAAGAGGCTGAATTTGTCAATCTGATCAGTGTTGAAGTCAAAACAGATAAAGAACCCTTGGCGATTTGGGGGACCTTATCCAGCAACAAACAACCGCGCATTGTTAAGGTCAATAGTGTCTATGTGGAGGCTAAACCCGAGGGCCATATGCTGTTTATCAATAACAATGACCGGCCAGGCATCGTTGGGGCGGTTGGGACGATTTTGGCCAAAGACAATATCAATATCGGAGGGATTACCTTCGGACGGGAGTCGCAGGGCGGACGCGTGATCAGCGTCGTCAATGTTGATAGCGAGGTTCCTGAGAGCGTTATTGAAAAATTAAGAAAAGAAAAAGACATTCTCTTTGTTAAAATGCTTAGGGTGTAAAGCGTATCAAGCGGTGGGACAAATCGAACCGCCGCTTTTTTGTGTCGGGAAATAAGGAAATATTATAATTTAATTTGCTTAATCCCCTCGCTCGCTACTGAATCAATGGCGAGCTCGGGGTCAATGGTTCGACTTTCGTCCTTCGATAAACTCAGGACCCTGAGCGAACGAAGGCCTTCGACGCGGCTTCGCCTTGCTCAGGCCAAGTCCTGAGCCTCTCGAAGGACGAAGTGAGTCGAACGGGCTCACCATCCTTCTCATTCGACGTTGCTCATGATCCTTCGAATGATCCTGAGCCAAGTCGAAGGACATCCTGAGCTAGGTCGAAGGATTCGGCCGTCAAATTTACGTCACTTCATTCCGTAAATTTAGGCCTCATTGAAAAGAAAGGCTTCCATGAATACAGTCGTTGTTTTTGGCGCCCAGTGGGGGGATGAAGGAAAAGGCAAGCTCATTGATATTCTCTCCAAGGATGCGGATATCACCGTTCGCTATCAAGGCGGAAATAATGCGGGGCACACCGTTGTTGTCGGAGAAAAACAATACATCTTTCACTTGATTCCATCCGCAATACTACATAGAAGCAAAATCTGTGTCATCGGCAACGGTGTTGTTGTGGATCCCAAAGCTCTTTTGGGCGAAATGAACGGGCTGAAAAGTCAGCATATTGACGTAACGCCTAAAAAGTTGAAGATTTCCGGTAATGCGCATGTGGTCATGCCGTATCATAGAATTTTGGATACCCTGCGGGAATCCAAGAGAAAAAATAAAATCGGTACAACAGGCCGCGGCATAGGCCCTTGTTATGCGGATAAAGTGACACGTTGCGGAATTCGTGTTGTAGATCTACTCAATGCGCACTTGCTGGCTTTGAAACTCAAGGATAATCTTAGAGAAAAGAATGAGACCTTCCAGAGGGTTTATCATAAGCCGCCGTTCTCCTTTAAAGATGTCTACAATGAATATTTGGAATACGGCCGTATCCTCAAGCCTTATATTTGCGATACGGCCCTGCTTCTCAACCGTTCGATTGACAATAAGAGATCAATTTTGTTTGAGGGAGCGCAAGGGACATTTTTGGATATCGATTTTGGCACATATCCTTTCGTGACGTCATCCAACTCTATTGCCGGGGGTGTGTGCGCCGGAAGCGGTGTATCACCAACTAGGATCCATAAGGCCATTGCCGTTGTTAAAGCGTATACAACCAGAGTGGGCGAGGGGCCGTTCCCAACGGAGTTTTCTACAAAACTCAAAGATGAAATCCGCTTAAAAGGAAAAGAATACGGAGCCACAACCGGTCGGCCTCGACGTTGCGGCTGGTTTGATAGCGTTCTGGTGAGGTATGCCGTTATTATTAACGGGGCCAGCGAACTCGCTATTATGAAACTGGATGTATTGGATAACCTTAAGAAAATAAAGATTTGTACGGCCTATCGATATAAAGGAAAACTGTTAAAAGATTTCCCCTTGGATTTGGAGGTCATCCAGAAAGCAAAGCCGGTTTACGAAGAATTAAGTGGCTGGCAGAAACCTTTGCACGGTGTGCGAACGTTTCGACAGCTTCCGGTCAACGCCAGACGTTATATCGAGCGCTTAGAGCAGCTTTTGAAAGTGGGGGTGAAATATATTTCGATCGGCTCCAAGAGGGACGAAATTATCATTCGCTAAATGGACGTATTTCATGCCCTGCGAATTGAGTTTCCAAAATTTTCTTGACTTTGATTTTGGCTTATGTTAAGGTGGGTTACTGAAACGTAACTATAAATTTAGCAGACGGTTGCGGACAATTTTGTTGATTTATTGGCCTTTTCCTTAATAAAGACGTAGAGGTAGGCCAATTTTGACATTTTTCTTCTAGGAAGAAGGCCAAATATTGACTTCCATAATGTTTAAATTGAGAAAAGGTCAATAAACGAACGCAAAAGGAGGCTGTAATGAAAAAAACAATAATGCTTATGTCTATTGTCTTTCTTGTGTCATTTGCTGTTTTGACCCTTACGGGATGTACGGTTATTTTTCAAAAGGGTAGACCGGCTCATGCACAGAAAATCTCGCAGCTGCAAAAGGAGTTGAGCGAGCTTGAGAGAGCCAAACTTGAGCTGGAAGATCTTCTCAAAAGAGAGATTTCGGACAGCGAAGTCAAGGTGGAAATGCTTGAAAAAGGTCTTGTCATTACCTTTGTCAATGAGGTTCTTTTTGATTCGGGAAAAGCAGAATTGAAATCCAATGCCTTATCGACCCTTTCCGATGTTGCCCGGGTCCTGAAGACGACGGTTCGCGATTTGAATGTCGGCATCGAAGGGCATACGGATAACATTCCCATCAAGTATTCAAAATGGAAATCCAACTGGGAATTATCGGCTGCGCGAGCATTAAGTGTTTTACACTTTTTAGCAGACACAGAAGGGATATCGCCCGATCGTTTATCTGCCACAGGTTACGGGGAATATCATCCCGTGACGAGCAACGACACAAAGGCAGGCCGTCAGCAGAATCGTCGAGTGGAAATTGTCATATTGCCCAAGACGATTAAAGAAAAAGCCATTCTTGAGAAGCAGAACTTAAAATAGTTTGACTTTGCCTAGCGGAGTTGGGCGCAAAGGAGAGAACTTTGAAAGACAAAATCTTGATTTTAACGGCTGTTTTATCCATCGGATGTTTGGTCTTTGCCGTCAAGGCAAGCCAAACAGTTCAGCAGAACGAACAAGCTCTCAGTAGCGAGCGATTAAAACGCTTCACGGCCGAGGAAGAACTTCAAAAAAGCCAGACAAGAATTGCTTCCTTTGAGAATGAACTGATCAGCGTTCGCAATCAAGTTCAGGGGATTCAAGCGATCTTAGAAAAAGAAAAGATCGCCAGCGGAAATCTCAGAAAAGAATATGAAAAGGTCATTAAGTTGAAGGATATTCTTGAGGATGAGCTCAAGGATGCCCTCGTGCCCGAGCCCCTTCAAGAAGAGGCAGCGCCTTAAGACACCGCATTGATTCCGATAAGCATGAATATGTTTTATTAATTGATATTCGAAGTAGCCAAAAGGTTACGATCTCTTCATGGGGGATGCTTATCCCCCATTTTGTTTGATAGAAATTCTAAAGAATATGACCGACTTAAGAATGACGGGACCTATTCCAAAACATGTGGCCATCATTATGGATGGCAACGGACGATGGGCTAAACAGAAACGATTACCGCGGACGCGCGGTCATGTCGAGGGCATCAAAAGAATCGAAGAAATGATTGAAGCGGCAGGGAAGATGGGTGTTAAGGTTTTGACCCTGTATGCGTTCTCGACGGAAAACTGGACCCGCCCCAAACAAGAAGTCAACATGTTGATGAGGGCCCTCATTTCCGTCTTGCAAAAGAAAATCAAAAAATTGGATCAAGAAGATATTCAGTTGAGATTTATCGGACGTAGAAATGATATAGCCCCAAGGGTTTTGGAAGCCATTGAATCTGCTGAACGGCTGACAGCCAAGAACAAGACCCTGATCGTTAATGTTGCTTTTAGTTACGGTAGTCGTCAAGAGATTGTTGATGCGGTCAGGAAAATTGCTCGAGATGTTAAAGATGGCAAGATCAATGTACAAGAAATTGATGAGCACACTCTTAGCGATGCCCTCTATACCAAGGGTCAACCGGATCCGGACTTGCTGATTCGCACCTCCGGTGAGCTTCGCGTCAGCAATTTTCTTCTCTGGCAGCTTTCTTACGCAGAGCTTTATTTTACGGATACGTATTGGCCGGATTTTAAAGAAAAAAATTTTCGCAAAGCCATAGCGGATTTTCAAGTGCGAGAACGACGCTATGGCGCTATCAAAGTCACAGGATCTTAACATGACAATCAAGCGAACAATCAGCGCGCTTCTCATGATAATCTTGGCCGTTTTGGCTGTTTTAAACCAGTGGATATTTATTGCCACGATTGTGGCCTTAACGATCGGCGGGCTTTATGAATTTTTTCATATGGTCAAGAAAAAAGGGATTCCCATCTATAGTTATGTCGGGATATTCATCGGCTTATTGATTCCCTTATCCATCTTTAGCCGGTTTGAATTGACAAGAAATTGGGAACTTTTGCTCACTGTTTTGGCCTTTTTATTAATTTTGTTTTTGCAATTCCGAAGGCAGGATAGTAAAAATGCGATTGTCGGCATATCCACGACTTTATTCGGTATCTTGTATATTTCATGGTTCTTCAGTTTTCTTGTGAAAATCCGTCTTCTTCCCGATGTCAATGGCCAGAATCTGCTTGCGTTTATCCTTCTTGTGACGAAGATGGGAGACATCGGTGCCTTATTCATCGGAGAGAAATTTGGGCGGCGACCTTTGTTGCCGCACATCAGCCCTAATAAATCCGTAGAAGGATGTCTGGGAAGTCTTTTATTCAGTATTGTTACAGCGATTTGTGCAAGGTCGTTATTGCCGGAAGTCCCGAATTTTTCCCTGATTCATGTTGCCTTTATGGGCGCTTTCTTCGGAGCTGTCGGCCAGCTGGGAGATTTATCCGAATCTCTGATTAAACGCGATTGCAATATTAAAGATTCCGGAAAGGCCCTTCCGGGCATGGGTGGCATTATGGATGTGATTGATAGCTTATTATTCTCGGCTCCGGCTTTTTATCTGTATATGAGCGCTGTGCTGGGAACCTTGTAAGCGCTATGAACGTAAAAAGAGTTGCCATCTTAGGATCAACCGGTTCTATCGGCATCAATGCCCTGAAGGTCATTGATCGATATCCAAATCGTTTTCGCGTTGTTGGCCTGACAGCCTACAATAATGTTCGCCTGCTGGAAAAACAGATCCGCAAATATCAGCCCTTTTTTGCGGCTGTGCACCCTGAAAACATCGGTCGCCTAAAAAGAGCCGTTCATTCTCAAAGGACAAAAATACTCGATGCCCACCTCGAAATGGAGAGAATCACAACGCATCCTAGCGTGGATCTTGTGATTCTTGGTATTAGCGGAAGCATTGCTCTTGAACCTTTTTTAAGCGCTATTCGCTGTGGCAAGACTGTGGCTTTGGCCAACAAAGAGGCCATCGTCATGGCCGGTGATGTCATTATGAAAGAGGCTCAAAGGCATCAGGCCGCGATTATTCCGGTGGATAGTGAGCAAAGCGCGATATTTCAATGCCTCAGCGGCAATAATCGAAAAGAATTGAAGAAAGTCTATCTGACGGCCTCCGGAGGCCCTCTTTATGATAGAAGCAAAAAAGACTTTGACCAGCTATCGGTCGAGAAGATTTTGAAACATCCGCGGTGGCAAATGGGGAAAAAGATAACGGTTGATTCCGCAACATTAATGAATAAGGGATTGGAAATTATTGAAGCCAAATGGCTGTTTGGATTAAAGGTTGAAGAAATTGACGTGTTGATTCATCCGCAAGCCATTATCCATTCGATGGTCGAATATCAAGACGGTTCCATCATGGCACAAATGGGCATTACGGATATGCAGCTGCCTATCCAATACGCGCTAACCTATCCGAACCGTTTGCCGTCTGGTTTAAAAACAGTTAACTTTGATCAATTGGGCCAGTTCACGTTTGCCAAACCTGATATTAAGAAATTTCCTTCACTGGCGCTGTGTTATGACGTGGCAAAGAAAGAGAGGACATTTCCCTGTGTTTTGAATGCAGCCAATGAAGAAGCTGTTCGTGCGTTTTTGGAACGCCGTATTAATTTTTCGAAGATACATAAAATAGTTGAAAAAGTTGTCTGCCGGCACAAGGCATCACCAAAAACAGATTTAAAAGAAATACTTGATGCCGATGCCTGGGCCAGGCAGGAAGCCAGAAAGGTTTTGTCGCCATTATGCTAGGTCTTCTTATATTTCTTATTGTCATTAGCATCCTCATTGTTGTTCATGAGCTGGGGCATTTTCTGACCGCAAAATCTCTGGGGATACGGGTGGAGCGGTTTGCCGTAGGATTTGGGCCAAAGCTTGTCTCAAAGGTTTTTCGGGGAACAGAATTCGCTCTTTGCCTTATACCGGTTGGGGGTTATGTCAAGATGGCTGGTGATGAGCGCTCTCAGTGCACCGGACAAAAAGATGAATTTTTTTCTCATCCGCCGGGGCATCGCGCTCTCATTGTTGTTTTCGGTCCAATCGTGAATTACTTGATGGCCTTTGTGTGTTTTTGGATGATTTTTGTGACAGGCTATCCGTATTTGTCCAATACCATTGGTGAAATTCGCGAGGGTTATCCTGCGCAGGAAGTCGGAATTCAAGAAGGAGACATGGTCATACGCATCGATTCACAAAAGATTAAAAGCTTTGAAGATATTTTGAAGGCTGTGCGCACAATGAAGAAGGACACTTTAGCCTTTACGGTTGTACGGGACGGTCAAGAGATTACAAAAATGGTCACTCCTCAAATAGAAATTCTAAAGAACATTTTTGGACAAAAAGAAGAAATTCCCCTTGTTGGGATTATGTCCACCGATGAGATCGTTTTCATCAAATACGGTCCGATGGAGTCGATTTCTAAGTCGTTTGAGCAACTTTATGATATCACCGCCACGACGTATAAAGCTCTTTACTTCATCGCTACGGGTGCCATGTCCGCAAAGAAATCTTTGACGGGACCGCTGGGAATATATAAAATTATACAAGACGCGGCTTCGCAGGGGCTGTCTTACGTAATTCTGATTATGGCGGTCGTGAGCGCATCACTCGCCATTTTTAATCTCTTGCCTTTACCGATTCTGGATGGCGGACATTTATTTTTTCTGGCGATCGAAAAAATACGGGGAAAGGCCTTATCCGTTAAAGCAGACGAAATGATCAACCGTATTGGTTTTAGCCTGATTATTTGCTTAGCGGTTTTCGTTTTTTATAATGATTTTTCACGGTTTGGATGGATTGATAAGCTGGTTGGATTCTGGCAAGATCTAAAGCCTTAAACAATTTTTTAATCAACAGAGGGCCTTATGCAAGAAAAGACAAGAAGAAAAATAAATCATTATTTTTTCACCAACAAGGAATTCCTAGAGCTTAAAGACAAACTTTCGGAAGATCAATTGAGGGAATATGTCTCCAAAGGGATCGACGAGGTTTGCGAAAAGAGCGAAATAGAACTGGCACCGGAAGAACGAACCGCAATCATTAGGGAGCTTGTGAGTTCGGTGGTGAGCTACGGCCCTTTACGTCCTCTGTTGGAGGATGAATCGGTCTCGGAGATTATGGTCAACGGACCAAAGCAAATCTATATCCAACAGGACGGCAAAATCCTGTTAACCGAAGTGACCTTTAAAGATGAAAGGGAATTGGTTCATACGGTTCAGAAAATTTTATCCGCCTCGGGTTCAGGTCGACGGGTTGACGAATCCTCTCCCTATGTCGATTTTTCTTTGCCCGACGGCTCGCGCGTGAATGTCATTCTTTCTCCCGTGTCCTTAAGCGGTCCGGTCATCACCGTTCGGAAGTTTTCGACCAAAATTACAAAGATCGAGGATTTATTAGAGCGTCAAATGATGAATAAGAAAATGGCCGAGTTTCTGGTTGCCTCCATCCGGGCCAAGCTCAACATCGTTTTTTGCGGAGCTACCGGCACCGGGAAAACGACGACGTTAAACGTTTTATCGCGCTATATCCCTAAGGAAGAACGTATTATCACGATTGAGGATACCTCCGAATTGAGATTGCTTCAGGATCATGTCGTTAAGCTGCAATCCAAAACGGCCAACATCGAAGGCAAAGGAATCATCAGCATTCGGGATTTGTTTATCAATTCCTTGCGCATGCGGCCTGACCGTATCATTATCGGTGAGGTTCGCGGGGAAGAAGCCCTGGATATGATTCAGGCGATCAGCTCCGGTCATACGGGATCGCTTGCCATTGTCCACGCCGATTCCCCGGCCGATTGCTTTAATCGTTTAGTGACCATGATCCTAATTTCGGGAATTCAGCTCAGCGTGGAAGAAATTCGCCGTCAGATCGCGTCAGCTATTGATCTGATTGTGCACACGGAACTCTTTTTGGACGGCACGCGCCGTATCACGCATATCACAGACGTAAGACACATCCCCGATGAAAATAAAATTATCATGGATAATATTTTTTCTTTTCAGCAAGAAAAAGTTGAGAAGGATGGTCGCATTCATGGAGAGTGGATTTTTGACAAGAAAAAACCATCTTTTTATATTAAATTTGAGAAACGAAATGTTCGACTGGCAGAAGATTTCTTTGAATAGGGCGATTACCAAGGACTAAGAAAATGCTTTGGTCAAAATTCTTCATTCCCACTTTGAAAGAAGCTCCTGTCGGCACTGAGGCTGTGAGCCATCAGCTTCTTTTGCGCGCAGGATTGGTTAATATGCTGACCTCAGGTGTTTATTCTTATCTTCCTTTGGGTTTACGTATACTAAGGCGCATCGAAGATATCATTCGTCAGGAAATGAATGCCGCGGGCGCGCATGAACTTTTTTTGCCGGTTTTACAACCGATCAGCCTTTGGGAGACGACGGGCCGCGATAAGACACTAGCCGATGTAATGATTCGCTATGAGGACAAAAAAGGGCGGCCAATGTGCCTGGGGCCGACGCATGAAGAAGTAATTACGGATTTGGTGAAAAATTATGTTCAATCGTATAGACAGCTTCCGCTTGTCCTTTATCAAATTCAAACAAAGTTCAGAGATGAGATGCGTCCGCGGTTTGGTATTGTCCGGGCCTGTGAATTTATTATGAAAGATGCCTACAGCTTTGATCGCGACGAAAAAGGATGTGATCAAAATTATCAGCGTATGTATGAAGCCTACAAAAAGGTTTTTCATCGATGCGATCTTGAAACAGTTATTGCCGAGGCGGACTCAGGGGCCATGGGCGGGGATGTTTCCCATGAATTTATGGTTCCGGCTCCTATCGGAGAAGACGCGGTGCTGGCGTGTAGTGCTTGCTCATTCAAAGTCGGCGTTACGGGTTCCTCT
This sequence comes from Candidatus Omnitrophota bacterium, assembly GCA_043812495.1. GTDB lineage: Bacteria > Omnitrophota > Gorgyraeia > Zapsychrales > JBDRMG01 > JBDRMG01. Next base: position 12,816 of record JBDRMG010000016.1, on the reverse strand, counting down.
AAAGAAAATGATTCTTGCCCTGAATGCAAAAAAGGAAAGCTCAAAAAATTAGCCGCCATTGAATTGGGACATATCTTTAAATTAGGGACAAAATACAGCAAAGCACAGGGCGCGAATTATCTGGACGAATCCGGAAAGCAGCAAACTATGATCATGGGATGTTACGGGATTGGCGTCAGCCGTCTCATCGCTGCGATTATAGAGACGCATTGCGATCAAAATGGTATTATTTGGCCCGTAGAAGTGGCTCCTTTCGACGTTGAAATTTTGCCTGTTCAAAACAGCGAAGAAAAAGTCAATGCGTTGGCCTTAGAGATTGAGAAGGAACTTGTACTTAGCGGACTAGAGGTCCTTGTGGATGATCGGGATGAAAGCGCAGGAAAAAAATTCAAAGACGCTGATTTGATCGGCATTCCCTGGCGCGTCATTATCGGAAAACGGTTTTTGAACGAAGGGGTTGTTGAAATCAAGAACAGAAAGACACAAGAGGTTGTCTGCGTCGAGAGAGATCAGATTAAAAGAGAATTGCTGAAACTCATTCGATAAGCCCTCGAGGTTTTGATGGATCAATTGCCGGAACAAATAGAAGAGTTAGCCAAGCCATTTTTTGAAGAGACACAACTTGATTTGGTGGATTTGCACATACGCCATCAAGGCAGAGATATCACCATTGAAATTCTGGCGGATCGAGCAGACGGCGGTATTACCGTTGAGGAATGCACGCAATTAAACAAACAGATCAGTTGCGCCCTTGAGCAGGAAAATCTTATTTCCGGACGCTATGCCCTGGAAGTATCTTCTCCCGGGCTGGATCGGCCATTAAAGACACGTAAGGATTTCGCAAGGGTTATCGGGCGAGCCATCCGCGTTTTTTTGAGTGAACCTGTTGGAGAGAAGATCGAACATGCGGGAATCCTTCAAGCCGCGCAAGAAGAAAATATTTTGCTCGACTGCGAAGGAAAAATGATAAAAATACCTATTTACACTATTAATAAAGGGAAACAGATTATTTAGCTTAGGAAAGGTTGATCATGGAAAGTGAATTATTGATGATTCTTGAACAATTGGAGCGAGACAAAGGCATTAATAAAGAGATCTTGATTGAGGCCGTGGAATCGGCCGTAGCCTCGGCTGTCAAAAAACTCTGGACTGTCGACAAAGAGGAGGACGTCAAAGCCGTTTTGGATCGGAAGACAGGAAAGATCGTTGCCTTTGCAGGCGGACAGGAGATCAAATCCAGAGATTTTGGCCGTATCGCCGCTCAAACGGCTAAGCAGGTTGTGATCCAAAAAATCCGAGAAGCGGAAAAAGATGTCGTCTTTAGCGAATATCAAACCCGCGTTGGTCAAATTGTCAGCGGTGCCGTTTATCGTTTTGAGCGAGGCACGATTGTCGTGGATTTAGGAAAAACGGAAGCCATCTTGCCCAAGAGCGAACAATCCATTAAGGAGGAATTTAAGCAGGGGGATCGTATCCGGGCCTATATCTTGGATGTGAAACGCGAAACCAAGGGTCCGCAAATCATTTTATCGCGGGCGCATGTGAATTTTGTTAAACGGCTCTTTGAATTGGAAGTTCCTGAAATTTATGAAGGTATCGTGGAGGTTAAGGCCATTGCGCGTGATGCGGGCCAGAGAACAAAGATTGCCGTAACATCCAAGGATGAAAAGGTTGATTGCGTGGGCGCTTGTGTCGGGATGCGCGGTTCACGCGTGAAAAGTATTGTTTCAGAATTACACGGAGAAAAAATCGATATCGTCCGCTATTCTCCGGACATCAAAGAGTTTATTCGCGCAGCCCTTTCTCCGGCGGAAATCAGCCAAATGCGCTTGGACAAGGAGAACAAAAAAGCCGATATTATCGTTGCCGATGACCAGTTGTCTTTGAGCATTGGCAAGCAAGGGCAGAATATCCGCTTAGCGGCCAAGCTTGTGGATTGGGAGCTGAATGTTTACTCTCTGTCCCAATGGGAGGAAAAACAGAAAAAGGCCGAGAAAGGCGACAAGAAAGAAAGCGCACCACAAGAGTCCGGCGAAGAAAAGGAGACTTCTCTTCAAGGCATAACCGGAGTCGGCCAGAAGCTAATAGAAGCGCTTCAAGAGGCGGGTTACGATTCTTATGAGAAGATTGCAGCGGCCAAACCGGAAGAATTGACAACCATTAAGGGCCTTGGCAAAGTCAAAGCCAACAATATTATCAAAGAGGCCCATCAATTATTAAAGGCTAACGAGTCCTAGAAAGTGAATTTTAATCTATGCGTGTTTCTGATTTAGCGAAAGAACTGGGCGTCACCAACGAAGATATTTTGGCAAAGCTTAAAACCTTGCATTTGAAGGCCAAGGACGGCAAGCAAGAGCTGAATGTCGCCGTGATTGCTGTCTTAAGAAGCGCTCTCAAGGGTGTTGCCAAGCCTCAGGCAAAAAAAGAAAAGGAAATTACCGGACAGGAGAAATCCGCGAAAGAAGCAAAAGCGAAAACTCCGAAAGAAAAGAAAGCCAAAAAAGAAACTCAAGAAAAACAAAAAGAAGCAAAACCTTCCCTGTCAAAGAAAGTCGAAGCGCAGGTTACAAAGACAGCCAAGGGAAAGGGTGCTTTAAAAGAGAAAAAAGTCTCTGTCAAAAAGCCTAAAGTCGAGAAAGCTCAAGAGGGGAAAAAGAAAGAGATTAAGAAAGAACCCGTCATTGAGGAGGTTATTCTTAAGCGGCCTTACTCCATGAAGCAAAGATCAAGACCGTTCTTTGCGGCGCCAACCTCATCTTCTTTCAAAATTGAAGACAAAAAGAAAGACACGCAAAACATTGCTGAGCATCCGGAGACTGCGCAAGTCAAAGAAGTTCAAGAAAAGGCCGAAGGGCCTTTAAAAGAAATCGAAATCGCGTGCCCCATTTCCGTTAAGGACCTGGCTGTGCGGCTTCAGCAGAAACCAAGCGTTCTTCTTAAATCACTCATGCAAAAGGGTTTCTTTGCCAATATCAATCAGAGTCTTGATGAAGAACTGGTTAAGAAAATGGCTGAGGAATTCGGTTTTGCCCTTATTAAAGTTAAATCGAGAGAAGAACAGATTATTGATTTTCATAAGCTGCAGGGAGAAGATCCGAAACTATTGAAACCGCGCGCGCCTATTGTCACCTTTATGGGGCATGTGGATCATGGTAAGACTTCGCTTTTGGATAAGATTCGAAAAAGTAAACTTACGGACAAAGAACACGGTGGTATTACGCAGCATATTGGTGCTTATTCCGTGACATTGCCCAAAGGAAAAATAACATTCTTGGATACGCCCGGTCATGAAGCCTTTACCTCGATGCGCGCACGCGGTGCGCATATCACCGATTTGGTTGTTCTCGTCGTGGCGGCTGAGGAAGGCATTATGCCCCAGACTGAGGAAGCCATTGATCATGCGCGGGCGGCCAACGTTCCGATTATTGTTGCGCTCAACAAAATCGATAAAAAGAACGCGGATCCCGATCTTGTCAAGAAACAACTCGTTAAAAAAGATCTCACGCCCGAAGATTGGGGAGGAAAAACGGTTGTTGCAGGTGTTTCCGCTCTGACGGGCGAAGGCATCGACACTCTTCTGGAGATGATTTTACTGGAAGCTGAGTTACTTGAGTTGAAGGCCAACTATGAGAAAAAGGCGACGGGCATTGTTGTCGAAGCCGAACTTTGCCATGGAAAAGGCCCGCTGGCAACTGTTATTGTGCATAACGGGGTCTTGAAAGAAGGCGATGTGATTATTGCCGGACCGCATTACGGTAAAATCAAGGCCATGTTGGATGATCACAAAAGATCGATTAAGGAGGCAGGACCGTCGGATCCTGCAGAGGTTTTAGGCCTTTCGGGTGTTCCCGAAGCCGGTGAAATTTTTTATGTCGTTGAAGATGAACGAAAAGCCAAAGAGATTTCAGATCAGAGACAACAGCAGCTCCGGCATAAAAAAATGCAGTCTACCGGAAAGATTACGCTCGAGGATTTGTATGCGCAGATCCAAGCCGGAACGATCAAGGAGCTTCGCATTATTTTGAAAGCAGATGTTCAGGGGTCTTTGGAAGCGGTCAAAGAGAATCTTGACAAAATTACCACCAAGGATGTGCAGATCAAATTCATCCATACAGGAATGGGATTGATTAACTCCTCCGATGTCATTTTGGCCGCCGCGTCGGACGCGATTATACTTGGCTTCAATGTGGATGTGGACCCTCGGGCGCAGCAGGAATTGGAGAAAAATCCCGTGGATGTGCGCACCTACCGGATCATTTATGATGCGATCAAAGATATCAAGAATGCTTTGGAAGGACTTCTCGAGCCGAAGTTAAAGAAGAAATTCTTGGCGAAAATCGAAGTGCGTCAGGTCTTTAAGTTGAGCCGCTCAGGAATCATAGCCGGGTGCTTCGTACAAAAAGGCAAAATTCATCGCAAGGCTAAAGTGGATGTCCTGCGGAACGGAGAGGTTGTTTTTTCCGGTTCTATTTCGTCGCTCAAACGCTTTAAGGATGATGTGCGCGACGTTGGCGAAGGTTTCGAATGCGGCATTTCTTTAGAAAACTATTCCGAGATTCAGGCCGGCGACATCATCGAGGCCTATGAAATCGAGAAAATTGCAAGGACGCTATGAAAAAAAGAATCTTTAGCGGAATGCGACCGACGGGTAAACTGCACTTGGGGCATTTGGTCGGCGCCCTGAACAATTGGATCAAACTCCAAGAGGAGTATGACTGTATCTTCGGCATCGTGGATTGGCATGCCCTGATGGGGGAATACGAACAGAGCCAGGAAATCAACGAAAATATTGCGGACATGGCTTTGGATTGGATCGCCTGTGGTTTAGACCCCAATAAATCCATTCTTTTTGTTCAATCCCACGTACCTGAGCATCTTGAATTGAGCATGTTTTTTGCGTGCATCACGCCTTTGGGTTGGCTTGAGCGCAATCCCATCTACAAAGAACAACTGCGCGAGATCACAACGAGAGATTTGCAAACATACGGATTCCTGGGTTACCCCGTCTTGCAGGCAGCGGATATTTTGCTTTATCATGCCCAGGCGGTTCCTATTGGCGAAGATCAGCTTCCGCATATTGAACTTACGCGGGAGATCGCCCGGCGTTTCAATCATCTATACAAGACAAATCTTTTTTCGGATTGCGAAGCCATCTTGACGTCGACACCGCGTCTTTTGGGTGTTGATAATCGAAAAATGAGCAAAAGCTATGATAACGCCATTAACCTTTCCGATGAAGAAAAGGTCGTTTATCAAAAGATTCAAAGCATGGTCACCGATCCGCAAAGAATAAGAATTTCCGACCCCGGCCATCCGGATATTTGCAATGTCTATAGCTATTATAAAGTTTTTGTTCCCCAGAAATCAGAAGAGGTATGCGACTGGTGTATTCATGCCAAGAAAGGATGCACCGAGTGCAAGAAGAGTTTAGCCCAGGAGATTATGAAACTGCTTGAGCCCATTCAAGAAAAAAGACGCGCTTTAAGCAAGAATAAGGATCGCATTATGCAAATCCTTGAAGTGGGCGCCAAAAAGGCTCAAGACATTGCCCAAAAAACCATGACCGAAGTCAGAAAGGTGGTTTTCGGATCATGAGCTACAAGTTAAAACTCGCCGTCTTTGAAGGCCCCCTGGATCTTCTTTTGTATCTCATCAAGAAGAATGAAGTCAATATTTATGATATCCCGATTACCGAGGTAACCGAGCAGTATCTCGAATATCTGGAAATGATTAAGCTTATGGATTTGGACATCGTCGGTGATTTTCTTGTGATGGCGGCCACTCTATTACAGATCAAATCCCGTATGCTGCTTCCTCCGGATCCGACTGTCCAGGAAGACCAAGAGGAAGATCCGCGCGATGAACTTGTCCGGCGATTGTTGGAATATAAAAAATTCAAAGAAATTGCCGAAGACTTGAGGGAAAAGGAGCTCAAGCGTCAGGATCTATTCTCGCGCATTGGCGATGAAGAGCTCACCCAAGAGATCAAGGAAGACGCCAAGGAAACTTATTTCGAGGCCAGCCTTTTTGATCTGATTACGGCTTTTACCAAGGTCCTTAAGAATGTTCCCAAAGAAACTTTTTACCAAGTCATTAAGGACGAACACACCGTCGAACAGAAAATTCATGACATCTTGCATCTTTTGTTGGAAAAACCAAAGATTCTCTTGATGGATCTCTTTGAGCAGGCGCAAATAAAGATAGAAATCGTTGTGATTTTTATGGCCATTTTAGAATTGATCCGGCTGAAGGAAATTTTGGTACTGCAAAAGAGATTGTTCGGGGAAATTGAAATCGTTCGCAATAAAGACAACATGATTATTGAAGAAAAACAAGAGGATGACAATTCCCAAGGAAACGACGCATGAGTGACGAACGACAGAGGATTATCGTCAACCAAGAAACCGACGAAGATATCGTCGTTGGATTATCATTACGGCCGTCTAAGCTGCAGGATTTTGTCGGTCAGAAAGACTTGATTGACAATTTAAATGTTGCTCTGCAGGCCGCTAAACAAAGACGCGAGCCGGTGGAGCATGTGCTTTTTAGCGGTCCTCCGGGCTTAGGAAAAACGACACTGGCGTATATTGTGGCCCATGAAATGGGAACGCGTATCACTGTGACCTCAGGCCCGGCCATCGACCGTGCCGGCGACTTTATTGGAATTCTTACAAATCTAGAGCAAGGCGATGTCCTTTTTATCGATGAGATCCATCGTCTATCAAAAACAGTCGAGGAGTTTCTCTACCCGGCCATGGAGAATTTCCAGATTGACTTTGTGGTGGATAAGGGGCCCTATGCGAGGACTATCAAATTCAATCTCAAACCCTTCACGTTGATCGGCGCGACGACCCGCAGCGGACTTTTGGCGTCTCCTTTGCGTGATCGATTCGGCATTTTCTATCATCTTGAGTTCTATAATGAAGAAGAACTCGGGTGCATCGTGATCAACTCCGCTTCCAAATTAAATTTAACGATTGATCAGGAAGCCGCCTGTGAAATTGCCCGGCGCGCGCGCGGAACCCCGCGCATTGCCAACAGGCTGTTGCGGCGCGTACGGGATTATGCGCAAGTGAAGGCCAATGACTCGCAAATCACGAAAACCCTTGTTGAAAAATCCATGACAAAATTGGGCATTGATGATGTTGGTCTTGACGAAAAGGATCGACGCCTGATTGAGACGCTGATCAAGCAATATAAGGGTGGGCCCGTCGGTCTTGAGGCGCTGGCCGCCTCTCTCAACGAAGAGCCCGATACGATCGTCGATGTCATTGAACCGTTTTTGATGAAAATCGGATTCCTGCAGCGCACGTCGCGCGGTCGACAAATAACGGAAACTGCTTTGAAACATTTCCATGCCCCCTTGTCCGCAAATCGTAACCTTCAGAAAGAACTCTATTAATCAAGGGCCATTCTGATTTGGATTGATAAGTATCTCTTAACTTAAAGCAAGACAAATAGATGATGAAAAAGATTGAATGGCCCAGGTTCTTTCATTCAACATCAATTAGAAAGAACCTTAATCAAGGCAAGAGGATTCGACAATAACAGATCGCCAACGCGAAGGAAGATGCGATTGTCGAGAAAAAAGAAATGAGCTATGTTTGATTTCGGTAAAGTTTTAATTATGATCGGTGTTCTCTTGATTGGCCTGGGCGTTTTGGTAATTGTCCTTGGCAAAATTCCCGGAATGGGCCGGTTGCCCGGCGATCTTTTGATTAAAAAAGAGAATTTTACATTCTATTTTCCTTTAACGACATGCATTCTTCTGAGCCTCATCGCAAGTCTGCTATTTTATTTATTCCGTAAACCATGACCAAGTGCATGCGAAAATTATCAATTTTATGTGCTCTGGGTCTACTGTTGCAAATTCCTTTGGCTCAACGATCGGTCTATGGGCTGACGAATACCGCGGCCTCTGTGATCAGGGTAGCCATCTTAACGGATATATCGAATTTTGATTGCGCGATCCAGGGCGGATATAAGTTAACGGACCAGCACAATAATATTCTGAGCGAAGAGAGAAAGGCCCTGAAGGACTCTACGGTTGAATTTACATCGAAAAGCATCATGATTGCCGAAAAAGAATATTCTTTGGATTGGATTAACATTCAGCCGACCAAAGACGCGTCTATTTATGTCAATCGTCGACGATTTAGAGGTTCCCTGAGTATTATTAGAACGCAAGACCATCAGGGTATCGTTGTCAATACCGTTGATTTGGAAGATTATATCAAAGGCGTTCTTTATCATGAGATTTCTCATCGCTGGCCCATGGAGGCCATGAAGGCCCAGGCCGTGGCGGCCAGAACCTATGCGCTTTATCAGAAAAACATTAATAAGAATAAGACATTTGATGTGCGAAGCGATATCTATTCTCAAGTTTATGGCGGACGTCATGCCGAGAGGTATCGAACAAATATTGCTGTCAACCGCACAAAAGGTTTGGTCATGACCTATCAGGGGAAAATCATCCCTGCGTATTATCATGCCACCTGCGCCGGGCATACGGAAGATGCGAGCAATCTTTGGAAAGGGGATTGGCCTTGTTTAAAAGGCGTTGTTTGTCCTTATTGCAGACAATCACCTCATTTTTCATGGAAAAAGAACATTCAGTTAAAAGAAATTCAAGAGAAACTGAATGCGGCGGGATACGCTCTTTGGCTTATTAAAGATATCGAGATACTTGAGCGTAATAAAAGCGGACGCATCGACAAACTCTTGATCACAACCAGGGACAATAAGACTCTAGAGATGGAGGGAAAAACCTTTCGCGATATCATCGGGCCCAATATCATCAAAAGCAATAATTACCAGACCATCCCCAAAGGCTATTATATGGATTTTAGCGGAAAAGGATGGGGGCACGGCGTCGGTTTATGCCAATGGGGCGTCAATTTTATGGCTCGTGAAAGGTATTCCTATGATAAAATTTTAAAATTCTATTATCCCGGCGTTGACATTGTTTCAATGAGGCCCGCACTTATGGATGCCCCGCCAAAGGTGGGGCAGAACATAAGTGCGAGGCCGAATTGACCCCCCCCACTTTTTTATAAAAAGTGGTGGGGGGATTAAGCAAAGACATAAATACTATTTCTACTTCTACAACTATGAAACTGCAAGATTTTGATTACCATTTGCCGCAAAATCTTATTGCGCAATATCCGCTGAAAAGAAGAGATCAAGCGCGCTTGCTAGTCCTAAATCGGGACAAGCAAACGATAACGCATGACCGTTTTGCGAATTTGGAAAAATATTTACCGACCGAAAGCATGATCGTGCTCAATGATAGCAAGGTCATCTGTGCCCGTTTACTAGGGCGCAAGCAAAGAACAGGCGGGCAGGTCGAGATTTTTCTTCTTAATCAGCTGGCCGACAAGTATTCTTATCACGCCTTGTTACGCCCTGTGCGAAGATTGAAATATCATGATCAAATTCAGTTTGACGGCAATGGGTTGATAGCCGAGATTATCGATAAAAACACGGTTCGCTTTAATCAAAAGAATTTGACCAAGGCATTGAATCGCATCGGACATATGCCGCTGCCCCCTTATATCAAAAGAGCGGATGAACCGATCGACCGCCGATATTATCAAACCGTGTATGCGAATAAAGAAGGATCTGTGGCCGCGCCGACAGCCGGGCTGCATTTTACCCAAAGGCTCATCACGCGCCTTATGAATCAGGGGCATCCTTTTCAAAAGGTCACGCTTCATATTAATTATGCGACGTTTAAACCGGTTGAAGAAACCGATATTACAAAACACAAAATGCATACCGAACGCTACCATATGACCCAGGAAACTTTTAAACGCATCAAGCGTCACAAAAAAGAGGGAAAGAAGATTCTGGCCGTGGGAACGACAAGTTGCCGGGTCCTTGAAACAGTGGCCGATACGGGACAGTTGCAAGGAAATACAGATCTTTTTGTCTATCCGGGTTATCGGTTCCATTTCGTCGACATCCTATTAACCAATTTTCATCTTCCTTTAAGTACGCTTCTGATGCTTGTCTCGGCTTTTGCCGGACATGCGCTTATGAAGCGCGCCTATCAGGAGGCGATCAGGAATCAATATCGATTTTTTAGCTACGGGGATGCGATGTTGGTCCTTTAAGACAAAATGATGAAAAGCACTGCGAACATTCAGAATTTGAAGAAGATTTTTACGATCGAACACGCCGATACAAAAACAAAGGCGCGCTGCGCGCTTCTTCAGACGGCCCATGGGCCCATCCATTCGCCTTTTTTTATGCCTGTGGCGACCAATGCGACGGTGAAGGCGCTTCCGCTTGAGGATTTAGTGAAACTGGAACTCCAGATCGTTTTATCCAATACCTATCATCTTTTTTTGCGTCCGGGGATAGAGACGATCGAACAAGCCGGAGGCCTACATTCTTTTATGAAATGGAAAGGGCCGATTTTAACGGATAGCGGCGGTTATCAGGTCTTCAGCTTGGCGAGGTTAAGAAAAATCAGAGATGACGGCGTGACATTCAATTCTCATTTGGATGGGAAGCTGCACTTCTTTGCCCCTGAAGACATTATCCGCATTCAAAATCGCCTCGGCTCAGATATGATGATGCCTTTGGATGAATGCGTGGAGTATCCTTGCGAACATAAGAAGGCCCAAAAAGCGTGCGAACGCACGACCCTGTGGGCTAAACGGTCAAAAGATTTTCACCTCCGGCATAGTCCCAAAGAAAAAGGTCAGCTCTTATTTGGTATTGTGCAAGGTTCTTCGTTTAAGGACTTGCGGGAGCGCTCGGCCGAAGAATTGAGGGCCATCGGTTTTGATGGGTTTGCCGTGGGGGGTATTAGCGTGGGCGAACCCGTGGATGTGATGTTCGAAGCGCTATCTTACTGTGAACCGTTTTTACCCAAAGAACAACCGCGGTATCTCATGGGGATCGGCATGCCGGATCAAATTGTGCGCGCCGTGGCCGAAGGCGTGGATATGTTTGATACCTGCGTTCCCACCCGTTACGGCCGTTATGGAACAGTCTTTACCAAAAAAGGGAAGATGGTGGTTCGTAACGGTGAGTTTGCCAATGACCAAAAGCCTTTGGATGAGCACTGCGATTGTTTTGTCTGCCGGACCTATACGCGCAGTTATATCCGTCATCTCTTCAGCACGCACGAAATTGTCGGATGTTATTACGCGTCTTATCACAACGTCTATTTTTATTTAAAACTCATGCATCAAATCCGCGAGGCCATTAGTCAAGGACGGTTTGAAACATTTCAGAAGGAATTCTTGTCATGCTACAATTCGACATCTTAACGATTTTTCCTGAGAGTTTCTCGGCCATCTTTAAGGAGTCCATTGTCAAGCGGGCCCAGGAAAAAAGAAAGATAGCTATTCGCGTTCATGATCTGCGCGATTACACGACGGATAAACACAAAAAAGTGGATGACCGCCCCTTTGGCGGAGGGCCGGGCATGGTGATGAGTCCTCAGCCGATTTTCGATGCGGTTCGAAAGATCAAAGGGCGGCGCAAGGCCAAGGTTATTCTTATGGCCCCGAGTGGCGCTTGCTTAACACAGAAGAAAGCAAAGAAGCTTTCAAAAGAGAAGAATATGATCATTGTTTGCGGCCATTACGAAGGTGTCGACCACCGAGTTGCTGACCACCTCGCGGATGAATGTATTTCGATTGGAGACTATGTTCTAACAGGCGGTGAATTGCCGGCCATGGTTTTAGTGGATTGTGTGACACGATTGATTCCGGGCGTGCTGGGCCGCCAGGAATCGCTTCATTGCGAATCTTTCGAGAATCATCTGTTGGAATATCCTCAATATACGCGGCCCGCAAATTTTCGTGGCATTCATATACCGAATGTGTTATTATCTGGAAACCATCAGAAGATTGAAGATTGGCGCAAAAAGCAAGCGGTCCTTCAAACCAAAAAGACGCGCCCGGATTTATCATATCGGAATTTCAGTCATCTTAACAAGAAAATATCCTGCGGATAATTCCGACCGCCCTTTGCCTAAAGGCAAAGGGCGGGACCAGATAGGCAAATTTCGATATGACCCCGCCCCTTTAATAAAAGGGGCGGCCCGAAGGGAGATAGTGCACGAGCGTAAGCGAGTGCCTATCTGGTTAAACTCAAAAAATAAGAAAAATTAACGGAGGTTTATAACAATGGTTGCGACAGCTATTCATGAGAAAATGAAAGTATTTGAGGAAAAATACACACGCAAAGACCTACCTGATTTTAGTGTTGGCGATACGGTCCAAATGATGGTCAAAGTGGCCGAAGCCGACAAAGTCAGACTTCATCCCTTTGAAGGCGTTGTGACCCGTAGGACCGGAAGCGGCCTTCAGGCCACCTTTACGGTAAGAAAGATCTCTTTCGGGGAAGGGGTGGAGCGCATCTTTCCTCTGCATTCACCTGTCATCGACAGCCTCAAAGTTGTCAGTAAAGGCGTCGTCAAGCAAGCCAAGCTTTATTACCTCAGAGATCGCGTCGGCAAAGCCGCCCGCGTAAAAAAACAATAATTTCGGTTCTTTCTTATTTAGGGTGTATGAAAGAACCTGATTACACAGATTTAAAAAAAGATTACAAAGATTTTTTCATCCGTGCAATCGAATATAATCTGTGTAATCAGGGCCATTCTCTCAATTTCATTATTTTCTTCTTTTTCAATAAGTTAGGACCAATCTTTCACCCTAACAGGACTTTGTTAATTTTTGAGCCGTTCTTTAAACCTTTGTGATTTAATCTTGAGGATTTCAGCCGCTTTAGGGTTCTTTGATAACAAGCAAGTAGAGTCGATGATGATAAGAGACGCGACAGCTTCTTTACATTGTC
>JBDRMG010000015.1:0-32473 GCA_043812495.1 Candidatus Omnitrophota bacterium | reverse complement strand
CGGACAATGTAAAGAAGCTGTCGCGTCTCTTATCATCATCGACTCTACTTGCTTGTTATCAAAGAACCCTAAAGCGGCTGAAATCCTCAAGATTAAATCACAAAGGTTTAAAGAACGGCTCAAAAATTAACAAAGTCCTGCCATTAATTCAAAATATTCCCATGCAGTCAAATTGGTGTGGGGGTCTAAGTCGGCCTCAAACTTACGTTCCGCCGAAATCGAAGATTTCGGCCCGCTTCGCCGAAGTTCAGCGAGGCGAGCGAGATCTCGCCAGATTTCCGAAAGGAAATCTGGCGGACTTTCTTTAACTATTCGTAAGTTTGGGCCTCCTAAGACCTTCTAACTTCCCGGCGCTATGGATTTTCCTCCATGGATACGCCGATTGATGGATTTCCGGATTTCGCTTAAGAGCTTGGGATCATGCAAGGGTTTAGCGAAAACCCGATAGAGACAACCGTCTATATTAATCGTTTCATTGCCTTTGTCCATTTCGACACCCATGGCTACGGTCGTGAAAATGATGGGAATGTCTTTTGTTGCATTGCATTCTTTGAGTTTTTTCGTCAATTGCACACCGTCGATTCCAGGCATTAACAAATCGGAAAGAATCAGATCGGGCAATTCTTCATGGGCCATTTTGAGACCGGCATCGGCGTTAAGCGCACTGATGACGTTGCGTCCGGATACAATAAGCCATTTTGTCAGAGTTTCAATCATGTTTGGATCGTCATCGATAATGAGGATCTTTTTGGGTATCTTCTTAGGCATTGTCTAATGATTTTTGAGTTTCTTTAGTTTTTCTAAATACTGCTGGTGATATTCTTCGGCTTTGTAAAATTGTGTTGTGGGCTCTATTTGTGTGACGATTTTACCTCTAAATCTTGCCGATTTTTCAAGTTTTGCCTTTGATGCCCTGGCGATCTTTTCCTGTTCGGGCGTGTTAAAGAAAATGACGGAACGATACTGAGACCCGACATCCGGACCTTGCCGATTGAGGGTTGTGGGATCATGGATATTCCAGAATACATCGAGCAATTCTTCATAAGAAACGACGTTCGGATCATAAATAACTTCGACCGTTTCGGCATGACCGGTCGTGTTAGAACAAACATCTTTGTAGGTTGGTTCTTCCTTCGACCCTCCCATGTAGCCTACGGATGTTTCGGTCACACCGCTGATTTTTCCAAATTCGTCCTCAATATGCCAAAAACAGCCGGCCGCAAAACTTGCTTTTTGCATCGTCTCTCCTGTGCTCTGATGAGCAGTTAAGCTTGTCCATAAAAAACATATAGAAAGAACGAAAATCTTTGCATGAAAGCCTCTTTGCTTTCGGCCTATTGATTTCATTTGATCTTTTCTGGCTTACAAAGATACTCTGCCTTTTTCAGTCATCTGTTCCCAAGTCGAACATTAATGTTTATGGTTGCTCAAGTTCTCCTCTTCTGCAAGTTTATAAACTTACTAATTTTATCCTATAAATTTTACGAAAACAAGCGAAACTATTATTGTTGAAATATTATAATTGTATTTGCTTAATCCACCGCCTCACCAAAATTGTTAAACAATTTTGGTGGGCGAGGTCAATTCGGCCTTATGACTTATGTCGTCCGCCACTGAATCAATAGTGGACTCCAGAAGTCATGGCCTCCTGGAGATGTTATCTATTGAAGTTTACTCGCCTTTTTGTTATAAGAGTAATATGCATATTGTTGCTCTCAAAGAACTCAACAATCAAGAAAAGCGTATCGCTCTTACGCCCGATTCTTCCAAAAGACTTGCAGCGCTTGGCGCTAAAATTTCCATTGAGTCATCCCTGGGTTTAACCTTAGGTTATGAGGATGAGGATTACAAAAAAGCCGGCGCCTTGATCCAGACCAAACGCGAAACCCTTCTTTCTGGCGCGGATATCATCTTACGTGTAGGCCAGCCCGCTTTGGATGAAGTCAATCTTCTCAAAGAAGGATGTATTTATATTGGCTTTCTTAATCCTTTTCAAGAGCAAAAAATACTCAAAGCATTGGCCAAGCAGAAGGTTAGCTCTATCAGCATGGATATGATTCCGCGCACAACCATTGCTCAGAAAATGGACGCCTTAAGCTCGCAGGCCAACTTGGCCGGTTATGTCGCTGTTATTTTAGCCGCGCAACGACTCAATAAGATCTTTCCCATGATGACGACACCGGCCGGTACGCTCGCGCCTGCGCGTGTTCTTGTCATCGGTACCGGCGTTGCCGGATTGCAAGCGATCGCTACGGCCAGACGTCTGGGGGCGCGCGTTGAGGCTTTTGACACAAGACCTGCTACCGAAGAACAGGTTCATTCTCTAGGGGCACGTTTTGTAAAAATTGATCTTGGAGAAACTCAAGAGACTCAAGAAGGTTATGCCAAGGCCCTATCAAAGGATCAAATCGAAAAACAACATCGAGGCATTGTGAAAATATGCGCCCAATCGGATGTTGTCATTACAACGGCTCAAATTTTTGGTCAAAAGGCTCCCTTAATTATCACAAAAGATATTCTGAAACAGATGAAACCTGGGAGCGTAATCGTCGATTTGTCCGCAGAAACTGGCGGTAATGTGGAAATAACAAAGCCCGGCGAAGAAATTGAATTCAACAATGTACAGGTAATTGGACTTTTGAACTTACCTGGATTTGTGTGCCTTCACGCCAGTCAAATGTACACGAATAACCTCGCTAACCTTATTGAGTATTTTTGGAATAAAGACACAAAATCTTTTGAGTTGCCATTGGAAAATGAAATTATCAAAAGTTGTCTTCTCGCTCACGCGGGAGAAATCATCCACGACGCTTTTAAACTATAAAGGAGTATTCTATGAATACGCAGCTTCTACTCAATGCTTTCTTTCTTCTGGCCATAGCGATTTTTCTTGGGTTTGAACTGATTTCCAAAGTCCCCTCCACCTTGCACACGCCGCTTATGTCGGGCTCCAATGCCATTTCAGGTATTACCGTTGTCGGAGCCATTATCGCGGCCGGAGCCACGCCCGGAAGTCTTTTTTGTACGATCCTCGGAACCTTGGCCGTTATTTTTGCCACAATCAACGTCGTAGGCGGTTACCTCGTTACGGACCGCATGCTTTCATTTTTCAAATCTAAAACAAAAGGTCAATCCACGTGAATCTTAATATCATTATTTCCTTTGCGTACATCCTAGCGGCTGTTTTATTTGCCTTGGGCCTTAAGATGATGAACTCTCCTGTAAGCGCCCGTCGAGGCAACCGCCTTTCGGCATTTGGTATGTTGATAGCTATTCTCGCCACGTGCTTGGTCAAAGGTTTAAGTTTCCTATGGATTATTATTGGCTTGTTGATCGGAAGCGTCCTGGGGGCTTTCAGCGCTCAACATGTCGCCATGACCGCCATGCCGCAAATGGTGGCTCTCTTAAACGGCTTTGGCGGATTGGCCAGTCTTTTGGTCGCCTGGGCGTCTTATCATTACCGTTTAGACGCAAACACCTTCAAAGCTGTTTCCATTCTTTTATCGACCCTGATCGGAGGCGTAACGTTTACCGGTAGCGTTGTGGCCTGGGGTAAACTTCAAGGCGTTATTCCCTCAAGACCGATTCTTTTTCATTATCAAAAGATTTTTAATGCTACTCTCCTTGTCATCATCCTCATCCTTGGAATTATCTACTGCATTGATCCCTTGGTCTTTTATCCATTTTATATTTTTATTATTATCTTTGCGCTTGTCTTGGGTATTTTGGTTGTACTTCCGATTGGGGGTGCGGATATGCCGGTTATTATCTCACTTCTCAACAGCTATTCGGGCATGGCGGCTTGCGCGACGGGTTTTGTGATCATGAATAATATGTTGATTGTCGCGGGATCTTTAGTGGGCGCAAGCGGTATCATCCTTACGAATATTATGTGTAAAGCGATGAATCGTTCCCTGGTGAATGTCCTCTTTAGCGGATTCGGCGCGCAAGTCACGCAAAATCCGCAAGAAGCAAAAGGCAAGGCCAGGCCGATCAATACACGGAATGCCTATTATCTCTTGGAGGCAGCTCGTTCTGTTGTCTTTATTCCCGGATACGGTCTTGCGGCCGCGCAAGCTCAACATGTGCTTCGTGAATTAGCGCAGCTGCTGGAGAAAAACGGAACTGATGTGCGTTATGCCATTCATCCTGTTGCGGGCCGCATGCCCGGGCATATGAATGTTCTTTTGGCCGAAGCCAACATTTCTTACGATCAGCTTGTTGAAATGGATCAGATTAATCCGATGATGAACCAAATGGATGTAGCCGTTGTGATCGGCGCCAATGATGTCGTCAATCCCGCGGCCCGCAATGATCCTCAAAGTCCCATCTACGGTATGCCCATCATCGACGCCGACAAAGCCAAGGCGGTCTTTGTGCTCAAGCGCTCGATGGCCACGGGTTTTGCCGGTATCCCCAATGATCTTTTTTATTTTGAAAACACACGCATGCTTTTCGGGGATGCCAAACAATCGCTTTCAGAATTGGTTTCGGAATTTAAGGAAGGACTAAAGTGATCTCTTTAGATGATTGATCTTGCCGATGCGATCTTGCGCCTTCGGTTGGATATTTGAGATAGGGCAACAGCGGTAGGATATAAATAACCCTTCTTTTTCTGCTCAACGCGAACAACTTTTCCAAAACCATTAAAGATCTCTAACACACCCGACATCACAATTTTGATTTCAATGACATCATTGACTTGATAATGAATGTCACTCTGAAATAATACACCGCCCATGCTCATGTTTTCTGTGTCGGACAAATGCCAGTGCCAGGCGTCTTTCATCTGTTTTCCTTTTCGCTTGTGCAAGCGATGATGGATGCACAGAATGCGCTTGACGCGTGGATGCTTACGTCGTTCGACTCTGCTTTTTTTGGTCATATTCTTTGCTCACTTCTTTCTACTTGGGCCGATCATATTCTCCGGACGAACGATTCGGTCAAATTCATTCTCTTTCAAAAAACCTAAGGACAGCGCTGCTTCTTTGAGGGTGATTCCTTGCGCATGCGCCCTTTGCGCTATCTTTGCCGCTTTATCGTAACCAATGTGCGGGGATAGGGCCGTGACTAACATAAGGGAATTATCCACGTTCTTCTTGATTGTCTCTTTATTTATCTTAATACCAGATACACAATGGTCTGCAAAACTTTTACAGGCATCCGAAAGAAGCCGAATCGACTGCAGGATATTGTAAATAATAACCGGTTTATAAACATTGAGTTCAAAATTTCCACCGGCACCGGCCATGCTCACGGCCACATCATTACCCATCACCTGGACGCAAACCATGGTTAGCGCCTCAGCCTGTGTAGGATTGACTTTACCGGGCATGATTGAGCTGCCCGGTTCATTGGCGGGCAAACTTATTTCTCCTAATCCGCATCTGGGCCCACTTGCCGACCATCGAATATCGTTGGCAATCTTCATCAAAGAAACGGCTAAGGTCTTCATCGTACCGCTGAGCTGGACCAAAGCGTCGTGCGCGGCTAATAAATGGAATTTATTATTCGAAACTACAAAATGATTTTTTGTCATTTGAGAGATCTTTTTGACAACCTTCCCGGCAAATTGCGAATCGGTGTTCAAACCGGTCCCTACGGCTGTTGCGCCGATCGGTAATTCATATAACTCATCTAAGCATTGCTCTATTCTTTCAATGCCTTTAGATAATTGTGTAACGTAACCGGAGAATTCCTGTCCCAGTGTTAAAGGTGTCGCGTCCATCAGGTGTGTGCGGCCTATTTTTACGATTGACTTAAACTCTTTTGCTTTCTTTTTCAGGCTATCGCGCAAATGTGTTATCTGAGGAATTAATGTGTTCTTTATCTGTTGGGCTGCCGAGATATGCATAGCAGTCGGAATCACATCATTTGAGGATTGCCCTTTATTCACGTCGTCATTGGGATGGATAGGATTTTTGCTTCCTACTTTGCCGCCTGTTAACTTTATCGCTCGGTTGGCGATGACTTCGTTGACATTCATGTTGATTTGCGTGCCGCTTCCGGACTGCCAGATCCTTAAGGGAAAATGATCAAAAAGCTTTCCCTTAATGATTTCATCGGCTGCCTTCTCAATGTTCTTCGCTTTTTTGGGGTCCAGCAATTTTAATTCCTTGTTGCTGATTGCGGAGGCTTTCTTGATGAGGGCAATGGCTTGAATAAATTCTTCGGGAAACATTTCCATTCCTATTTTAAAATTTTCGCAAGCCCGGGCTGTTTGAGCTCCGTAATATTTTCCTTGTGGTATACTCACTTCACCCAAGCTATCATTTTCTTTTCTATATTTCATGGCATTTCCCAAATTATTGTTCCTTATTCAGCAACAACGATTTTTAATTTTCCCTTTTTGGCGATGCGAAGCGCTTTGTCCGCCTTGTCGATAAGATCCTGGGCGCTTAACTCTGTGCGCCCCGGGATTCCTGCAATTCCTATACTGATACTCAAGTAACTATCGGATTCCAGCTTCGGAAATTTGCATTGGTTCACTTTCTCTAAGATGCGCTGAGCCGCTATCATGGCCCCCTGCTGATAGGTTTGAGGAAATAGTACCGCAAACTCATCACCGCCATAACGCGATACAAAATCAATTTCTCTGATATTAGATTTTAGGATATTGGCAATTTTCTTAAGGGCATCATCTCCTACGGAATGCCCGTATTTATCATTGTATTCTTTGAATTTGTCAATATCGCACATCATCATCGCAAGCGGCATATCATGCCGGCTGCTTCTTTTTAATTCTGTGCGAATGGTCTGCTGAAAAAACCGGTGATTAAATGTTTCCGTCAACCCGTCAATCAGGGCTTGCTTACGCGTTGTTTCAAAAACTAGCGCATTTTCGATTGCCGCAATCGCATGGGACGCCAACGATGTCAATAATTTTACATTTTCCGGCGAATATCCTTTGACGGTCAGGATAGGGATCGTCACCCCTTCAATCTTGATCTGCTCGCCCGGTTTGATCATCTCAAATCGGCAAATCTCGCTTGCTTCACTAGCCACACACTGACTTTCTTTAAAATCAATCTTTCTATTTAAGATATTCTCAATCGCGCCTCCAAAGAAACCTGCTTCAAAGTAGCATACATTTTTCTGGAGACCCTTGATATCTCTTGAGCTGAGACTGTCTTTCAACTCAAGAATGATATTTTCTTCTCCAAATTCGTTAATACTCAAAGTCCCCAAGCCCAGACGACGGACAAGCTTAACGAGATCTTCCTTTGTCTTCGGCTGACATGCAAAACCGACTTCTTTACCTGAAAAATATACGCTTAAAGCCATCCGACCGCGCGTGACATTCTTAAGAACTAAATATTTAAAGATGGATTGTAGAGTTGTCGGCTTGTGTAACCGTTGTGATTCATCATCTTTTTTCTCGCCTTTCGTGATATCCACGATTTCGTCAAGCTCACTCGATACATAAGCAATGCGTTCCAAGAGATCTTCGCCTAAAAATGTCGTTTCTTTTTCATTGTCCATCATGTACCTCTTGTCTGATAAATTTCTCCTTAAGTCTCTGGTAAAATTATAACATTCTCAAAATCTGCCGCAAGGCAAAAAGAATAATCCTGCAGCTCGTCAAATACTGGGAATTGTCTAAATCAGCGTTCCGCATGATATTTATTTTAGCTGTTTTAAGGACGCCTCCTCGGCGCCGGCAGCCAAGATCTCTTTGATGGCCTTTTCTGAATCGCCTTTGATTAAGTCGACACCCCTAATAGCATCCATTAACAAATGCACGCGAAATTTTAACCTCAGAGCATCCAGGCAGGAGGTCTTCACGCAATAATCAGTTGCCAACCCGCCGATAAATAATTCCTCAATATCAAGCTTCTCAAGGACTTGCTCAAAAGGAACGCCATTTTGATCACATCCCAAGAAAGCCGTGTAACTTTCTTGATCAGAAGTTATGCCTTTCGAAATAACAATGACGGAGGCCGGAAGATTGAGTTTGGGATGAAATTGCGCGCCTTTTGTCCCTCGAACACAGTGAGCAGGCCAAACACCGCCATGTTTTTGAAAATGCGGGGTGACTTCGGGATGCCAATCACGCGACGCAAAAATGGGAAGTTTTCTCTTCTGAAAATATTGAATGTACTTATTTAAAGCGGGGATGACTTGATCGCCGTCTTGGACAGCTAAAGATCCTCCGCGGCAAAAATCATTCTGGACGTCAACGATTAATAATGCCTTCATCAGCGCGGACCTTTAAGAACAGTTGAGGGCAATAGGGTTATTTCCGGCGATCGATATGAACAAAATCACGTTTGACTTCACCGACATAAATTTGGCGTGGTCGGCCTATTTTGGTTGACGGATCCTCGATCATTTCTTTCCAGTGGGCGATCCATCCGGGCATGCGGCCGATCGCAAAAATTACCGGAAACATATCAATCGGGATTCCTATTTCGCGTAAGATAATCCCGCTATAGAAGTCAACGTTCGGATAAAGTTTTCGTTCTATAAAATATTCGTCTTTCAAAGCCGATTCCTCCAATTTCACTGCAATATCCAGCAAGGGATCGCTGCGGCCGGATTTTCCAAGGAGTGCATGGGCTTCTTTCTTAAGGATCGTTGCACGCGGATCAAAATTCTTGTAGACGCGGTGACCGAACCCCATCAACCGGAATTTCGAATTCTTATCTTTAGCCAGGTCAATGAATTTCTTTGTGTTTCCGCCATTCTCGTGAATATTTTGCAGCATTTCAATCACGGCTTGATTGGCACCTCCGTGCAGAGGCCCCCAAAGCGCGCAAATACCTGCTGAAATCGAAGCAAACAAATTCGCAAGTGAGCTCCCAACAAGACGAACGGTCGACGTGCTGCAATTTTGTTCATGATCGGCATGGACGATGAGAAGCTTCTGTAAAGCCCCAACAATATTTTCGTCAATCTTATATTCCTGCGAAGGACTTGAAAACATCATATTTAGAAAATTGGTAACATATTTCAAGCTATGCCGCGGATAAACAAACGGCTGACCGATTGACTTTTTATAGGAAAAAGCTGCGATCGTACGCACCTTGGATAGTAACTCAACCGCAACCGTATCGATTTCTTCTTTGGTCGGGCTGGGTTTGACCAATTCCGGATAATAGGCCGAAAGTGAACAGACCATAGCTGAGAGGATTCCCATCGGATGACCGCTGGAAGGATAGCCGTCAAAGAAATTCTTCATATCCTCATGAATCATCGAGTAACGCGTAAAGGCTTCGGAGAAATAATTCAGCTGTTTATGATCAGGAAGATTCCCATAGATCAAAAGATAAGCCGCTTCTATAAAAGACGCTCGCTCGGCGATCTCTTCGATCGAAATGCCGCGGTAACGTAAAATTCCATTCTCTCCATCGACATAGGTAATCGCGCTCTTACAGGATGCGGTGTTGGCAAATCCTTGATCCAGGACGACATACGAAGTTTCTTTGCGTAAATTGGATATATCAATTCCTTTTTCACCGGTCGTGCTTGTGACGATCGGCAGTTCAAAGGACTTTCCGCTGACATCCAATCTTGCCTTATTATCCATACTAGCTCCTTATTGTAAATCGGTTCGGATTTGTGAAGCGAAACAATTATATTATGAAGCCCATTATTATGCAAGGGGTAATTGATTTTTACGCGGGTTTATCGATGAGTGCTAACTGGAGAGAAATGAAAGAGTTACAGATTAAGAAACGTAGGGTTTGTGGACTTTTTCTTCGATTTTCTTGATCAATTTGGCCGGATCAATCGGTTTCATAATATAATCCGTACAGCCCTGGAAAAAGGCATCCAGATACGGTTTTTTATGGGCTGTGACCATAATGACGGGAACTCCATCCCCCAGTTCAATGCCGTGATCACGCTCATTTTTACGGATTATGCGAAGGGCTTGAAGACCATCCACATCCGGCATCATAATATCTAAAAGAATGACCTGGTAGGGCCTGAGGCTTAAAGCGTTATTATATTTTTCGATAGCTTCCTGACCGCTGACAGCAAGATCACATTCGGCCACATCGCGCAGGATTTCAGCCATTAATTCTCTGTTCTCAAAATTATCGTCAACAATTAAAACTTTCCACATTTCAACCCGCCTGGCTTTCGATATAATTCTTAAATTCGTCTGACTTCTCTTTGAGGACCTTAAAGTGTCCGGGGATACTGCCTGAGTCTTTCTCTGCTTTAACCGCCTCATGCATTATTTTAGTTGCCGCCAAAACGGACTCCAAGCGAAGATTTCCTGATGTCCCCCGGATTTCATGCAAAATAGCTCTCATGGTTATAATATCGTTCTTGGTTACAGCTTCTTCTAGAGTAATAATCTTCTGGGACAAGGTATTAGCAAAGCTATGCACCAATCGGTTCAATATTTCCGTTCGGATATGAAGCTCCTCGCTAACCTTGTTGATATCATACTCAAACATCCGGGCTGACTCCTCTTCCGGTTCTGAACATTATTGTTTTCATCATATAATAAAATTGATCTTAAATCAACAAAGAACATGACTATTCTTACTTACTTACTTACCGCCTTGGGACGATGCCCATGGTCATTTCAACGACGACGCGTTTCTCATTATCAATGGTAAAAGATATTTCATATTTTTCATACTCACTAAAACAAAAAGCCACGCCATCGGAAGCGCTGTTGCGATACGTATAAAAATGCGACATCTCCAGCTCAGCATAGCCCTGACAAGAAATTTCTGATTTGAAACGACCGCCGATCAAGTTGCAAAGGGTCCCGCAGCTGTCTTTGAGCGCCTCTTCATCTTCGTCATTGACGGCTGGATACTTCAGCTTTTTCATTAAGGGAGCCATAAAATTTTGTTCCACATAAAGCACAAGGGCTCCCAGGGCCTTTTTCTTTTCCATATCAGCTTTGTTGGCGAAGTAATTGAGGAAAGAAACATACGTGGGACTGTTGAACTTTTCCATGCCGTCCGTGCGCATACGCCCCTGATACTCAATAATATCTTTCTTGACAATTTCGGGATCTTTTGAAAATTTGATTTCTCCGCGTTCCCCAAAAAGATTCTTGATGCCTTTGGTCAAATACTCTGCGAATTTATTTAATTCCGGATTACTTTTTTTTCCAAACATCTACTGCGTTACCTCCCGCTACTCACATTTAACATATGATTTTATGATTTCCAATATGGAATTTGGCGTATAAGGCTTTACCACGTATCCGGCAAGCTTGGGATTGATATTTTTTGCTTTCTTTCTATTTTCTTCGGAACCCGAGGCCGTGACCATCACAATCGGAATATTCGCCACTTTATCAACCTTCACCACGCCTTCCATGAATTCCATGCCGGACATTTCAGGCATCTGCCAGTCCAGAAGAATAAGGCCGATTTCTTTGTAGCGTGTCCCCAAGACCTGAATCGCCTCTTCTCCGCTTCTGGCTTCTAAAAATTCGTCTTTGACGCCTGCGCCTTTGAGAACTTCAATGAGAAGTTCGCGTTCTAAATCAGAATCATCAATCACGAGAATTTTCAATGGCCAACCCTTTCAATGAGACCATGACTTATGGAGCCTTCGCCTGGCGGCAGTCAGTAAGCGACATAAGTCATAAGGTCGAACTGACCCCGAGTCCGTTGATATAATCTATGGCGGACGAGGGGATTAAACAAATTAAATTATAATATTTCCTTCATATTTCTTACGACTTGGTCAGTTTAATAATTTTTTCCTTCAAGTCGTACATGTCAAACGGTTTGGAGATGTAGTCATTCATGCCGACTGTATAACAGAGTTCTTTTTCTTCTTTTGAATCAGCCGCGGTCAAGGCCATGATTGGGACATCCAACTTTAAATCTTTTCGAATTATACGCGTCGCTTCAATCCCGTCGAGGACGGGCATCTGAAGGTCAATAATGCATAAATCATACTTAATATTTTTGATTTTTTCAAGCGCTTCTTGACCATTGGAAACAAAATCTCCTTCACAGCCGAATTGCTCAAAATAGGCCGCAATCAATTCTTGGTTTGTGATACTGTCTTCTGCTACAAGCACTTTAATACCCTGACAAGAAATTTTCTCAAGCTCGGCATATCTTTGCTGAACTTTCTTTTCTTCTGCCGCAATTTTAGCCTTTTCTTTTTTGAATTCTGAGATTTCAAGCTTTATCGTAAAGGCGAATGTACTTCCGGACCCGATTTGAGAATCGACCCAAATATGACCGCCCAAAAGATTAACAAAATTCTTACAGATAGACAATCCGAGCCCTGTGCCCCCGTACTGCCGGCTCGTTGAAGCATCAACCTGGGTAAACGCATCAAAAATAATTTCCTTTTTATCTTCCGGTATACCGATCCCTGTATCGCTCACAGCAAAACGTAAAACGCATTCATCCTTCTTGACATCCTCTTTTGTTTGGGGTTCTCGGCGTACCATAAGCCTGATTTCACCTTTTTGAGTAAATTTGATGGCATTATCAAGGAGATTAATCAAAATCTGCTTCAAACGCACGGGATCACCGATCAAATTGGCAGGAACATCATCGTCAATATTGAAATAAAGTCGAGTGCTTTTGCCTTCAAAGCGCGGCAAAAAGATTCTTGATATTTCATCGATAATTACATTTAAATCAAAAGATACATTTTCCAGTTCAAACTTTCCGCTTTCTACCTTAGCAAAATCCAAAATATTATTCACAATACCCAACAATAAAGTCGCGCTTAAAGTAATATTATTCACCTGGTCATGCTGCTTGACGTTCAGCTGCCCGGTTTGTAGCATATTGGAAAATCCCAGGATCGACGCGGTCAGGGCGCGTATATCGTGCGCCAAGCTTGCCAATAAGTTGCCTTTAAGCCTTGCGGCACCTTGAGATTGCTTGCTTAATTGAATAGCAAAATCTCTTTCTTCGATTAAATCGCGCTGGCGCTGACCCGTCTTGTCCGCATCCTCTTTGTCTTGAATCAATTCGGACTGAGGCTCTTGCGTATTTTGCTGCGCTGCGCCATCATTTTTCTGTTCAACCGGTATGTTCTTTTGGCGGATACAAACCACCTTTTGGATCAGGGGACCCACGTCATAATATTCACTTTTGAGCGTTCCTTTTTGAATAATTTGCTCATTCAATAAGGACAAAAGTTTTCTTAAGCCGTTGATGATCTCTGAAGTTAATTTCATGATGTCTCGATCAAAGGATAGGTGTCCTTTGCGCACATCATCTATCATTCCTTCAGCTTCTTGAGACAAAGATTGGATATCCTCAAGATTCAAGAAGCCGGTGAGTCCCCGTAGGGTGTGGAATATTTTAAAAAGGTTTTGAATCGACCCCGGATCTCCGGATACAGTTTCTAAAGTAAATAAGGCATTCTCTCCGCTCATCAAATAACTTAAGGCCTCTGTGACGAAGTCTGAAAGTATATCCTCGTTACCAGGCAAATTGAGCTTCGGTATTTGCGGATGGTATATGAGGTCTTCTTTAGTCATAAAGATTGGGGTTATTCTTCTAGGTACTTCTTTTGGATGGCTTTAATCTCCGGTAAAATCTTCATGAAAGCTTCAACCAGCTTGGGATCAAATTGCTTGCCTTTCTGGTTTCTGATTTCTTCGACAGCGTCTTGCGTGCTCCAGGCCTTTTTATAAGGGCGATTGCTCGTCAAGGCATCAAAGACATCACACAATCCAACAAGACGCCCCACCAATGGAATCTCTTCCCCCTTTAAGCCCTTGGGATAACCGGTGCCATCCCACTTTTCTTGATGCGTTAAGGCAATCGTCTGGGCCATTTTCATTAGAGGAGAATCGCTTCCCGATAAAAGCTCTGAGCCGATGGTCGTGTGAGTTTTCATAATTTCATATTCTTCGTCCGTTAATTTTCCCGGTTTCAAAAGGATATGATCGGGAATACCGATTTTTCCGATATCATGCAAGGGGCTTGCGTTTAAAAGAAGTTCCCGGTCGGATTCGTTCAAACCGATTGCCTCACCGAGTTTAGCGCAATAGTGACTCATGCGGATAATATGAATTCCCGTTTCATTATCACGGTATTCAGCGGCATGCGCCAAACGACGAATAATATCTAACTGCGTATCGCGCAATTCCTTGGTGCGTTCCTGAATTTTCGACTCGAGAATTTCTTTCTGGTTTTTGATCTGCTGATGTAAAAGTCTGGCTTCGATCATGGTCTTGATGCGAATGAGGACTTCCAGGCTATCATAGGGGATATTGATAAAATCTGTTGCGCCTGCTTTAAGGGCGCGTAATCTTGATTCCTGATCCGTTATGGCCGTACAGACAAGAATGGGAATATATTCTCTTTGCCTTAAATCTCTTAATTGCTCCATGACTTGAAAACCATCGACATGCGGCATTTTGAGATCAAGAAAAATCAAATCCGGCATCCAATCCTGACATACACAAACCGCTTGGCGTGAATCCGTTAGGCTCTGAAGAGCGGTATAACCGGCTGAAGTCAGAATTCCTTCCAGAAGGCGAATATGCAGTCGTTGATCGTCTACGATGAGAATTCTTGCGCTCAATATTTCTCTGTCATCCATAGTCAAACTCTCCCTTTATTTCCATTTTAATCAAAAAAAGAAGAAATGTAACATGAAAATTTACTATTTATTGGCCAGGTTCATGATTGCCCTTTTTAAACCATGAACCACTAAAGATATTTTCTCATAATTAAGGGTGGAAGGCAAATCCGAAGGTTGATGATAATTAGGATTTCTAAGAAACGCGGTATCCGTAACCATGACAGCCGTATAATTTTCTTTCCAAAACGACCAATGATCTGAAAAATTAACTCCAGGCACAAAGCTAGGGCACGTCACAGATTCAACAGGTATATTGCTTAATGCTTTAAATTCCTTAGTCAAAAAAGACGTAAAACGATGTGATTTGAAATTGCCTACAACACCCACAAAATTACCTCGATTGGGATAAAAAATTCCCATTAAAGGCAAATATCTCTGTGAAAATTTCTTATTTGTATAATAACCGATGGATTCCAGAATGATTGCAAGTTCAATCTGTTCATTTTTCTGTTTTATGTGGCGCGCATAGACATAGCTTCCCATATTTTCCGTCATAAAAAATGGCGGCTCTTCGTTGACAAATGCAATAAATCTTATTCTTTTGTCTAAATCCTGACCTTTGAGCAATTGAGCCAATTCCAGCAGTCCGGCCACACCGCTTGCGTTGTCATCTGCCCCAGGGTTATAACACGTATCATAATGAGCGCCGATGATTATGACCCCCTGTCCTTTGTCCGTTCTTGGGTCTTCAGCCACAATATTCTTAAACAACTGATTATTCACGCTATAAGATACAATCTCGACTTGATAGCCAAGTTCTTCAAATGCGTTGATAATAAACTCTGCTGATCGGTTCAAATTTTCATAAGATGAAAAACTTCGATGACCAATCCTGCCGGCCAAAAATTCAACAATATCTTTGAGGTTCTGGGCTGTTTTGATTTCATCGGCTGTTAATGAAATCGGCCATATCCCGGATGGTCGAAAGCCATAGGTCGAAAGCTTGATCAAGGCAAAAGCAAAAAGGGTCAAAATGACCAGGCGCAATATAGGACTCAATAATGTCATAAATTTTCTAATTGTTCGATAATCCGAACTGTTCCCGATGGCATAGGATATCGATGAAATTCGCTTCTCTTCACCCACCTTTGTGTCTTTTGCAATACCGGCAGATTGTTCAAACGACACTGATAAACGTTTAAATCAACGCAAAACTGCGTGTAATAATGTTTGATATTCATAATTTTATGACTGCGTGTTACGCTGCAGTCCAGTTCTTCTTTTATCTCGCGTCTCAACGCGTCTTTGAGCGATTCTTTCCTTCTCACCTTTCCGCCGGGAAATTCCCATAAATTGGCGAGGAGTCCTTTGGGCGGACGCTTTTGAATCAAATAGCGATTGTCCTTTCTTACGATCGCCACAACGGATTTGATCTTTCGAATCACTTTTGTCTTCGGCTGAGGAATAATTTCCTGCAATCCCTTATCATGCGCTTTGCATGATTGATTGACGGGACAATTTGGACACAACGGCGTCTTGCTTCGACAGATTAGCGCGCCCAGCTCCATCAGGCCTTGATTAAAAGAGCTCATATCCTCATAGGGCATGACATCCTCAAGATAGCTGCTCAGCCTTCGATCGACTCTTGTGTCTGCATGACCTTGAATGGCTAATTGCCGCATCAGAACTCTTCGCACGTTGGCATCGATGATCGGATATCGTCGATTAAAAGCGATGCTTAAGACCGCTCCGATCGTATAAGGCCCAAATCCCGGTAGGCGTTTTAAAATCTCAGGATCATCGGGAATCTTTTTGTTGAATTGACGGGCTACGAGTTTGGCGGTCTCATGAATATTTTTTGCGCGATGATAATAACCCAGGCCTTGCCATAAGCGAAGGGTTTTTTGTAACGGAGCGCGACAAACACTTTGAATAGTCGGAAATGTTTTGACCCACCGAAGGTAAAAAGGAATAACGGCGTTCACGGTTGTTTGCTGAAGCATAACTTCAGAAATCCAAATCTTATAAGGATCTCTTGTTTTCCTCCATGGCAAGGCGCGCGCATTATTCTTATACCATTGAATAAGCTTCTTTGAGAATAGGTGAATTTTGGACATTTGAAAATTTGCCTAAAAAACGCTTATGTGATCTGGCGAGCGAGAAACAATCAACTTGGTATTAAAAGGAAACGGAATCCTCAAATGAGCGCCATCCACATAGATCATGCCTTTGCGCATAAGGGATGTAACGACGATTGGGTTCTTAAGACGATAAATGCCCCCTTTAAGCTTCAATGTCTCATTCGGGCATATTTGCAATTCACGCGGAAGATACTGTCCGTCTTTGCTTTGAAGCTTCATCACTTTTCCGCCGGCCGATTTGATAGCGCCTGATGACCCGGCCGCCGTAGAAATCCATAATCCGGAACTCCGCTGAAATTCTTTTCTTTGGCCAATTTTAAGAACATAACGGCTCATGGCGGCCGGATTGTCATTACTGATCAGAATGTCGTTGAGGACATTAACGGGTTTAAGGCCTCTGATTGATATTCTTATTCTGTGCAGACTTTTGGGTTTGAGTTGATTTGATAATATGCGCGAGATGGTTTTACTAAAACTTTGCTTGTTGGCTGAGCAAAATCGGCCTATGCTTCGCTCGGGGTCAGAATTAACTCCGAGCATGGGTTGTTTGTTCGCGTATCTCGCGCCTTCTAAAAAAGTCCCGTCCCCTCCGACCGTAATAACAAAATCAAATGATCGGTAGTTGATTCGGCTGCCGCGATAGCATTTTCGATAGGAAAGTTTCAGCGCGCGTAGGGTCTTCTCAACAGAGCGAAGGGTCTTGGTGTGCGCATCATGCGCCTGTCTGAAACGCTCAATATCCTTTCGTTGAAAAGTAACGCTCCTAGCAAAAATACCGCGTCTTTCGTCCATAGAATGCAGTCGGTAATAGCTTTTTTTGTAAATCAATAATATATTTTTTATTTTCATATCACGATTTGATAAATTGATTTCTCTTTTGAAGCTCTTTGATGGATCCAAAGACGTCATCGGCTTCTTTTAAATAATACTTCGACAAAGATGTTGCAATGGCGAAACATCTCAATTTGGCTTTTTTTGCGGATTGAATGCCGAACGGGGCGTTCTCAATCACAACGGCGTTTCTCGACTTTTGCTTTAATTTCTTGAGCGCCGTCAAGTAGGGTTCGGGATGAGGCTTGCCGTTTTTCACATCGCTTCCCGTGATGATCACATCAAACCTTTTGGCGATCGATTCAGGCAGAATTTTCCTGAGTTCATGACGCGACGTACCTGTCACAAGGCCAAGTTGAAAACCTTGGCGATGAAGAGTGCGAAGAAAACGCCTCGCGCCGGGAATAAATCTTTGTTTCACGATTTTCTTAAACATTTTCTCTTTTTGTGTCAGCAAATTTTGCGCTTCTTTTAAACTAATCCCTTTCTGATGCTCTTGGAAGATTTCTAGAACGCTATCGATTCCCCTCTGCCCTTCTCTTTTGTAAACGTCCAAGCGAGAGGCAGGAATTCCCTGTGCGCGGAATAGACTACTCCATACGCGATAATGATCCGGCATGGTATTGGTGATCACGCCGTCCATATCAAAAATAATTGCTTTTGTCCTGATCTGATTTTTCATAAGGGCACCGTTATGTTCTATATTTTTTCCTATAATCTTTTGTTAACTTAACCACAAGTGGCGAGAGAACAAGAAGAGCTGTAAGATTCGGAATGGCCATGAGGCCGTTAAGGGCGTCGGAGAAATTGATCACATCATCCAAGGGTCTAATCGCTCCTATCACGACAAAGCCCGTATAAATGATTCGGTAAGGTAAAACAGCCTTTGCCCCAAAAAGATAATCAACCGCCCGGTCTCCGTAATAAGACCAGGCAATCAGCGTTGAGAAGGCGAATAGGCTGATGCCGACCGAGACAACCCACCGTGACCCCGGTAATCCGGCCTCAAAAGCAGCGGATGTTAATTGTCCTTTGATCGTGACTGTTTCATAAGTTCCCATGCAGACAATCACAAGAGCTGTGATGCTGCAGACAACGATGGTATCGATAAAAGGTCCGAGCATGGCCACAAGACCTTCCCGAACAGGTTCCTTCGTGCGGGCCCGCGCCATGGGCCATCGGCGCACTTCCCAATCCGGCTTCATTTGAAAATAGTCCTCTCGCGACACCTGAACGGATAACACCGCCGACAAGGCCTCCGGCCACAGACTCAGGCGCATGAAATGCTTGCATAAAAATAAGATTGAATCCATGTCCGATGAGATGATAATTCTTGAGTAAAATAAGAAGCCCCGAGAGAACATAAAAAATACACATAAAAGGGACGAGGAGTCCGGCCAAATGCGCGATCCTTTTAATTCCACCGATAATGACACTCGCCACTAAAACAGCCGTCAGGACACCCACCGTCATGCTTAAAGAGAATGAAATCTTCGCTCCCTCTCCCAAAATCAATCCGTTAATAGACGATACCATATTATTGATCTGAAACATGTTGCCGATTCCTAAGCTGGCAACCATTGTGAAAAGGGCAAATAAAATAGCCAGCCATTTGAATTTCGGTCCCATTCCCTTCTCGATAAAATGCATAGGACCGCCATGAGCCTCTCCTTTTTCATCAATCCGGCGAAAATGGACGGCCAGCGTACAGCTTGTGAACTTTGTGGCCATACCGACCACGGCCGTGACCCACATCCAGAAGACAGCGCCCGGCCCGCCGATAAGAATCGCCGCAGCCACCCCGACGATATTTCCTGTACCAATGGTGGCAGAAAGCGCCGTAGCTAAAGCGCGAAAATGAGAAATCTCTCCAGGATCTTCGGCATTGTCGTACTTGCCGCTTAAAATACCGATCGCATGCCGGAAACCTCTGATTTGGACCCCTTTAAGCAATAGGCTTAAGAATAATCCGGTTCCCACCAAAAGGATCATTATCGGCGGGCCCCAGACCCATGAGCTAAATTGCGCTATGAAGCTGCTGATATTCAATCTTTTTCCTCTAATTTATCAATGTTTGAAAAATTTTATCTTGGAAGGAAATAATTATGTGTTTTCGTGCCTGTGCATTGTCCAACGCATGCGCCCGATAACTCCCTGGGCGATATTTGTTAAGTGGTCCGCAATCTTTTCTAAGTTGTCAATAAAATCCAAAAAAGTGAAATTAGAACTTAACACGCAAACACCGTGGTTTAATCGATCGATATGGCTCTCTTTAAAACGAATCTGATATTCATTGATACGCTCTTCGCGCTTGAGGATATTTTGGGCAATCATGGGATCATTCTGCTTGAGCGCTTCTTCTGTTTCTTTGAGCATTTCCTGAAGCTCATGAGACATCATATTCAATTCTTTTATGGCCTCCGGGGAAAAGACGATCTTTTCGTCGATCTTTGCTTCTGCCAGTTCGGCGATGTTAGTTGAATGATCTCCCACGCGTTCGATATCGTTGACATTGTGAATCAAAACAGGAATCTCTTGCGATTCTTCACTCGCTAGTTCTCTTTGAGAAAGTTCAATCACATATTGGGTAATTTCTGATTGAAGATTATCCGTGATCCTCTCGTATTGAGCAACTTTGTCTAAATCTTTCTCATCATTATTCATGAAACATTCTATGGCATGCGTCACGGATTTTGCGGCCACGCTTAACATATAGCGAACCTCATTGCGGGCCTGCTGCATGGCCAAGGGAGGTGTGTCCAACAAATGCTTCTCTAAATATTGCGGTCCGAGCTCAATGGCGCCTTTTCGTTTGGGAACAAGCCATATGGCTACTTTCTCAAGCCAACCAATCAAAGGCAAGAAGATAGCTGTGTTGACGACATTAAACATGCTATGAGCAACAGCAATATGAAACATGATATTCTTCTGCGTGATGCCACCCGGAATAACAAACTCAACGGCCTTGGCGAACCATCCTGTATAAACAAAAAATAACATATACGTCACACCGATAACGTTAAAAACCGTATGCGCCATGGCCGTACGCCTGGCTGTTAAATTCGTTCCAATAGCAGCTAATTGAGCTGTTGTCGTAGAGCCGATATTATCTCCCAGAATCAAAGGAATCGTGGAAGAAAAACTGATCAGCCCGTTGTAGGCAAGAACCTGGGTAATGGCAATCGTGGCACTTGAGCTATGCAAAAGAAAGGTAAAAATAATTCCAACCAAAATACCCAGAAGCGGATTCGTGCTGAACATGACAAAAATATCTTTGGCGCGCTGACTATCTTTGAGGGGCTCAAAGGCTTCCTTCATGTAGCTTAAGCCAATAAATAAAATTCCGAACCCTAAGATTACCTCTCCCCAGGATTTGATGCGTTTGGTCTTTCCAAACGTGGACATAACAAAACCGATTCCGACGCAAGGAAGAGCATATTGGGTAATCTTAAAAAGCGCCATGAAGGACACAAGCCAGGCTGTCATCGTTGTGCCGATATTAGCGCCGATCACAACGCTAATAGCCTGCTTAAGAGTGAGTAATCCTGCATTGACAAAGCCGACGACCATAACGCTTGTGGCGCCGGAGGACTGGATAATACAAGTGACCGCCGCTCCCACCAAGACGCCCACAAGCGGAACTTTAGTGACCATATTCAAGATTGATTTGAGTCGTTCACCGGCAACCTTCTTGAGGCCTTCAGACATTGTCCGCATGCCGAAGAAAAAGAACCCGACTCCGCCGATCAAAAGAAATATTATTTTAGTGTTCATAAATTTTGTTTAATGGACCCTTGTTGTCAAAATGGGCTGCAGGAAGACACTTTTATTATATTCAATAAATAAAATAATGCAACTCAATAACAATTGATTATTATTCTTTTATCTTAATTTTTGCCGAATATGATACGCGATAATCCCAAAGGCTACAGACACGTTGAGTGAATTCTTAAGACCGCACATTTCAATCTCAACAGCTTCTTTGCATAAAGATAGCAGCTCTTGCAATACGCCGGTAATTTCATTTCCTACAATCAAGCACACCGGAGCACGGGGAATAAATTGACTGTAAGATTTACTTTCCTTTATTTGCTCCAAAAGAACAATTTGAAAACCGTTTTTCTTTAGTTCCTTAACAAGAGAAATAATATCTTCGCGGTACTCCCAAGTAACCGTCTCTTGTGCTCCAAGTGCTGTTTTGGATATCTGCGCGTTGGGAGGGTGACCGGTGATTCCGCAAATCCATAACTTCTCACAACCCGCTGCGTCAGCCGTTCGAAATATTGAACCGACATTATACAAGCTGCGGATATTGTTCAAGATGACATGAAACGAAAGCTTATCATCTTTCATTTTTTTCTTCTGACGGCGAACAATCTCATTATGGGTTAACTTTCGCATCACTCAGTTTTTCTCCATTGATTCCGGATGAAGCGCTCTTCCATGCATAGGTAAACCCAAACTTTTCTGCTTCGTTTGGTTATCCAATCGTTCATTTTACCGTATATTTCCTGTCTTATTTTATCGTCGTAGCGCAATTTATCGTCAAAACCCACATATAATTCCTCATTGAGAATGGAATTATCCGGGAATCTGTTTTCGATAGCTTTCTTCAGGGAAGGCCGTAGGCGAAGCGTTCCTAGGCTTATCCAGGCAATATTTTTAGCATCGACTGAGTCAAAAATGCGATCCACAAGTTGTCGATAATCATTTTCCCATGTACGGGTTTTTATAATAGGATCAAAATGAAAACCTATTTTGTAACCGGCATTTTCGCAGTGTTGTGCCGCTTGTAACCTTTCGCCAACTGAAGGGGCATAGAATTCATTTTCACAAGCAATTGATTCAGGATTCACAGACCATGAAATAACGATATTTTTCGCAGGTTGTGTTTTTAGCAATAGATCGATATTGGTACTTTTTGTCTTAAACTCGAATGTCACCTGTGGCTTACGCCGAAAGAATTCCACGATTTCTTGAGAATATCGCGTGATCGGGTCGAAGACAAGGGAATCCGTGAATTCGCCGGAACCAAGGCGCATTTTTCTTTTGATACCCGATGCCGCTTGAAAGAAATCTTCAATATTCGCGGGAAGAACAATTCCCGGTGAATTGATGTAATCCTGCAGATAGCAATAGGTGCATTCATAAGGGCATCCAAATCCTAGATTCAGAATATGATACCCGCAGGAGACGGCGCGCAACGAGCAAGGGCATTTCTTGAGATGATCAAAACTTTCCTTCACGATAAAGAGATTTCTTAGTCTTTGGTTGTAATCTTTTAGAGTGAAGTTTTTGTCATTCACACAATCTTTATATGAGCCAATGGTTTGAAAATGACTTTCGGGGAATAGTCGTTTAACGCGCCGGGCTAGTAAACTTTGCTCGACGGTTTTTTCAATAAAAATATCCTTTGGGTAGAATTTTAAGGATGATTTTATGCTGACTTTATGCGCGCGATCGATATCCAGTTTCGCTAATCGCAGGCGGTTTTTCTGTCTTATCGAGGAGATGTTCGGAAATCGTCTTTGGATGAGATTGTCTTTAAAATAAGGAAACGGTGCTTTGGAAAGTGAGAATTCTTTGAGAAGATCGGAATATACCAAATTCTCGCGTTTTGAGATTTCATAAATAAGGCGGGTGATTTCCTGGCGCTTATTCGGACCAAAATTTTGGCACTTCTGGTCCACAAAGTTCCGGATCAATTCTGGTTTGATCATGAGAACTTAAATTGCGACAATAGCTGTATTTGATCTTCGCTGAGGGTCCACTGGGCCGCTTGCGCGTTCATCCTAACCTGCTCGGCATTCCGGCATCCAACGATGACGCTTGTCACACCCGGTTGCTGACGCACCCAATTGATGGCCGTCTCATAAGGAGGTTTTCCTATTTTCCTGATGGCGTCAACGCATGCCTTTGTTTGGATAAACTTTTCGCCACGATAATAAGGATAAAGGAAGCTTCTGGCATCGCTTCCTTGAAAATTCTTTTCTTGTGCATATTTTCCCGAAAGGATGCCTCCGGCCAAGACGCCGTACGTCAGAATACCAATTTCCTGTTTTTGGCAATACGGTAGGATGTCCTTTTCGATGGATCTCTCAAGCATGGAATACTGAACTTGCTGGGTCACGACATCCGCGTTTTTTCTTGACTCTTTCAAAAGATTCAAATCAAAATTGGATACACCGATATAACGTATCTTCTTCTTGTCCTTTAACGCAAGCAGCGTCTCCATGGTTTCTTGAATAGGAGTGTTTTTATCCGGCCAATGGCATTGATATAAATCAATTTGATCGACATTCAGCCTTCTTAAAGAGTCATCTATTTCTTTTTGGACTGAGGCCGGACTTAAATCAATAAGGACCTGTTTTCCTTTCTTGATCAAGCCGCATTTGGTCGCCAGAATAACTTGATCTCGCCTATTCTTGATGGCCTTGCCGACAATTTCCTCGGAATGTCCGTCGCCGTAAATAGGCGCCGTATCAATCGTATTGATACCGCATTCGATCGCCTGATGAACCGCTTGAATCGATTCTTCGTCCTTGGCGCCGCCCCATGACTCTCCTCCAAAGACCCAGGTGCCCAGGGTGATGGCGGAAACATTCAAATCTGTTTTCGGTATTTTAATGTATTCCATAATTCAGGTGATTTGGTAATTTGGGAATCCGGAACTAGGAGATTTGGATATTTGGATATTGGGGACTTTTATTGGTCTTTTCCTTATTAATGGAACAGTCAATAATATTCTCTCTATACGAGAAAGAAGACCTAATATTGACTTCCACCGTTCCTTTAATAAAGAGAAAGTCAATAAATGAATGTGTCCCCGATCTCCTTATCTCCTAATAACCCAGTCCCTGATCACCCGATCTTCTGATATCCTTAGCGGATATTTGCGCAAATCTGCGTTCAAATTATTTTTCTCTTCCTTAAGGGATGAGAATAATTTTTCCGTGGGCGCCGGGTTCTAGAATCGCTTTATGCGCCAAACCTGCCTCTTTAAGAGAAAATTCCTTTCCGATAACGGGGTAAAGTTTTCCTTTTTCAAAGCCTATGCCAAGCGCTTCGTGGATCTTGGCCTTCTCTTCTTTTGTGGCATTCATGACCGTCATCCCTAAGATGGTCGCGTCCTTGCTCATGGCGTCACGGGGATTAATGGTGACTTCTCCGCGGCAGCCGATCACGACAATGCGTCCTTTTTTGGCTATCATTTTCAAATCATTTCCTAAATTCACGTTCGATAACATTTCGAGGATCACGTTGACGCCTTGACCTTCTGTGATCTTCATGATTTCATCCAAATAGTTTTCTGCATGATGATCGATGGCAAAATCGGCGCCTTGCTCCAGAACAAGCTGACGGCCTTTTTCTGTTCCAGCGGTTGCAAGTATTTTCATTCCCAGTGTTCTGGCTAATTGAACGCTGGCTGTTCCGACACCGCCGCTGGCCCCATGAACCAAAACTGTTTCCTTGGAAACACTCTTGGCCTTGGTAAATAACGCGCGATAGGCCGCAACGTAGGGTACGCCGATGGCCGCTCCCTGCTTAAAGGAAATATTGTCCGGTAAAGGATGCACTTGAGAAGGGCTGCAAATCGCCTGCTGCGCATACGTTCCTGTGATGGATCCTGCGACATAGACATGGTCACCGGCATTGAACTCTTTAATTTCTTCGCCAACAGCGGCCACGAGGCCGGCTGCGTCCATACCCGGCGTATAAGGCAGTGTCGGGCGAACCGGATAAGTACCGGCGCGAATATAGGTGTCGACGGGATTAACCCCGATGGCTTTGATGTCAACCAGTATTTCATTAGCTACGGGTTTGAGATCCGGCACATCCTGGAGCCGCAGGACACCGGTATCGCCGAATTCAGAAACACTAATGGCTTTCATTTTCTTTTTCCTTTTTTTTGCCGAAGAAAATACAATCCGGCATAAATTTTTGGCTCGATCAGGTATCCTTTTTTACGCATGCCTGATAGCCACTGATCCGCTTTCTTAAGAGGAATTTCATGCACCGTGATCTTTTCTGTTTCATCTCCGCCGCCTTTGGCGACTTTCTTAAGACCGCTGGCGCGAAACAGTGTTACGCGATCGGCTGTCATCCCGCTTGAAACAGGGCCCTCGATCAGCTTGATAACTTTTTGAGCGCGATAACCTGTTTCTTCTAAGAGTTCGCGTCTGGCCGCGCATGAAGCGGATTCTTTATTTTGAAACGCTTGACCGTCCATCAAGCCGGCAGGATATTCAATGACATTTTTTCTTACCGGAAGTCGATACTGCTCCGTAAAAAGCACTTTCTTTTCATCCGTTAAGGCAACGACGACAACGGTTCCTCGGCAGTTAGAGCGTTCCGTGTATTCGTAAGTTCCTTCTTTGACGAAGCGGATGAACTTTCCTTCAGCAAGAATTCTTTTTCGCTTCATGGCTCTTTTCGCAATATCTTACGGACAAGATGCAAGCTACTTTGAGAAGCGGTCAACAATTTTATTATATAACCATGCGAATATCAAACCGCCAATCAGGCCGTCAAAAAATGCCCAAACCAGCCCGATCACGCTTCCGATGGGGCTGATGGTATATCCCCGATAGAGCCGGCCGATCATCGTGGCTTCGCCCGTGGCACCGTCAAAACCGATGATCCACCAGGTTAGAAAGAATAATCCGAAACCCCACACTAAACCAAAAGTCAATCCAAAAGCTTTTACGTTGAGTTTCATAAGTCCCTCCCCTCCCCTTTTTTCAATTGTTTTAATTTCTTGGATTAGACAAAACAGCGCCCGTATCCGCGCTTGTGACAAAGGCCATGTAGCGCGCAAGCCACCCGCCCCTGATCTTAGAGCGAAACGGCTTTTTTCTTTTCATCCTGCGTTTGATTTCATCTTGTGACAAAAGGACATTGATTTTCTTTTTGCGCACATCCACTTCGATGATATCGCCGTTGCGGATAATTCCTATTTCTCCGCCGCTCGCGGCTTCAGGAGCCACATGACCGATGCATAAGCCTCTTGTTCCCCCGGAAAATCGTCCGTCTGTGATCAGAGCGGCTTTGATGCCGGCTCCACTGATGGCCGATGTAGGGGAGAGCATTTCCTGCATTCCTGGCCCGCCTTTCGGGCCCTCATAGCGGATAATGACCGCATCTCCGTTCTTAACTTTTCCTTTAAGAATTGCTCGCAGAGCCTCCTCCTGAGATTCATAAACCTTAGCGCGACCCCGAAATGTGAACATATCTTTATCTACGCCCGCTGTTTTTAAAACAGCGCCTTTCTTCGCGATATTGCCAAAAAGAATCTCTAGCCCGCCTTCCTGTGAAAATGCATTCTTTACCGATTTGAGCACTTGTCCGTCCGGCTTTCGAGATTTAAGAACATAATCGCCCAGCGTTCCGTAAACAGTTTTTGCTTTGAGTTTTAAAAATTTATGCCCCGCGTCATGAATAGATTTCAATATCGCTCCCATTCCTCCGATTTTATGCACATGCTCAAGATGAACTTCCGGCCGCGAGGGGGCGATTTTGATCACGTTCGCCGTTGATTT
Organism: Candidatus Omnitrophota bacterium; assembly: GCA_043812495.1. GTDB lineage: Bacteria > Omnitrophota > Gorgyraeia > Zapsychrales > JBDRMG01 > JBDRMG01. The sequence continues at coordinate 5,475 of JBDRMG010000015.1, read as the reverse complement.
TGAGATTTGATTAATGCGCTTCAGATTATAGGGAATACCTGCCTCGTGAGCGAGAGCCATCACATGCAAAACAGTATTGGTGGACCCGCCCATGGCCGTATCGAGAACAAAGGCATTATCAATCGATGTTTTTGTGAGAATATCTAACGGACGAATGTCATTCTTTAAAAGATAAATAAGCCGTTGCGCGGCTTTTTTGGCTAAGGCCAGGCGCTCGGGATTCAGATGGACTTGCCTGACCTTTCCTTTGATTCTCTTTGTGGCCGGAATCGTTCCGTTGCCCGGTAAGGCAAAGCCTAAAACCTCTCCCAAGCAGTTCATGGAATTGGCCGTAAACATGCCGGCGCAGCTTCCGTATCCGGGGCAGGCCGAGCAGGCCAGGCTTTCTAATTTTTTCTGGCTCATTTTGCCCGCGCTGTATTTTCCTACGCCCTCAAATATGGAAATCAAGTCGGTGTTTCTTGTTCCCGCGAGCATGGGACCGCCGCTCACATAAATGGCCGGAATATTAATGCGCACCATCGCATTGTACATGGCCGGAACAATCTTGTCGCAGTTGCCGATACCGATCCAGGCATCCGGCGGATGCGCGCCGATAATGCTTTCGATTTGGTCCGCGATCAATTCACGCGATGGCAGAGAATATTTCATGCCAAAATGCCCCATGGCGATACCGTCGCAGATCGCCGCGCCGATATTGGCATACCAGACATTGACGCCTTGCTTTTCTAATTCTTTTTTGACAAGCTCTCCGATGATATTCAAATGCACATGACCGGGAATTTGGTTTGTGTAGGAATTGATCACCGTGACAAACGGTTTTTTTAGATCTTTGACCGATTTGATAACACCTTCGGCAATCATTAAAGATATACTCGGCATCATATGGGCGCCTTCGCGAAACACCCCGCTTCCCTTTTTTCGAATACTCTCAATTCCCGGATTCACAGCTGTATTTTTCATGAACATAATCTCCCTCAATGAGCCCGCCACTGAATCAATGGCGGGCTGGGCTAAGTCGGGCGTAAACTTACGTTCCGCTAAAATCTTTGGTTTTGCGAGACCTCGCCAAATTTCGATGAAATTTGGCGGGCATTGCACTCCGTAAGTTTTGCCCTCCTAAGACCTCCAACAATTCATTTTGTTTTTCCTTGATTCTTAACAGCCTCTTCGGCCTTCTTAATATCTTCCGGATTGCTCAGATAATAATGCCTGAGCGGTTTCAAATCATGATTGAGTTCATACACAAGCGGGATGCCCGTTGGGATATTCAAGCTGACAATCTCTTGTTCAGGCACATCATCAAGGTATTTGACCAGGGCCCTCAGGCTATTGCCATGAGCAGAGATCAAGACACGCTGACCGGCTTTGACGGCCGGCGCGATGGTCTGGTGCCAATACGGTAAAAAACGCGCGACTGTATCTTTCAGGCATTCGGTTAAAGGAATGTTTTTTTCGTCAAGATCCCGGTATATGCTCTCATGGCCCGGATAACGCGGATCATTTTTTTCTAAGGCCGGCGGCCGAATATCATAGCTGCGCCGCCAGATGTGCACCTGATCTTCGCCGAATTTCTTGGCCATTTCGGATTTATTCAGCCCTTGCAAAGTTCCGTAATGCCGCTCATTTAATCGCCAAGAACGCTCAACCGGAATCCACATTAAATTCATCTCCTCAAGTGCGATCCAGAGCGTTCGGATCGCTCTTTTTAAAACGGATGTGTAGGCGATATCAAAGAGATAGCCTTCTTTCTTGAGAACCTGCCCTGCCTGATGAGCCTCTTGGATGCCTTTGGGTGACAAATCGACATCCGTCCATCCGGTAAACCGGTTTTCTTTGTTCCAGGTACTCTCACCGTGTCTTAAAAGGACAAGATGTATATTTTTCACTGATTTTCCTTTAAAAAGAAATTAAGTTATCAGGCGTTCCGCTTTCCCTAAAAGTTCCTTCGATCAGAATGTCCCTGGAATTCCTAATCTTTTTAACAGCTATTTTGAGACCTTGCATTACTCTTATCCGACATATTTAACGAGTTGGGGCGTTACGGGCCGGTTCAATATGAATTGAGACAAACGTCTTTCTTCCAAACTTGTCTTTAAGTTTCTTCTCGACTTGCGTTGAGATATCATGCGCGTTCACAATATCTAAAGTTCTGTTGACGTCGATGTGTACGTCTATGGCAATATTATTCCCTAAACGTCGCGTACGCATGTCATGGGGATTTTGCGCACCGTCAACAGAGCGAATCGTTTGGAGTATTTCCTTAATTGTTTTCTCATCCAAAGAGGCTTCAAGCAGTTCATTGATGCTCCGCGCGCAGATGGTTATGGCAATTTTACATATAAATAAACTGACCAAGACAGCCGCAATCGGATCGAGAATACGCCATTTGTCTCCAAGTAAAATGGCTCCGCTAATACCGATCAGGGCGCAAACCGATGACAAGGCATCCGAGCGGTGATGCCAGGCATTGGCCACAATCGCCTGGCTTTTGATACTCTTTTCTTTTTCCATTGAATAACGGAAAATCCATTCCTTTGTCACGATCGAGACGATCGCCGCATAGACCGCAATCCATTTGGGTTTTGGCAGTATCATTCCATCGAAACTTTTCAAAATACTCTGGGCGCTGGACCAGAAAATATCTAGACCAACAACAATCAAAACCAATCCGATAATGGTTGAAGTCAAGGTTTCGGCCTTTCCATGGCCGTAATTATGAGATTTGTCGGCCGGACGGTCAGCCACGCGTAACCCCAACCAAGCGATCACATCAGTCGCTAAATCGGAAAGTGAATGAACGGCGTCGGCAATCATGGCAGCGCTTCGGCCATAAATGCCCGCGAAAACCTTTAAAAGCGATAAGAAGATATTCAGAATGGCGCTTATCCAAACAACCTTATTGATATTGATAAGTCGGAGATTCATTTTTTGGGGGCTTTCAGAAATTTTCTTAATTGTTGCTTAAAGTATTATATCAATAAAAAAACCCTCTGCAACTTATTTACCCCGACACCAGTCCGCCATAAATTGAAGCGGACTGGTGTCGGGGTTCCGACCTCAGAAGGAGTGTCGGAACTAAAAAATACTGCGGCCTCCTGCCTTGCCGATCAGGCAAGGCAGGAGGCCGCAGAGCTTGACATGCAGAGGGTACGCGTTGAATTGGGTTTATTGGCCAGCTTTAACAATATTCAATACACCCTGATTGTCTTCGGAAACTAAAACGAGCTGGCTTGATTTTCCTTTCGCATCCGCGCTTCCGTAAATCAAATTGAGATCAATTCCTTCGTCAGCGATTCTTCGGGCCAGGTTCTGAAGAGATCCCGGTTTATTGTCTAATGTCACTAAAACAACTTCTTCTTCCCGGATGTTATAATTTTTTCCCATAAGAAGAGCTTTGGCTTTTTTGTTGTCTTCTGTGACAAACAGAATAAAGCCTTTGTTATCGATGACATAACCGCAGACAGCGATCAGATTGATTCCTGCCAGGGAAATGATCTGCGAAACATCAGCCAAGGCTCCGACCTTGTTCTCAACGGAAATCATCAATTGTTTTTCAAGCTTTGCTTTTACCATTTTGCACCTCCTGTTTTTCTGATTTGATTCATTATAAATCTATTCAGCGAACTCGACAATATATTTTATTATTTGTGGACTTTTGCTTAAAAAGGCAAGAAATGCATTGCGTCATGAAAACAAGCGCCCTATAATTAAATTGAAGAAACAAAATTTATAAAAAAGGATTCCACGCTTGATTAAAAAACTTATTTTATTCTTATCGATATGTTCTACCCTTTGCCTCTTTCCTTCCTTTGCTTCAAGTGATAGTGAATTAGAAAAGCAAGAAATGATCCGAAATGAACTTGATCGCGTCGCGGGTTCCATGAACCAAGACGCGGATGTCGCGTGGGGGGATGTCTGCGCAACCCGCATAGAGACAGACAAGGATGTATCAAAGAACCTTCGTGAGGTTGAAGAAAACCTTGATCGTATCGCTGACCAATTAAGAAGCCAGGGCAATTCTATCCAGGATAAGAAACTGTTCATCGAGGAGCCTTCGCTGCGAAGTCGGAGTGCGCCCAAGCAAGTCTTTGTCCCCTTAGAAGAGGAGAGCGAAGATCCATATCTGCTTTCAGAACAAAAAATTCAACAGGATGACCGCGCCTATGATGTTGCTATTAAGGAAACGCCCTCCAAGGCATTCGAAACAAATCTTAACGTGTCCAGCGGATACCGGATGGATGATTTTAATTGGAATATCGCCGGAGATTCGGCCGGAGCGAACCCCAATGTGCTTTCAGAGCTTAAATGGAAAGATCTTGATTTGTATCAGGTCAAAGCCACAGGTGACCTTGTATTTTTTGATCATTTTGTCCTTGAGGGTTCAGGCGCTTACTCGTGGATCTTAAACGGCAAGAACAAAAATTCAGGATACGCAAGTGATAACCGGACCGATGAGGTTCGCCGCGTCATCGGTCAGTCAGACGACGGGGAGGTTTTTGATCTTTCCGGAGGTATCGGTTATCGTTTTTATCTCGGCAATGACCGCAATCTTCTGAATATCGACAAACTATGGCTCACGCTTTTAGGCGGCTATTCCTATCACGAGCAAAATCTGATGATTGACAATGCTGTGCAAGAAGTCGGTACAGGTGTCACGACGGCAGGGCTTCATTATACCTATGATACGCAATGGAGAAGCCCTTGGGCCGGATTTGAACTGGCCGCAACAAAAAATCGTTTAAAAGGCAATGTCCGCTTTGAATATCACTTCGCAGATTATGATGCAACGGCCGATTGGAACACGCGCAGTGACTATCAACACCCTGAAAGCTTTATTCATTGGGGAGAAGGATATGGTCTTGTTTTTAACGCGGGGGCAGGCTATCAGATGACTGATGCCTGGAGTTTGGATTTTGCTGCGGATATACAACGCTGGCGGATTGAAGACGGAATCGATCGGCTCTTTTTGGCTAATGGGACGATTACGGATAGCCGTCTCAATGAAGTGAACTGGGACGCGTATTCCTTTTTGTTCGGCTTGACCTATCAATTTGGGAAATAACGGAGGGTATTATGAATCAGGGGCCCTACGCCTTTGGCGTAGGGCCCCTGATTATTTTCTTTTGCTAATCTGTTAACGTCCGTATGGGTTATCTTCCGCTGTTGTCTCGCCTTGCATCGCTTCGGCCGCCCCTTCGGTAACACCGCCGAACGTATCTACTGTTTTTCCCACCACGTTGCCGCCGGCCTTGGCGCCTTCATGAACGGTTTCGCATCCAAGAAGAGTCAAAAGCAAAATGATCCCTAATAATATTCTCATTGGGCTCCCTTTCAATGAGCCCGCCATTGATTCAGTGGCGGGCTCATTGACCCCCCCACCACTTTTTTGTGAAAAGTGGGGGGGGGGGGGGGGGCGTTAAATTAAAATTTTAATTTACCATTTGTTTTGCGGACAAAAAACCCCTTTGCCGA
>JBDRMG010000014.1:0-12547 GCA_043812495.1 Candidatus Omnitrophota bacterium | reverse complement strand
TACTACCCGAACAATATTGAAATTATCTATGTAAAAGTTTCAAATTTCTCCGATAATAGAAGAAAGGAGGAATTTGAAATGGTTAAAAAATACATCGTAAGGCTCAGCAAAGCAGAGCAAAAACAACTAAAAGAAATAGTCAGCAAAGGTAAAGTCGCGGCATACAAAATTAAACACGCAAATATTTTACTAGAAGCAGATGTCAACGGAGCGAATCGAGAAGATAAAGAAATCGCAGAAATATTTCGATGCCACGCAAAAACAGTGTTTAATGTCCGTAGACGTTTAGTAGAAGAAGGATTAGAAAAAGCATTAGAAAGAAAGCCGCAAGACAAGCCATCACGTCGTAAGAAGCTGGACGGAGAAAAAGAAGCACATTTAATTGCGATGAGTTGCAGCAAAGCGCCCGAAGGACGAGATCGCTGGACATTAAAAATGTTAGCCGATAACATGATTACTTTAGAAGTTGTTGATACAGTATCAACCGAGACGATACGTAAGACTTTAAAAAAAACGAGTTGAAACCGCATTTGGAGAAATGCTGGCGCATACCGCCTGAGAAAAATGCGGAGTTTGTTGCCAACATGGAAGACATTTTGTCCTTGGATTGTTTGGCGTATGATCCAGAAATTCCGATGGTATGTATGGATGAACAACCTTTGCAATTGATTAAAGAAATAAAAGATCCGTTGCCGCTTAAGCCGGGGCAACCACGCAAATACGATTACAAATATGAACGCAATGGGACAGCGGTCAATTTCATGTTTACAGAGCCTTTGGGAAGCTGGCGAAAGGTTAACATCCGAGAACGCAAAACTATGATTGACTGGGCGCAAGAGATTAAAGAATTGTTGGATGTTGACTATGCCCATGTGAAAAAAATTCGACTTGTTTGTGATAATTTGAATACTCATAAAATTGCTTCTCTTTATGAAGCTTTTGAACCACAAGAAGCTCGTCGATTGGCTGAGCGTCTTGAGATTCATTATACGCCTAAACATGGCAGTTGGTTAAATATAGCTGAGATTGAGCTCAGCGTCTTAACAAATCAATGTTTGAAGAGACGCGTTCCTGATCTACAAACATTGAAGCATGAAACCAAATGTTGGGAAAGAGATCGCAATGCCAGACAAAAATCTGTTGATTGGCAATTTACAACTGATGATGCTCGCATCAAACTAAAGCGTCTCTATCCGCAAATTCAATGTTGTTAGGGTAGTACTCATAAAAGCAATTCTTAGTTCATCTTCAATTCCAGAGTATGCAAATTCTCGCAAAAGACATTCTTCAATATTTTTAGAATCATTTTTTATGACATTTTTCATCTTCTCAGCGTAATGATTTAATTTGGGAATAATATGTAAAAACAACTCCATCTTTTGAGTGATTGAAAGCATTAATTCCCGAGCTAAACCATTCTTATAAGAATTCCGCATTTCATCGGAGAAACAGTTGAGGATTTTATCGCCCCAAGTGGTTTGTGGCAGGAAGGACAGTTGTAAAATCTCATTTTCGGCCATTACTGAAAAATTATCCTTTTTGCATAAATTTGCATCAAAATTAACTTTATTTTCCCCTATTTCGCCTGGGGGACAAAAATGGGGTGACTTACGCGACTTGAAAAGGAGCGTAAGTCACTGGCTGAATTAACCCCGCCCATCAAAATTGTTTGACCATTTTGATGGGCGGGGATCAATCAAATATAAGAATACTATTCCCTTCTTGTTTACCGACCAAAGGAGAGTCGGCTGGCTAGATACGGCGGTAAACCGGCCAAAAGAATTCGCCTTTGGGCTTCTTCAATATCATAATTAACCCTTTTGACGCACACGTTTTTTTTTACGGAGTCAAACACGCAATAAGCGGCCATGGGGCTCCCGTCGCGCGGCTGGCCGACACTGCCCGTATTGACAATATACCGACATCCCTCCTCTAGCGTGATATCAACGACAGAGGCATAAGCAATCAATTCTTGCTTCTGAACAAAAATACCCGGAATATGCGAATGCCCGACAAAACAAATTGCGCGGTCCATGAGCGTAAACGTCTCCCGCGCTAATCGACGGTCCATTAAATAATCGAAATATTCGGGTTCACTTAACGTTCCGTGTACCGCCATGAGCTGTTCGTCTTTGTAGACTAATTCTAAATTTTCCAAAAAATCTTTATTTTCTTTTGTCGTGTTTTCCCGCGTCCAATAAACAGCCTCCGCCGCCATGGGATTAAAATATTGGATATCGACCTTACTCAGTATCGCCCAATCATGATTTCCGGCAACACACGCGGCCTTGAGATTCACAACAGCCTTAATGCACTCTTGGGGATTCGCTCCATAGCCGATGATATCGCCCACGCACAGATAGCGATCAATGTGCTCTTTTTTTAAAGCACGCACGATAACCTCCAAGGCCTGAAGATTACCGTGAATATCTGAAAAGATTCCGTAGCGCATAAAAAATACTTTATTGCAAAATTATCAATTACAGAAGAGCTAAAGCCGCAAGAAGCACAATAACGCCAATAGCCGCTGTCTCAAAATACATACTGCCTTGATTCCTTTTGCATGTCATGGATTCTGAATTTTACGGTTCTAAAAATTGATTTCAAAAGAGGAGTATTTCCCCTTCGGGTCTTGGAAGACAATGTCTTTTTTCCTGATATATCCCTGAAATTGATTATCGATTCGCCCGATGAATTCCTCAAGAGACTTTTCTTCACCTTCGACAAGTGCTTCAACGCGGCCATCAGGCAAATTTCTTACCCAACCCACGAGGTTGAGATCTGAAGCGATGCGCTGTACCGTGAAGCGAAAACCAACACCCTGAACCCTGCCTGTATAAATAAAACGGGCTTGCTTTCTCTTGAGTTCTTTATTCATCTTGATTGTTGGCAAAAGAAGACAACCTTAGCAAACCTTGGAATCAAAATCGGAGCGATGGGATTTGTCCGGCTTGTTCCGCCTTCGGCGGAATAAGCCGAGATCTCGCCCGTCAAAATGACTCCGTCATTTTGACGTGGCGGAAACCCATGACCTCAACGTCCCGAACGTTGCGCGCTAGCCATCCGCCACTAATTCGTCGGCGGATGACCGCCAATGAACCAATGGCGGTCAAGACCGCCAACGAATCAATGGCGGTCAAGCTGCGTCTTTTTCTAAAATTCATTCTTTAAGCAGATATTGATTAATAGCCTGATCGGGGCGATGGGATTCGAACCCATGACCTCAACGTCCCGAACGTTGCGCGCTAGCCAAGCTGCGCTACGCCCCGTAAATGAGCACTGAACTTACGGACGACTCATGAGTGCGTCACTTATGGAATGAACGAAGTGAATGAACATAAGTGACTGCACGAATTAGCTCCGCACCTTTAGCAAATTGATTTGATATGTCTCAAAGGTGCGGAGTAAATTCCGTCACACAACTTAGCTTCGTTAACACTCGCTAAGTTGTGAAGTCATTTAGAGGAACGTAAGTTCATTGCGCGAATTTATCCCGTGCCGATTTTCGGCACGGGGAAATAACAATATTTGTACAACCGTAGTTAACAATAACTGGAGTGTAGTTTATCACTTATGCCTTTATTCGTCAATCTTTCGGAATGCCTCAATAGTCCCACCCTTTTGGTTAAAGTCAAAAGGGTGGGATTTTCTATTTTTCCTCCCTCAGGGTTGACGCTGAGAGCGACCCCGCCGCATTCTTTCAGAATGCAAACGGCGGGGTCGCTGAATGCGTCAATCTTTTGGCTATGATTGTCAAAGATGCGAGTTTTTATTGCGGCGGGAGTTAAACTTCCTTTGTGCTAAAAACAATTTCTGCTTCGGCAACGGTTTTGTCTTCGACAAAGGCCTTTGTTTTGAGAATTCCTACTTTGGGCAAAAACTTTCCTGTTGTAACCTCGATTCTCAGCTGATCGCCAGGGACAACCGGGGCCATAAATCTAACGGTCACTTTTCCGAGATAGTAAATCAATTTCTTACCCTGCAAATTTTTGCTGTAATAAAAATAGATGCAGCCGGCCTGGGCCATGGCTTCTGTGATCAATACGCCGGGCATGACTTTCTCTTGCGGGAAATGCCCCACAAAATAATGTTCATTGGTGGAAACATTCTTAATCGCAATGAGTTTTTCGTTGGGCACAACGTCTAAGACGCGATCGATCATTAAAAAAGGAAAACGATGCGGGATGACGTTCTTAATTTGTTCAATATCTAATTGCATAATAGGGGCTCTCCTTTCAATGAGCCCGCCACTGATTCAATGGCGGGCGAATTGACCCCCACACCAATGATGAGATAATTGGTGTGGGGGTATTAAACAAATACAAACATAATATTTCGACTCCTAACGGATTGCCAGTCCTCCGTCCACTTGGACAACTTGACCGGTTATGTATTTTGCTTGCTGGCTTAATAGAAATTTAACACAATTCGCCACATCCTCAGGAGCGCCGATTCTTGCCAGGGGAATCGATTCAAGGATTTTTGTTTTTTGCTCTTGTGTGAGACCCTTGAGCATATCGGTTTCGATAAATCCGGGCGCAATGGCATTGACCTGAATACCATAACCCGCTACTTCCTTGGCCAAAGCTTTTGTAAATGCGATCATACCGCCTTTGGACGCGGAATAATTGGTCTGGCGAGGCAAGCCCACGATGCCGCTCACGGATGATATATTGATGACCTGGCCGCTTTTTTGCTTGAGGAATGTCACGATGCAAGAACGCGTCACGTTAAACAAACCGTTTAAATTCGTATCGATCACACTTTGCCAGTCTTTTTGTTCCATCATCATCAGGGCTTTATCCGCCAAGATGCCGGCATTGTTGATCAAAATATCCAGCTGTCCAAATTTATTTTTTGTTTCCTCGATCCATATCTTGACTTGATCAAAATCGGTCACATCCACGCAACTGGCTTTCCCTCTAACGCCGCAACTTTTTATTTCCTTTTCCAAAACCAAGGCCGCGTCTTTGCTTTTCTGAAAACTGAAGGCCACGTCACAACCTTGGTGGGCGAGCATAAGGACAATGGCCTTTCCAATTCCGCGTGAACCTCCTGTGACAAGCGCGACTTTGCCTTGTAAAAATTTCATCCTTCAAACCTCCTGATGATCATGCAGGAATTACTGCCGTTTGGTCCGCATGTAATAATCAAAATATTCTTCAATTTGGCCGAACGCGCTTGATTGGGAACATAATCCAGATCACAATCGGGATCCCTATCCCGGTAATTGACCGTCGGTGGAATAAAATCTTTAAGGAGCGCCCCTAGCGCCGCGGCCACCGCAAAAGCGCCCGAGGCGCTAAAGCATTCCCCAATCATGGATTTGACGCTACTGACGGGAACTTTGTAGGCCTGCTCCCCAAAGACTTCTTTAATCGCTAAGGTCTCCACTTTATCGGCCATGGGTGTTGAATTGGCATTGGCGCAAATATAATCAATGTCTTTGGGCTTAAGCTCGGCATTTTCGAGCGCAAAAACAATAGAACTCTTTAAGCCCGTTGCCCGCGGATTATATTTATGAATCCGGAACGGATCAAAACTGTATCCGAATCCCAAAACTTCAGCCATTATCGGAGCATTTCTTTTCTTCGCATGCTCAAAATCTTCCATCGCCATCAAACACGCCCCTTCGCCGAATGTGATCCCGTTTCTTCTTTTATCAAAGGGACAGTTAATAAATTCATCGCCATCTTTTGAGCCGGACATAAACTTAAGAGCATAAAAACCGAAAAAGGTCTGCCGGCACATCTCTTCGACACTTCCCGTATAAATCAATTTGGCGCGCCCATATTGCAAGAAGTCATAGGCATAACTCATCGCATCGATGCTGGCGGTAAATCCCGTCGAGATCGTCGTGTTAAAACCTTTGATATTATTCCAGATCGAAACCTGACTGGCGGGTGAGTTAATGACGGTATTGGGAAACAGGGCCGGATTTGTGTAGCGCGGTCCTTCTCTTAAAGTCACTTCATCAAAATCGCTGATGCTCTTGATACTGCCCAACGTCGTTCCCACGGAAACCCCAATATCATTGGTGTTCTCTTCGGTGATGATAAATCGGCTGTCGGCAACCGCCAATTTGGAAGCTGAGACAAGCAGTTTTGTGCTTCTGTCGAGCGACCGCAATCCTTTGAGGCCCATATAGACCTTGGCGTCAAAATCGCTTATTTCACCGGCTTGGTTGACGCGGAATTCTGAGGCATCAAACAACGTGACCGGCTTATAGCCGACCTTGCCGTCTCTCAAGGCCTGCCAGTATTCCTCTTTGCCTTTTCCGTTGCTTGTGAGAATTCCCAGGCCCGTAATGACAACGCGTTTTTTCATTGCCTGACTTTCTTGTCCAGAATGTATTTAGCTAAAATATCCGTCTCGATATTGACCTTGCTGGAAGCCTTTTTGCGTCCTAGGGTCGTGATCTTAAGCGTGTGCGGAATGATATAGATCCGAAAAACATTTCTCTTCACCTCGCCCACCGTTAAGCTGATTCCGTCGACACAGACGGAACCTTTTTCGACGACATAACGGGTGAGGCCTTTCGGTATTTGAATATGGAATTCTTCATAATTAGGAACGGTGACTCTTTTGACGATGGTTCCCACGCCTTCCACGTGCCCCTGGACAAAATGTCCGTCGATACGGCTGTTCGCCCGCAACGACCGCTCAAGATTGACTGGATCGCCTTCTTTTAAGTATTGAAAAGTTGTACGTCGAATTGTCTCTAGCATCACGTCAAAGGTCAAAAAACGGTTTCTCTTTTTCGTCACCGTCAAGCAAACACCGTCGACGGCTATGCTCTGCCCGATGACTGTGCCCAGATGAACCTTTTTGGCTTCAATCGTCAAAACAAAAAGGTTTTTCTTGCGTTCTATTTTCTTAACGCGTCCGGATTCTTCAACGATTCCTGCAAACATAGGCTTCCACCCATAAATCTTGATCAATTTTTAAACAGGCTAAATCCTTTAACAGGATGGCCTGATCGATGCGCAAAGGACTTAAACCCCTCACGGAACTTATAGCCTTTTGATCGCCCAATATCTTTGGAGCGATCAAAACCCACATCTTATCAACCAGTTTTTTTTTGAGAGCGGAACCGATGATCTGCGAACCGCCTTCAATCAAAATATTTGTTATTTCTCTTTGGGCCAGTGCACGAAAGACATAGCGCAAAGAAACCCGCCCCTTGGCTCCAGGACAAATCATAACATTAATGCCCTTCTTGGTAAACGTCTTTAATTTGTTTTTGCGAGCCTCTTTGGTTGCGCAAAGAGTAATGTCTTGCGGTCTTGTGTTCTGAAACAACCGGGCACGCACCGGCGTATCGAGAGTCGAATCAATGATTATTTTCTTGATCGGCTTGGATGGACCTGTCGCGTTCAAGAAAGGATTATCCTTGCGCACGGTATTGACTCCGACCACGATGGCATCAAAATCTTTGCGCAGGCGGCGGCTGATCTCTCTTGTTTTACTCGACGTGATCCATCGGGACTGACCTGTCCGAGTCGCGACCTTGCCGTCAAGGGTTTGCGCGCATTTGGCCACCACAAAAGGCATTTTATATTTTATATATTTAATGAACGCTTCATTCATCTTGGATAATTCTTGCTTTAGAAAGCCGACTTTGACTTTAATGCCCGACTGCCGTAATCTCCGCAACGATCGGCCGCAAGTGACCGGATTAGGGTCTTTCATCCCCACAATCACTTCCTTGATCCCGCTTTGGATAATGCGATCAGCACAGGGAGGCGTGCGGCCAAAATGAGCGCATGGCTCAAGCGTGACATAAAGTTTGGCGCCTTTGGCTCTGGGTCCGGCTTTTTTAAGAGCTATGATTTCCGCGTGATCACCGCCGCAACGCTGATGATAGCCGATAGAAATCACGCGATTCTGTTTGACGATAACGGCTCCCACCAATGGATTGGGAGAAGTCCTTCCTTTGGCGCGCAAGGCTAATCCATAGGCCATTTTCATGAAGTCAATATCTCGATGGTCATTTTCTCTTTTCACGCGCATAAAGATCCTTTAATCGTTCAACCAAATCATAAGGAATTTTGACGCAACCAATCGCCGTATGACTCTTTGTCTTTCCGTGAGAATCTGAGCCGCCCGTGATCAACAGCTGGTATTTTTGGGCAAGCCCTTCATAATATTGTATCGTTTTTTCCTGATAACCGGGATAAAATATTTCCAAGCCTTTGAGGCCGGCTTCAACAAATGCAGGAATCAGATCATCGACATCAGAGACCATAGGATGCGCTAAGACCGCCAGCCCATCGGCCTGACGAATCGAATCGATAGCCTCTTGCGGAGACTGTTTATATTTCTTCACATAGGCCGGTTTTCCCTCAGCTAGAAAACGATCAAAGGCCTCCTTAATCGATGAGACATATCCTTTCTGTTCCAAGCAAGCGGCCAAATGCGGACGGCCAAGAGCCTTAGAAGCGCCCAGAGAACAAACTTCTTCAAGATGGATATTACCGATATCAAGTTCTTTAAGTTTCTGAATCATTTTCTTGATGCGTTCGATACGAATTTGCTGAATCTTCTTAAGCGTTTGAAGAAGGGCCTGGTTCTCCTCATCGATAAAATAACCGAGAATATGGATATCCTTACCATTGATTTCCGAAGATAATTCAATGCCGGAAATCACTTCGAGATTCACCTCCTTGGCCAAAGCCATGGTCGGCTTGATGCCATCAAGTGAATCATGATCGGTAATGCTGATGCAGGCAAGACCGGCTTGAAGGGATTCGGTGATGATATCTTGGCAGGATAATGTACCGTCGGAGTACTGCGTGTGGATATGAAGATCGGCGAATTTCGTCACGATGGATCAGGAGACGCTTTTGAGTTCTGTCTTATGAATTTTGTCCAGAACGCCGTTAATAAATTTGCTGGAATCGAGATCTCCGTATTTCTTGGCCAATTCGATGGCTTCATTGATCGCGACCTTGGGAGGAATGTCTTGAGTGAATAAAAGTTCGAAAATTCCCAGGCGTAAAATATTGCGATCGATGATCGCCATACGCTTGAGCTCCCAATTGGTTGCATACACGGAAAGTTTCTGATCGATCTCTTTGCTTTTGGCCTCGACACCCAGAACAAGGTTCTTGGCATAATCCGCAATTTCTTCCAGCCTGATATTTTCCTTGGTCAACACGGTTTCGCTGACCGTTGAGATCGGATCTCGCGTGATGTCGGATTGATAAAGAACTTTTAAGGCCCATTCCCGGGACTGCGTTCGCTTACGCATAAGGATCTGTCTTTCTACCCCGACGCCAGTCCGTCATAATTCTTGGCGGACTGGGTCGGGGTTCCGACTTCCGCAGAAGGTGGAATGTCGGAACACCCTAAGCAAAGACACCATGGCCGTTAGGCCACAGAGCTTCACAGTTGTTTGAAAAGATCAATCATATCCAGCGCGGCCTGTGCAGCCTCACGGCCTTTATTGGGCCCTTTGACCTGGCACCGTTTTTCGGCCTGATCCACCGTATCGGTTGTCAAAACACCGAAGATAATCGGCTTTTTGGTTAACAAGGCTACTTCTTTGATCCCGTCGGCTGCACAACGGGCGATATGTTCAAAATGAAGTGTTTCCCCGCGAATCACCGCACCCAAGCAAATGACGGCAACTGTTGATTTCTTCAGTGCGCATTTTAAGGCGACAACAGGGATCTCAAAGGATCCGGGAACCCAATGCGTAAGGATTTGATCTTTCTTGACGCCTTGCTTGGTCAACTCATCCAAGCAACCGGCTAATAATTTCTCGCTGATAAAATCATTAAACCGGGAAGCAACGACGCAAATCTTCTTGCCTCGCGTATTATTTTTTGTTCGTGGAGTCTTCATGGTCCGTTATTATTTCTGGTGAGTCCGTGACGAAAAAAAATTATAAAATATGCCCAAGCTTGTCTTTTTTGGCTTTGAGATAATGCTTGTTGTTAGGATTATGGGGGATCTGGACCGAGACACGCTCAACAACGGTTAAGCCATACCCTTCAAGGCCAACGATTTTTCGAGGATTGTTCGTCAAAAGACGAATTTGCTTGACCCCAAGATCCACGAGGATCTGCGCCCCGATACCGTAGGTTCTTAAATCAGGTAAAAATCCCAGCGCTTCATTGGCTTCCACGGTGTCCATGCCGCCGTCCTGAAGGTGATAGGCTTTCATTTTATTCACAAGGCCGATCCCGCGACCTTCCTGTCGCAAGTAAAGAAGAATGCCCGAACCATTCTTCTGAATCATTTTTAAGGAGCTCTGCAATTGTTCGCCGCAGTCACAGCGAAGAGAATCGAACACCTCACCGGTCAGACATTCGGATTGAACGCGCACAAGCTCCGGGACCGTCCCGTCCACTTTTCCCATCAGCAAAGCCACGTGACACAAATCATCGACCTTGGAAACATATCCCACCATCTTGAAGGTTCCGTATTTTGTCGGCAAAATCGTTTCCGGTCCCCGCTCAATGAGCTTCTCATATTTTCGGCGGTATTCGATCAAGCTGTCAATCGTGCATATTTTGAGGGAATGTTTTTGCGAAAATCCGATCAAATCCGTCGTTCGCGCCATGGTTCCGTCGTCATTCATAATCTCACAAATGACACCTGCCGGATAAAGGCCAGCCAAGCGCATCAAATCAACAGAGGCCTCGGTATGTCCGGCCCTGACTAAAACACCGCCTTTGCGCGCTTTCAAGGGAAACAGGTGTCCCGGGATGACTAAATTCTGGGGTTTTGCTTCCGGATCAATAAGAACTTTAACGGTATGCGCCCGGTCAAAAGCGGATATGCCTGTCGTAATCCCCTGAGCGGCATCAACGGAAATAGCCCACGCCGTATTGCATCGCTGGTGCTCAGGATTAAGATCCGCCTGATCGACCATTTGGTTGAGTTTAAGTTCACTCAAGCGCTGCTCATCCATGGGAACGCAAATCAAACCCCTGGCCTTGGTGGCCATGAAGTTGATATTTTCCGGTTTACAAAATTGGGCAGCGATCAGAAGATCTCCCTCGTTTTCGCGCCCCTCATCATCCATAACAATAACCATCCGACCGGCTTGGAGGTCTTTGATTATTTCCGGAATCGTATTAAACATCCTGTCTCCTTTGCTCAAGAAAGAGTAATAATTTCAGTTCACTATATTCTAAATATTAATGCTTGTCAAGATTTTTGTCCTCGTCTACAATACCCTTGATGCGTCTTGAAGAAAAGATAGCCAAAAAGCTACTCTCCAAAGGAAAAACCTTAAGCTTAGCTGAATCCTGCACAGGGGGTTTTCTGGCTAATCAGCTGACCAATATTCCGGGCAGTTCGCGGTTTTTCGTGTTAAGCTGCGTGACTTATTCTAATAAGTCTAAGGAAATGTTGCTTGGCGTACCAAAGAAGCTCATCCAAAGACATGGTGCTGTCAGTCAAGCCGTTGCTGAGAAAATGGCAAAAAATGTCCGCCGAATTTTAAAAACCGATTTTGGCCTGGCGATTACCGGGATTGCCGGTCCTTCGGGAGGCACAAAAACAAAACCCATAGGCCTCACCTATATTGCCCTCGCCACCAAAGACAAAGTCGAATGCCACAGATACATTTTTGAAGGGGGTAGGCTTTGCGTCAAATCAAAAGCGGCCAAATCCGCTCTTCGTTTATTGCTCCGTTTTCTTTAAGTCAGATGGAAGACTCTATCCGCGCTTTTATTGCTGTTGAACTTGATCAAGATCTGCGAACAGCCCTTGGTGAAATTCAGAAGGATCTTAGGAAAACCGGGGCTGACGTTAAGTGGGTCAAACCGGACAATATTCATCTGACATTAAAGTTTCTCGGTCAAACTTCACTCAAGAAGATTGATGCGATCATTCAGATCATGCAATCCTGCGTTAAGTCGAATCATGCTTTCTCCATCGAGCCTGTTCATCTCGGGGCTTTCCCAAGAATCGAAAACCCTCAGGTCATTTGGCTAGGCATAGAAAACGGAAAACAAGATTTATTGCAAATTGCCTCTTGCTTGGATGAAAAATTGACGGATTGCGGATTTGAAAGGGAAAACCGAGCATTTCAAGCCCATATGACGCTCGGCCGCCTGCGTTCTTCGCTCAATAAATTGGCCTTGACCAAGGCCATCAAAAATTTTTCTTACCCCAAGACCATACGCCAGCCCGTCCGAAGCGTGAGCCTCATTAAAAGCACGCTCACACCCCAAGGCCCCATTTATGAAACGATTACTAATGTTCCTTTATTGATTTCGAAAGAATAGTTAAGGGCCATTCTTATTGGGATGGATAAAGACCTTCTAACTTTAAGAAAGTCATCTTGATGACAAAAAAATTGAATGGCCCTGATTGCACGGATTTCCTTAGATTACACAGATATTCACATCTGTGTAATCTGTTCTTGAATCAATGTAATCATGGTTCTGTCCTATATCTTAAATAACAGTACTTTGTTAAAAAATATTTTAAAATAATTTTTTTACGTTTATTTTGAAAAACTGTCTTTACGTAAAATTTGCGGAATCATAACTTACGTCATTTCAATGCGTTGCGTCAAATTTTCTTC
>JBDRMG010000013.1:0-2456 GCA_043812495.1 Candidatus Omnitrophota bacterium | reverse complement strand
TGGGGACAGTAGGCGAGCGTGGGAATTGGGAAGTAGTGGAAAAATATATAAAAGAACAAGGGAAAACGCCCAAAGAAGTCCAGCTTCGTCTTTGGGAATAGACCTTCATACCCTGTGCTCTTGGCACAGGGTAATTGATTTATTGGACTGCCAATCAAATTGCTGAAAAATGCTTACAAATTAACAGAAAGACGAGGGCTTAATTTTGTCTCACTTTAGATTGCAATCCACCAGGACAAGGCTGGACTAAGACAAACCGTTACAATAAACGAATTTGCCTATAATGGGGGGTGAGAGTTGATCATCATTCTTATTTTTCAAAAATCTTCAGGTATTCCCCGTAGCCCTCTTTGTCCAGGTCTTCCTTCGGAATAAAGCGAAGCGCCGCGGAATTGAGGCAATAGTGTAAGCCCGTCGGTTGGGGGCCGTCGTCAAACACGTGGCCCAGATGGGAATCGCCGTGCTTGCTGCGGACTTCCGTGCGCACGGCCAACATACTTTTGTCTTCTTTCTCAATGATATTCTCAGGCTCAAGTGTGGAATCAGGGACGTTCTTCGCCCGTCGTTGAAGGGTGTCCCTTTGTTGCTTTTTTGGGGACACCCTTAGCTTACCGGCGAAGGACGTCCCTAAATGATTACTTTCACCGCGGACTTCAGTATTCCTCGCCGATCTTGGTGAACTCGGCGTGCTCGACCCATTGTTTAGGCTTAGTAATAAATTCAATGATGTTCTCAACGACGTGGTAATGGTTGCGTTCTTCGTCGGCGATCTTCATGAACATTGCTTTTTGTTTCTCGTCTTCGACCTTGCCGGCTTCCTGCGTGTAGAGGTCTACGCTTTTTTGTTCTATTTCAAGCGCCCGGCGGTACAGGTCCGCCTGCGGAACTTTAAAATTGATTTTATCCTTGTTTTGCTTCCAGTCCGCGAAAACCGACTTGACGTTTTCAAGAAACGGGATGTCGGCGACCGCGGCTTCCTGGTTTTCCTTCATTTTTTTAAAAATTTCATTATGCCTGTTTTCCTGCTGGGCCAGTTCCGTGAAGATCACGTACAAACCTTTTTCGCCCGCGGCCTTGGCAAATTCCAAATATAGCGCCTCTCCTTCTTTTTCTATTTGCATCGCGTAGTCGAAGATGTTCATGATTTTTCTCCGTGTGATTAGCTATCAAGTTTCAGTGCAATTTCTTCCCGACAACGTTGACAATTCTATTTTACACTACATAATCTTATTTCTTTGCATTTTGTAGTGTACGTTCGAGTTTTTCGGTTTCTTGACTTAATAATGGCAGTTCGTCTTTCGATCGATCAACCATTTGGATAATCGCCACTCTCCACTTCTTAGGCAGAGAATTGAACAAATCCAATAATTCAGCTTTATCGACAATCACGGAAGTACATATGGCCTGCTGCAGATCTTTTAAATATTTATCGACCTTTTTCCTGCGGGAAGCCACGATCAGTTTATGAAGACAAAAATTGGCAGGGCGGGGGACAAGGATTTTCATTCCATCTTCGACGATGCTCACAGGATTATCGCACAGTAAAGCGACAAACCTTAACGGAATAGCGTTAATCCCGAGTTTTCTAATCTTTATGGATGAATTTGTGCCCCGGCCTTTTTCCGGAGTGATAAATTCTATCTTTAGCTCAGCATTCCAAAGATAGATGGAGCCGTCACTCTTGAAATCGACATTGAATCCTAAGTTCTCAAGCTGATCGATAAAACCACTATGATTCTTTCCGCGAAAGGGGTTGGGAATGAGAAAATCGATATCCTGCGTTATTAAAGGAAAGCTTTGTGCGCCTAAGTGCTTTTGATAGAGCTGAAAACACCAGCTGCCGATAAGCTCGACGCCCTCATCAAATAGGCCATTGTCATAGAAAACTTTTAAGATTTCCCGAATGACCTTAATCACGCTTTCTTCCTTCCGATCTTTTGAGAACCTTCAGCGCTTCGTTGACTTTTTGAAGCTCAGATTTGAACAGCCGTTTTTCTTTCAATTCCTTCATTAATTTCTCAGGTTTAATCTTTCCAAGATATTTCTGTACGACTTTCTCTCCTTTTCGATATTGCAAGTAATAATACTTTTTGCCGGAAATCACTCTTTCCTTAATGGAGCCCTGAGGGAGACGCGATAATTTCTGCTCAATTTTCCGTTTTGCTTCAATGTAATGCTGTTTGCTCTCTTTTAAGATATCTTTCAATACGCTCATGGATCGTTCTCCTTTACACTACATTATAACACAATCTTAAATATGTAGTATAAAATGAACCTCTCTGCCAGAAATGGCAGGGTATCTTTGAGGTATTCCCTGAAGGTTCATTCTCCGAAGCCGAACACTCAAACCCTACTTCGCTCCAAAACTTTCGTTCTGCTTCGTCCGCCATTGATTCATTGGCGGACTTCGCAGAACTCGTTTGGGAGCTTCGTAGGGTTCTCCTTCGCCTTCATCT
>JBDRMG010000012.1:0-2336 GCA_043812495.1 Candidatus Omnitrophota bacterium | reverse complement strand
CATTGTTCTCAAGAGCCTTGGCAATGTCATCGCCTGAGGGGAAGTGACTGGACGGATGGAGAGCGCCCCAGAGTATACTGGATTTGGGCCAGCTTTGCCCGCTATGGTCTGTGGCCAGTTCAACCGCGCGGCCGGCATTATTAATGACTTGGTTGTAGTCGGTGACCTCGGCGGAATCGGGGGCGAAGAGAGTTTCTGTAAAATTGCCGGAATGAGACACAGTCGCCGATTGCGCATTAAGGAAGGTTGCATCGCTCTGCAACGGTTGGGCTGACGATAAAGAATCCCCAAAGGAAGCGTCAGGAACATGGCTTACAGACGGCAAATCCTGCGCCATCAGGCCACCGGCCGCGCCGAGGGCAAGACCACCGGCTAAAAGGCCAAGAGAGCCCAGCTTGACAGCAGGATGGCTGAAGAATCTTGCAACGCGCGATTCGCCTTTTGATGTTCCTGTATCCGTATACATATTGCTTGCCACATGAAGCGGGTGAGCATTTTGATAATCCGCAATGGCTGTTTTGAGCTGGTTTCGGAAAGAATCGCCATGAATGTCGTCACCGTTAATGATCGAGATATTTCCTGTTTGCGTATTGAAGAATGCTTCCGCTTGTGTGGTTCCGGACTCTTCAAGAACATCCATCACAATGTGATCATCGAACACATTTTGTGTGCTTAAGCTGTCTTGAATCGCTGGGATGAGCTCTTCCATTTTGCTTTTTGTGATATTTTGACCGGCTTTGAGTCTGATATTTCTATGCTCTCCGCGGAAGGAACGAAGTGGATCTATTTGATGTAATCTTTTCTTAAGCGTTGAAATACGTTCATCCATTTCTATAAAATGCTTTTCTCTCTGGAGAATCGCCTTGCTTAATTGATCGCTGAATAACGGGTTCTCTCTGCCATCCATAATAGTGATGTGACCGGTTTTTGGATCATACTTCGCTTGGGCCTGAGTCACACCGGCTTTTTTGATAATATCAAATCGCAAATAATCTCCTTCTAAGCCAATCAATTCAATGCTTGATTGGATAGCGCGGACATACGGAGAATTCCTATTCAGCTTCATGCCTGTTAGCGGCGTAACTTCGAATTGATCAAAGCTAACAGCACCCGATGAGCCAAGGGCAGAGGCTAATGATGGTACAATTTCTTTATGTAAAAGTCGGTCTTGTTGTCTAGACAGTCCCGCAAGCTGATGGCTTGGGGCCTGTTCTTGATATTTATTCAATTGAGTCGCAGCTTTCTTAAATTTCCTATTAAAAGACTTATTCCGTGTACCAGTGGTGATATCAATATGGCCTGTGTTCGGATTATAGGAGGCTTTGGCTTTCTTTATGTTTGTTCTATGAATAATATTAATGGTTAGATTTTTTTCCAGAGCGCCTTGTGCCTTTAAGCTGGCCTCGATTTCAGGTATCAGATGATCAAGATTGCGCAGATGCTCTGAGGTTACGTCTTCACTTGCTATTGTCAGTTGGATATCCGGATATTTTTTTTGGAAATCCGCAACCGATGCCGGCATTTCCAGGATTGCAGGCGTTACTCTTTGTTCCCCAAAAATATCATTAAGGGTCGTTGTGGTGATCGGACTTCTTCCCGGGACAGAAGAAGGACGGGTCCCGTCGGATATATCAACCAAAGAGGCAGCATCGCCGCGTTCCGGCATCACCCCAAGCTTGGCCACGTCGGCAAGCGCAACCTTTTGTCGCAATTTAGCGGGACCGGCGTTTTTCTTTGAGATATGCGCGTTTCTTTGATTTGTTATTCGTTCAAACTCCGCTTTAAGTCCGGGATCATTATCGATTTCACGCTCAAGAAATCCGGCAGACCTGTGAAGTGTTCTGGCTGCGCGAGCAACATAGCCGTCTGCTTCTCTCAGAGCGGATATGATTTTCTCTTCGTTTGCTTTTCTTTTCTCAATAATCCTCTCGATATCCGCCTCAAGACCATGCAGCTCGATTAAGTGTTTGAATTTGCTGACGCTGATTTCTAATTCTTCAGCCGCTTTTGTTTTGTTTCCTCTTGTGTCTCGGACAGCTTGCCTGATTGTTTCGTCGGTTATGGCGGTTTGTCCATTAACGAGATTTTTGATGTAGATGATCTCCTCTGGGGTCACAAGTCTGGATAGAGTGAGGTAATCCATGGTCAATTCATCTAACACTCTATTGACTGCTCCGTCATGCTTGCGAAGAGACGCAAAAATACGCTGCCTGTCTGTTTGAGGCGCAACAACCAATGAAGAAGGGACTTCTGATTTGATTTTATTTGCTTTCAAATTCATAACCAGGTCTTCAAGGCCGTGTCTGGCTATTCTTTCTTTAAGAGTTTTGTCGCTA
>JBDRMG010000011.1:0-22577 GCA_043812495.1 Candidatus Omnitrophota bacterium | reverse complement strand
CAAGAAAGTCCGTGATGTTGAAGGTTTTCGTTCGCGAAAAATCGGTTCGTCTGTAGAAAGCAATGATTTCGTTCTTAATGGCTTCCTTTTTTTGTCTCCTCAACTCTTCATCTTCTTCCGGTTGATATTGGGGTGTGCCTTCCCCTGTCCATAGAAAGCGGCTTTCCTTGTGTTCTTCATCATGTTCCTTTGCATCTTTTTTATAGCTTGTGAAGGTGAATGTGGCGTCAGTAGCGCTTCTCATTTCAATCTCACACATGACTTTGGAGAGGCCTTGCCCCACCTGCATACTGCTTTCTTGTCTACCCCATGTCTTTCCATTGGTGGGAAGAGGGAAGGTACTTTGAATAATGCCATACTTAAGAGCCTCTCCAAGAAAGTCCGTGATGTTAAAGGTTTTTGTTCGCGGAAAATAGGTTCTTCTGTAAAAAGCAATGATTTTGTCTCTGATAGCTTTCTCTTGCTCCTGCTTTTGTTTTTCATCTTTTTCCGGCTGATATTGGGGTGTGTCTTCCCCTGTCCATAGCCAGCGTCTTTTCTTGTGTTTTTTATCCTTACCTTTCTTATAGCTTGTGAATGTGAAGGTGACTTGTGTAGGGCTTTCCATGTGAATTTCGCATGTGACTTTGTAGAGACCTACTGCCACCCGCATACCCTCATTTTTACCCCATGTCTTTCCCTTGGTGGGAAGAGGAAAGGATCGTTTGATTGCACCATGCTTAAGAGCCTTTGGGCCGAGAAGGTCCGTGATGTTAAAGGTTTTTGTTCGCGGGAAGGCGCCGGGTTGGTTGTAGAAATCACTGATTTCTGAGATTATCTTCGATTCAACAGTTTCTTCCGGTTGATATTGGGGTGTACCTTCCCCTGTCCATAGCCAACGGCTTTTCTTGTGTTCTTCATCATGTCCCTTTGCATCTTTTTTATAGCTTGTGAAAGTGAATGTGGCGTCAGTAGCGTTTCTCATTTCAATCTCACACATGATTTTGGAGAGGCCTACTCCCACCTGCATACTCTCATATTTACCCCATGTCTTTCCATTTGGAAGTGGGAAGGATTGTTTAATTTTACCATGCTTAAGAGCCTCTCCAAGCAAGTCCGTGATGTTGAAGGTTTTTATTCGCGGAAAGGCGCCGGGTTGGTTGTAGAAATCACTGATTTTATTTTTATTAGCGGAGGTAATTCGTATTACTCCCATCAATCCCGGCAAAGCAATATCAGACAACGCGACCGGCATAAACGCAAGGCTGTGTTCGGGGAAGACGGCGAAAAGAATGATGAAGGCAGGAACAGCGGAAAGAGCGAGGATGGCTAGGGCGGGGGAAATTCTCGCTTTTACTGGCGGCCCCTGGCTTGGGGTGGCGATTCTCATTCCCCGCTGTGTTGAATTCCTTCGATTCTTAAAGAAGCTGTGCGCGATCATGATCCCCGCGAGCGTGAGGACAAGCCCGATGGCCGCGACAGCCTCAGGCGTGAGGATGCCGGTTGAAGCTAGGAGGGTTTGGCTGTCTTGATCGGTTTGGGTAGAAGGATCAGAACCGTCCCTTTTTGTAGATAGATCCGAATCCCTGTCCATAGGCAAAGCAGAATTTTTCCTTAACACGACAATCTTGAGTAAAGATTCACTGGATGGATCTATCGTATATTCTACATCTTTGAAAAATCCTGTTTTAATCCTTTGATAGAGCTCGCGAATATTTTCATTATTTCCTGCTCTTTCTCTGAATTCTTCTGGTTCAAAGAGATACCACGTTAATGCATCGGCCGCAAATTCATCAGGGCTGGCCATGGAATTTTCTCTTAGATAATCATCTTTTTCATCTGATGTTCTTCTCCAAACTTCAGCACTATTTGAATTTGGATTCTCTTCAATACTTATTTTAAAGAACCGATAAGCTTCTTGTTTAAACCAAAGAACTTGTTTTAATACAACAAGTCCAACAAAGACTATAGCAGTAACCCTTCCGATCGTTAGATCCGATAGGCCAAACCACATTGGAAGATCAGGTATACCTTTGGCAATGAAAAGATTAATCAATAGATAGCTTATCCCAAATGCAAGAACCCATAAGAGAGCAGAGGCAATTTTAATGACAATCATCGGGATTGCTGCTTTCTTTTCCCACATTAAAGAAATGACACCGCGGCAAGCTTGCTCATCAACCTTCATCTGGTCACAATAGACAAAATGCATCAATTCATGAATAAATGTTTTATATTTGAGTGAGGGAAACGTTGTCAGAGATATTTGTCTTTTCTCCAAGAGAGGATTACTAATTAAACTACCAAAATCGAGTTTAATTCCAACCGGCTCCAGATCAAAAGGAAGGATCCCTCTGATATAATCCGATTCTTTCATCAGTTCGGCCCTTATCTTCTCGCTTTCCTTGGATATCACGATCCAGGATATGATAAAAATAAGGGCAAAAACGGCGATCCCTATGTTTAAAGGCGTGAAGATGTTGGCTGAGAGGGTTTTGTCGGCTGAAGCGGACTGGGAAGATTTTTGAGGTTGGGTTAGAGCTAATCTAGATCTGCTCGAAGTGACCGGTCGCCTCGGCTGTCGCCATCGGCGTTCGCCTGTAGGGGAAACTGAAGCAAATCCGGCTCGCGCTGTAACGTTTGATATTGGCGGTGCCGGCACGCTCTCTAATGAGGCGAGCGTCGCGGGCGTCAAGCTGTTCCCAAGAATTTTCCTTGCCATTGCGCGAATAAATGTTGCCATTGTGGTTAAAGATAAGAAAGAGCCTGGTTTTTCCTGACGGTTCTTTGCCCGCCGCAAAGACGCAGTCGTCCTTGATGAATTCGACCGCGTGATCAAAGATAATGGAATCATAAGTGGTTCTACTGTTTCTCGTGTCCATGGTGTTCCTCCTTTGTTTTTTTCGTATATGTTATTAAATAAATTCACTGACAATCCAAGGCTATTAAAGGCAAACAGGGCCAACACGGCTATTAAGGCAACAGGGCTATTAAAGGCTATCAAGATAGCAAGGCTAATAAGGCTTAAGGATTCAAAAGACAACAAGTTTCTGGCAAGGTCAATGGCGCCTTTCATAGTCTTGTGGCCTTCCTTAGCCCTGATGCCTTGTTGCCGCCCTGCTAGCCGCCCTGATTGCCTTGATAGACTTGAAAATCGCATCTCGTATGTAGTGCGCAGTGAATCTGGTTTCTGTTTACTGGTTTCCCGCCTTTGGCCCGCTTCGACTCGCGTCGAGCGAGGCGAGCGAGGCTCGCCTCTGGCGGCTGTTCTCTCCCTGCGGAAGTGCCCCGTGGCGCGGAACACGTTTTGGGTTAATGTTTTGAATAATTTGTTTAAAACGATGGCTATGACCACAACCGCAAAGATTCCGAATAAGTCCGGCATCAGCGTGTAAACACCCGCTGTCCTGCTCTTTTTTCCATCGACACCCCAAAGTTCTAATCCTTCAATAAGCTCCTCAAAGCTGACCGGACAAACTTTGGCAATGGCCTGAAGATCGCCGGTGGATGGCTTGATTGTGTTTTCTTCGATCGCGATGATTCTTTCGACCCTCAGGCCGCTCTTTTTAGCAAGCTCTTTCCGGGATAAATCTTTGGATAGGCGAGCTAGCTGAACACGGTCGGCCAGGCTTCTCTTTCTTCGGATAATATTTTTCAGCGGTTTTCCTTTTAATAATGCTGAAGTTTCAGCCCCAAAGGCTCTGGCTAGAGCGTGGATGTGAGAGATTTGCGGGCCAATCTTTCCCGTCTCCCATGCCCCAATAGTAGTTATGTCTACTTCTATTTGTTGAGCCAACTCTTTTTTATTTATTCCTCTATCCATTCTTAAGATAATTATTCTATCTGCCAAGTTCTCGCTTTCTTTTAAGATTTCCTCAAAGGTCAGGTGTGTGTATATCCACAAGGCATTAACTTTGAATATTTTTGACATTCTAATGATTTTATCCAATCCTGGCTTACTCTTTTGTCTTAACCATTGACGGATCGTTTTTTGATCAGATCCCATCTCTGTCTCTAATTCCCCAATAGTAATGTCCCTAACCTTCATGAGCAATTCTATTCTCTCGGCCATAATTTTACGCCGTCTTAAAGCCTTTTCCAAAGGAAGGCTTGCATAGATCAATGACTCTTCATGGCCAAATATATCGGATAATTTCTTCAGATTCTTACTGTCTATCCTGGAAACATTTTTCTCCCAAAGCCTAATAGCATTCTGGCTAATTCCTGTCTTTTTAGAAAATTCATCAAGAAGCATGTTCTCCTCTAATCTCAATAGCTGAATATTTTCACCGAATGAAGAGCTCTCACATAAGGCTTCCTCAAATGTAAGATCTGTCCAAAGTAATAACGGCTCCATGCCAAAGAATCTGGCTAATTTAATAATTTCATCTGTTGTTGGCGTTCTCTGATTGTTTATCCATTTTCTGAAGATCAGTGGTGTTAGATGCAAACTATGTACTAGGACGCCCTGGGAAGATCCGGAGATCTCTCTACATAAATCTATCCTCTCTCCAAGGCTAAGGCCCTTAAGAGCTTCCTTGATGGGGCGTCCTATAAAAATCAATGACGGCTCGACCCTCAAACCATGCGCAAGCTTGACGATGGTTCTTGGAAGCAAACCTTTCCCATTTTTTTCGTTTTCATAATCATTGATACGTTTTTCGGAAACACCGGAAGCCTTCGAAAGGTCGGCTATCGACATTTTTCTATAGTTCCTCAGGTACCATAGCCTTCCCTTGACTGACATTTTAAGCAATGCTTTTAATAATCCTTCCGGCAACTCTGCATATCCTTTGTTCTTAGTTTCTCTTGCCTGATCTATTTGTTCAAGCGCTAATCCATTGATAAAATCAGCAAAGCTGACCGGACAAACTTTGGCAATGGCCTGAAGATCGCTAGTAGATGGTTTGTTTTTGTTTTCTTCGATCGCGATGATTCTTTCGACCCTCAGGCCGCTCTTTTTAGCAAGCTCTTTCCGGGATAAATCTTTGGATAGGCGAGCCAATATTACGCGATCAGCGGCTTGTTCTTTCCTTTTCAGAGTATTTAAGAGCGGCCATCCTTTCAACAAATCCACGGGTGTGATTCCGAAAGTTCTTGCTAAAACCTCAATACTCGCAAAATCCGGAATTGCGCGATCCTGCTCCCAATCATCCAGAGTTTCCACTGCTATCCCTGCGAGATCAAGCCATGCATGCCGATCAATCCCTTTGAAAATCCTATAAACAATTATCCTATCGGCCAATGTTCGGTTTCTTACTAAGACTTCTTCGAAAGTAAGATATGTGTATATCGATAAGGCGTTGACTTCGAATATCTTGCCCATGGCGATGATTTGCTCCGGCGTCGGTATGGACTCTTGGTTGATCCATACATTGACTTCTTCAATGGAGACGTCCATTTTTCCTGCGAGTTCTTCCGGGCTGATACTTCTGATTTTTAAAAGCTCCCCTATCCTTTCCCCTGTGCGTTTATGTTGTCTCATTAAGTTCTCCGCAGAAAAATGCGTCATGAGCAATGATGCTTCAATGCCGGTGGCAGCGGACATTTTTCTCAGAAATTTAGCGCTTGGAATGCTGTAACCGCTCTCCCAAGAATAAAGGCTATTTGCGCTAAAGCCTCTCCCCTTTATAAATTCCTTACTAAGCATGTTCTTCTCTAACCTCAATAATTGAATGTCTTCACCAACAGAAGAGCTCTTCTTTTTGATAGCTTCCTCAAAAGAGAGATCCGTGCAAAGCAATAACGGCTCAATGCCAAAAGCCCTGGCTAATTTAATAATTTGATCTGTTTTCGGCGTTTCTTGACCGGTTATCCAACTTTTTAATGTCTCAAACTGCACATGAATCACTTTTTTTGCTAATCTTCCGATGCCGTACCCGGAGATGACCATGCATAAGTTTATTCTCTTTGCTAGAGCAAGACCTTTGATGGCCTTCTTAAAAGTAAGTCCTACAAGGATTAATGAAGGTTCGACCCTTAAACCACGCGCAAGCTTAATAAGATTTCTCGTGCTTATGTTAAACTTATAAGCCACGCTTATATAATCATGGATGACTCTTTCGTAAAGACCAGAAGCTTTTGCTAACTGGGACACCGACATCTTTCTGTGGTCTTTCAAAAGGTATATTCTTTCGTTTATTGATACTTTAGGCAATATCAATAAGAGTTGTTTCGGCAGTTTTTCAGATTCCTCTTGGACTGTTTTTTCTCTTTTTATTGCTCCCATCAATCCCGGCAAAGCAATATCAGACAACGCGACCGGCATAAACGCAAGGCTGTGTTCGGGGAAGACGGCGAAAAGAATGATGAAGGCGGGAACAGCGGAAAGAGCGAGGATGGCTAGGGCGGGGGAAATTCTCGCTTTCACCGGCGGGCCCTGGCTTGGGGTGGCAATTCTCATTCCCCGCTGTGTTGAATTCCTTCGATTTTTAAAGAAGTTGTGCGCGATCATGATCCCCGCGAGCGTGAGGACAAGCCCGATGGCCGCGACAGCCTCAGGCGTGAAGATGTTGGCTGAGAGGGTTTCTTCGGCTTGGGCGGGTTGGGGAGGTTCTTCCGGTAAAGAAGGCTGGAGAGTATTTCTGTTTTCTTTCTGAATACTAGTTGTTATTTTTTTGAAGGCTTTCCTGATAGCATTCTTTGCATTCTGCACATTAAGCCACACACTTGCCAAAAAGCGGAAGAATTTAACATTTTTGAGTTCTTCTCCGAATTCTTTTTTGAATTCTCTAACGATGTATTTGGAAACTTTCCTTGCATTCCGTATATTAAACCAATTACCTGATAAGAAGTAGAATAGCTTGCTGTTATTATGATATTCATATCGTCCATTTAGATCTATGTTGACAGATTCAAGAAAATCTTTAAGAATCCAACCAAAAATGACAAGAGCGGATATAGCCGTATACCTGACACATGCGGTCTGCATGTCACAATCAAAAGTACAATAAACATAAGTAAGAAATAAGCCAATCATAAATGCCATTACTCTCGTGAAAACCATCTTTTCATCAACTATTTTAACGATAATTTTGCTGCTTCTTATCGGGATGACTTTTGTGATGATAAATCTGTCATAAAGTGTGGTCTTGGGAGAGGTCGTAAACGATTTTCGGATGAAATCCCTGAACGGAGGATAGGCGTAAAGTTTTCCCATGATACTTCTTAACTCAAAGGTTTTGTTATAGATTGTGCGCGGATCGAAAACGTCATCCCAACGAGCGGCCTCTTTTTTGACCTGGGCGAACATGGCGAGGGCCTGCTCTTTATCCCCGAATAAATACTCGTTCAATGAGCGCAGAATATTTCTGATGGCATCGGGGCCGAGCGCTGTTTTTCGGAAAATCTTGTCATAATTTCTGGAGAAAATGAGATTGTTTAAGATTAGGCCGGATAAGGGCTTCTCATGGGTATTTCCAATAATGGCCGATCGATAAGCGATTGGGCTGGTCGTTTCATCAAAGAGGCTGCTAATTATCCCAGTGTCGTATCGCTGCTGGCGCGGCATAAAAGCAACGTGTACTGAAGTCAAAAGGCTTCCATTCATACCGATATATGGGTAAATCTTTTTAGGCGTTTCTATATGTCTTTGCAATTTTTCATTTTCAAAATCTCTTGCATCCTCATGATCTATCGCGGCCCCCAACCCAATTTTTGTCTCCATGCGTATTCTCTTGGAGGACACAAAGAACAGCCCAAAACGTCTTAGTAATTTGCGATTCTTAACGTCCGTAAGATCTCTGGTAACATGATAGTTGACTTGCACAAGGCCTTTGGCGTGTAATTGTTCCATTATTTTGATGATGTTCCTTAGGGATTTTCCTGTGCGGAGCTTCATCTGAGCCTTGTGGTCTTTGTCGACAGAGACAACCCAGACAACGTTCTTGGGGAACTGCGCGAAGAATACTTTGGCCAGTTCAAAATCTTCGGGAACAACATAGGCGTTGGTATAAATGCGGACTTCCTTAATCCTCTCTGCGGCATAGCGGATGATGTCTAAAAAGTCCTGGCTTACGCCTTCGGTGTAAATATCTCTCTTGCCGTAGGTTGTCGGTTCGCCGAGCCCGACGATTTGGACCTTGTTTGATCCGGCCAGCTCATCGAAGAGATTGCGGAGGTGTTGTGCGTCCACATACAGCGGTTCGTTTGCATCTTCAATTTCTTTGATGGCGGGACGGGCGATGCACTCAGCGCATTTGTACTGGCACGGAGAGGCAATCATAACGTTGAAAATGTCTTGCGCGGCATTATCGAAGAGGGCTCTAAAGATTTGGTAAGCCGCTGTGGCCCTGCCTAAAGGAAACTGTTTGTTTGCTGAATTCGCGCGGTTTTTGAAGAATCGGTAGGTCATAATTGCGGCAAGAACAACAACGAACCCGGCGATTGCTATGTTTAAAGGCGTGAAGATGTTGGCTGAGAGGGTTTCTTCGGCTTGGGCGGGTTGAGCGGGTTTGGCATTAATTCTGGAAGACAAAGCATTTTTCTTTATCTTGTTTTGTTTAAATGTATTTTTGATGGCTTCAATGACTAGGGCTATATCTGAATCCTCGCTAAAACTAATAAAGAAACATGCTGCCATAGCTAAATTTATTAGTGTAAACAATTTGAAAATATTGGTTAGGTAGTCTCCAAGTAAAACAACATTTTGCTGAAAGAAAATAATGTAACCTATTGCGCCCATCGTAAGGTTCATAAGCATTCCGCCGGCACAAACTATTATCCATTTCCATCCGTGAAATGAATGGCCTGCAGAGGGCTTGTGTATAACCTCCGCATCCTCCCCACCAAAATTAAACTTCGGTCGATAGCCAAATATTTTGGATGGAGTAAAGTGTCCCGTTTCATGAATCACAAGTGCTAGCCCGCCGACCAATGGGACAAGGAGGAAATAACTTATAAACTTTATAAGAAAATACTTATCTGTTTCTATAAAACCTGCTTCGGCGGCTTGGAGAGGTGTGGCGGCGAAGAAAGCAAGGATGGCAGCGGTGATGAGGGTGAAAACTTTAGATTTGCTCGAAGTGACCGCTCGCGCTGTAGCGTTTGATGTTGGCGGTACTTGCCTTCTCGCGGATGGCGTGAGCGTCACTGGCTTTAAGCTGCTCCCAGGAATTCTCCCTGCCGTTACGGGAATAGATATTTCCATTGTGGTTAAAAATGAGAAAGAGTCTGGTTTTTCCTGACGGTTCTTTGCCCGCCGCGAAGACGCAGTCGTCCTTGATGAATTCGACCGCGTGGTCGAAGATGATCGATTGGTATTTTGTTTGTCGTTCCATGGCATACCTCCTCTTGTAACCGCAGATAGCACAGATTCGAAGCGCAGATGACGCAGATATGTTTTCTCTGTTCTCTGTGGTCTGGTTTCTGTTCTCTCCCTGCGGGAGTGCCCCGTGGCGCGGAACACATGTGGGGTTAATGTTTCAACTAATTTTATTAAAGCGATTACTCCGATAGCAATCGCGAGAATTCCAAAGATATCGTTAATCCATCCACCTAGATATTGTATGCGGCCGTCATAGACCGGCAAATCGGATTCAAACGTCACTTCCACAGGCGTGATTTCAAGCGCGTCCAGTTTTTCTTCGAACCGGCGCGCGAATCCTTCTCTAAAAAGTACCTGCACAACGTTGTCATTGGCGATAACTTTACTGAGCGTTGGAGTCGAACCGCGGCCGCTATCCTTAGCCTGTATCATCGCGGCCATAAAATTGGCCCAGAATTCTTCCGGCCTGTTTTCTTCACTGTAATGACCCTCGAACGACTCACCGTAACGATTTCGGTAGAATTCTGCCATGACTTTCTGTCTTAGTTCCGCGGGGATGGAATTCCAGGCCACGTTAAACGCGTCGCGAAGCGATTGCGGCCCGTTCCTGTAAATGCGATGGAAGAATTCATGGGCCAATTCCTTTCGTTGTTTCGTCCCCTCATAGGCGTCCGAAACAAAGATGGCTCCGGGCGCAAGCAGTTGGGAAATCGCCTCCGGCTCAACTTCCTCCCTTTTAAGGGCCTTCTTTAAGCCCGAAGACATTTCCGAAGAATATTGCCCGACCGTTCCTGCGTTGGCGCTTTCATCTAAGGACAAAATCCGCGCAAGCCCGTCCGACACAATGAAGACGCGGTCGGTGGGAAGGTCTTCAAAGGCTTTGGCAAAAGGATCATCAGAGGCCTGCCTATCGGCAGGCAAGGTCTGGCCGTCCACGGTGGCCACGGAGGGGTTGCGGCCTTTGGCCAGGCCTCTGATTGTTCGGATGTGGCTGACAACCGACTGAAATAAATCTTTAACGGCTCTCGGATCAATGGCGGGGAAGGAGTAGAGGGTGATGCCGTCTTTTTGCCCATTTTGGCCATTGTAAGGAATAAGGTAATTCATTTTACGATTAATGCGTAGAATTAATTCCCTGGTAGACCTGGCAGATTTTGTCTTGCCGGCAGCTAGAAATTGATCATTTAATGTCTCTAAAATATCTCTGATAAATGAAACATCTTCGTGGTAGATATATGTGTTATATGCCTTTGTGCCGAAAAATATTTCAACAAGTTGGTCATAATCATATCCTGAATTAACAGTCAAAATCTTAAGGATCGTTCTGTGAATAATAGCTGATTCAAACATTTTGGATTCATCGCCGAGATATTTTTGTATCAATGTACCCCAGTTCTTTAAAGCCCGCTTCCGATCCCAATGCGATTTTAGTCTTAAATCATTTTCAATGCGACGAACTTCTTCTCTCGAAATTTTCTGTAAAGCATAATCTTCATTGACGCGATAAAATTCCAAAATCCCCCTTTCATAAAGAACATCTTCCTTGAGTTCACCTGCGTGATCGAATATCTCTTTTCCATTCTCGTTTTCAGCATAAATAGAACGAGGGAGCTTAAGAAGATTGATGACGCTCAGATAAAATTCTCTGCCCGCGCCCCAAACAATTATTGCTTCGTTCGTTAACCCTCTGCGGTTGCCATCTTTTCCATAACAATCTGGTATGCTAATAGATCTGTCCGCTTCGGGATGAATATGGACATGCTTGGCGTTAAATAAATAATTCCTGACTTTAACCCCTGTCCTGCGGCCGATGGATACGGGGTTGGTCAATCTTCCAAATTCATCCATTCCAAAGCCCGCTTCCAAACCAAATGCTTGATAAGTATTTAGCATACTCTCAAATTCATGGACTGTTGACATATTGCCGTAGAATAGCTCATGAAGGCTCTCATAAGCATGCCCATCTTCTCTTACTTTCAACATACCAAGCATC
Organism: Candidatus Omnitrophota bacterium; assembly: GCA_043812495.1. Taxonomy (GTDB): domain Bacteria; phylum Omnitrophota; class Gorgyraeia; order Zapsychrales; family JBDRMG01; genus JBDRMG01. Next base: position 11,340 of record JBDRMG010000011.1, on the reverse strand, counting down.
GGCGTCAGGCTGGCCGCGGCCAGATTATCCAAGACCAAGGACGGGTTGTTTAACAAAACCGCAATAACCACTATAACGATAATGAATGGAAGAATTCTCTTTAAGACGCTATACAGCTTCCCTGTTAATAGGGAATGCGGCGAAGATCCAGGTATGCTTCCGATTGGGAATATCACCTGGGTGCCGATTGGGAATATCACCTGGGTGAAGGCGATTGCCGGAACAATCAGGACTTTTTTCATATCGGATTTCAAATAGGGCGATGTCCAATAAAATCTTCCGTCTACGGTCAAGAGGATGGGCAGGGTAACGTCTTTGCCTCGAATGCCAACAATGAGGCCGTTGATGATGAAGGCCAGTGTCGCCAACAAAAGAACAACACCGCTTATGATAAAATATTCGGGTGAATGAACGGCGGACGATATAACTGTGGCCACAAGACATTGATGAATCATGGCCGCAAGAAACAGCAGACGGATAAGTTGAGAGAAGTTGATGTTTTTGTAACGACGCTCGATTACTTTGACAAAAACAGTGTTAGATGGATGAGACACTTCGTTTGTACTCGTTATCATCCCCACCACCGGCAGCAAGGCGGCACTGGCTCCGGCGAAAAGCGGTGTATAGAAGAAATTGTAGTCGTAAGGAATAATAACCAAAACAGCGACAAGGATGATGCCAAGAATGATTAATGGAAGGGCTCTATAAGCAAGAGAACTCCTACGTGGCGTATTCGGAGTTTTTCCAAATGTCCTGGTCTCTTTTGTTGGTTGAATATCTAATCCATGACCAGTTGGATAAGATATTGCTTGTTGGCTTACCGGCTCGTTATCTGAGGCTGCAGCGGCTTCCGCATCGCCCGATCTGAAGAACTCTGAGGCAACTGCACTTAACCCGCTAGTAACTTCTCTTATAATGGCAGGCGTGACTTCAAAAGCCGTATTCCCGGTGAGGACTTCTTGACGCACTCCGGGAACCACCGGTAATGAGCCATTTTCAGCATATAAGCTGGCGTCTGCATCAAATCTTATAGCAGGACGTATTCCAAGGGTTTGAAGCAGTTGACGCAGCTCTAGCCCTTGTGTCTCTGCTTGGCGATCTAAGGCAGCTTGAGCTCTATATCCGGCCAGTTCACGAACCATGACAGGCTCGCTGATGGCTTTCATAGAGCTTGCATCAGCTAAGACTATGCTGATGGCGCTATTACCTGTTATACCTCTATATAAAGAGCGATCGTAGCCATATTTTCCACCAAGATCCGTGGCGTTTTGAATATCCGTAAGACCCGTGGCAGACAGTTCAGCAAAACTGTGGGTGTTTCTTCCGTTTCTCGGGCGCACACCTCTCGCACCACCGGTTTCAGCTTTTCTTTCAGAGCTGGAACCTGTCAGGCTCGAACGCACATCGTTCGCGCTGTTCACTCCCTGACTACTCGTGCTATTATCAGTCCCTATGCCGACAGGAGCGGATCGGGCATAGCTTACTGCCGTGGTTATTGGTTCCCCGCTTATACCATTTGCACTGCCTGGGACGCTGGGGAAGCGTCCGGCAGCTAAGGTTGTATTGTCATGAATTCCGCCTGATGACGTGTTTCCGCTACCTGATTCTGCTAATTTAGCTTTGACATCCGCTTTATGACCCTGCCGGCTGTCCTCAGGGGCTAAAATGGCTAACATATCAGCCGGACTTGCGCCGCTTCTTGCAAATTCCATAATATGATGATCTGGTTGACCGCCGAAAGTGCCGCTTCCCGGTGCCGGACCTTTACTGATGGGTATAGGCAGAGGCAAGCCAGTGCCCATCGGCGTTGGTAGCCCAAATGGACTACTTGGAAGAGGTAATCCCGAGCCTTTTTTCGGTGTGGGTATATTTATAGGGAAAACAGGAACTGCTCCTTGTAATGCTTTTTCAGCGTTTCGTTTGTCAGCCACGACACCCTCCGCTGTTTGTGAAGCAGCTCCTGTTTTCCCTTTTGCGGACAAAATTGACTTGAAATAATCTGCAACCACTGAAGCACCCGGAATCAAATCCGCATGCATGCTTGAATCATTTTTCGGGGCCTTGCGGCCGAATCGTTTTCCTATGTTGAGCAATTCATTGCGGCCCATAACGGCAAGGACTACGCCAAAGAGCGGAAGATACCAAATACCCGTGAAATAGGCCAAGGCGCTGAATTCCAGAACGCCAAGCAAGCCGCCCCATTTCACTGTTTTTCGTGTGGCCGCGATTTCATCATATCGGCCCTTGAAGACCATGGCTTTAAACATGCGGCCGGCATCCAGCACCGGCGTCAGGATCAAGTTGGTTACGGTGATATAAAGCTGGAATTTAATAAAGTTGAGATTACCGATTTGCGTAAATCCTTTGAGGTTTTCCCAGAGGATATCAAGGAAATTTCCGTCCGCGTGGCCGATGAATTTGGCCAGTATGGGGCTTGTTTGCGGATTAATAAAGTGCTGAGCGATCAAAGCGGCGCCTATGGCCAGAACAAGGTTGGTCAAGGGACCGACAACCGCGACCATCACCTGTTGGAAGCGCGTTTTGCCCATGCTTTCCAGGGAATTCGCTCCGCCAAAGGCATGCAGTTTAATGCCGGTTGAGCGAATGCCGAACAAAGCCGCCTGAAGACCGTGGACAATTTCGTGCACCACAACGCTTAAGTAACCGCTCATGATGACGCCGTAGGCAAAGAGATAATTGAGCCCGGGTGTTTCCGTGACATTGTAATTACCGGATAAAGACGACAGATACGCGGCAAACAGCGGATAAAGGATTGCTGATTTCCCGACGGCAAAATTACCGATATGACCTAAACGTGTTTTTGCGTCTTCGAATCTTATTTGGGCAATAATCATCACGGCGCCGACGGCCACGCGCACCATAGGGCCTGTCAATGCTATTGCCAGGAGCTTGAGACCTGAAAGGATCGCTCCGTCATCAGGCAGGACGGCCAGGGCTTCGGGATTAATAAAAGGAAATCCATGCCCCCCTATAACCGTACCGATAAGAACTCCCGCGATCGAAAGAAGGGTCACGGATGACGGCTTGGCAAGGACCTTGACCTTTCCAAAGTTCATATGCCGCTCGTCTTTGTCAAACGGGAACCAATGATTGAATAACTCCTTGATCATGGAGTTTTCTTCTTTGGGCTTGGGTTTGCCGTCACCGGCAAAAAGCACCTTGGTGGCTTCTTTAAAGGATGGTTTTGCGGGTTCTTCGAACCTTCGGGCGTATTGCCTCCTGGCTTTTTCTCTATTCTCTTCCCATTCCTGTTTGTTTTCGCGTAATCCCGTAAACACTTTGATGGCTTCATCTTTTTGTTGGATGAGCCTGACGTCTTTGGCTTCCGGGTCCTCATTTTCAATTTCCGGAATTTCATTCGCTTCCCGGACGATTTTCGCGGCCAATGTGAAGACGCTGTCATCCCATTTTTCAGGATCATCTTCTGTGTCATTGATCGCGCCCACAAGACGGGCGATCTGATTAATCTCATCTTTACCCGCGCCCGCTCCTATATGCAGGTTTTTACCGCGGATATTTTCTGAAATGGCATAAATGACCCGGCCGATAACTCTTCCGAGTGTTGTTTGATGAGAAACGGAGGAAGCGGCCAGACCGACTTTGGCCAATTCCGTTTGCGCCCCAAGCGAAGAGCCCTCCAGCCATTCAGCTTTAAGATACACGCTCTCATCGAGCGTTTCTTCAGAAAGCGTCTCAACAACATGGATGGGACGGCCAAGGAAAGCTCTTTGAAGACGCGGCGGCATCTGGTCTAAGGCCTTTTGCAGAATAAATTGATGTATTTGCCTTGCGGCCGGCGAAATGCCTTGGGACCATTGGAGTGGATTAAGATATCCAAGAATAATGACATGGTCGGAACCGATCTCTCTCTTTGTCTCTTCTAATTTGGAAGACAAGTTATCCGCGCTGAGCTTATCAAGCGCTTCTTTGACGCTGATCTGTCCATGGCCAACCTCATTGAAGATACCTTCCTTAATATTATTTGTAAAATAGTCATCTAGATTCTTCTCTTTTCCTTTTTGCTCCACGAAGTCTTCGTGTTCCCTGGCTAACGCGGATATGCCGTTAAAATTCGCGTCGGAAGAATAGGCCTTGAGCACCTGGTCCATGGAGAGGTTCAGGGCATCGTCACCGTTGGAGAGAAGCAGGCTATGAACCACTTTGGCAAGCGTTCTTGCTTCTTCTTCGGTCAATTGGTCCTGGCCCGCGGCCAACTGGACAAAGAGATCCCGGTTTTTCCGGCTTTGATACAGCTTCTTATATTCTTGTTTTCTGTCTTTTGATTTATTCTCCTTTAAGAACACGCGGTCCATGTCCGCGATAAACTGATCCACCGGATAATCGAGATACGGAGCCAGCCTGAGCGCGGTCTTTTCGTTGACAAGCGCGCGGATTTCACCCCAGGTAAACGACTCCCGGTCACTATTGTCGTTTAAGTAGTTCTGGAGTTTTTTGGCCTGGTTGAAGAAGAACCTTCCTCTTGCTTCGTTTTGTTTTTCATAGGCGACTCGCTCGATATTGGCCCTGTGCAGTGTGGCCGTGCCGTTATGCTGGTCAAGCACGTCTTTGGCGATTTTCTTTGGCTCGCCGCGCGAATTTTCCTGGACGGCCAATGAGCGCACAAGCGGATAGCGCGCGAGATGATTGAGAACGTCCAGGCTGTTCCTCTTGATCTTATTAACCCACTTTTGGCCAAATAGTTTCCCGAGGATGTTCAGGGCAAACGCGTGAACGGACGCGTAGGGGATAAAATTAAGAAACGTCAGATTGCCTTTTTCGTGTCTCTCCACCCATCGCTCGCCAAGCAGATTTTCAAGGACCCCCAGATTGCCCCGGGTATGTCGAGTTAACTTCGGCGTCCCGAAAAGCGCCTGATCATAAAACATTTTTCTGAATTTGAAATTTTCCGACCAGGTGAGGCTGACCGTTGTTTTAGATTGGGCAAGCTGGCGTGTTTTCAGGGCCTCCCAGGCATCCAGTTGATAGGCGATTTTCAAAGCTTTCTGCGCAAGCAGCTCCTCGCGTTCTGTTCGGCCGCCATCATCCGGTTTCTCATCAGAGAGTGTCTGATCTTCCAGAATAGCTCTTAAGGCATTTCTGTTGTCACCGCTCAGGCTGGGATCATCCAGATAAACAACGGTAAAATATTTTTCGCCTTCCGCGGGATTGAGGCGTTCCGGCCCCATGACGCGGCCCTTGTGCTGGGTCAGGGTGGTGATGCCGTCAATATCGATATGCACAACATTGGCCTTCTTTGCAGAATTATTAGAAAGTACTTTTCTGAACATGTTGGAGCCGGTCGGATCGCCCTGGGTGATAAAGACAGCGCCTTCTCTGGCCTCGCGGACCTGGTCTTTGAATCCGTTCAATACATCCTGGGCCCTCTTTTCATCTTCGATCTTGCCTGTGATCATAAATACTTTTTTGCCTTTGATCTCTCCGGATAAGGCCTCGACGTCCTCGCTTCCGCGCACATTCAAAAGGATATAGTCGGCTTGCGTCTCTTTGTCGATGAATTGGGCAACGCGCTCGCGGGCCTCCTCAAGCGTCTTGACAACCACCCATTCTGAATTATCCAAATTCAGGAACCGGTTCTTGTCAATCACAACAATAGGCTTTTTCTTTCCGAATATTTTCTGGTAGGCCGCTTTGTCGCGGTCAGGGGTACCGGTTAAAGCGACAATGCGATCTCCGGGAATAAAACCCTTCCCGCTGATGGCATCCGAATAAGAAATATCCATGACATCTTTGCTCGTAAGGGCATTGAAGACGTCTTGTGCCTGGTTTGGAATGAGCTCATGGACTTTTTTCTCGAATTCCTCTTGAGCTTCTTTGGTCTGAAGGTTTTCCCAGCCTCCCATGTCGCTGGCAATCTTCTCTTGGGCTGACCGGACGCTTTTAACGGCGAGCATGGCCGAGACAAGCGGATCGCCGTAATGCGTGCCCGCGTTTTGCTGGCCCCAGGAGCCTGTCACGTTGTAGTTCACATCGCGGAATCTTTCCGGTTCGCTCGAAAGATACTTCGAGTAAAAATGTTTTCCCAGCTCCATGCCGGTTGTCTGGGCCCAGGCGTTCACAAAAAGCTTAAAGGCCTTGAGGCCGGACAGGCGCCGGAAAGATTTGTTGTAGCGTTCGTCTTCTCTGATAAAATTTTCAATAAACTTCCATCTCAGGCCCTTTTTGCCTTCGAGCCATTTCCCGGCTTTTTCTTGCGCCCTCGCCTCAACATCCGGTTCTCCCGCGTGCTCCTGCAAATAACTTCCCCTGATGGCTTCGGCTTGTTCTTGGAGATACTCGGCGTTCTCATTCTTGGCCAATTCGTAGAGCTGATCAACAACGTCTTCGGTGTCCTTATCTGAGAGCTTGATCATGCGGACAAACGGATTCTGGGCCTTCATGATGTTGCTCCAGGCCCATGTGATTTTAACTTTTTTCAGTTTCCCGTCTTTTGGGTCGCGTATTCCCTGCTCCCTGGCCCGATTCAAATAATCATAAATATTCTCAACAAACTGCGGAATCGAATCAAGCCATTGCTTGGCGGCTTCTTCATCAATTTGTTCCTCTTTAACCAAACGCTTGATGTCGGCCAACTGCTCTTGATAGGACTGGCCCTTGGCGATAACGCTCGAGGGCTGGTTCATCAGAGCTTGCGGGTCGTCAATAACGGCATTGCGGATTCTCTTGGGATCTTCGTGGAAAGCGAATTTAAACTTGTTGAATTTGCCCTTGTGTTTCTTGGCCCGGTCGCGGTGGGCAACGGCTTTTTCGTCTACTAAACGGACTTCAAATTTTGCATGTTGATTGTTGGCCAGTTCTTCATCATTTATTTTAACAAAGTCGTATTCTCCATTTTTTCCTTTTTCGCTATTCCAAAGAGGTTTATAGACATCTAAGGGAATGTATTGATGTTTTTCATTGTCCATTTTGATGGAAGATTGGACCAGCGACCGGATGACATTCGCTGTCTGATTGTCGGGCGTCGCCGGAATATCCGCCAGGTCTTGGAGCGTTTCCTCGCTAATAATATAAACAACCTTGTCCTTCTCGATCAGACGTCGTTGCGCGCTTTCCTGTTGCGATAAATCGATTTCGTCCACGACAACCACCTGGTCATTTTGCAAGCTTAATTCTTGAGCAATGCCTTTTTCGCCTGCCATCGATATGCCGATAACGGAAACGCCTTTTTTCAACGCGCGTATAGCCTGCTCTTCCATCAAAGATTGGTCTCTGACCTGCATGAACGCGTGGCCGCCCTTTTTGACGGCATCGGCGGCGTCCCCAAACGGGTCCTCGGGCGCGCCAAGCACACGCACATCCACATCGGGATCATTCTGCAGGTATTGACCGAAATGATCAACGAGGAATTGGCTCTTCAATTTATCCAAAAGATGGATTTCAATAACGTTTCTCTTTTGTAACCACTTGGAGATTGGGCCGGGTATTTGCCTGGCTAATCGCCGCCACCAAACGCGGTCAATCACATCAAACGTAATGTGGATAGCGGCCATCGCGATATTGGTCTTGCCGGTCCCGATGGCTTTGGCCACAACCGTCGGGTCTTTTTCGATGAGAGCCTTGGCCGCGACATAAATCGCGGCGATCTGGCCCGGCTTATATTCAAACGCGCTGCCTTTAACGTCTCTGAGATTGCTGTCTCGAAGGCTGCGGATGAGGGAGTCTGTGATGTGTCTTTGCTTGGGCGAGATCAATTCCTTGAAGCTCCACCCAAAATCATCAAGTGTCTCTCTAAATGTTCCTATGCTGTCTTTCCATCCTAATCTTCGGGCAATATAATGTTCATAACGGCGGGCGTTGTTTGCTCTCCAGTCTTTTTCATCCACTTCCACGTCATCGCCGATTTGGCTTCTGAGCTCGCGGTAGATGTCGCGCGTGAGGGAGGCAGAGTCGTTGCGGATAGAGATTGTTGGATCATCTGCGGGTCTTTGGCTGGTTTTTACGGTTTGTTCATTTTGAGGCGGCGCCTGGGGCTTGATTTTGGATTTGGCAACTTTTATCGAGTCGATGTTCTCTATAATGGATGATATGAGAAGCTGTCGAACCACTTGGCCTGTTACATCATTACCTATGGCGGGAAGATGAGCAAGGTCTCTGACAGTCTTATGATTGCCGACAAAAATGACATTGGCTTCCTCAAGTTTTTCCAGGCTTTCCATTTTAGACAAATCGATTTCGTCTCGCGCGACCACTTGACCGCCTTCCAAAGCTAATCTTTGGGCTATCCCCCGCCCGGCCTTTTCTGTTAAAGCAATAACGCTCGCGCCTTGCTCCAAGAGTTTAATGGTCCCGGCGTCCGTGAAAGGATCGCCTCGCGTGACCCTGACAGCGTGCCCGCCGTCTTTGATGGCATGCACCATAACATCAGCCGTGCCCGCAACAATAGGCATGCTTGAGGCGATTACGGCCGAGCCGTTGACAGATGAAAGGCTGGCGACGTCGGGCTGAGAGCTGGCGGCTGACGGCTGAACGCTTTCTGTCAGCGATGCCCAGTCGGCGAGGATAGAGGCCCATAAGTTAGTCCGCTTTATAATATCCCCGGCATATTCTCCTCCCAGTGCTTTGAGTTCCAATGCCTTTTGCTCAAGAAAAGCTCTTCTTACTCCATCGCCAGGGTGAGTTTGATAAGAAACTGTTCTTCTGCTTTTCTTGAGCGTTCCATCACTTTTTGCTTTCTCATAAGCTATTCTAGATGCCTTAAGATACTCGCTTGCGACTTGAGATGGATCGAATCCAAGTCGAAAAGCTAATTTCAATCCATCGAGATCGGCCTCCAGTTCTTTGCCTTGAGAAATGAATTCTTTTATTTCTTCTGGAGTGAACCCCCGATCAAGAAAATCTCTTGCCATTTGTCTTATTGATCGAACCCAACGAGAGCTCAACCCAAAAATTTCAAGTTGCCTCTCCGGTTGATTTCCTGCATCCACTTCGACGACATCGCTAATGCTTTTATATCCTGCATGACGTTTAGCCAAATGGTTAAATTCGTGTCCAACTATTGCAGTAATATCCCCATCTGACATAAGTCTTGCTGCGAACAAAGGTATTGTTATCGTACCTTTTGGAGGCGCAAAGGCATAATCCCCAGCTAAGGAATGATCACTAGCTGCTGTAACTCTAGTTCTACCGTCTTCCATATCTAATAATATTTGAGGATTGTTTTCAATTCCTTTTATTGAATCGACAATATATTCTATACGGCCAGACAATCCACTACGAGATCTTTGGAGCCTTCCTTCTTTTTCTGGATACATTCTAGATATTCTAATTGAATGGCCTGGATTACCAAAAAATCTCTTGAGCCTTCCTCTTTCTTTGTTAGTTCTTAATTGAAAACCACTTAAATATAAACTTTCCAATAATGCATCCCTGGCAATTTTTTCTACTCGACTTATATCTTCTTTTAGCGACGCCTGGTCGGCGCGGGTCAAAGAGGCCTGGTCGGCGCGGACAGTAGCAACGGGTTGGTTCGCGCCCGGCCTTGCGATGTTTTTCACTAACTTAAATGCACCCTGTTCCATAGAATTATATTTATCTTTCCCGAACATACCCGTAAGCTTGTTCCAGGATTCCTGATGAATGGGTCGCAAGGTCACAGAAGATGCTTTGCGGTATTCTGGTAAGGCTTTGACGATTTCATCGTTATCAAAGTTAAAGGAGGCGTCTAAGTCTTTCGGCAAGGCAATGCCTTCAAAACCCTTTGTCAGGGCAACACCCTGTAGCTTCCCTAAGAGTTCTTGGATCAATTCCGAGCTGTTGAGAGACGGAGAATTGATGGTGTCAATGGCGAGGATTTTTCTTCCCTGATCATCTTGAGCTTCCTGGAGACCGACATAGCCTTTAAGGCTGCTTCCTTTCTTCACCAGATAGTATCGCGTGTCTTCATGTAGAGCCCGTGTATAGGCATCGCCTTTGCCATCAACAACGCTTTTGTCATCAACATCAAACGAGCAATCGATGATGCCCGCGCGGCCTCGAAAGACACCTAAGAATCCGGCCGGGGTAAGCGTGTAACCATCCGTTGATTGTTCTTTGGTGATGACGGCTTTGCTGATTTCATTAAAGAGGTCTTTGGTAAATATTTCGAATTCCCCTTTGAGCTTGGGTATTTGATCCAAAGAGAGCCCCAGGCTTAGGGGGAGATGATGTTTGGCGTCTTCATAGAAGCTATTGAATGTTTCTATTTTTGTAAGCGGATCGTCATCGGCCATGTGCCGTGCCCAATCATCAGAGAATTCATTGGCGAGGATAATATCGCGCGCCAATTTTCTGTAAGGCTGGGCGTTCTGGGCGCTGAAGTTTTGGCTCATGCTTCGGGCCACGGCAAACATCGCCTGGTTGATAAGTGTACGGTCTTTGAGTTGTGTGATATCTTTTTCGATATCGGAAACGGTCTTGTCTTTCAGCTTATACTTAATGTGCTGTTTCAAGAGTTTGCTGTTGATCGGAGTTTTTGGATTTTCTTTGCGGATTTGTACATAGGCATAAGTCCTTTGGATAAAGTCACCATAGTCTTGGCCCAGAAGCTCTTTGGGCAAGCTCAAATCGTTCATGTGCGACTGGATCTCCGACAGCTGGTTGCGATGAAACGCAAGCACGTCTTCGTCAACCTGGCTGATATCTAACGGATTGCCTTGGCTTGCTAGGCGGATAACGGGATAATCGCTTTTCTTAAAAAGATTGGCCCAGTAGCCGGGATGGACCTGTTCGAATGCCTTAAGTTTTCCAAGACGTTCTTTGAATTCGTCGAAATCGACATCGGTGATGCCCTCGGTTCTGATACCGATGAATGCGGATAAAACGTCTTCCTCGTTATTGAAATCGAATGGTGAGGCAATTGTTTCCCGGGACGCACGTATTAATTCCTCAATAAAAGCTTTGGGACTATCCTGGTCTTTATATTGCTGATAAATTCCGTAAGCTACAGGCAGCTTGTTCTTTCCCCATAAGAAAGCTTTTTGAGTTTCAAAAGGAAGCTCTTCTTCAAGGTCAGGTTTTTCTTGAGCGATCCTGGTCATGGCCTCAAAACTTGTTGTACTGCCTTTATCCATGCCTTTCCCAAGAGCTTTGACGGCCTGAGGAGCAAGGTCAGCTCTCTTGAGGGCGATGTTTTGAAGGGCCCATAGGGCGCCGGTGTTTCCTTTTATTAAGGCCTGTTCAAGGGCTGAGACGGCATGAGGAGCAAGGTCAGCTCTCTTGAGGGCGATGTTTTGAAGGGCCCATGGGGAGCTGGGCACGTTGTTTCCTGTGGCGTCGCCGAGGACATAGCCCCTCGCGGAGGACAGCAAGGCGGTAGTTTGTCTT
>JBDRMG010000010.1:0-53844 GCA_043812495.1 Candidatus Omnitrophota bacterium | reverse complement strand
CCCCCGCCCGCCATTGAATCAATGGCGGGCGGGGGGTCTCTCTTCTTGACGTTATTTTTCTTATTTCACCTTCATTTATGACAAGTTGCTCACAAGAATTGTCTTTTCTTTCCTTTTATTAACTGTTTTTACTTTTGAATATTTTTAATAAAACCGGCAAAATCCTTCTTCAAATCTCTTCTAAGGATAAATGCATGAGCGACCTTAAAGGCGTTTTGGCTCAAACGCTGCCTCAACGGCTTATTCTTCATTAGGGTTTCGAATTGATGCGAGAATCCGTCGCCGTTTGAATTCCAAGGTGAAAAGAAAAAAGCCCCCTTCCTGAATCTCTCAAAAACAGGCAACCGATTCAGCAATAAGGCATTTTTGCAGAAAGCACCTTCATGGGTGCTCAAAGAAAAGGACTCGCTTAAGGAAGGATTAATGTAGATATCGCTCAGATGATAATATTGAAATAACAAATTCTTTTCCAGGTATTTGATATAAAAAATCTGTTTGGGGTATTCTTTCTGCAAGTTCGCCAATTTTCTGTATATCCCTCTTTCTAAGGATTTTCCGATCATAAATATTTTAAGATTTTTATGTCGTTTGAGTGCGTGAGGCAGATGCTCGATCAGAATATGCGCTCCTTTAGCCCTTTCGATGCGGCCGACATAAAGCGAAACGATATCGTGAGCTTTGATGCTATAGCGTGCTTTGATTATTTCTATGGCGTTCTTTTGGGGTCGAAAAACGTTTACCACGTTTTCGATCAACGTGATCTTATCGGAAAAATAAGGAAAATACCTGTTGAAATTATCGTATTCGTATCTTGAAGGACAAATAATATGATCGGCCAGCTGAATCATCTTCTCCTGGTTGAGAAGAAAGCGATTGAAGGTTCGAAATCCCGAATCCTTTTCCCGGCGCAGAATGCTATGAAAGTGATAAATGATTTTTGGCCTTTTGGACCCGCCACTTTTCAGTCTTTTAAAATCATTCGTCCAATTGACAAAATGCTGAATAATCAAATCAAATTTCTTCAACGGCAATTTTTTTTCAAAAAAGAAAAAACTCGGGTAATGCATCAGCATGCCATCCGGCCCGAGGACTTTTACGAGATGGTTTTTGCGAAATTCACGGCTAACCAACACATAAACCTCGTAGCCCAAGTCCAGCAACGCCTGCCTGGAGAGCTGAACCATTTGCCCCACACCACCGCAATACTCCTTCCCCAGAGGATACTCAAATGTCATCAGTAAGATCTTTTGCATCTTTTTGCCTTTCTCAAAATTTCCTTAGGTGTCAAAGAAACGATGTAGTGCCCCTCGTGTAAGTGGTCGTAAGAATCCCCTCCCGGGTGAGCCATCCGACAGCCATGCAGATGGCCTCCTTAGGTCGGCCCAAGGCCGAATATATTTGATGGATGGTTACAGGTTTTCCTTTTTTCTCCAGTAAAGTAATAATTCTTCCTAAAAGTATTCCAATCAGCGTAATCATAATATTGAGCAATGAAAATATTAAAGATAAATGAAACCATGAACTACAAGGCAACGCGTATGAAGTAAAATCAATCTTGAAGCCAAACAGATGCCGTCAGAAAGATGGGTTAGAAAATTGTGGAGGTTGAGATAAATGAGGACATTTGAACCGATAGAAACGGATAAAACTGGACTTCTGCTTAACAAGAATCTGATTACATCTGAAATTTAATCTCTCATCAAACATGATTGCTGTCTATATTAACACATATAAACAATATGTCAAATTTTTGCCTGCGAGGCAAAAAAAGGGACGGTCCTCTTTTTGTTTGCATAAAACAGCTCAAGATAAGACAGCCCCCTCATTGGCGGATGGAGAAGCGGGCAAACAAAAGACCCCCGCCCGCCATTGAATCAATGGCGGGCGGGGGTCTTTTGTTTGTCTCTATTTCTTTGTTATGCCTTCATAACATTGATGGCTTGTTGACCTTTGGGACCATCCGTGATTTCGAACTCAACTTCCTGTCCTTCGTCTAACGATTTATAGCCGTCACCCTGAATCGCACTGTGATGCACAAAAACATCAGCTCCTGATTCCGGTGAAATAAAGCCATAACCTTTTTGGTTATTAAACCATTTTACTTTTCCTTTGACCATTATGGACAACCTCCTTTCAAATGAACTTGAGTCATAATGGCTTACCAAGAAAACAAAGAAACCGCAAGGTTAGGTGCTCTTCCCTTACGGTCTAAGTTTCCTTTTCCTTATTAACTCTATGTGAAAGTATGAATGAAATGTGCGGGTTTGTCAAGAGATAATTCTCCCTTAATAAATATGAGATCCACTAGAGGCTTGTTCGATTTCTTAAGCGAATATTTTTGTCATGCCGTTATCTGCCAGCAACGATGAACGCGGCGGTTGCGAAAGTCTTCGGGAATCGTCTTGGGGGTCATCTCCGTCAATTCCTTGACGGGAAGATTATTGAATTGGGGCTCAAAACGCTGATGGTTTGTCGAGAAAAAGACCTGTGACCCCGGTGCCATGACTTTTAGGACGCTTCTGATCAATTCCGGATGATCCCGGTTGATGTCAAAAGATACACCCTTCGTATGGTCCTTAGAAAACGATGGCGGATCGACAAACGCCAGTGTAAATCGACGGCCTGCACGGTAAGCCTGGGTGAGATATTTCATGACATCGGATTGAACCAAAGTATGCTGCGGTCCCTCAAGTCCGTTTAATTCCAGATTATCCTTAGCCCATTTCAGGTAAGTGGCTGAGCGGTCCACGGTCACCGTTGTTTGAGCCCCTCCGGCCACAGCCGCACACGTAAACGCGCCTGTGTACGCGTAGAGATTAAGGAAATCTTTGCCGGACGCGAGTTTTCTTATGATCATGCGAGTATCCCTATGATCCGAGTACAAACCGGTATCTAAAAAATCATCCAGATTAATCCAGAAACGAAGGTCCCTTTCGCAAACTGAAAAACGCAAACCTTTGGAGGCCATTTTGGCGTAACGCGGTCCCTGTTTGGGATTTGTTCGTCGGCGCTTGATGTGAACATGGTCCTTAGGAAGGTCCAGGGCCTGACCCACAGCTTCAGCCATCTGAGGAAGCCATGTGGGTCCGGTTTGCAGGCGCTCGTATTCGGCAACCACCACATGACCCGCGTACCAATCTACCACGGCGCGCACCTCTTTGATGTCCCAATCATACAGGCGAAAACAATCGATATTCTGTCGCTTGAACCGTCGCGACAGATGACGGAAACGTTTGCGGATGCGGTTGGCAAGAACTTCCGCGTGGTGTTTGGCCTTTTCAACCGTAACATAATGGCTTATAGAATGGCTTGGTTTGTGCGAATTATTCGGATTACGAGAATGTTTCATGATTTTACAGATATGTAATTTCAAAAATAAAAATTGATAAAGGAACTTAATGACGACGATATTATACTGCACATTGCCTGATAAATAAAGCCTGTCTGTGTGAAATTGCTTGGGAGATATGTTGATCAAATTTTTTCGAAGGTCAAAGGGTGCAGTTCCCTCGAGGGAACTGCACCCTTCTTCTTCCGATTTAAAAAGAAATGGGGACGGCCCACCATTGAATCAGTGGTGGGCCGTCCCCTCGATATTTAAATTATAGATGGCAGTCACCCAAAAGACTGCTATCACCTTTCTCTGACTTTCCTATAACGGTGACCTATTTTTGTTTCTATGCTATTTGGTGGCCCAGCTGCCGTTGTCCAATTGTATCTTTTCTCCGTGCTCGGCATTATCGCGCTGGGTTTGGGCAAACACCTTCTCGATGGTATTCAAAGCAGCGGTTAAACCATTTTGTTCGGCGATCGTCCGGTAAATCATTTCTCTGTCATGGTTCTCGGCATCCGCCATAGATTGCACGCTGCCTTCATCTGAGAATGCTTTCACATACCCTTGATTGGTCTCCCCGATTTTCCCCTCTTTTTTAAGCTCTTGAAGTTCGTCATAACGGTTCCGCCGGTTTTCTAACGCGGCTATGACAGACGGCGTCATTTCTTTGATAGTGTATTTCTCTTGCGCAAAAGCGCCCGGAGACATACCAAGGATAAAAAATAAACAGCCAAAATAAATGATCGCTAATCTCTTACGCATGCGTTCCTCCTTATTTTTCTATAGGTAAACTATCTTTTGACTTTTTACCGCTGACATAATCCTCGATATCGGCAGCCGTGTTCTGCAGGCCCTTGATATCTATCGTAATATGGGCGTCGATGGTGATTGGTCTCTTCGGATCTCCGACGGCCTTAACCGTGCAACCTGAGAGCAAAAACAGAAGCAAACAACATAATCCTGTAGTAGCTCGATAACGCATAGACTTTTATCCTTTCTTTCCCCTCGTTTGCCTCAGCTTGTCCAAAGCAAAAACTAAGGCAAGCGAGGTCAATTCGGCCGAATGACTTATGTCGTCCACCTCACATCATTGGCTGTGCAACTGAAACATCGTTTGCACTTTAATCCGGCGGACTCCCTGCCTGACGGCAGGCAGGCATAAACGATATTTCAGTTGCACACGATATTTCAGTTGCACATCATGGCCTCATGGATGGTAAAATTGAAGAACAGTTTTCAAAAGATTTTGCAGACCCCCTTCTATGTTAACATCTATTTTAACGTCCACATCGATGTTCAGGGCCTTGCTTTTGAGTAGAATTTCCGTAGAGACAGTTTTATCATCACTGTTGCCGAGAGTCAATGCGGCATCATTGATTCCAATCATCCGGCCTTCTTTAATAGCGGCCTGAATCTCTTTTCGCTGGGTGCTTTTAGGAATATGCTTCAGCAAAGGCTGAAGAACGCCGGCCAGAAGCTCAGCCCCCTCTCCTAATTGCATGTTCATCTGAATCGTTTCAAGGCCGCCGGCCGGACCCCGGATAAGAATCGTCCCGTAGATTTGCCCGCGCACCTGCGAAAACAAAGAGGGGTTGATACTTTCCATCTCATGAGTGTCTAAATCTTGAAAGGCGATATCCGCCTCGTAACGGACATCCGGCGCAAAATGAACGGTCAGCCTTCCGGTGACTTTCCCTCGATAGGAACTTCCCTTGATGTCCGAAACAACGGCTTTTTGGGATTGAACTTCGGCATTCCCGCTGATATTTGTCGCCTCAAATCCGCTCGCCTTCGCTTTTTTGATAAGAACCGGCCCTTTCCAGACTTTTGTGTCTGTGGTCTTCAGATTCACCTCCAAACCTTCTAGGCAAAATGCCGAAGTTTCGAAAAGACCACCTTCGGCTTGAAGAGCGACAGGATGGTTCTTAAAGATAAGCCCAAAAAGTCCGGATAATTCGATCGTCTTGAAATCAAGCGAATAGGCCTCTTGCTCCCTGTCGAATAATAAGGACACATTCTGAAAAGTTAACTTTTTAGGGAAATCGTAAGTTTGTTTTGTGATGGTGAATTTGCGGATTGTGATTTCTTTCTGAAAACGGTTACCGCCGAAGGTGATAAGGCCTTCTAATGTCCGGGAAGAATAGCAAAGAATCAAAAAACCCGTAACGCTCAAAAAAAGAATAATGCAAAATAAAAGGAAAGTTTTTTTAAGAAATGATTTCATAAAAGTCGGATCTGCTTTTGGGGGCACGGACCTCCTTCGAGGAGGTCCGTGCCCCCTGTTTATTGTTATCGTTTTTTTTGTTTCTTCTTCTCTTTCTTTGGTTTATCTCTTCCTTTGCTCATGCCACCCTCCTTTTAATGAGGTCTGCACTTATGGATTGTGCAACTGAAACATCGTTGTGCAACTGAAACATCGTTTAGCGCCTGCCTGTCGGCAGACAGGAAGCGAAAGTCCGCCAGGTTGCCGTAAGGCGATCTGGTGAGACCTCGCTCGCCTCGCTGAGCTTTGGCGAAGCGGGCCGAAATCAAAGATTTCGGCGGAAACATAAGTGCATGACCGAATTATCCCTGTCCTTTTGCCGAAGGCAAAAGGACAGGGATGAAACAAATACAATGATGCTATTTCTTTATACAAAAGTATCTTTCAGCATACGAGGCGGCCAACTAAAAGATGACTACCCCTTTCCTTCTACCATTCTCCTTCATAAGGCTGGGTATTGAAGATATTATACTCCACAAGGCCTAATAAGTAAACTTCTACGGCCTCACGGCCGTAGCATTTTACTAAAATTCAAGCTTCGCTTGTCCGCTATCTATAAATATTCGCGATAGCGGACCCCTTTCATTCTACGCCCTCACGGGCGTAGTTTCTGAAACAGGGGATAATAAAGTGTCCCAGCTCAAAATCGAGCGGGGACACTGGTGCTATCAAGAATTCGGGCTTTCCTTATTTTCTAAAAAGGCAGCCAATATTCTAGTTTACTGACTGCCCTTAAATTCATCCGGTTTCACTCCTTTGCCTTTTCTGAATGTGGAAGGCAAAGAAGCGCAACCTATTCACAAGAAAGGCCCCCGCCCGCCATTGATTCAATGGCGGGCGGGGGCCTTGTGATTGGCTGCGAAATTAATAGCGTCCTTCTCTTGAATATCCGCCGCGGTGTCCTGAACCTTGCCTTCCTGCGCCGCGCGAATCTGAAGAACGCGGTCGGGCCTCGTTGACGACAACCATGCGTCCTTTCAGTTCCTTAGTGCCGTTCATCGCTTCCTCGGCTTCTTTTTTTGAGGGCATCTCGATGAATCCGAATCCTCTGGATTCACCGCTGTATTTGTCCTTAATCAGCTTGACGTCCGCGACCTGTCCAAACTTCTCAAAGGCCTGCCTCAAATCGTCTTCTGTGACATCGCTGGAAAAATTCCCAATATAAATATTCATTACGGTCTTCCTCTCATAAAAGGGGTTGTTGAATGAACCAGCCCATTTTTCGTTATACCTTACGTACGTTTTTGGCTTGTTCGCCTTTGGGGCCTTGGGCAATGTCAAATTCAACTGCCTGGCCTTCGTCTAAGGACTTATAGCCGTCACCCTGAATTTCGTTGTGATGAACAAACACATCTTGACCTGACTCCGGCGTAATAAAGCCATAACCTTTTTGGTTATTGAACCATTTCACTTTTCCTTTTGCCATTATTGACAACCTCCTTTTTAAGCAAATTAAGTAAATAACGGCAAGCTGAAAAACAAAAAATCGCAAGATAAGTGACCTTCTACCTTGCGATCTAAGATTCCTTTTCCCTTATTTACTCAAGCAGAGTATGCGCTACTATTGCTGTTTTGTCAACACATAGTTTTGGTTAACGGTTTTACCTTAATGATAAATGACAGGTGACTGCCCCCTATCATTAACGTCGACTCCTATATCGGGAGGATATCTTCCAGCGTCCACGGACTTTTTGGGCACTAAACACCGTTTTCGGCTTATCGAATTTCTCAACGGCACTATCGGAATGCCGCGTAACCGGCAGAGCCATTTTGAGCAGCTGTTCAATATTCCGGACATCTCTCCCCTGGTCCGGCGTAGCCAATGAAATCGCATGACCCGCCTTTCCGGCGCGCCCGGTCCGTCCGATGCGGTGGATATAATTCTCCGGGTCTTCCGGGATATCATAATTGATGACGAGTTCGATTCCCACAACGTCAATGCCGCGAGCCGCGATATCGGTTGCAGCCAGGATACGATGTCGCCCGATTCGGAAACCCTCCATCGCCTCCTGACGCTGAGACAACGAGCGGTCCGAATGAATCTCCGCAGCGCGATGCCCCAGGCCCCGGATGAAGCGCGCGATCTTTTTTGTTCCCACTTTTGTCCGGCAAAACAACAAAATCGAACCCTTGTACTGCTGCAACAATTTCTCTAAAACCTCTCTCTTTTTTTCCCGATGGATGATGAATAATTCATGCGAGACATCTTCTGCCGAAGTTCCCGGAGGGGCTATTTCCACCTGGACCGGAAATTTCATATAAGAGGTGGCAATACCGACAATCGTCGAAGGCATCGTGGCCGAAAAAAGCATGGTCTGCCGATTAAGCGGAACAGTCTTTAGGATCTTGGCAATCTGTGGAGCAAACCCCATGTCCAACATGCGATCGGCCTCATCCAAAACCAGAATGCTCACTTTGTTCAGATGGATCTTCCTCTGCTGCATCAGATCGATGAGCCGCCCCGGAGTCGCGATTATGATCCGCGGCTGTTGCGAAAGAGCCTTCAACTGCGCGTGGATTGATGCGCCCCCGATCAAAACCGCAGATTTTATGCCAAATGGACCGGCGATCTTGGCAACACTCTCTTTGACCTGAATCGCCAACTCCCTGGTCGGGACCAAAATCAAAGCCCATGATTTATTTTGGGCGAGATTCTGGACAATGGGAATTGCAAAAGCCATGGTCTTGCCTGTCCCGGTCTGCGCGATGCCGATCAGATCTTTGTTATCTAAAGCGATGGGGATCGCCCGAAGCTGGATGGGCGTTGCCTTTGTAAATTTTAGCTGGGCGATGGTTTCCATGATCTTAGGGGCGATCCCCAGACCATAAAAGTTCGACGAAGGGGAAACGGAACCCTGTGATAGTTCATTTGCTTTGTTCATTTTGTGCCTGATCTAGCGGTTGTTTTCTGAACCCGTTGTTCCTGCGATACGTAGTCGGAATGAATATTGCAATAAGTATCACTATTATAAATACTCAAGATGTGTTGGCATCGCGGATGTTTGCATTTTCTTCCTTTACGAAAAACTTTTACCGGTTTGATCATATTTCCTTTCCTTAAAGAGAGCCGAATAAAAAAACCGCAAAGGTTAGTGGTCTCCTTTGCGGCTTATTCTACTTCGCATAACCAATGGAAATAATAGTATATGTCCTTCTTCGTCCGCCATTGTTTCGTTGGCGGACTTCGAAGGATTCTCCGTAGTCCGTCTTCGCATTTCATGCTTCGGCGAGATTTCGACGAAGCTCGAAGAGCGAAGTCGAACTTTAGCGAAGGAGAACTTCGTAGAATATTCTACTCAGAATAATTCTCCGAAGCCTGTACCATTATGTTCCATTCGTAAGGCGAAGGAGAATAAGATCAGCTAATCTGATGATTAGTATACCACAACCCGGCTTATATTAGTAGAAATAGTATGATCGCAGTATGATCGTATTTACTTGATCCCCTATTCAAGGAAATACGAAAACAGGGACGAAAAAGGGGGAAAATACGATTTTCAGGTGACTGCCCCCTTGTCCCTTTTAGGGACAGGTCCCGAACTGATTTTGGATGTGTCCCCTCGGAGACAGGTCTGGGTTAGAATCGGGACCTGTCCCTATTGACTATTTGATTAGAAACGGTCTTAATTATTGCATATCTTCCAACGAGTAACTTGTACTGCGTCCGCCTGCGGGATCTTTGATAAGAATATTTTTATCGACAAGATCGAGAATATCCCGCAGAGCCGTGTCCTGCGAACACTTTGTTATCTTCGCCCATTTGGATGAGGTGACCTTACCTTTAAAACCTTCAAACAACATGTTAATCATGGTTTGCTGGCGACTATTAAGAGATCCGGCCGGATGAGTTTCCCAAAATCTTGCTTTTTTAAACACACCGGACAACGTGCTTTCCGTTGTATCAAGCGCCCGGTTCAAGCAAGACAAGAACCACACGAGCCATAAGGTGATATCAATTCCTGGCTGTCTTGTAGGCAGGTCATCTTTGGGTACACGGGTAATTTTCTGCGTCTTCTCGAGAACATCGTAATAAGCACTTCGCTCCTCACGAATCTGGACAGACATACTGTAAAATCGTTCCCGGCTTCCGTCGGCGCGCGCAAGCTGATTATCCGCGATTGCGCGCGCTATCCGTCCATTGCCGTCCTCAAAAGGATGAAGCGTCACGAACCACAAATGCGCGATGCCCGCTTTGAGCACAGGGTCTAAGTCTTTCGTTCCATCGGCGCTGTGCGAAGTCGAAGTGTTCAACCAGGTTAAGAAATTCTTCATTTCGCCTTTCAGGCAGCTGGCCTCCGGCGCTTCAAAATGAACTCGCTCGCGACCGATAGGGCCCGACACGACCCTCATGGGACCGTGACTATCATCACGCCAAGCACCGACAATAATCTTATGCATTCCACTACGTCCCGTTGGGAATAAACTGGCATGCCAATCAAATAATCGATCTTCTGTCAGCGGTTTATCAAAATTCTGAGTCGCATCCAGCATCATTTCGACCACACCGTCAACATAACGGTCGGAAGGGACAAGCCCGCCGATGTCTATACCTAATCTGCGCGCAATAGATGAACGCACCTTTTGCGGATCGAGAATCTCTCCTTCGATTTCGCTGCTCTTAACAACATCAAGCGTGATGGTTCTTAACATAGCCTCGGAACGTAAGGAGAAGCCCAACGCCTCCATGCGTCCGATGAACCGACCCTGGCGATTACGCACAGACCCCAGAACGGAGGCAATCTGTTCATGGCTCCATGTGAATTTCGGCCAACTATCTAATTGGTGAATGTATTTCATCTCCGTTTTCCTTCTGTATTGTGCGGAAAAAGACTAATTGATTCTCCGCATCTAATGCGTAGAATATAACACATATTCTCCGCATATGCAAGTCAAAATTTGTAGTCTAAGAATTTTTAAGGATTGGGCAGGAAATTCCGGCCAAAAATTCCGACTAACCGGCTATATAACCGGCTAGACGTTGTCCGCAATATCTCATGGGCCAAGATGTTGCGGACAAAATCCTTTCTCCCGGATTATTTTTGTAAGTCTTTGCCTGCCAAATGGCTATCGACAATGTCCTTAAGTTCAAATGACTAACGCAAAACCTTAATCTGTTAAAATAACAGAGGAAAGGTGTTGCACTAGAATCTTGAACCCAAGCTGCACCTTTTTCTCACAATACCCAGGCCTTGGCCAAGCCGCGGCTAAGCATCAGGCCGTTCAAATAGCTCCCTGTTTCAGCCACTTGAGAAGGATCGCTCATCCGGGGCTCATAAAAGACATCCACCAGATAGCGGTCGTATTTGTCTGTCTTGTAGGTCTTGATGATGACAAAAGGCAGGCCTGCAATCTCATTTTCAAGCCAGTACTTGGCCTTGTCCCCGGCAATGGTGCGCGCTTCGGGCGCGTCAATGCCGCGTAGGCGAAGGCGCTCTCTTTTCCAGATGCCGAAACCTGCGTCGATATTGACGATGAGGGTGTCGCCGTCCACCACACGCTCGATGAGCGCTTTGTAGGTAAAGATATCTTCAAGCAGGCAATGGCTGAGCTTGAGCGTATAGAGGCCGTCTTTGTCTTTGACGGATTCGACGATCCTTTTGTTGTCGAGCTTTCCATGGGCTGGCGGCGGCTGGATGCGGATTTCAAAACCGCAGTCCACCACGAGGCCGCCGGGGCTATCGAGCGCGTAATCGACTTTCATGAGGCGATACGCGTAGAGGGTTCCGCGTTTGACTTTTTGTTTGGACGCGTTTAAAGGCAAAAGAAGCGGTTTGGCCTTGGCCTGGCGCAAAAGAATAATGAACTGTTCCGCGTTAAGATTTTCTTTGAGGATGCGCTTTTGCCACGCCTGCCGTTCTTTTTTTTCGAGCGTCATCAGATGCCGGTAATGAGACCAGGACAGGGAGAGTTTGCTCTCGAGCTTCGGGTACACGCGCTCAAACTGCACGCACTGCTGGAGCGTGCGCTCGTTGACGTGCAGGTCTTCGGAGAGTTTCAGATAAATATCCTGATTGCGAAAAGAACTGTTATTCGTAAGGAAACGCCTGATCAGCCGGCCCAGCTTCCAGTAGGTCAGAACCTTGCGCGCCTCGGCATAGCGCGCGATCGCGCCTAAACCCTGTTCGATTTCTTTTTTGAGATTGCCGACGAGCCGCAAGTATATGTTCTTTTGGGAAAGGATTAAAGCTTTGTTCTTTCGGGAAGTCATCGTTGAAATATTATATTTGTGTTTTTTTGCTTCCCCGCACCTTTTATTTATTCAAACGTTTTAAAGCCGAACCATCTTAAGATATTTGAATGAGAAAAAGGTGCGGGGTCAATTCGGCCAGCAACTTACGTCATCACGCCTTTAGTTGGATTTCCGTAAGTTGCGGCCTCATTGAGAGTATTTTAGCATAAAATAAAAGGATTTTTTAAAGAAAAAAGAAGAAAGCGGGCCGCCCGCCAATGAATCATTGGCGGGCGGCCCGGAAAGCTACACTCCTCAGGCTTTTTTATTAAATGGAAGTCTGGGAAGCGAAATTAACGCCCCTCGTTCTGACTCGGGGCTATTGCCTTCTTTGCCTCTTCTTTATAGTGGAAGGCAAAGAAGCGCAACCAATCACGACAAAGGCCCCCGCCAACGGCGGGGGCCTAAAGAAACGATTTCTAACGGCCCTCACTCTAGTTCGGGCCTATTGCGGTACTTTGACTTTCCTCATTAAAAGCTAAGGAAGTCAAAGTACGCAACCAAAATTAACCCCGCCTACAATTTTCTTATAGGCGGGGCTTAATTTTGGTTGCGGGGCTCAGATTTGAACTGAGGACCTCCAGGTTATGAGCCTGGCGAGCTTCCTGGCTGCTCCACCCCACGGTAGCTGCTTCCGCAGGAAGCAGCTACCGCGGGGTGCCTCGTCAATCCCGCCTTAAGGCGGGATTGACGGGCAATCCTCAGCAATGCTTCCTACAGAAATAAATTTATCTCGAAAAGAACAACTATGCCCTAACCGCTAATCGCTATTCTTCGTCGGCGGGCACCATCTTATAAATCACTTCGCCTTCCCGGCCAATGCCCATCTTCTCACGACCGACCTTTTCCAAATACACCGGATCGTTCTCAAGCCGTTCTTTCTCTTCGCTTAACTTGACAACATCTCCTTTAAGCTTCTCGATTTGAGCCTCGTAGTCGCTGTTTTTCTGTCTTAAATCCTGCATCCGGCTATACGAAGGGATAAACACGATTAAGAGAATAACAGCAATGGTAAAGAGCCAAAGAGCGTTTTTAAGCATTTTATCAGTTGTCGAGTTGTCGAGTTGTCGAATTATCAATTTGACTAAACTCGTAAACTCGCTCACTCGTTAACTCGCAAACTACTTAACAAATCTTACCCCAGAGAGGGCCAGCATATAACGCTTTCGAGCCTAATTCCTCTTCGATGCGCAAAAGCTCATTATATTTGCAAATTCGGTCCGTGCGCGATAAGCTTCCGGTCTTGATCTGGCCCACGCCGGTCGCAACCGCCAGATGGGCTATTGTGGTATCTTCAGTTTCGCCGGAGCGATGAGAAATGACAGACTTGTATTTATTTTCTCTGGCCAAATTAATCGTGTCCAAGGTTTCCGAGAGAGTGCCAATCTGGTTGACCTTGATCAAAATGGAATTGGCCACGTTTTTCTTAATACCTTCGGAGAGCTTTCTGACGTTGGTGACAAAAATATCGTCGCCCACGAGCTGGATATTATCGCCGATTTTCGCGGTCAGGTCTTTCCATCCGTTCCAGTCATTTTCATCCAAACCATCTTCGAGAGAAATAATCGGATATTTCTTGATCATATCCGCGTAGATGTCGTTGAGCTCGGCTGAGGAGATCTGATTGCCGTCGTAAGAATATTTTCCGTCTTTAAAAAAGGAGCTGGCCGCGCTGTCGAGCGCGATAAAAATGTCTTTATCCGGTTTGTATCCGGCTTTTTCGATGGCCTCGATAATAAAACGGATGGCCTCTTCGTTGTGCGCGAGATTCGGCGCAAAACCGCCTTCGTCGCCCACGGATGTGGCCAGACTCTTAGTCTTGAGAATGCTTTTGAGGTGATGAAAGACTTCGGCCGCCATCCGCAGCGCTTCCCTAAACGTCTGCGCGCCCAAAGGAACAATCATAAATTCCTGAATATCCAGGCTATTATCCGCGTGCATGCCTCCGTTGAGGATATTCATCAAAGGAACGGGAAGGATTTTGGCATCATCCCCGCCCAGATAGCGGTATAAAGGCTCTTTGGCCTCTAGGGCTGCGGCTTTGGCCGCAGCCAAAGACACGCCGAGAATTGCGTTGGCGCCGAGTTTTCCTTTATTATCCGTGCCATCCAGGCTGATCATAATCTTGTCCAGAGCTTTGAAATCGGGTTCCTGACCCGTCACAGCCTCGGCGATCGTGGTATTAACATTGTTGACCGCCTTGGTCACGCCTTTTCCCAGATAACGGTTTTTGTCTTTGTCGCGCAATTCAAGCGCTTCATGCTCGCCTGTAGAGGCGCCTGAAGGCACGGCGGCCCGGCCTATAATACCGGATTCCAGGGCCAGATCCACTTCAACGGTCGGATTGCCGCGCGAATCAAGAATTTCTCTGGCGAAGACTTTCGTTATTTTCGACATTCTTTTGTCCTTTTTTAATTTGTTGATCTATGCTCGGTGGAGAAAATTCTTTACTGTATTTGTTTAGTACCCCCGCACCAATTATTTCATAATTGGTGCGGGGGTCAATTCGGTCTCGCGCTTATGCTCCTTTAAAGTCGCATAAGTGCGGACCTCATCGAGATTACTGCCCAAATTAACATAGATTGCCCGCAAAGTCAAGACCTAATCAATCCCGACGCAGCGGTTATCCTTTGTGAGATTCTTGTGTACACATTAATAGATATATGGTAACTTAATAAAAAATCTTTTAAACGGTTTTTAAGAGCAGCGAAAGGATTCTCCAATGCAAAAATTTATCATTTGGCTTAAGATCAATTGGCTCAAGGTCCTTTTGATATCGGTTCTTGTCTTAATCCTCATAGGGATAGGTACTTATATAAAATATGTCGCCACAAGTTTTATGCAGCTTGAGACCTTTTCCAAGAGACAGGCCGCGGGCTATCATGCCATGACATTTCCGATGTTTGTTTTTGCGCAGTTACTCGTTTTACCGTTTTTCTTTCTTATCTCTTGGTATTTTTACCAAGGCGGCGGCATCGGGTCGACCAAAGTCAACCGCGTGGATAAGGAAGGCACCGGCGTCTCCCTCGATGATGTGATCGGCCTGGATGAGGCCAAAAAAGATGCTCTAGAGGTTGTTAAACTGCTTCGCGACCACGCGTTTCAAAAAGCCGTAGGCGGCAATATCATCAAGGGAACGCTCCTGATCGGCCCGCCGGGATGCGGAAAGACGTATCTCGCCAAGGCCATGGCCACCGAATGCAAACTACCCATGATCTCAACGTCGGGAAGCGAGTTTGTGGCTATGTTTATGGGACAGGGCGCGGCCCGTATGAAGTCGCTCTTTAAGCAAGGGAGAGAATTGGCTAAAATCCACGGCGGCTGCATCATCTTTATTGATGAAATTGATGCCTTTGCCCGCCCAAGGGATGAGCGGACCAAAACAGGGCTTCCGGCCCAAGCCGGCGATATCAGTCATAGCGCCACGATCAATCAATTCCTCACCGAATTAGACGGCCTCCGCAAAAGTGAAAACAATATCGTGATCATCGCTGCCACCAATGTCAATGAAGATGAACTGGATGCGGCGATCATGCGTTCGGGACGGTTCGATCGGAAGATCCGGGTCGAAAAACCCAACGCGATCGAGCGGGCCAAAATAATCAAATATTACCTGAGCAAGGTCAGCGCGGAAGCTTCTATCGACGTCGCATTCTTTGCCGAAAAAGCCAAATGGTTTTCCCCTTCGGATATCCACAACATGGTGCGCGAAGCCGTGGTGATCGCCTCGCGTCAGAGCCGCAGCACCATCAATCGTGACGATCTTAAGGAGGCCCTTACGCGCATTATGATTTCACTCGAGAAAATGGGCGGCGATAAAATCCTTACCGAAAAAGTTAATGTCAAATGGAATGACGTCATCGGCATGGAATCCGCCAAGAAAGAGGCCTGGGAAATTGTCGAACTGTTAAGAGACCGCAATAAATTAAAAGCCGTGGGCGGCAAGATCGTCAAGGGCGTCATTATGCTGGGACCGCCGGGCTGCGGCAAGACGTATCTGGCCAAGGCCATGGCGACGGAATCCGGTTTTCCTTTTATTTCGCGCACCGGAAGCGACTTTGTGCGCATGTGGGTCGGAGAAGGCGCCCGGATGGTCGAGGAAACGTTTAAAGAGGGCCGCAAATTGGCCAGGGCCGAAGGCGGTTGCATTATTTTTATCGACGAAATCGATGCGTTTGCTTTTCCCCGGACAACCGATCGCGGTTTCGGCGCGACTTCAAGCATGAACGCGGCCATCAATCAGTTTTTGACCGAACTCGACGGACTGCGCCAGGCCGAAAACAACATCGTTGTTTTTGCGGCGACCAATGTTTCCGAAAACATGCTGGATCCGGCTGTGATGCGCCCGGGGCGGTTTGACCGCAAAATTTATATCACGCTTCCTAATCTCAAAGAACGCGAAGATCTTTTTGGTTTTTATCTCTCAAGAGTAAAGGCCGATGTCTCCTGCAACCCTAAGCTGCTGGCCCAAAAGACTCCGTATTTTTCGCCCTCCCAAATCGACAGCATGGTGCGCGAGGCGGGTATTTTTGCCATGCGGGAAAAACGCGATACGATCTGTTTCAAAGATTTATCGAATGCGTACGATCGCATTCAGTACGGAGATAAATCCAATATTCTTCTGACCGAAAAAGAAAAAATAGAAACAGCCTACCATGAAGCCGGCCATGCCATCATCGGGTATCTTTTGCATCCCAGCGACGATATCATCAAGGCCACCATCATTCCCCGCAAAGGCTCACTTGGCATGGTTTCCCTCCAGCCCCGCGAAGAAACGCACTCCAAAACAAAAGAAGAATTACTCGCGAATATTAAATTTTGCGTCGCTGCTTATGTCGCCGAGAAACTGAAATTCGGATACACCACATCCGGTGTCGGCGGAGGCGCGGGATCGGATTTTGGCCAGGCAATGACAGCTGCGCATGCGATGGTCTGGAACTTAGGCATGGGTAAAACTCAATTGGTGGGTGATTTCGGAGCCTTAAGAAATTATAACGGCGACTATAGCGTCTCGGAAAAGACCAAAGAAAAGCTCGATGAGGACGTTCAGGCGATCCTGAGTGACTGCATCCAAGAAGTCGAGTCTATCTTGCGCAAACATAATGATTTGTTTGAGCACTTTGCCAAGGAGCTGATTAAAAAAGGCGAGCTCGAATACGAAGAGATCAAGGCCATCTTTGATCAGTTCGGCCTGCAGCCTGCCTCAAGGCCTCAGATATCCTGATGCGGTTCATGACAAAACCTCATGTGCTTATCTTTTTTTTGATCACCCTGGTCCTGGCGGGACGCCCGGGCTGCCAGAATCTCAATTCTCAAGAAACGGGCGACAACGAAACGCGCCTTAAGGCGTTAGCCAAAAAAGAATTTCATTATGATGTCGTGGTGCGGTTGTGCAAACGTACGCTTTCGGTCTATCTTCCTTTAAAAGAAAATTTGTTTGAATACAAAACAGTCGAGAAGAATGCGGCCGGCCGACCGTTTTCGGTGCAATACCTCACAAACGATTATGCCGATGGCGCTTTTAAAATCGAATACGATATTATCCCGATGACAAAGCAACCCGAAGGTAACGGTTTAACGAGCGCCTACACGGAAAACTACAACAGCGCGTACCGGAATTTATTTAGCGCTGTTTCGCGCATTTATTTGGATGTGCCCGTTCCCCCGGAATTTTTCAAATTGACCATTGCCGATATCCGCGAAGGTATAGCGGTTACGCACACATTTTATTTTGATGATCTTAAGCGTTACCAGGTGAACTCTCTTCCGCAGGAAGAATACACGCAGCGGATTTTGACGGATTCCGCAGGCGAAAAGCGCTTGGTCAATGACACAAAAGGCGAGACGATCGGGTGCGTTCCGCTTTCCTTAGGCGCATTTCTCGCCGAGCAAATCACGGCACGCATCAATTTCAAATACACACAAAGCGATTTTACGCCGAGTGCGGATACGCAAAAAGAAATCCTCACCATTGTTGCGAGCGTTGTTAAATATTACGATTTTTCGCAACTTAAGGACGTGACTCTGCATGATTTGCGCAGCCATCAAAAGGCAAGCGTCGGACCTCTTCAGCTAAAATCTTTCCAGCAGTAATCAGTTAAATTCAAAATTTAAACGCAGATTGACGCAGATAATTATCAATGCGGGTAATCAGGCGATCTGGAAATCCGGTACTAGGAAATTGGGTATTCGGATATTGGGGACTTTTAAATGATAACGTCCCTGATCTCCCTATTTCCCAATCACCTAGTCCCCGATCACCCGATCCCCTGATATCCTTAGCAGATATCTGCGTAAATCCGCGTTTGATCTGCGTAGATCTGCGTTTAATGTTCTTTAAATAATTCAATTATTTTTTAATTCTGACTTTGCGGCCGGCAATCTTCAGCTTTTTCTTAACAAAAAGATCAATGGCCTTAGGATAGAGCTTGTGCTCAACTTTGTGAATCTTTGCTTCGAGCGAGGCGAGGGTGTCTTTTGGGCTGATTTTGACTTTTTCTTGCAGAATGATTGGGCCGTGATCCACTTTTTCATCCACAAAATGAACCGTGACGCCGGTTGTATCGACGCCACTTTTAAAGGCATCCCGAATGGCGTGGGCTCCGCGGAAATTGGGTAAAAGCGCAGGATGAATATTGAGGATTTTATTCCGATAGGCCCGCACAAAAGCGGGGCTTAAAACGCGCATGAATCCGGCCAGGACGACAAAATCGACCCTTTCGGCTTTCAGGTAATCTAAAATCGCGCGATCAAAAAGCGCGCGCGTGCGGAAATCTTTTGGGTTGATGTACACGGCCTTGACGCCGGCTTTGACGGCGCGTTTCAAGGCCAAGGCCTTTTCATTGTCGCTTAAGACAACAGCGCAACGGGTTTTTAGTTTTCCTTTTTTGATGACGTTCAGGATGGTTTGCAGGTTTGTGCCGCGGCCAGAAACCAAACAGGCAAAGGTCATCATAGAGTTTTTCCTTTTAATGAGGCTCCAACTTATGGATGTCCCGCCAAAGGCGGGACGACATAAGTTGTTAGCCGAATTAACCCCGCCATTGATTCAATGGTAGGCGGGGATTAAGCAAATACAAAAATACTATTTCAAATTTTAAAGACAATCTGTTTTTTGTAAGTCAAAAGTCCGCCCAGACCCACAAATGCAAATATTACACCAACAGACATCAAAATCACAAAATGTCCTATGCGTTCGGCCAAGAAGGAACTTAAGAGCATGCTGACAAGAAACGCAAAGTGAATCACGATTTCAAGGGAACTGAAGACCTTGCCGAGCATTCTTTCATCGGCTACTTCATGCACAACGGTGTTGGTGGCGATCATGATGGGCCCGACGACAAATCCGAGAATTGAGGCCAACAGCGCGGCCAAAGCAAAATTATGGACATATTCAACAAACGAGGCAAAGGTCATCAGAATGAGACCCCCTAAGATAAGGCAGAAAAACATGGTTTTAATGCGCGAGAATTTCCTTCCGAAACGGCCGTAGAGAATCGCGCCCGCAAAAAGCCCCAGGCCCAAAAAGACCGCGAGAAATCCCAAATCCCGCGTGATCGTGCTAAAAGCCTTTTGAATGAAGACGATGATGACCACATACACCGCGCCGGCTGCCGAAAAAAGGATAAACAATATACTGATGATAAATCGGATATCCTTGTGGTTCACTAAGTAGCTGACGCCTTCTTTGATTTCGCTCATCACGGATTTATGAATAACATCGATCATTTCTTTAGATGTCTTTAAACCGGCTCGGATGAGCTCTCGTGTTTTAAAACTCTTTTTAATTTCCAAGCTGATGGATAAAACCAGGACTCCTGAGGCAAAGAAGGTCACGGCATCCCAGAAAAACCCGCCGGCCGAACCTAAATTTTCGACAATCAACCCTCCGAATAAACATCCCAGCACAAAGGCGATCATACCGGTTGTGCTGACAAGCGAATTGGCCATCAAGAGATCCGTTTGTGGGACCAATTCCGGAATAATCGACATCTTGGCCGGTACATAGAAACGGCTTAAGGAAAACACCAAAAAAACAATCACGTAAATGGGAATCATGGATTCGCGGTAAATAAACAAGAAGGGGATCGATAAGACCAGAAAGCCGCGCAGGAAATCGCAGACAAAAAGCGTTACGCGCCGGTCCCAACGGTCGACGTAAACCCCCGCGATGGGCCCGACGATAAAGACGGGAATGATGCTGAAGGACAGAAGTTTGGCCAGATCAAAGGTGGAATTCAAGCCGCGCTCAGCCACCAGCCCAATCAATGCCATTTGATTGATGCGGTCGCCGAACTGACTGATGATCTGCGCCAGCCAGAGGCAAAAGAAGTTTCTGTTTTTAAAGCTTTCCTTGAGTCTCTTCATTTCAATGAGCGCATGATTTATACGAACGATAGGGAGTATAAATCATATGCGCGAATTGACCCCGAGTCCGCCAAAGTTTGTGGCGGACTCGGGGAACACCAAATTAAAATTTTACTATTTCCTTTTAAAAAGAACTTTTAAACTGTGGCTGGGTTTTAAATTACACATCTTAAGCCGACGAGAGGAGTTGAACCTCCGACCCACGATTTACGAAACCGTTGCTCTACCAACTGAGCTACGTCGGCACTTGATTTCAACAATATTTATTTAGAAAAATCAAGTGCCGAATCCGGCGAAGCTTCCAAACGAAAGTTTTGAAGGGAAGCCGGATCGGCATTTCTAATTATTCGAAGCGAAGCCGGAACGGCAAATTTTTCTTCCCTACCTCTTCTTCAGCGACTCAATGATCAGATACGACAGATACAAGGACAACCCACAAAAAATGCCCTTGGCTAGAAAATACCAGCTCAGGGCTTCGTTATCGAAATCGCCTTTAAAGACGCCGTTACCGAGTAGAAAAGAATAAAGGCAAATGGAAAAAACAATGACCGCACAGATCACAACAATTGTCTTAAGCATAGACAGGCCTCCCTTTACCAAAAGAAAAGTGCCCTGCCGATTTTTGTCAAAAAAGTGTTCCGACAAAAATCGGCGTGGCATTCCTTCGAAGCCAAAGGCGAAAACACTTTGGCGAAGAAGAATGCCAAGACCCAGACTTGCATGGTTCGACTCCCCCGCCTTTGGCGGGGTCGCTCACCATCCTGAGTAAGATTCGGCATGATGGCTTTTGTTGAATAACATGTGCCGAGGCCCAGACTTGCACTGGGGACGCCGGGATTTTCAGTCCCGCGCTCTACTACCTGAGCTACCTCGGCGGAAAATTTCTTTGTTAATCGCCATCATGCCGAATCGCATCGAAGGACTGGGGACGCCGGGATTTTCAGTCCCGCGCTCTACTACCTGAGCTATCTTGGCAAAATCTTCAATAATTTCATTTATTGAGAAAAGATTTTGCCAAATCCTACGAAGCTAAACGCGAAAGCCTTTTAGCGAAGTAGGATTGGCATAACCTTTTTTTGTTTTCAGATGCAACATTTTACCAGAGTTTCTGAAGATGTCAACCCTTCGACGCTCCCCGGCCTTTCAGGCCGGGATTTGCTCCCCCGGCCCGCGGCTTTCGCCGCGAAGCGGCGGGGCGGGCAGGGTTGTTATACTGAGCGGCGCCGCTTCAACTGAACACCGTATAGCTTGAAATACGACGAGCAGTTCGAACTACTTGATTTCCGGTCCAAAGGCAACCAAGACTTTGGCGCCGTCGAAGTATCAATGACCGATCTAGCCGCAAACCAGCGATCAATCTTCTCCATTCACTTTGTTCATAATCTTGATAAACACCTGCTGGGCATTGACGAGGCTTTGAAAAATATTCTTGCGCGCCTTCACCTTCAAACGCACAATCGAAGATGTCATCTGCAAAACATCCACCTTGACCCTAGCGCCGTTGACGATGGCTTCGATATGGCCCAATTCATAACTTTCCGAGACGACCGAACCCATCACGGGTACGACAGCCATAGCGGCATGCCACACATCATCAAAATCTTTTTCCGTTTCCCCCTGAATCGTGTCTCTGCTTACGGCATAACCGCCGGCCGCGGCCAGAGTGCCGAAGATAAGCGGCCAGCATCCGCTCAAAGACAAGGCAAGCAAAACAACCACAGCAGGCAAAAGCCTCTTTCTCATTTCAGTCACCATACTATGTCCTCCTTTTCAATAAGTAAAGAGTCAAATTAATCCGCATCCAAATCCCGCTTCCACGGGCGTGCCGCGATCACCAAAGCCGCGATCAGGGCAAACAACAACCAATCCCGGCCGATCAAAACAATCGAAAGCCACGGGTATCCTTCGTAAGGCTTGGCGACTTCCTTGATGATATCGTTAATCAAAATAACGATGAGGATTGATGGCGTAATAAATTTGATGCTGATTTCCCAAAGCTTCAAAACCTTAGGCCAGGTCCAGGCCGAGGCCTCCGAGGCCGCGTGGCTGATATGCTCACGCAGTTTTTGAGATTTAAAAATCCAGGCGACCAAAACGCATTCCAGAATCCCCACCACCACGAGCCCGTAATGCGTGATAAAATGATCGACGATATCGACCCAATAAAGACCGCTTCGCGCGGTAAAGATCATGCTTCCCATAAATCCGAAAATACACAGAACCGACACCACGACCTTTCGAGAATAATGAAATTTATCCACAACCGCCGATGTGAACGCTTCCACCAGCGAAATCGCGCTTGAGAGCCCGGCCACGACAAGAATCGAGAAAAACAAAACACCGAAAAGGTTGGCGAGTCCTCCGGGCATAAGGCTAATCGCCTGCGGATACGCCACGAACGCTAAGCCAATGGATTCGCGCACGACTTCCGCCACCGGCTTTCCCGTCGAGTACGACATATACCCAAGCGTCCCGAAAACCGCAAAACCGGCGACAAAAGAATATAAGCAATTGCCGACGCTAATCGCTACCGCATCAATCACGATATCGGCCTTGCGCGGCAGATAAGAGGCGTACGTGATCATAATGCCGAACGCCAAAGACAGCGTGAAGAAAATCTGCGAAAAGGCATCCACCCAAATCTGGGGTTTGGCAAGAAGCAAAAAATCCGGCTTCAGATAAACTTCAAGTCCTTTGAAAGCTCCTTTGAGGTTCACGCTCCATAAAACAAGAACCAGCGTTAACGCAAACAAAAGCGGCATAAAAACCTTATTGGCGCGTTCCACACCCTTTTGCACACCGAAGAACACAATCAGCCAGCTTAAAAACCAGACACCGCTTAAGGCCCCTAAGATAGGAGCGCGGATATCTCCGATTTCGGCCGGTCCCGAGCTGATCTGGAGAAACTCTTTAAAAAAGAAGGCATTGGCATCCTGTCCCCAGCTTAAATTGAAAGAAAAAAACACATAACTAAGGCACCAGGCAATGACGACCGAATAATACATCATGATGCCGAACATCGCGCAATTGACCGCCCACCAACCGGCCCATTCCCATTTGCGATTGATGCGCGCGAAAGTCATGGGTGCCGAGCCGCGCATGCGATGGCCGATGCCAAGCTCTAGGATCATCAGGGGAATCCCGACGGTAATAAGGGCAAGCGTATAGGGTATCAGGAAGGCCCCGCCTCCGTTTTTATAACACAAATAGGAAAAGCGCCAGATATTACCCAAGCCAATGGCCGAACCTAAGGCCGCAAAGATAAAACCGACGCGCGAGCGCCACTGAGGACGGGGATGATGAGGTTGACCGATTTGGATCTTTTCATCCATGATGAATTTGAAATATGATTATTGTCTTTGTTAAATGCCCCCGCACCAATTATTTCATAATTGGTGCGGGGGTTAATTCGGTCTTGCACTTATGTTTAGCCGACAACGATCGGCATCCATAAGTGCAGACCTCATTAACAGAATTATTCTAACATGCGCCCAAAATTTCTTTAGCAAAAAATCAGAAAAATGAGAGCGTTCTTAAAATAGTTTCAAGGCATTCTGTATGATGAACGAAGCAAAAACGATCGAGACCATAGACATCAGTTTAATCAAAATATTGATGCTCGGGCCCGAGGTATCCTTAAACGGATCGCCTACGGTATCGCCCACGACGGCCGCTTTGTGCGCCGGGGACCCTTTTCCGCCATGATGACCTTCTTCGATATATTTTTTGGCGTTATCCCACGCGCCGCCGGCATTGGCCATCATGATCGCCAGAACAAACCCTGAAGCGGTCGCGCCGATCAAAAGCCCGCCCAAACTGTTGATGCCCAGAATCAAGCCCACCGCGACCGGTGTAATAATCGCAAGCATTGCCGGCAGCACCATTTCTTTTTGGGCTTCGGTGGTGACGATCTTCACGCAATTGGCATAATCCGGCTTGGTTGTGCCTTCCATGATTCCGGCAATTTCCTTAAACTGACGCCTGACCTCGACGACAATCTTTCCGCCGGCGCGTCCCACGGCGCTCATGGTCAAGGCTGAAAACGCAAAAGGAAGCATTGTCCCTAAAAAAATACCCACCAAGACTAGGGGACTCATCAAATCCAAAGTCACCAAACCCCCGGCTAAAATAGCCTTTTCTTTAAATGCAGCAATCAAGGCCAGGGCGGTCAAAGCTGCGGAGCCGATGGCAAAACCTTTGCCTGTTGCGGCCGTGGTGTTTCCAAGCGAATCTAAGGCATCCGTTCTTTTTCTCACCTCGGGTTCGAGTTGAGCCATTTCCGCGTTTCCGCCGGCATTGTCCGCTACGGGACCATAGGCATCAGTGGCTAACGTAATACCCAAGGTGCTGAGCATCCCTACGGCCGCGATTCCGATTCCGTAAAGCCCCAAAGTAAAATTCTCAAAACCGCCGGCCAGAGCGAAGCTCGCAATCACAGCGATTCCTACAATCAAAACCGGCAAGATGGTTGAGATCATTCCCACAGCCAGTCCGGCAATGATAAAGGTGGCCGGACCCGTAGTTGTCGCATCCGCAAGATTTTGCGTGGGTTTATAACTGGAGGAGGTAAAATATTCCGTCGATAAACCAATTAAAATTCCGGCCACAAGTCCCGTAATAATGGACCAGGCAATGCCGATGTGCGCCTCTCCCAAAAGAAAATGAACCAGAAAGAACGAGGCAAGGGCAACTAATCCGGCTGAGGTAAAAATGCCTTTGCGCAGTGCCATCAAAAGCGTTTTTTGCTTGGCGTCTTCTTTGGATTGGACAAAAAATGTACCGATGATCGACGCGATGATGCCGACCGCGGCAATGATCAACGGTGTCGCCACGCCTACATGACCCAAGCCGGCCGCAATGCCAAGTGTCGCTGTGGCCGCGATAGAACCGACGTAAGATTCATAAAGATCCGCTCCCATCCCTGCGACATCGCCGACATTATCGCCGACATTATCCGCGATTGTTGCGGGATTGCGCGGATCGTCTTCGGGAATTCCGGCTTCGACTTTACCGACTAAGTCCGCGCCCACATCCGCGGCTTTGGTGAAAATACCGCCGCCGACTCTGGCAAACAGGGCCTGAAAGCTCGCGCCCATCCCGAAACAAAGCAGAGTACTTGTGATATCGGCGAACTTGTCTATGTCGTTAAATTTCTTAACAGTTGTGTAATACCAATCCAGACCGAAATACCAAGTGCTCAAACCCAGAAGACCCAAGCCCACAACCGTCAGACCCATCACGGCGCCCGAAGAAAAGGCTATGCGCAGACCCCCGTTGAGACTCGTGCGACAGGCATTGGCCGTGCGGGCACTCGAATTGGTGGCAATCTTCATCCCGCAAAAACCCGAAAGCCCCGACAAGAGACCGCCCGTCAAGAAGGCAAACGGAACAAAAACAACCAGGTATCCCTGACGAGAAAGAAGCAATAGAATCACAAAGACAATGGCAAAAAATATGCTCACCCCCATATACTGTCTTTTTAAGTACGCGCCCGCTCCTTCTTTTACGGCATTGGCGATTTCTTTCATGCGGTCGGTGCCTTCTTCTTTTTTAAGAATAGAAAACACAAGATAAACCGCAAAGGCCAAGGCCACAAGCGAGCATACCGGGGCCAATATCAATAGATTAAACATCTTTCTCCCCCTTGAGTAAATGGTTAGTGGATACCTGCAAAATCATTAATGCCCTTTGGTCGGACTTTTGCCGTGTCGAGCTCTTTTGGAGCGCCATCGTAATTTTCCGCGCCGTTGTCTTTTGCCCATTGCTTATTCTCCTCTCCTTTTTAATGAAGCCCGCACTTATGGATCCGCCACGAATTATGGCGGAGAACATAAGTGCGAGGCTGAATTAACCCAGCACTAATTTTGTATGTCCCTGGAGATTTAAAATTAGTGCTGGGAAATAAAATAACTATAATATTTCATTCATGAATCAACGTTGTTGATGGTTGTTAAGCTCTTCAGCAATGGAATAAACCAAAGAAACGCGATCGATTACGCGATAAGGTTTCAGTTTTTGCAACTCGCGTTTTGTGTTTGACCCCGTTGCCACTCCAATGGTTTTGATGTGAGCTCTTTTTCCCGCTAAAATATCTACCGACATATCCCCCACATAAAGGGCCTGAGTGGGTGTGACTTTGCATTTCTTCAAAATCTTCAAAAGAATGTCTGGATGAGGTTTAGCTCTTTTCATCTTATCACCGCAAAGAATATAGTCAAAATCATCTCTGATATTTAGCGTCCTTAAGATGATGTGCGAAAACCGGGTGGGACGATTGCTGGCCACGGATAACCGGTAGCCTCTTTTTCTCAATTTCTTAATCAGCTCCTTGGCGCCGATAAGAAACCGAGTTTTGCGTATCAAAGACCACACATGATGCGCCCGATAAAGCTTCAGCGCTAAAGAAAGCCCCTTCTCTCCCACAAAAGGCCTCAAGAGATGCCGGTCTCCCCATCCCACGGCCCGTCGGATGGTCAAGCTGTTCGGGGACGACTGACCTATTTTCTTCATCACATAACGGAAGCTTTCTTCAATGGCCGGGTAGGCATTGACCAGCGTTCCGTCAAGATCAAAAATAATGAGTCGGATTCTCTTCTTCATCAACGTTGCGAGAAAATCATCAAGGATTGACAACGCCTCCGGAAACGATGAGTTTGATTGCGTCTTCAATGCTGATATCCGGATAAATCAGTTCATGCTTGGGAACCAAAATAACAAATCCGGTTAGAGGCCCGGGGGAACTGGGCACAAACACATTGCAGTGTTCATGCCGGAGTTTCTGATTCAGTCGTCCGCCGGTATCATTGGTCAAAAAACCGATCGAGTAGATACCTTTTCTGGGGTATTCCACCAAAACAACCTGTTTAAAAGCCGGTCGTTCCCGTGAAAATAAAAAGATGGCCATCTGCTTAAAGGCCGGATAGACCTGCTTGAAAAAGGGCAATCGTAAAAGCAAATTTTCAAAAACCGGATACAGACGGCGTCCCAAGAAATTCGTCGCCAGAAACCCGATGAGAAAAATAATCGCGGCGCTCACGATAATACTGATGCCCCGGAAGTAAAAACCGAATTCACGGGCAAAATACGGCTCGATGAATTTCCCCAATAATCCGTCAGCCACCTGAATCATCAGCACAAAAAAATACACTGTCAGCGCCAGCGGCAAAAAAATGATTAACCCCGAAATAAAATATCGTTTTAATCGTGCTCCCATGGAGTTCTCCTTACATTAATGTTGTTAAATCAAAACCTATTTATTTGTTCTTGTTCTCGGTATAGGCATCGTTGGTGTCTGGTTATGGTTTTGGGTGTCGTTATTTGTGAACAAGACTTTTTGCCGACCATAACCACAACGAAAACGACAACAAGACTCTAACCATGCCCATACCTCCAACAAAAACAGTTTTTATTTCAGCCGATAAAGCACGGCAATAATGACAACAAAAAAAATACTCATGGTAATGGAATCAATACCCATGTGCGCGTATTTCTTTTTATTCTTGGAGAAAATCCCGGCGAGCGCCAGACAACTGATCATAATCACAGCCATGGCCGAGAACACATGAGTTTGCGAAACAGCCGCAAGAATCGGTCCCTTGCGATAAAAAAAGCTACAAATAAACACAATGAACATGTTGACCATATTGCTTCCGAAAATATTCCCGAAGGCCATATCAAAGGAGCCGATGCGAAAAGCCGAAACAGACACAACAATTTCCGGCAGGCTCGTCGACCATGCCAGAAGCGTACTGCCGATAAACGTTCGGCCAAGGTTCGTCAAATGGGCAATTGTTTCGCAAGAATCCGTCAACCCGATTGAAGCCACGATGACCAAAACGGCATTCAGGGATAAGACCAGAATAACTTTTGACAAGATCGGGCTGTTCTTGCCTGCCGATGAGACCGGTCCGCTCAGAGAGCCGATGGCACCTATCTTTCCCAAAATCCGTATCCCAACAAGATAAATGACGGCGACCGCAAGCAAACCATAACTCATAAATCCGATTCTTGGTAAAGTCATTTTTGAGCCGATAAAAATCTCCGTACCCACAATCATGGAAAGAAGAATCGCAAAAACGGCCGGTAAAATATTGGCGGCATTGGGTTCGATAGCGTCGGTAACAGACCCTTTGCGGTACATGGCATCCAAAAGAACAATAATCATCAAATTAAACAGGTTGCTGCCAAGCATATTACCGACAGCCAAATCCGTCGCCTGAAAAGAAATGAGCGCCGTAATACTTGTAATGGCCTCCGGCAGGGATGTCACCAGGCCTAAGAGAATTACTCCAAGCCAAGCTTTGCTCAAGGACAACTTGTCGCTTAAAATGTCCGTGTATTTGACTAATTTGACGCCCGCAATAACAATCAACAGGGCGCTTGTCAAAAATTGTAACCAAACCATAGTTTTCCTAAAATATTAATTTTTTTAAAGAACTTAAACGCGGATTAACGCAGATTTCACGCAGATTAACGCAGATTGATTTCTTTAATAGTATACTGGATAAAATATCTGCGACCATCTGCGTTTGATTTGCGTAAATCTGCGTTTAGAATATAAATTTTCGGAACACGATTAATATTTTCTTATGACCTTACCAAATGGCAATATTATTCCTTGATGAAAAAAAGCACGACCAGACCCAAAAAGGCCAGACAAATGCCGATCACTCCTTTGAATAAAACAACCACATAAGGCCAATACCCCAAAATAAACGCTATTCCGCAAATCAAAAAAACAAAACCGCTAAAAAAATATATGATTTTCTTGGGTAACTTTGCCATAGTTCCTCCTGTGTTTCACGATGCCGGTTGACCTGGAGGCTTGCTCTTCCAACGCCGATGCATCCAGCCCCATTCTTCGGGATACCGGCGGATATATTGTTCGATGATGGATGTGATGCGCGCCGTATTGACGTAAATGGTTTCCTTATCATCTTGATTCTCTATCAGATTAAGCGGCGGCTCGATGAGAATCTTATGCGTATCATCCTTTTGGCGGACCATAAAAACAGGCAAAAGCGGCGCGCCCGTGCGCATGGAAAAAACTACAGGTCCTGTGGCGGTTGCGGCCTGCTGGCCGAAGAAATCCACAAAAACACCGCCGCCGGAACCAAAGTTCTGATCGAGGGGGATAAATAAAAATTCATTGTTTCGCAAAACTTTCAATGATTCGTCCACGCAGGCTTTGCGCGGCAGGCTGTAAATCGTATGAAGCCCCATACGCGTGCGCAGATTCTGAAAATATTCTTCGATTTTCTCGTCGCGTGTGGCGCGCATAATCGCGTTAGTTTTGTATCCTTCTTGCACCAAACGCAAAAGCATAAGAGGAAAGTTACCGAAATGAGCACTGATCGCGACCACGCCCTTACCTTGGGCGAGCGCTTCGTCCAAGTGGTTTTTACCTTCAAAAGTCACCCGTTCTTTGATCATGTCCGGATGCGCCATAAAATAAATCATTTCGATCATGCTGCGGCCGACGTTCTCAAAGCAATCGCGGTATATTTTCTTGAGCTCCTTCTCGGACTTTTCCGCACCTAAGGCGATATGCAAACTCTCCATGGCAATACGCCTTTGCTTGACGGTCAAACGAAAACCGATGGCCATCATGCCACGCGCAATAATCTTGACGAGGCCGTAAGGCAACCTTGTCAAAATCCAGGTCGAACCCAACAGGCCGTGGCGGGCCATGGCTCTTTTAAAGATTTTTATTCGGTCGCGAAAAAGCATGATTAACGTTTGTATCCGAATCTACGCAAGAGATCCTTACGCCAGGCGATATCGTTTTGATCCTCTATGCCTTTGGGTTTTTGGCCGTCGATGACACCCAAAATCCCTCGTCCTGTTTCGCTTTCGGCGATGATAACCTCTAAGGGATTGGCCGTAGCCGCGAAAATCGTGCAGACTTCGCAAGTATTCTTGATCTGGTTTAAAATATTGATCGGGAAACCTTTTTGAAGCATAATGACAAAACTGTGCCCGGCCCCAATGGCTTGCGCGTTCTTGGCGGCCAGTTTTTTAAGATTCTCGTCATTGCCCTCCAGGCGAATCTTGCACGCCCCCGAAGCCTCGCAAAAAGCAATACCAAAAAGCATCTGGGGAGCAGACGAAATAATGGCTTCATAAAGGTCTTCCACGGTTTTGATAAAATGGGATTGACCGATAATCACGTTCACATCGTCGGGTTTCTCGATTTTTACATTTCTTATGTCCATGTTTGAGCTCCCTGTATCCTATGCGTTCTTGGAAAAATCAATATATTCGTTTTCGTTATCGGTATAGGTATCATTGGTGTCTGGTCATGGTTTTGGGTGTCGTTATTCATAAAGACTTGACTAGGTTCATAGTTCGTATTTCTACCTTCAAAAATCTTGACAAACCATGTTTTCTCTTGTATAGTTTATATAGAATTTGATTCAAGGGACTGGGGATTCCCGGTCGACAAAAAGCTCTGGTGAAAATCGGAGCTTTTTGCTTTTATGGGAATATTTTCAATCCCTGAACCCATCCTTTACCCTTATAAAATTTAGTTTTGACAATATTATAGGCAGGATTCGGCTTACTGGGATTATGGATATGTCTGGCTACGGGATAAGCCGCCAAATCCGCCAACTGCGTACCTACGACATTCATTATCTTGGGTACGAATTTCAACTTAAAACTTATCTTTTTGAATCGATCTGCGGGAATGTAGTTCGTGCCCTGGTTAGCAATCCTCAGAAAACTTAGCATCAGGTCATCATCTTCCTTCTTGCCGCGACTCTCTGCGATGAGTTGCACCTTGTCTTGTTTCTTTTCTTCAAGCAAAGGCAAGAGTCTTTCCATGCAAAACGTCATTCCTAAATCATAAGGATTAGCTGCATATATACCATATTTTTCTTTATGATCTTGCTTTTTTATGATGGAAACTATCAACTGATAATCCGAATCCGACATTATTTGATTCAATTTCCTATAAAACTCCGCCCGCTTTACAGGATTCGTAAGAATGCCGAAATCGCGTTGGGCCTTGCGTATATCCCGCGAATGAATAATAACTGCCTCGTGGCCGAAAAAATTCATTTTGAATTGATTGATGGCTGGTGAAATTTTCTGATTATATATCGCTTCCTCGCAGATAAACATCGCGAGAGCAAAAAATGGGAAATCCTTGTCGACAAGTTCTAATGAGTGATCACCGCTTTCATCAAGATATACGATCACCGACATTTAGCGCCCTAATTATGTTTTTTCCAAAAACATTTTTCTACCGCGTGAATATCTCTAATAAATGATTTACCTGGTTAATATCCACTTCGAACAAAAATATTTTTTTTATTCTCAGCGGCACATTCATTCCTGCAATCATTTGCCGTAAGGCATCTACCGCATTATCTTCAATAACATTATGTATCAGATTCATCTGTGAAGGAAATTCATTAGCGTATCCTAAAAGCCATACACCTGGTGTAACATACCCATCACTTTTTGCAAACTTATCGGGCAATTCTTGCTTTAAAATGTCATCGATTTTATCTTGAAGGGCGAGGCCATATCTTTTTAGAGCTTTAATATGCTTTTCCGTATCCACCTGTAACATATTTATTTTTTTTGGAAATTTGCTTTGCCTATGTAGCAAATTTATAATCTTATGGCCATCCTCGTCGCGTTTACTTTCAAGCTGTGGTGATACGGTTAGACATAATTTGAAACATTCAACTCCGACATGCTGTCTGCCATCGGATATCACGCAATCTGGATTCTCGCCATTATAGCTGGGAAATACTTTTTTTACTTCATTCTTATTCATAATTTCCCATTCTTTACAATGACTATATTTATGAATCAAAAATTTACTAGTTATATTTAGTTCCTCTTGTTTATTCATCAATGTTTTCTCTGTTTCCCCAATAATCAAATTAGTTATCAACAAAGGATAATCCAAGCAACAGCCAATTTCTTAGAAGTATTCTTAAACACCTAAAATTTTCCTCACATCCATAATCAAAGTCGGTAAATCCAAGGGTTTGGTCAAATGCGCGACGGCGCCCGCTTCGAGCTCGGCCTTGATGTCATCATCCGATTGCTTTGAGGTCAGAAAGATAATCGGAATATTCTTTGTTCGTTCATCTTGCTTCAAAAGAGCGCAGACATCCCGCCCTTTAATTCCGGGCAAGATCACATCAAGAATAACAAGGTCCGGCTTGACCTTCTTGGTCAGGCGTAAACCTTTTTCGCCTGTATTGACCGCATACACATGAAACCCCTTCCTGGTTAACACCGATTTGACCAATTTCAAAAGACCGCGGTCATCGTCCACAATCAGAATTCTTTTCTGAAAGGTCTTCACGTCGCTGATAAACTGATCTTTGATCTTGGACCAGCTTAAGAATGCGATGATCCCGATATAAATCAAGATGAGGGCAATAGATAAGGGATCCACGCCTTTCACGACAAAACCCATGCGGTAGATCACATAAACGCAGCTGACAATATTCATAAATACCACCAGTTTTCGGCCCCATTCTTTTAAATTGAGAACTCCCAAAAGACCGATGAGCTGAGGAAGGCATAAAACCCAGATAATAACAGCATATCGCTGAAATTCCTCAAGACTATTGAATTCATTCGTGAATAAGGCCGACTGCAAAACAGCTCCTTGGTCGACAAAAGACACGATGAAAGCGCCTAAATAAATAGCCAATCCGATTCCGTATACCAAGGATAATCCATAACCGATCGCGGTAATTCCGACAGATCTTTTTGACATGGCGTCACTCCTTTCAATGAGGCCCGCACTTATGGACCCCGCTGCCCCGTATTTTGCGGGGCAAGAAGCGGGGGAACATAAGTGCGAGGCCGAACTGACCCCCGCACCAATTATGAAATAATTGGTGCGGGGGTAAAACAAATTCAATTACAAAATTTCCTTCTAACGTGTTTATTTCTTTATCAGAATCCCCCATAGTATAGAGCCAAAACAGAAATAGACAAAGAGGTCTTGATACTTTGTATAGAAAGTCTTTCGTTGGCTCAGCTCTATATTCTCCATGGGGACTCCCGTGACGTATGTTGCTTTGCCTGTAGAATCTTGGACCTCGCGAATGATTTCTCCTTTTGCATCAATAAAACAACTCACGCCCGTATTGGCCGCGCGAATCAATCCACGTCGATTCTCAATAGCACGAAAGACGCTCGCGGCCAAATGCAGGTAAGGGGCTTTTGTGTCTTTAAACCAGGCATCATTGGTAATGTTGACAAGAAGATTCGCTCCTCGGCCCACAAAGTTGGCCGAAAGCTCGGG
The DNA here is from genome assembly GCA_043812495.1 of Candidatus Omnitrophota bacterium. Taxonomy (GTDB): domain Bacteria; phylum Omnitrophota; class Gorgyraeia; order Zapsychrales; family JBDRMG01; genus JBDRMG01. The sequence continues at coordinate 20,369 of JBDRMG010000010.1, read as the reverse complement.
AACCGTATCTTCAAAACAGATCAGAACCGATAATTTCTTATTATTTCCCTTAAGTCCCGGAATAGGAAAAAGTGTGAAATTTCGTCCGGCCGTAAAATCATCGATCGGCACAATCGTAGACAAGAAAGGAAGCATTTTTCTTAGCGGAATATACTCTCCGAACATCACTAAATGAAGCTTATCGTATTGACGAATCACCTCTCCGTCCTCGCTGATAAGGACCGCAGAATTGTAATACCGATCATTGACGCGCGTCACCAAGCCGATTAACAAAGGGATACGCATTTCGTGTACAAAATCTTTTAATTCTTCAAAAACCTCCGGCATCTCCCAGACATAACCCGGAAAAGAAGATTCCGGCCAAATAATCAGTTGCGGATTCTCCTGGGCGGCTTCCCGCGTCAGAACAAGGTATTTTTCCAGAATCACCGGCCAGGCTGGTGGACTCCACTTGAGGTCTTGGGCTATATTCGCTTGAACAACGGCAATTTTAGCCGCGGGTCCGTCGATGTCTTGGTCCATGCGGACCAAACCATAGGTGAAGATCACGGTTGTCAGAATCACAACGAGAAAGCACGGCGCAAAAATTTCATGCCGATGGGCCTTAAAATTATTATGTAATCGGAAAGCAACAAATTCTTTGACCAGAACATTAACCATGACGATATAAAAAGAAACGCCGAGCATCCCGGTGATATCTGCAAACTGAATAAGATTGAGATTTGTATACTGCGATTGACCTAGGCTGACCCATCCGAATCCGGTGAGAAGATGCGCGCGTAAAAATTCAAGCCCCACCCACAGGCAAGGTAGCAAAATGAGCCTAGTCAGAAATGATTTTTTTGAAAACGCACAATATCCGACGGCAAAAAGGCCGAAATAAAGCGATAGATAGAGAATCAAGGCGCACGCGCCGGCGGCGGTCACATGGATAAACCAGTACAGCGTCATGACAAAAAACAAAATGCCGGTAAAATATCCGATCCAAAAACACCTCTTCGGCTTCTTGCCATCCAAAGCCAGAAAGAACGGAACCAGGGCCACAAATGCCAGAAAGGCAAAATGTATTTTGGGAAAAGAGAAATTCAATAAAAGCGCGCTGGCGACAGAAAGCCAGAATGTTTTGAAGCGCTTGAATTTGCTTATCTTTTTTATTTTCCGCAGCATTTCTTATATTTTTTGCCGCTGCCGCACGGGCATGGATCATTGCGGCCGACTTTATCGGATGATCTTTGGATAGGTTTTGCTCGCACAGGTCCTTGTTGACCTCGGCTCTGAGATGTCATTCCGGATGGGTGAGACGGCTCTCTTTGCGCGGAAAGGCTGGAAAAATCCTGATGCACGAATTCCTGAGGTAAGGACGTAAAAACGCCCTTGAGTCGCTCCTTCGACTCGGCCGTTTTGATCTTAAAAATCATTTGCGCGACTTCTTGGTTGATGGACTCGTACATCATCTCAAACATCGAAAAACCTTCCCTTTGGTATTCGATCAAAGGATCGCGCTGGCCTAAGGCGCGCAAACCAATACCTTCTTTGAGCCGGTCCATGGCATAGAGATGATCTTTCCATTTGGAGTCGATGGTTTGCAGAAGAAGCATTTTTTCGAATTCGCGCAAACGCTCAGGCGAAAGAGACTGCTCTTTGTCCTGATAGATTTTAATCAGGCCATCGAGAATTTTCTGGCGGATATCCTCTTCGGAGGCCGCTTGGAGTTCATCTTTTTCCATCCGAAGATTAAATCCAAATTGCGTTTGACAATAGATTTTGAGGCCCTCTAAATCCCAGTCTGATTCTCCCTGCTTTAAGGTTAGATATTGCGTGCCCATACTATGGACCAAATCCTCAATCGCCTGAAGTATTTTTTCTCTGATGCCATCATTCTCCAGGACGGATCGACGCAAACGATAGATCACTTCTCTTTGCTTATTGAGAACATTGTCGTATTCCAATAATTGTTTTCGGATCTCAAAGTTGTGGCCCTCCACTCTTTTCTGGGCCACCTCTAGCGCTCGGCTGACCAACGGATGCTCGATGACCTGGCCTTCTTCCATTCCTAACTTATCCATAATGAGCATAATCCGGTCCGATCCAAAAAGGCGCATCAAGTCGTCTTCCAAGGAGACAAAAAAACGGGAAGATCCAGGATCACCCTGCCGGCCGGAGCGACCGCGTAGCTGATTATCGATGCGTCGGGATTCATGGCGCTCCGTTCCTAAAACATGCAACCCCCCTGCGTCAACCACCTGGGCGTGCTCCTCATTGACCTGGCTCTTGAATTGTTCAAGAAATTTTCTGAACGACTCCTCGTTCTGGTTTTGGGCATCTTCCTCGCCGGATTTCTCTGTGAGCAAATTCTTTGCCAAATATTCGGCATTACCGCCTAAAAGGATATCGGTTCCGCGCCCGGCCATGTTGGTTGCGATGGTCACGGCTTGAAAACGACCGGCCTGCGCCACAATCTGCGCTTCCAGTTCGTGGTATTTGGCGTTCAAGACTTGATGGGGAATCCCGCGTCTTTTTAACAGATCCGCAATCAGTTCTGATTTCTCGATCGAAATGGTCCCAACCAAAACCGGCCGGCCCTTCTTGTGCAAATCAACGATCTCCTCGACGACGGCATTGTATTTTTCCCTGGTCGTTTTATAAATGGCGTCCGCATGATTGGTCCTTTGCAAGATCCGGTTGGTCGGGATCACCACGCAATCGAGATTATAAATTTGCTTGAATTCATTGGCCTCGGTATAGGCCGTGCCGGTCATGCCCGATAATTTGTCATACATGCGAAAATAATTCTGGAAAGTGATCGTCGCGAGCGTCTGATTTTCCCGCTCGATTTTGATCCCTTCTTTGGCCTCCACGGCCTGATGGAGCCCGTCTGACCAGCGCCGTCCCGGCATCATACGGCCGGTAAATTCGTCCACGATCATCACCTTGCCGTCGCGCACGACATAATCGACATCCCGCTTAAAAAATTCCTTGGCCCGCAGGGATTGCAGAACATGATGACGGTATTCCATGGTCTCGATGTCATGAAGGTTCGCGACGCCGAAAAGACGCGCGGATTTTTCTTCGCCGGCTTCGCTTAAGGAGACGGAGTGTGCTTTTTCATCGGCCACATAATCAAATCCGACGGATAAATCTTCGCCCTTATATTTGGCTTCGATCTCTTCTTTTTCGGTAATCCGGCGCCCCCGAAGCTGCTTGGCGATATCATTGGCGCGGTAATATTTGTCCGTGGATTCCTCCGCGGGTCCCGAAATAATCAAAGGCGTCCGTGCTTCATCGACCAAAATGCTGTCCACCTCATCGACAATGGCAAAAGAATGACGGGGCTGCACGATTTCCGCACTTTCGATCACCATGTTATCGCGTAAATAATCAAAACCGAATTCATTGTTTGTGCCGTAGGTGATATCACAGGCATAGGCCACTTGCCGCTGTTGCGGGCTCATATCATGCTGGATCACGCCCACCGTTAGGCCTAAGCTTTCGTAAATCGGTCTCATCCATTCTTGATCCCGGCGGGCCAAGTAATCGTTGACGGTCACGACGTGCACGCCGCAGCCGGTCAAGGCATTCAAATACGCCGGTAAAGTCGCCACAAGGGTTTTTCCTTCACCGGTTGCCATTTCGGCAATCTTTCCTTCGTGCAGGACAATACCGCCGATGAGCTGAACATCAAAATGCCGCATGTTGACCGTACGCCAAGCCGCCTCGCGTACAACCGCAAAGGCCTCGGGCAATATCTCAGCAAGGCTATTTTGATAAACCTCTTTGAGCTCCTTGTCCAGCTGCTCGAATTCAGAGGCAAACTGCTCTTTGTCCTGCGCGATATCCGTTACCTTATACTGTTCTTCGATATGGCGTATTTCTTCAAGCGGTCTTTGCGTGGCCTGATGAATCCTAGTCTTAAACTCTTTGGTCTTGGCGCGCAATTGGTCATTCGTAAGCTTTTTGATTTGCTCTTCCAGTTTGTTGATCTTAGAAACGGTCAGGCTCATTTTCCTGATGACGCCCACCGAAGGCAAAGGCAAATCTTTAGGGATATGCGCATTGACCTCGGGCTTAAGCCGATGGATATATTTCTGAGCGTTTTTGATCAAACTTTTGCGAATAAAAAAATCAAACATAATAATTATTTCTTCTCAATGAGCCCGCCATTGATTCAGTGGCGGGCGAATTGACCCCGAGTCCGCCAATGCTTGTGGCGGACTCGGAGTACAGCAAACTATAATTTTACTTTTTCCTTGTCCTTAAGAAAGCCTCAATGAAAAGATTGATATCTCCCTCCAAAACTCTTTGAACATTTCCGGTTTCTGTATCCGTGCGGTGGTCTTTGACGAGGCTGTAGGGCTGTAAAACATACGAGCGGATTTGACTGCCCCATTCAATTTTCTGTTTTTGACCATACTCGGCGGCCATCTTTTCATCCTTTTCTTTTTGCTTCTTCTCATAAAGTCTCGCGCGCAAAATACGCATGGCCATTTGTCTGTTCTGAAGCTGTGAGCGTTCATTCTGGCATTGCACGACGACCCCTGTGGGAATATGAGTCATGCGCACCGCCGAATCGGTGGTATTGACGCTTTGCCCGCCGGGACCGGAGGAGCGGAAAATATCTATCCTGAGATCATCGGAATCAATTTCGATCGAAATATCATCTTCAATCTCGGGGATCACATCGACGGAAACAAACGAGGTATGCCGGCGTTTGTTGGAATCAAAAGGTGAAATCCGCACCAAACGGTGAACGCCTCTTTCTGATTTCAGAAGCCCGTAAGCCATGTCTCCGATAATGCTAACGGTCGCGTTTTTGACTCCCGCCTCTTCGCCGGGCAGAATATCAAGGATTTTGACTTTAAATTCTTTGTCTTCGGCCCAGCGCGTATACATCCTCAAAAGCATATTCGCCCAATCACAGGATTCTGTTCCGCCGGCACCCGCATTAATGCTTAAAATGGCATTGTTTTTGTCGAATTCACCGCCGAGAATTGCTTTGATTTCAATTTCATTGATTTGCTGTGATACAATTTCTAGATTCTTGCTGATCTGCCCCAAAAGTGAAGGGTCGTCTTGCGAGATCTCAGCCAGTTCTTTGAGCTCGCTTAATTTACTGACGCTTTCCTGAAATGGTTCAACCGTGGATTTCAGTATTTTTAATTCTCTCATCCGTTGATTGGCCTGTTGACCGTCGTTCCAGAAGGTAGGCTGGGACATCTGCTCTTGAATCGAGGCTATCTCTTCACATTTCTTGGGAAGGTCAAAGAAACCCCCTGAGTTGGGCGAGCTTCTCTTCCAAAACCTGAATTTGCTTTATGATGACATCAAACATGAGATGGTGTCCTGTCCGTCTGTTTGCGTAATAAAAACGGAGGTATTATAACATAACTATGTTGAAATATTATAATTGTATTTGCTTAATCCACCGCCCGCCATTGATTCATTGGCGGGCGGTGTTAATTCGTCCGCCATTGAACCAGTGGCGGACTCATTGAAAGGAATTACAACAATTAGGGCTGAGCCGAGACGGCCTTGATTCTGTCTCTGATCTTCAAAATATAATCTTTTGTTTTCTGATCTTTGGGCTCGATATTAAAAGCTTCTTGCCACACGGCCAAGGCCATATTTTTCTCACCCAGCCCATAATAAATCTGGCCGAGCATAAACAGGATGCGGGGGTCTTGAGGGAATATTTTCATGGCATTTTCAAGGAAGAACGCCGCATCATTTTGATACCCGCGTTTATACATTTCCTGCGCGACCGCTTGATAGACAGCCCCTTTGTCGTTGGCGAGATCAACGACTTTTTTCATCGTCCGTACCGATAGTTCTTTTTGTTGGTTAAAAAAATACGCTAGACCCAGGGTAAAAAGGGTCTCAGCGCTGTCGGGATTATAGAAGCTCGACTGTTCCAAGTAACGAATCGCTTGCGGAAAGTCATCCTGCTGGTAAAAAAGAAATCCTAAATAATAGCTGGTATAATCATCGGCCGGATTAAGCTTCAAAGATTTCTTTAAGCTTTCGATGGCCAATGCTCTTTGGTTGGTTTTGGCATAAGCTTCTCCCAGGCCTCTGTAAACTTTAGCGCTTTGAAGATTTCCCTTAAGAGATTGTTCATAATACTCAATGGCTTTGGAATATTCTTTTTGTTTCAGGTAATGGTCCGCCAAGGTCAATATCCATCTTTTCTTTTTTAAGGGGTCCTCGACATCCTGCAGCCGATTAAGAACCGCGGCCGGATCCTCATTCAACACCAAGAGTTGGCTCGAAGACACGTATTGATCTTCGCCTTCCAAATATTTGACGCGGTTCAATAATGTCTTCTCGTCTTTCCAGTACGTATTGTTATAAACAACAAGACCACAGAAATAAATAATCACCAACGCCGTGATCCCGCTCTGTATTTTGGGACGTGCTTGAAGAATAAATCCGCTTAAAAGAAGACAGAATCCTATGGACGCTAAATAAAGATAATGCTCAGAGAGAACCGGTCCGATAAGCAAAAATTGAGACACCATCAGAGAAAACGGTAGAAAGGAAATAAGAATCCAGGCCCATCCAAATACAAAAAATGTTTTTTGATGTTTGCGGAATATATCAATTGAGGCCAGGAGACTGCCCGTAATGAGAAAACCAAACACAAGGAGTTTGATCAGGCTGAATCGAAAACCAGAGAAAACGATGGATTGCACAGACCACGGAAAAATAAAGCGGCTGATATAGGCCGCAAAAATAAAAATCCAATGCCCCAGGCCATCGAGGGAAAGAAAGGTTCTCAAAACCCCTAAACTTTCCTCTGAGGAAGTAATGGGATAAAAGAGAAATCGAATACTCAAATAGAGTAAGCTTATCGCAAGAAAAGGCAAAGCGCCCAGCAATGATTTTCGTCCATTTTTCTGAATAAAATAACATATGAGAAAAGCCAGAGCGGGATAAATAACGGTTACTTCCCGGCTTAAAAGGGCGATGACAAAGTAAAATATACTGAGCAGGAAATAGCCCTTAGCGCGCGATTCAAGCGCGCGAACAAGGGCTAAAGACGACAGCAAGATAAAGAGGGCCTGGACTAAGTCCATCCGCCCCGGAATATAATTGACCACCCATTCCTGCGTCGGCAAAATACAGAAAAACACCGATGTCAAGAACGCCAAGGCATCATTTTTAAAAAGAGCCGTGATCAAACAAAAAATCAGAAACGCATTAATGGCGTGAAGCAGGCAATTGCTGAAATGATAACCAAATGGTTTCAGCTTCCATAATCGGTAATCGATAGCCAAAGTCACAAGCGGGACAGGACGATAATAATACATTTTCTGCAAAAAGGGATCATCGGTAGCCGAAAAGAAATCTTCCGTAAATATTTTATAATAAAGGGCTGGCTGCTTGATGACAGGATTTCGTTCAACCGCATAATGGGCATCAATGACAAATCCGGCCTTCATGCTTCCCGCATAGAGCGTCAGACAAAGTCCCAGAAGAAACAAAGCGATGAGGGGCCGGGAGGGTTTGGAAAGCGACAAGGTCATCAATGGCGGCTCTTAATACCTCTTAATTCGAGATCAAATTCATCCCTGCTGTCGGCTAAATAACGCGCGTCGTCCTCATGGATCATGTTGGCTTTGACAAGCTTGACCAAAGATTGCTTGAACGACTGCATGCCGAACAGATGTCCTTCGTCAATAAAGGATTGGATCTGCGTGATGCTGCCTTCTCGAATCAGGCGAGCGATGGTGGGCGTCACGACCATCGTCTCAAAGGCGGGAATACGGCCCTTGCCGTCTTTGCGCGGAATTAACCTTAAGGAAATAACGCCTTTCAACAAAAGCGACAGCTGCATTCTGACTTCGCTATGAAGGTGCGGAGGAAAGAAATTAACGATCCGTTCAATGGTCTGAATCGCATTGATCGTATGAAACGTGGACATGACTAGAACCCCCAACTCGGCCGCGGAAATGGCCGCTTTCATGGTCGGCTCGTCGCGAATGGTCCCGATAAAAATAATATCGGGACTCTGCTGGGTCACATGCTTCAGAGCCGCCGGATAAGAAGGAACGTCGATACCCAGCTCCCGCTGATTAATAATGCTTTTCTTATCTCTGAACAAAAATTCAATGGGGTCCTCGATGGTCACAATATGTTTTTCGATGGTGGCGTTCACGTACTCGACCATGCTGGCGATGGTTGTTGATTTACCGCTTCCGGCCGGGCCGCAGACAAGAACAAGACCCCGGGGTTCTTCACAGAATTGACGACACAACTCCACGGGAAGATTCAAATCTTCGAAGGAATGAACAGCATCCGTGACATACCTGGCCACAATAGACGGGCTTCCTCGTTGGGTAAAAATATTGACGCGGAATCGGCCGATCCCGGGCTCCTGATGGATAAAATCAATATCCAGCTCCTTGGCATAAATCTCCCGTTGATTGTCATTGGCCAGAAGAAAATCCGTAATCGTCAGCATATCATTCTTGGATAAAACCTGGGCATCCAGAATGCGCAGTTTTCCGTGCACCCGTACATGAGGCGCGGCGTTGGCGCGCAAGAAAAGATCGGAGGATTCCTGCTCAACCATTAATTTTAATATTCGACTGATATTCATCGGACACTCCTTTTAATGAGGCCTGCACTTATGGATCCGCCACGAATTATGGCGGAGAACATAAGTGCGAGGCCGAATTAATCCCCCACCACTTTGATAAAAAGTGGTGGGGGATAAAACAAATACAATAATAATATTTCAACTAATTGTTATATATGTATTTCTATTATTATCGTACAAGAAAAAAGATAGCACAAGAAAGATATTGCAATTATCAAAGCTCTTGTAATCCTATTTCTTAAATTGAGAAATGATGCTCTTCTCTTTTTCTAAAAGATTCCTTTTCATCTTCCGGCCCTTGGCAAATCCTCCCAGGGAACCGTCTTTCTTAATCACGCGGTGACAGGGAATAATCAAGGGGAAAGGATTTTTATGTAAGACGCTACCGACGGCCCGCACGGCTTTAGGGTGACCGATTTTTCCGGCAATCCATTGATAGGAACGCGTCTGCCCCAAAGGTATTTGCGCCGTCGCTTGGAGGACTTTCCATTCAAAAGCGGTTAGATTGTTTTCTTTTCTTTTTCTCAACCGATCACCTCTTTTTTGCGTAACAGCCGATGATAGGCAATGGCGAATCGATGGGCTTCATCACGAATCCGGCAAATGAGTTTGAGCCCGAGTGAATCCATAGGTAAAATCAAAGGTTGTTTTCTGTTCGGTAAGAATATTTCTTCCTGTTGTTTGGCAAGCGAAATAATCGGAATTTGGATATCCTCTTGATCGAGGGTTTTTTGGGCCGAGGATAACTGACCTTTACCGCCGTCGATAATGATGAGATCCGGAAACATCCGTTTTTCGTTTTTGAGTCGACGATACCGCCTGCGAACAATCTCGGCGATCATTTGAAAATCATCAATGCCTTGGACATCCCGAATGCGGAACCGCCGATAATGATTTTTGTCCGGACGGCCGTTTAAAAAGGAAACCATGGAGCCGACCGCCTGCTCGCCCATGAGATTGGAAACATCAAAAGCCTCAATACGCTCGGGCCGCCTGGAGAGATGAAGAGCGCGCTGCAATTGTTCGGCTTCCTTAAAATAATTCATATCTTTTGTCCCCGCATACAAAGCCCCGATGGCGCGAATCTGATCACGCACCTTGGCCGCTTCTTCAAAATCTTTCTTGCGGGCCAAGCGTTCCATGTCTTTCATTAAATTTTTGTAAAGGATATCCTTCTTGCCTTCCAGAATCAGTCGGACATTTCTGATATCTTTGGCATAATCCCAGACGCTGATTTTTCCTGCGCAGGGAGCTTCGCAAAGCCCCATTTGCGCATCCAGGCATTCTTTTTTCGGCAAAGGGCAACAGGTACGAAACGGAAAAATTCGTCGGATAATGATCAGCGCTTCACGGATCAAGCCTGCGCTCACATAGGGGCCGTAGTATTGCGACGGCGCCTTCACCTTTGCTCTTTTCTTTCTTTTCTGGCTTTGCGGACGAATCACGCGAATCAAAGGAAATTTTTCTTTGGTGATCTCGATAGAAGGAAAACTCTTATCATCGCGCAGTTCAATATTATATTTGGGCCTATAGCGCTTAATCAGGCTTGCTTCCAAAATCAAGGCCTCGGCCTCGGAATCCGTTCGAATGACTGCGATATCTTCGATTTCGCTGACAAGTTTATTTGTTTTGGGAAGATCATGAGGGGATTTTCGGAAATACGATTGGATACGCTTGCGCAGGGATACGGCCTTACCTATATAAATCACTTGCGCGGCCTTGTTTTTCATGAGATAAACGCCGCTTGTTGAGGGAATGTCTTTTATCTTCTGGCTGATATCCATCGTAAAATATAACCGATTTGCTCGATTTTCAGAAAATAAGAAATCCCACAAAAGGCAACAAGGCTGATGACGCCGGTGAGAATGAGACGAATCACTTCATGGGTCATAGTCAAAAATTGCATAGACAAAATCACGGCCAACCCCATACCAAGGGTTGCCAGAGTTGTCTTTCCGAAATAACTGATCATGACCCGGGTCATCTGGCCCAATCTTCTATCGAGAATGATAAACAGAACAATAAAATTAACCGTAGCGGCTATAGCGCTTGCAAGTGCAATCCCTCCGATTTTTAAAGGCCACATCAAGAGAAACTTCAAAACCGTATTGATGGCAAGGCACCAGGCGGCTATACGAACAGGTGTCTTTGTGTCTTGAAGGGCGTGAAAAGCCGTAACCATAATTTTAATACCCCCGAAACCAACCAATCCAAGGGCATAAAACATCAGAGCCAGGGATGTAATACGCGTTGATTCCGCATTAAAGGCCCCGCGCTCAAAAAGAATCCTGATGACCGGTGTCGATAACAAAAGGAGAAACACCGTCGAAGGCAGCATCACAAAAATTGTATTCTTGAGGGAAAAAATGAGCGTCTTCTTGAGTTGATCGATATCCTGGCGTACCGCCTGAGCCGATAACGTCGGCAAAATCGCAGAAGCCAGGGCAATGCTCACCACCCCCAGGGGAAACTGAACAATGCGGTTGGCGTAATAAACAGCGGCTATTCCTCCTGTACCGATCACAAAAGACAAAGACGCGCAAAATGTGTCCACGAAAATCGTCAGTTGATAAATTGCCGTACCGAAAAGTCTTGGAATCAGCAGGCGTCCGATTTGCCTGGCTCCGGGATGAACCAAAGTCTTTGGCCTTCTAAATCTGATTCCTTTTCCTAGGACGGGCCCGATTTGAACAACCAACTGCGCGATCCCTCCGATCAAGACACCAATGGCTAAACCGATCGTCGGTTCCGGCATGTTCTTGGACGCGAAAAATGCACTGATAATAATGGCAACATTTAAAAGACAGGGACTGAAGGCAGGAACATAAAAGGACCGGAAGGTATAAAGGATTCCCATGAAATAGGCGGTGAGGCCGATAAAAATAAGATAGGGAAACATCAGACGAGTTAAGCGAATCGTCAGTTCCAGCTTTTGAGGATCTTCTAAGAAACCCGGCGCAATCACACGAACAAGCACGGGAGCAAAAATAATACCCACCACGGTAATAGCGCTCAACATGATGAGTGCCAGGACAAAAAGGACGCTCACAAAACGCCACAACTCTTCTTTGCTTTTGTTCTGGGCGTATTCGCTCACAACGGGGACGACGGCGGAATTGGTTGCCCCTTCTCCGACGATATCGCGAAAAAGATTCGGAATGCGCAAAGCGACAAAAAAGGCATCCGCGCGCATCGCCGTTCCCAGCATCTTAGCGAGAACAATATCGCGGACAAACCCCAAAAGACGCGAGCTCAAGGTCCCCAAAGAAATGATGGATGTCGAACGGATAATCCCCCGGTGGGAATCCTGTTGTTCGTATTTATTAGTTGACATGGATTATTCTCTTTGCTATAGTAGGCGCTTTAAGAAAGGAGTGATCACTTTGCCTCAACGAAAATCAGGAATCAAAGCCCTGCGCGTCAATAAAAGACGGCGAATGCGTAATCTGGATATCAAAACCGAGCTTAAGAAAACTATCAAGAACTATCAAGGTTTGGTTGCGCAGAATAAGATCGCCGAAGCCAAAGAGGCTTTAAGAATAGTTTTTAAGAAACTGGATAAGGCTGTAAAATGCCATGTCCTTTATAAAAATACAGCCGCCCATCGAAAATCCCGCTTCAGCAAACTTCTTCTTAAAAAAAGCTAGTCCCGCGTTTTCATCAGTACGCCGTTGTTTCCGTCCATCAAATAGACAAACACTGTCTCATAAGCAAAGTTTAACAACCAGTAGCTCTAGAGCATGCTCAGACGTCAGTCGACTTCTTTTGATATTCAGATCGGCTGCCTGGAGCGCTAAAAGACCGTTTTCAAAAACTCCTGCGGGCATGCGATTCTTTGATTTCCCCCAAAACCAAACCAATCCGCCCAAAATCTGCAAAGGATGATTCCCCGATGACAGTAAATCGCTGAGAATTTTCATCGCCTCCACCGTTTTTCGTAAGCCAATCGCCCGCGTAAGATCAAATACATTGATTCCCTTTGGCGTGGCAAATCGAATAATCTTCCCGGCCTGATTCATCTTGCGCACAAAGGCATTCTTTTCATCCCAAACATCCGAATCCAAGATCACAATGGGAGAATCTTTCATGTCTTTGGAAAAGGCGATCAACATGTCTTGGTTATACCGGCTGAGCTTATGGCATTCCCTGATGACCACGCATCTTTTTTTGGCTATGGCCGGTAAGGCGAGGAGACTTTTCTTGAGGGTTTGCGCGTCACAGGCAGGGGCGTCAAGGACTTCGTAGTCGAATTTGAGCGCGCTGGGATTTGAAAATATTTTCTTTTTTAATTCAGCTAATTTGGCGTCTTTGGATAGACGATCCTCGCCTAAAAAAAGATAAATCATAGACGTTAGTCTCAACTACCAGTCTTCGATTGTTCTTTCGACAACGCGACGTGCTAAATCCGTCACGGCCTTATCTACGGCTGCTTCTTCGGAGATAGCTAAGGAGCCGGAGGTAAAGTAGGTGGTTTCGCCAATAAAACTCGACTCGTTCCATTTTACTTTCTCTTTGACCGTATCATAAAGTTCAAGGGAAACGATGACATTAAGCCGATATTCTTGAACGTCCTGACTGTCGTCAAAATAGCGCAGGGCCTGACGTTCATAATTGAGCAATTTTCCTTTGAGGATCAAATCGGCGTTTTGTTCTTTGGCAATTCTCAAATTGCCGTCAAAAAGATAGCGGTCGATAATTTTGTTGGTCACTTCGACTTCTAAAAGAGGGTAATAGAGATTACGGCTTCTTTCTGTACCGTAGGGAATGGCATTCTCAAAAGGGGCGACATAAATTGTTTTTAAATGAGACGGTAAAAGGGACGAGGTCGAATAACCGCACCCGGCGAGAAACAAACAAAATAACGGAATGATTAGAAATAAGAGGGATCTTCTCATTTTTTTCCAAGCTCCAGGGCGCGGAGATTCTCTAAGGCCTTGACAGCGATAGAGGTGTCCTGATAGTCATTAATCACCGTATGGTAATACAATTTCGCCGCTTCGAGCTCCTTTTTCTTTTCGTAAAAACGAGCGATTAAGAAATTGTTTTCCGCTTCTTTTTCCCTCAGTTCATGAATTTTCTTGCGAGCTTTCTCGGAAAGCTCGGCATCCGGATACACGTCGACAAACTCTTTAAATTCTTTAACCGCCGCCTGCGTAACCTTCTGATCATACTGAGAGTCTACAGAGCGATGCGCATCGGCTATGGCCATTTGATATTTGGCCGCCTTCACCCACTGGCTATCGGAATAATCGTTCATGACCTTCTCAAATTCATCGCGCGCTTCCTGGTAAAGACCTTTTTCCAGAAGATAAAGACCGATTTTGTACTGGGCCGGGGCCGCATAAGGACCGTAAGGAGCGTTCTTGATGACGGTTCTGAAAACCTCGATCACATTGTAATCACTTCCGACTAAAGCGCGAACAAATTTATTTTGCTGGCCTTCTCCCTCAAGAAACCGCTCTCCGATTCTATATTGTTTTTCCACGATTTGCGAAGACCTTTCGCTGAAAGGATATTTTTCGACCACGGTCTGATAAGACTTGAAGGCTTTGAAAAGATCCCCTTGCTCTTCATAGCATAGGGCTATATAAAATTGGGCATCCGCGGCTTCTTTCGCGCGGGGATAATTCTTAATCAGTTTCTCAAGTTCTACTAATGTTTTCTTGTAATCCTTAGCCTGATAGCTTTCCAGGGCATAATCCAGCTGTTCTCGAGGCGTGTCCTTGACGGAAAATTTCGGATTAACCCACTCATTGGTTTCGGGCGTCCAGACCCAAAACGCATAGCTTTGGGAAGACGAAATGGTTAATAAGAATACTAATATTAATAACTTTTTCATGGGGTTAACTTTATCACACTTCTATCGCTTTGTCAATCCGTTCGACTGTCCCCGGGCTCAAAAAGCCCATGGACTGAGCCCTGAGTGAAGTCGAACGGGCTCAGGATTGACACTCAAGCGGCTTGATCCTTCTGCGCCCTGCACCGACGCTCGCTTTCACTCGATTCGATGTCCCGACCGAAACGAGATTGAGCGTCGGAAAAGGGCGCGGCTTCAAGGTCGTCGAAGTGTCAACTTCACCAAGAAAGGCACGCCAAAAGGTAACAAAAAAATAACAGCATAGTAAAGCAGAACCGGCCAGAAAGAAACATGCTGGAGGTTGATGTAAGCGCCGGGTAAGCGACTCATCAGATAAATAATCATAACGGCCAAATTCAGAATTAACTTGACGCAAATCGCAAAGATGAAACCGACTTGAGGTAAAAGCACGCCCGCCATCAATAAACCCAAACCCAAGGCCACGATCAAAGTAACAAAAGGGATAATCAGAAAATTGGCCAAGACCGTAATCGGGGTGATGATATGAAAGTGATACGCAATCAAGCCCGCAACGCCCAGCCAGGCCGAAACGGAAACAATCAACGACTGGACGGACAAC
Source organism: Candidatus Omnitrophota bacterium (assembly GCA_043812495.1). Lineage (GTDB taxonomy): Bacteria > Omnitrophota > Gorgyraeia > Zapsychrales > JBDRMG01 > JBDRMG01. The sequence goes on along the minus strand of JBDRMG010000010.1, from coordinate 5,333 downwards.
AGAATCCATCGATTCTTAAGATTTAACCGGCCATTGGAAACAGTGCGAAAAAACCTCGGATAAAAGAAGATAATGGAAAAAACGCTGATAAAAGACAGCTGGAAACCAACATCGAATAGATTCAGCGGATTAAACATTAAGAGAATCAGGGCCGCCAGAGATAATGAGTTGACGGGTTCCGTTTCCCGCTCGACAAGAAAGCTCAAGAGAAAAACATTAGCCATGATGGTCGCGCGTATAACCGACGCCCGGCCGCCTGTCAAGAAGGCATAGCACGATAAAAAAACAACCGTCAGAACATATCGGGCTTTACGCGGCAAAGGCATCATTTTAAGAACAACGAATATCAAGAAAGCGATGATGCCGATATGTAACCCGCTGATCGCTAGGATATGGGCCGTGCCTGTCTGAATAAATAATTCGCGAATATGCTGCGGAATATCCCATCGATCCCCCAAAAGAATCGCCTGCATTAAGCCCGATTCATGGGGAGTCAGCTGATTCTTAAGAATGGATTTGAGCTTATCTTTAACGCGCAAAGAAAGCTCTTTGAACATGTGTCCTTGGTTTGAACCGACCCGCCGGAGGACCCCGTCTTTTTTGACGCTCAGAATCAACTTAATCTGCCGCCGACTCAAATAATCCCTATAGGAAAACGGGCTATCATCCGAAAAATCAAACGGCCTGTGAAGTTTTCCCTCTAAGATAAGGTCATCGCCGTAAGAAATATTGTCTTGGCGAAAGAGCTGAACAAGAATTTTTCCGCTTTTTACGCGCCAACCCCATCGTGTCTTAAAACGCTTAACATCCAATTCGAACGAAGTCTTCTTTCCTTGAAAAAAATTCTGCTCTCGTAACTCCGAGACAACCACGCCTTCCAATTCCACGGTAGTTGACCGATAATATTTTGCGACATGATCGATGTGGTCTTTGGACAAGTATTGGTACTGAAATGATGCGGCCAAGCCGAGCAAGATAATGCTCGTTAATAAGAAAATGCTAGAGACGGACTTTTTATTGATGGCGATCAGGCTTGCGCATAAAGTCAGCAATATCAATGTGAGTAGTGTCTTAAAAGACAGCGGGCAGACAGGATCAAGAAGTATCCCTAAGCTCAGACAAAGAGTCACAGAAAAAAGCGGACGATGGGACTTCATGGAATTACCTTGAGTCGATTTTCAGATATTTGGATATCATCTTAACGTTTGATGCGTTAACGCCTCGGATGGTCTTTAATTCCTCTAAATCCTTAAATGAACCATGGTCTTGTCGATAGGTGACAATCCGTTCGGCGATGGCAGGGCCGATTCCGGGGACACGGATGAGGTCTTCTAAGCTTGCGCGGTTAATATCGATCGGACGGTACAGCTTGTCGTCTTCTAAAACATTAACCATGCGGTTGAGCTGAGGGTTAACTTTTAAGGCAAGCCGAAAGGATATTCCGAAAAGACAAATCAAAACAAGAAAAATAAGAACAAGCCGTTCTTGGCGGGTCAGATCAAACATAAAAACGATCGATGTGTTTTAAGAAGGCATCAACCACTACGGGGTCAAACTGCGTTCCGGAGTTATTCTTCAATTCGTTGATAATTCCCTGCTTGCTTAAAGGATCATTGTACGGCCGTTGCGTGCGCATGGCATCAAACGAATCCGCCACGCAGATAATGCGCGCGCCCAGCGGAATCTGTTCTCCTTTAAGGCCGTCAGGATAACCTTTTCCGTCATAGCGTTCATGATGATGACGGATGATGTCTTTTTCTTTATTAAGAAATTTCAAAGGTTCCAGAATTTTCAGCCCTTTCACGGGATGAGAGCGTATGATTTCAAGTTTGTCTTCGGAAAGAATTTCTTTGCAAAAAAGAACGTCGTCTTTGATGCCGATTTTCCCGATATCATGAAGCTTCGCGGCGCGGGAAACGGTTTCGATTTCCTCGGTTGAAAGTTCCATTTCTTGGGTAATCACCGTCGCATATTGACGGACTCTTTCGGAATGTCCGTAGGTATAAGAATCTTTCGCTTCCTGGCTGAGAATCAAAGAAAGGATGGCTTCCACATGGCTAGCCTTCAGGTCTTTCTGGGCCTCCAGAAGCTGAAGGTTTGCTTCTTGCAGCATAAAGATATCTTGGCTTTCCGCTATCCAGAGGTAAAAAACACAGACAAAGGCAACGCCCATGGCCACGATTTCCGGGATGATTCTTACTTTTAAAATAGCGTTGATCAATTGAACAATGATCAGCACGAAAAGAATGCCCAATGTGCTGTATTTGAAGAAATTCCCTCTATACGCGGGTTGCTCTTCCAACTCTATGGTATTTTCATTAGCCATGATTATTATTTTATCACTAAATTAACTAATTTGTTAGGAATTACGATGAAGCGCTCAATCGACTTGCCCCTAATGTGTTCTTGAATTTTTTCATCGGCGAGAATGATTTCTTTCAGCTGATCCTCGCGGGCGTCCGCCTGAACATTGAATTTCCCTCTTAATTTTCCGTTGATCTGAACAACGAGTTCAATGGTCTCTTGTTTGAGCGCCTCTTCATCATACGTCGGAAAACCGGTGAAGACGATGCTTTCCTTTTCTGCGCCCATCTGCTGATACATTTCTTCGCAAACATGGGGCGCGATCGGATGCAACAAGCGCACCAACGTCTTCAGACACCTGTTAATCAATCTCTGATTCTGACTGGCGTATTTATATTTATCGATCTTGTTCAAAAAGATCATCAGGGCGCTGATCGCCGTATTGAATTTGAAATTTTGATAATCATTTGTCACTTTTTGAACGGCAACGTTCCGTTCCCGTTCGAGGTCTTTGTCTTCTTCATCAAAAGAAGCAGCGTCGATTTCATTGTCTTCATCATCACGTTCCGGGTCATACCGGTCTTGGGAGATATTCCAAAGGCGGGCCAAGAATTTGTACGCCCCTTCCATGGCGTTATCATTCCATTCCAGCTGATCTTCCGGCGGAGCCGCAAACAAAATAAAAAGCCTTAAGGTATCGGCGCCGTATTGGCTGATCATATCATCGGGATCAACGGTATTCCCCTTAGACTTGGACATCACTTCGCCGTCTTTCAAGACCATGCCCTGCGTGAGAAGACGGGTAAAGGGCTCGTCAAACGAAACAAGTCCGATGTCCTTGAAGAATTTTGTAAAAAAGCGCGAGTATAAAAGATGTAAAATCGCGTGTTCAATTCCGCCGATATATTGGTCCACCGGCATCCAGAAAGCAGTCTCTTTCTTGTCAAAAATCTGTTTTGCGTCGTGGGCCGAGCAATAACGCAGGAAATACCACGAAGAGTCAAAAAAAGTGGCCATGGTATCTGTTTCCCGCTTGGCCCGGCCGTGACATTTGGGGCATGGGACATTGAGAAACTCTTTGCATTGAGCCAAGGGACTGCCCCCTTCACCCGTAATTTTAAGATTTTCCGGAAGTTCCACCGGCAATTGATCCTCGGCAACGGGCACAATTCCGCATCGGTCGCAATAGACCATCGGAATGGGCGTTCCCCAATAGCGCTGTCTTGAAATGAGCCAATCCCGTAGTCGCCACTGAACGGTGATTTTTCCCATAACTTCTTTTGTCCGCCTCGACAAATCTCTTTGAGATTTGTTGGGCGAGATCTCGCTCGCCTCGGCTGAAGCCTTCGGCGAAGCCGGGGCAACCCACTTTGGTGGATTGCCGGACATCCATTGTGCAATTTTCTCAAGAGCCTCCCGATTCGAAAGACCGTTGAACTGCGCGGAATTCACCTGAATCCCGTCAGCGACATAAGCTTCTTTGAGGTCTTCGACCTTTTTTCCCGGATCATCAGGATCGGCAATCACAATGCGCATGGGCAGATGGTGTTCTTTCGCAAAGATAAAATCGCGCTGGTCATGGGTCGGCACGGCCATAATTGCACCGGTTCCGTAATCCATAAGAACATAGTCCGCTACCCAGATGGGAATCTCTTCGTTATTGACGGGATTAATAGCATGCTCTCCGATAAAGATCCCTTCTTTTTTAAGACCATCCGCAATGCGGTCCGCCTTGCTTTGCTTTTTGACTTTTTTAATAAAATCTTTGACTTTCTTTTCATGAGCCGTGCCGGCCGTCAATTGCTCGACTAAAGGATGTTCCGGCGCAAGCACAACATAGGTCGCGCCGAAGATCGTATCCTGCCGGGTTGTAAACACCGGCAAGGCTTCGCCTGTTTTTTTAATCTTAAAATAGATTTCCACACCATAACTTTTGCCAATCCAATTTTCCTGCATCGTAATCACGCGCTGCGGCCAATGTTTTAATTTCTTGAGATCCTCGAGCAAAGCTTCGCTGTAAGCCGTAATCTTCAAATACCATTGCTCCAAATCCTTCTGAACAACTTCTGTCTTACACCGCCAGCAGCCGCCGTTGACGACTTCCTCATTGGCAAGTGTTGTTTCGCAAGCAGGACACCAGTTGACGGCCGAGGCCTTTTTGTACGCCAGGCCCTTTTCAAACATCTTCAGGAAAATCCACTGATTCCAGTGATAATACTCTTTGTCGCAGGTAGAAATCTCGCGGTCCCAATCATAAGAAAAACCCATGCGTTTCAGTTCCTGACGCATCTGGTCGATGCACTGATAAGTCCATTTGGCCGGGTCTGTTTTGTGTTTGATGGCCGCATTCTCGGCGGGTTGACCGAAGGCGTCATAGCCCATGGGGTGAAGCACATTAAACCCCTGCATCATCTTAAAGCGAGCCACCACATCCGCGATGGTGTAATTGCGCACGTGCCCCATGTGGATTTTTCCGGAAGGATACGGAAACATCTCGAGGACATAATACTTAGGTCTTTGAGGATCGATCGTGGCTTGAAAGATCTTCTTTTCGGCCCAGATCTTCTGCCATTTCTGTTCGATTTTTTTTATTTCTTCTATGGTGTAATCCATTTTGTTTTTGTTGCGAATGACTTTTGATTATTCTTCGTTATTATTGCCGGAGGGATTTTAGCATATTGCCTCTTGAGGTGGCAAGGGATTATTGGGGAAGGTATGGTAACTTGAAAGAGATTTCGGATTCTTCTTAATCTCAGTAGGAATGGTTAAGCCAACTTCTGTTTTTAAAAGATATTCGTATTCCAAAATGCTACTAGGGTTGATGCGCTTGCCCTAAGTCCCCATTATGGTAAAATTGCTTTTCATTTAATTCAGATGCAGTATCTCTATATTTATTTATTTGAAAAGAAATAATTATATAAACAATCAATGCGATAAATAGATAGAGAACAATCCTTCTTCCCATCGCGCCCTCCTCAATGAACCCTGAACTTACGGAACGTTAGTGAACGTAAGTTCGTTGGGCGAAT
>JBDRMG010000009.1:0-5905 GCA_043812495.1 Candidatus Omnitrophota bacterium | reverse complement strand
TCTGCTAACTCGTTAATGGCCAACTGGCCAACTGGTTAACTCCTCAACTGGTAAACTGGCTAACTGGCTCACTCGTCAACTCGTTAACTGGCTAACTCGTTAATGGCCAACTGGCCAACTGGTTAACTCGTCAACTGGCCAACTCGCCAACTATAAATACCTATAAATATACTCCGGCAAATGATACTCCACATTCGTCAAGACCTGCCCCAGCAAATTGGCTTTGGCCTGGTGGAGTAATTCCATCGCCCGGCGCACAATGCCGCGCTGCGTTCGTCCCGCCTGAACAACCAAAATCACCCCATCGCTTTCCGCGCCGAGTATCCCGGGATCTGTAACGGAAATCAAAGGGGGCGTATCGATCAAAATGAAATCAAATTTTGACTTCAAATGAGTTAAAAGCTGTTTCATCTTGTCAGAGCCGAGAAGTTCGACAGGGTGATGCGGTGTTTCCCCGCAAGCCATAAACGTCAAATTATCGATATCAATCTTAAAAAGTGCGTCCTCTGCTTGAGCCTTTCCTTGAAGAATTTCGGATAGACCGATCTTCTGATCAACCCCTAAATAACGGGCTAAGCGTCCGCGCCTAAGGTCCGCGTCGATCACTAAAATCTTTGGATTGTTGATGGCATGCGCCATGGTGATCCCTAAATTCAAAGCGGTGATTGTTTTTCCCTCTGAATGAATTGAGCTTGTGATGACGACAGTCTTCGGAGGTCTTCCCTTATTGAGAGAAAGAAGGTTTGTTTTTAAGATTTTGTATTGTTCTGTGACAGGAGACTTTACATCAAAATAGGAAATAATCCGTGAATCCACATTGGAATCTCCCATTTTTCTGATCACGATCTGTTCGGCCTCTTTGACTTTGGCAATCCGCTCGATCCGGCCCATTCTCTCTTCAGTCGCTTTTTTTAATGCGTCGGTGAACTTTCCCATGGAGTTATCCTTTCTTATTTGTTGATAGACTTCAGTGTGTTGATTTCCAATCTTAATTCATGATATTTGTCGACGATTCTTTGACGCTCGCTTCTCGTTGCTGTTAGTTGATTCTCGAGGCCGACTATCTCTGCCTGCATGGATTGCAAATTTTTGTGTGCGCTATCCATCTGCGTTGTTAACAACTCAAGTTTTTCGAGTACTGTTTTGAGCGAGGAGTCTACATTCATCTTTTGCGCGCTCAGCGCTTGCGAAACCTGCTCAATTTTCTCTTTCTGTCTATCGATTTCCTTAAGGGCGACCAAGGATGATTGCTGGCTAACCTTGACTTCATTGAGTGTGATCGTGCCAATCGTAATGGACAAGCCCCCAATCAGCAAAAGGCAAAGAATAACAGAGATGCCGAAATAATTAATATTCTTCCGGTCGGCTTCGCTTGGGTGTGCGGTGATTTGCTCTTCTTGCGTTCTGTTTTTGCTTGTTTTCTTTAATGCGTCAATAATGCGGCTCACGGATTATCCTTCCTATTCTGTAAAAATCTTTTCGTTGGGCTTCTCCAGTATCTCTTTAAGCTGTTGGGTCGACAAATTCACGGGACCTGAATTTTGCTTTTCCTGACCAGGGACATCTTTGGGATCATTTGTTTTCATTTTTGTTTGAAAATGAGGCGCCAGTTGCAGCATGGGAGATTCGCTGATCACTTCGACCATGATTTTGTCATTGATGATTTTTTTATCTTGCGTATAGCCCGTCAAAAGTGCGCTGTCGCATATTTGATTGATCAGCCGGGGGATCCCTTGCGAAAACTTATAGACCAATTCAAGTGCTTCATCTGTAAAATATTTCCTGTCCTGGGAGCTGGCGATTTTCAGGCGGTGCAAGACATAATCCTTTGTATCCTGCTCATTGAGGGGTTCAATATGATAGTAAACGGCGATGCGCTGCCGAAATTGTTCGAGTTTGCTTAATCCCAATTTTTTCTTCAATTCGGGCTGTCCCATGAGAATGATTTGGATCAATTTTTCTGTTTCTGTCTCGAGATTGGACAGCATCCTGACTTCTTCTAAGACCGATGGTTTTAAGTTTTGGGCTTCGTCGATGATCAGGACGACATTCGCGTCATTCTTTAGCTGTTCGATCAGATAATGATTCAGCCGGGAAAGAAGTTTTGCTTTTGATCCCGGAGAATAGTCAATCTCCAAATCTTCCAAAATCGTCATCAGTAAGTCTTTTGAGCTGATATGCGTGTTTGTAATCAGAGCCGTTCGCGTTTGGGATTCCAGGCGATTGAGCAATGTCCTGCAAACGGTTGTTTTTCCGGAGCCGATTTCACCTGTAATCACCACAAAACCTTTTCTTTCTTCGATGGCGTAGATCAGGGTATTGAGAGCTTCCGTATGCCTCGCGCTCGCGTAAAAATAACGGGAATTGGGTGTCATAGTAAAAGGGAGCTCATGAAAACCATAATATTTTGTATACATGCGAGACCTCTTTAATGAATAATATTTGAGATAAACATCGCGGCGATAACGGCTGTAATGCCGATCGCGCAGACGACGAGAACCATAAAACGCGTGCGGTCCGTTTCTTGGGTCATCGTTTCAGAAGTCGCGATGCGTGAAATCGCGCCAAGCAAGGGCTGACCAAAATATTCTTTGGCATCCTGAACATCCAAAAATGATTTATCCAGAAATTCTCTTAAGAAAACAAAGCCGATCCCCGCCATGCATCCTAAAAATAATCCGACCATCGCGATGAGCGGCTTGTTTGGTTTGAATGGTTTCAAGGGGAGCCGGGGCGGATCGAGAATCGTATAGCGCGTTCCTTCTTTGGAGGACTGAAGCCGTTCTGTGATTTTGGCCGTTTCGAGTCTCTGCAAGAGCATATTGTAGATTTGTTCATTGACCCGGATATCGCGCGCCATCACATCATCCATTTTCTCAATCAGCATAAGTTTATAAATATCATCGTCAAGATTTCCTGAACGTTCGCTTGTGCCCTGCGAACCGGCCTTGACTTTGCTCTGCAGCCCATCCAGGGCCTTTCGAATATCATCAACGATTGGGTTAGTGGTCTCTTTGTTGAGGACAACGTCTTCGCGGTACTCCAATCCTTCTTTTTTGAGCTCTTCCTGTTTGGACTTGATCTGTCCGCGTATTTTCTTGACGAGAGGATGTTCGTCTGTGGAATCGACAAGCAATGCGTTGAGTTTATCTTGAAGTTCGGCAATTTCAGCGGACTTGATTTTCCCGCTATAGACTTTGAGCTGCTCTTCGATGAATTTGATGGCATCGGATGTCTCTTGATTCTGCGCTTCCACATTGCGCTCAATAAATATTTCTGTAATATTCTTAACAATGTCCTGAGTCACTTGCGGGTCAGCCCCCACATGGGTCAGGTCGATGATATTGGGTCCTTTGAGGCTTATATGCGTATTTCTTCTTAGGTTAAGAATGAGTTTTTCGTACTCGTAGCTGTTTTTGACATCTTGATCGAGATTGAGTCTTTTGACCAGCTTGACAAGACTGTTCCATCCCAGCATGGATTCTTTAATCGTGGCGATGCGCTGGCCGACATTCGTTGAAATAGCGATATTATTGAAAAGGGGATTGTCTGATTTTCCTTCTTCTACGAGAATAACCGTGTTGGATTGGTATTTCTTAGGCATTAACATGCCGGAGCATATTCCGCAAACCAAACCTATGAAGGTCGGAATAATAATGATCCATTTGCGTCTAAATAATATTCTTAAATACTCGATGGGGGATATTCCGCCAACGCTGATTTCTTCCATCTTGGAGTTCCTTTCTCTTTAATGAGGTCTGAACTTATGGATGCCGACGGTATGTCGGCAGAACATAAGTGCATGACCGAATTAACCCCGCTGCTTTCTTGCGAAAGCAAGAAGCGGGGATCAAGCAAATAAAATTATAATATTTCAACATCATTTCGGTTTTTTAAAATCCCGTCATTACGGTTGATCCCGCCCCGGCTGCCGTGGTCACAGGTTGAGCGATCGGCGCGATGACACGCATGGCTTTTGTCATGATCGTGGCGGGAATATAAAGCGTATCCCCGGGTTTCATCACTATATTCTCTCTCAAGTCCCCTTCATAAATAAGGCTGAAGACATTGACATATTTTGTTTGGGCGTTTCCTTTGTCTGCCGGTGTGATCAAGCGGCATTTGCGCGTTGAAGCTCCCAGGGTGGGCAGTCCGGCCTGAACAAGGGCTTCACGCACGGTGATGGTATCTCCGCGCATATAAATTTTTCCAGGATTGCCAACTTCACCAATCACATAAACGACTTTGCTGTTATACCCGGTTATTTTAACGGTCACTTCCGGGTCAATAACGTACTTTGATAAAAGTTCAATCAAGTTATCGCTGACCTCATCTTTCGTAAGTCCGATGATTTTCACGTCACCTACAAATTCATATTGAATCTTTCCTTCGTTATTAATGATGTATTCTCCGCTGACCTCAGGATGACGCAGCACGTCAATTTTTATGACATCGTTAATACCAAGAGTATATTTGCTTGAATCTCCTAAAGGCATTTCCGTGTTAGGCAAATCTTGCTCTTGGATCAGGGATTCTGTCTGAACGCCTTTGAGGGGTAAATCAGTCGATGTTTCCGCGGCAATAATCCCTAGAGCACCCTGCCCATGGCAAATGCCAGCAGAAAACAAAAGCATCACCAGTCCCCCCGCGCCAAAGCCCATGCTTCTTTTTAATAGTCTTTTCATAATGGATCACTCCTTTTTGTTTATATTTCAAAAACGGCTTCGTGAAATTCCTTGATATGGGTCACATCATTCTCGTCATAGACTCGCCAGCCTCGCCAGTCACGTTTGGGCCTTCTCACTTTACCGACTTTTTCCCAGCGGGCGATCGTCTTGGCGCTAACCCCGACAAGGGAAGCCACCTCTGTGATCGTAAGCCTCTTTTGGACCATGTCCATCCTCCTTTAAAATTAAATAAGTAATGACAGAGTAATTTAACAAAATTAATGTTGTGATGTTAATAAGAGCAATTATTATACCAAAACAATAGAAAATTGCATATATATTTTGATAGAGCCATTACCTATTCTATTTCAGTAGGTTACAAATGCATTCATTTTGAATAACAAATACCATTAAGCAGACGGATTGTTCCATTGTTTAAAAGATTAAACGTTACTGTCCGGGTTAGAGTATGACAGGTATGTAACTACATAGGCCAAAAGACATTATGCCATGTTGTATTGGATGAACGTGGATCCCAGCCCGCCATTGAATCATTGGCGGGCTTGGTTAATTCCCGCATATCACTTACGTCACTTCCGCCAATCTGCCTTTGGCAGATTGGCGAGATCTCGTCAAATTGCCCATGGCAATTTGACGGACGCTCGCTCGTTCCGTAAGTGATGCGGTCATTAAAAGAAGCGCCCGCCAATGATTCAATGGCGGGCGCCTAATCTAAGAAGAGGGCTTCTTAGATAGTAAACCTACCTATATATCTTTAGTGCTGTGCTCTTGACCGAAGATACTTGGTTATTGCTTTCAACAGCCCTAACTTCAAATAAATGGTTCCTTTCTGAAGCCCAAGTGTTCTTATTTACAAACTGCGATTTGAAGACGGCGATGACCACCGCCCTCCGTCAATTCGGTACGAGCAGGCAACAAAGCAGCCATCTTCTGCGTCATACCCTCTCCATTTATTGACTTTCTCTTTATTAAAGGAACGGTGGAAGTCAATATTAGGTCTTCTTTCTCGTATAGAGAAAATATTATTGACTGTTCCATTAATAAGGAAAAGACCAATAAGCACATAATTTGAATAATTATAGGACTTTCGCGTTTGAGCAAAAAAAGTCATATTTAAGATTTAAGCATGGAATGAGCCATGAGATAATTGGTAGCAATAAAGCTAAACCGATGAACTCAAGGAGTCAGCCATGCGAAAACAAAAATGTTCAGTCAAC
>JBDRMG010000008.1:0-76720 GCA_043812495.1 Candidatus Omnitrophota bacterium | reverse complement strand
GATGGCATGTGCGCTTTTTCTAACTCTCATGCAACCATTATATCAAATAGCATGGCACGATACTGGTACGGCTCTCCTCCCCGCCTTAAATAAAGGCGGGGATTCCCCGCTGGGTTTAACCCCGAGTCCGCCAAAGTTTGTGGCGGACTCGGGGAACACCAAATTAAAATTTTACTATTTCCTTAATTTAACAAAACAATCACTGAATTTACTTTTTAATTTTGATTGCAGTGCCATCGCCTGAGTCTTATCTATAAATTGACCGACGAACACTCTATGCCATGTTCCGTTTTCTTTTGTGTTTTCTATAACAGCTTCGGCGTTCAAACCGTCTTTCTTAAGCTGTTGGGCAAGCTCATTGGCTTTTTGGCTATTTCTGAAAGAAGCCACCTGAACGGAATAAAATTCCTTAAGGGAGGTCTTTTCCAAGGGTATTCTTTTGGCCTCAATGGCCATTTTCTGCTCAACAGGGATTTGATCCGGCTTAGCCTTCTCCAAAAGCGAAACAGACAAGTCTTCGATGGGCTCGACGACTTGTTTCTCATCATCCATTTGATTAAGCCCTGTGTCTTCAACCAAAGAAATGTCAGGGGATTGAACATTGTTGAAAATGATAATGAGGACGAGAATCCCAACGATGATCAATAGAGTTCTTACCCATGGTTTTAAGTTTAGAAATGAATCGAGCATAACGGCACCTCTTTCTTAACAGAATTCTTCAGAAACAGAAGTTTTTTATTCAATACCCAGAATTTCTACTTCATATTGCAACGTGAGTCCGGCAAACGGATGATTAAGATTCAAAACCACTTCGCTTCCGAGGTCTTTTAAGATCATGGCCGGAGCCTGCTGTCCTTGTTGATTCTGAATCATCACAAAAACACCTTCTTTAATTTCGACATCAGGAGGCAAATAAGTCTTGGGGACTTTCACCAGGGAATCGGGATTGATCGGACCAAATCCTTTTTCGGGCGGCACGATGATCGTCTTTTCTTCTCCGACTTTCATCCCCTCAACCCCCGATTCCAGACCGGAAACAATGGTGCCTTCTCCCTGAATGAAAACAAACGGTTCCTTTCCGAGAGTCGTTTCAAGCACTTGGTCATCGACTTTTAGGACATAATTCATTTTCACCTTTTTTCCCTTCTCAATTACGACGGGGGCCGGCGGCTTCATGCAGGATGATAAAAGAGCTAAGACGACGACCGTGCCAAGGCACTTGAGCAACGAATTTCTCATATTGTCTTCCTTTCTCAGAAATATGCTTTTTGGCTTTGATTGAAAACAGGATACACTCATCGGGAAAGATTGTCAACCCTTCTCACAAGAGGTAAAAATGAATGAAAGAAAGAATATCGCGAGGGCAATCCCTCAGGGATTGCCCTCGTTTTTTAAGCAAACATCTATCAGTGATCTTACAATTTTTCTATCTTATTTCTCACCGCGTTTGCCCAGGGCCTTATCCAACATCAAAATACCTGAGGATTGTTTGCCGATGTATTTGAGTTTCCCTAATATATCGCTCGCGTTCTTTTCTTCTTCCACTTGCTCCTCGATAAACCAGTGAAGAAAAACCTTGGCGGCCGTATCATCGACTTTTTCTGCTAATGCATAAAGGTTGTGAATGCTGACCGTTACTTTCTTCTCGTGCTTAAGCGTTTCTTCAAAGATTTCCTGAACGGATGAAAAATCCGCCGGGGGTTTATCGATCGCTCCCAAAACCACGCGGTGACCGCGATCATTCAAGAATTCATACAACTTCATCCCGTGCGCAACTTCCTCTTTGGCCTGAACCTTCATCCATTTGGCCGAACCGTCTAGGCTCTCGGCATCCAGGTAAGCCGCCATAGATAAATAAAGATAGGCCGAGTAAAGCTCTTTTTGGATCTGTTCGTTTATCGCTTGTTCAAGTTTTTTATCCATAGCGTGCATCCTTTCTTGAAAATGAGGTTGGGTTAAAATACCTGCTGAACTTCTTTCACTTCGGGAATGGATTCTTTGAGTTTTTGTTCTATGCCCAGCTTTAAGGTCTGGGTGCTCATCGGGCAACATCCGCAGGCCCCTTTCAATCTGACTTTCACGATACCATCCTTGGCGCTCACCAACTCTACGTCCCCGCCGTCAGCCTGCAGAAAAGGCCTGATGTCCTCAAGTACTTTTTTCACCTGCTCTTCCATCGGATCCTCCGTTTGTTATGTTTTATTGTATTTTTAAAATTTCTTAAAAACCTCTTTTTTTGCGCTACACACGGGACAAAAGTCCGGGACATCGCCTTCGACCGTGTAACCGCAAATAGGACAAATAAACACTTCTTCTAATTCAATATCCTTGCCGGATTCGGCTGTTGTCTTGGCCTCTTGATACATCTGGGCGTGAATTTTCTCGGCTTCAAGCGCATAATGGGTTGATTTTTCCGCCTCTTTTTCTCCCTGAAACTTGGCATCCTCGTTGTACACAGGATACATTTCCGTGACTTCGAACGTTTCACCCTTGATCGCCGTTTCAAGATTCGAAGGCGTATCTTTAATGCCGCCTAAGACTTTAAGATGCCCTGTCGCGTGGACACGCTCCGCATAGGAAATGGCCCGAAATAGGCGCGCGATATTCGGCTTCTTTTCTTTTTCGGCCTGATCGGCAAAGACCGCATATTTCATATGCGCCTGGGATTCGCCACTAAAAGCATTTTGCATATTCTGCTTGGTCATTTCATGCATAAAGCAAGTCCTCTTTTTTATTTTAATAGTCCTTTATAAAATTCTTTCAAGATTCTTGATTACACAGATTTTGGAAAGATTACATAGATATTCTTGATGATATTTAATCTGTGCAATCAAATTTTCCATCTGTGTAATCATGGGCTGAACGACTTCTGTGAAGCCCTAAATTTAATAGCCGATAAAACTTTCGGCCCTGATTCTTTCCTTGATGCATCCGATATCCAGACAAATATCTTTCATGGCTCTCACCATGCCCGGCGGACCCGAGATAAAAACAACGCGATCACTGAAATCGCATCCGTGCTCCATCAAGAATTCCTTGCTGATGGCGCCGGAACAATACTTCTGACTTGCCGGATCGCATTGGTCAATCGTATAAATCAGATGGATATGATTGTTGGCGCGGCTCCAGGCATCTAATTCTTTTTCAAAGGCAATATCCTTCTCATTTTTGTTGGCATAAATAAGACAGGCATCGGTCGCGAGGTGCTTGTCCGAGATATATTCTAAGATGGATATCACCGGGGTAATTCCAATCCCGCCGATTAAAAAACCGATTTTCTCAAATTGGTTTTCAAAAACACAATTCCCTAAAGGGGCCTTGAATAAAACCGAGTCCCCTTTCTTAAGATCGGTAAGCCGCTTGGAAAAAGAGCTCTCTGAAATGCGTTTGGTTACTTCCACGTAGTCTTTGCCCGGCGCGCAAGAAAAAGATAAATATTTATTCAAATCTTTGTTCTGGGGGTTCGCCTCATCAAAAATCACCTGCAAAAATTGGCCGGGACGAAAATTGATTTTCTCATTCACGGAAAAACGAAAACTCCTCACAGTCTGCGTGCGAGGAATCTGTTCGATGAAGGTGGCTCTCAGGTCACTCATGCCGTACTCTTTCTCTTCTGGCCGTTACAATTCTTGCAGATTCCATAAAAATAGCCTTGAAAATCTTCGATCCTGTGGCCTTCTATTTCTTTATTCTTAAGAGCCGTACACGGATGATCGATGCGGATATCCAAAATGCTTTTGCATAACCGGCACAGAAAGTGATGATGCTCGCCGTCTTTGATTTCATACAGTGACCGTTCAAAATCAATTTTTATTTCCTGGATTAATCCTTTGGCGCAGAGATACTCCAGGATGGAATAAACCGTCCCGAGGGAAATACCCGGCACTTTGCCCCGCACGTTTTGATAAATCTCTTCGGCGCTTAAATGGCCTTTGGCGTCCATCAGCGTTTTGTAGACGCTCAAACGCTGAGGCGTGACCTTGATCTTCTGGTTTTTAAAAACTTGAACTAATTTTTCCATAATCTTATCAACTCTTTTGATGACGCATGGCAGGAGGAACTAAGTCGATGATATTTTCGACATCGATTTCAATCAGATACTGGGGGTGCGGGGGTAAGGCCGCCTCAAAATGACCCTTCGATTTGGCCTGCGTCTGGACACTGCGCGAGACCCTTTTGGTCATTCTTTGAATAATGCGATTTTCCCATTCTTCCATAATGTGGTCTTTGATCTGATCCCGAGGAACAATCTTCGCCCTGCCTTGAAGGGTATAGCCGACAAAATCATGTTCATTGACGGCTGTGACGCTGACGCGATCGTCATTCTTCAAATTTTCAAAGGTTTTTCGCAAATACAAATCAATGACGAAGACCTTTCCGCTTTTTTCGATGCCCACAATGCCTTTGGCGGAACAATGGATCCGCCCTTTGAGATCCATCGTGGATACGATTAAATATCCTTGTTTTTCCAGGAAGCTGATCACTTGGTCGGATAATTCCATTGTGCACCCTTCTTTATTTCAATGAGCGCATGATTTGCATGATTCCGACTTTACGTCGGGAGAATGTAAATCATATGCGCGAATTGACCCAGCACTTATTTGCGATTGTCTCGTATGGCAAATAAGTGCTGGGTACAGCAAATAAGAAATTACTATTTCATCTTCAACTGATTCTGAATCAGCGGCACAACACTCGAAAGTTCATCCAATTCCTTTTGATCCGGAATAAATTGAAGGTATTTTCCCTCACCCAATAATTCAAATCCGGCCTCGCGAAGAGATTCCTCAAATTCTTTAAAACCCACAGTGGACCAACCATAAGAACCGAATGTGAGGGCATAGCGGTTTTTGGGCTTTAAGCCTTTGAGATACATCAACAATCCGCCCATCGTCGGCAGCATGCGATTATTGAGAATCGGCGTCCCAAAAATCACGACCTTGGAGAATAAAATATCCGTGAGGATATCGGCCGCTTCCGTCATCTGAAGGTTAATCAGCTTCACAGAGATACCGGCTTGATCAATCAATCGATAAATGTGATTGGCGATTATTTCCGTTGAATGCCACATGGTGTCGTATATGATCGTCACGCGCCGGTCGGTTTGGTGGCTGGCCCATTTTTTGTACAGACTAATAATTTTCTCCATATCTTTTTTGCGGCGCCATATCAAACCGTGTGAAGAGCAGATCATGTCTATTTTTAAAAGAGAAAGGGCCTCCAGGGCCTTAAGCGTTTGCGCTCCGTAGGGTAAAACAATATTGGCGTAATATTTGGCCGCTTCTTGAAAAACGATATCGCAGCCGACTTCGTCGGCATAACGGACATCCGAAGCATAATGCTGGCCAAAGGCATCATTGGAGAAAAGGATTTGATCATGCGCAGAATACGTCGCCATCGAGTCCGGCCAGTGGACCATAGGCATAAGGAAAAACTGTAATTTCCGTTGTCCGATGTCCAGCGTATCGCCGGTGTTAACGACTTTAAATTTCCAATCCTTCTTGAAATGACGTTTGAGTTCCTCGGCCCCTTTGGGTGAGCAAACCACTTGCGCCTCCGGACAATAAGCCAAAAGCTGATCAATGGTCCCGGAATGATCCATTTCTGTATGATTGGAAATAATGTATTTGATTTTTGCCGGATCGATGATGTCTTTGATGCGGCTGAGCATTTCATCGAACCCATAGTGCTTGACCGTATCGATCAGCGTGGGTTTTTCATCCATGAGTAGATATGCGTTATACGTCGAGCCGAAGGGTGTCCCATAGCCGTGAAAGACCCTTAGGTTCCAGTCAATATAACCGGTCCAGTAAACGCCGTCTTTAATCTTCATAAAGGCTGATCCTTTATTTGAACATAATTTTGATGTCTTCTTTGATATTTTCTAAATCCTCTTCGTGCTCGATTTCGTCTTGAAAGATTTGTAGCGCGATATCATAAGTCACGGGATCTTTGTCTTTTGTGTAATCCATAAGTTTCTTATACGTGCTGATAGCGCATTGTTCTCCTTTGATATTCTGATCAAGAAGCGCGCGAACGTCAGGATTATCCGGTCGGTCATAACCGCAGTTGGTCTCTTGATACCAGTCTTTTGGCTCAAGAAGAGGTTCGCCTCCCAGTTGAATGATTCTGAGGGCTAACATCCCGGCATGGCGTAATTCATCAGCCGCATGTTGATTCAGTTCGGCCACAACGGCTTCGCGCGGTATGCCTTTGGCGACTTGAGCGCCGATCCAGTATTGGTAATATGCTAACCATTCATCCGCAAAGGCCTTGTTTAACAACTGGATCAATTCCTTTGGTTTAACCCCAGCTGCTTTTAAAATCTCCCGTTCTCTTGTACCCATCGGACACCTCCTTATCGCTATAGGATTTCCTTATTCTACTGGTTCAAATTGATCTTTTCCGACACCGCATTCCGGACACACCCAATCATCCGAAATATTTTCAAAAGCCGTGCCGGGCTGAACACCATTGTCGGGATCACCGGCGGCGGGATCATAAATATATCCGCAGACTTTGCATTTGTATTTTTTCATTCTTCCCGTCCTTTCTTTGCTTGTAGTGATTTGCAGGCCAACTTTTCTAGTTAGGAATCGCTATTATATGGAAATGATTCCTATTGTCAAGCATTTTCTTACCTTAATATCAGTCGAAATATTATGATTGTATTTGTTTGGTCCTTCGAAATTCGTTCTTGGCGAAAAGATAAATCAACACATTCCAGGACAACAACGGTTAGTTATAAAGGATGTCTTCTAGCGGCATAGTCATCTTATGAGAACATATTTCATGGTTTTTTCCTGAAGCTGAATGTCTTTTGAAAAACGTAGGCGATGATCGGATTACTGCACTAGAGGATAATTCTCGCGTCAACGGCAAAGCTTCCTTCTTGATTGGTCAAAAGAGGATTGATATCGATTTCTTTAACGAGATGAGCAAGCTTCTGGACGGCGCAAACGGTTCGCACCAAAGACGTCTTATCCGCCGCAAGGCCCCGGAATCCTTCCAAGATCTTCTTGGACTTGATATCTTCAATCAAGCGCACGGCTTCTATTTCTCCGAATGGCACAATGCGAAAAGAAACATCTTTGAGCACTTCGACAAAAACACCGCCGAGACCAAACATGACAACGGGCCCGAATTGCGGATCTTGACTGAGGCCCACGATACACTCAATGCCTTTGACCATCTGGACAAGATTGACGCCGAGAAGGTTGGCCTTTGGTGCGGTTTTGGAGAGCTTCTCCATCATCGCCTGATATTTGGCTTTGAGATCTTCTTTGTCCTTGATGTTGATAACAACACCGCCGACATCTGTTTTATGAATAATGTCGGGTGATGTGATTTTCATGGCGAGTGGATAAAGTCCTTCGGCTTTTTTCATGGCTTCGCTGAGATCTTTGGCAAAGGCCCATTTGGGCATAGGGACGCCGCAGAGCTCAAGGACCTGGCGGGCTTCATGCTCTAAAAGAACATTACGCTTCTCTTTCCTGACGTTCTCGATAATCTCAACGGCTTTTGGAGGAGGAGTTTCTATTTTTGGCTGGTCTTTAGGGCGGGCGGAAATATCTTTCCAGACATACAGGGATTTGAGAGCCGATGTGGCATCATTAACGGAACTAAAGGCGGGAATTTGATTCTGATTAAGATTATAAATAGCATCGCGCGCCTTGACGCCCCCGACCATCGCGACCACAATAGGTTTATTTCTTTTGGCCTGTTGATATTCTTCGCAAATGACTTTCGCGATTTCCGTCGCATCCGCCACAGCTGTTTCGCAATAAAGAATAATGGCGGCCTTAATTTTATCTTCCGTCAAGGCCACGCGAATGGCTTTTTGATATTCCTCGATACGGCCTTGGCCCGTGATATCGATAGGATTTTTGCTGCTTCCGAAATCCGGCATCGTTCCTTTAAATTTCTCCTCGAGCCACTGGGGATCATCCAAAAGTTTAATCCCGACAAATTCGCATTGGTCGGTTGTGGTGACGCCGATCCCGCCGCCGTTGGTGATGATCACGGTGTCTTCCCCTTGAGGCAAAGGCAGAGAAAAAGCCCTGGACCAGTCAAAGGCCTGCGTAAATGTCCTCGCTCTTAATACGCCGAGCTGTTTAAAAGCCGCTTCATAGATTTTATCCGAACCAGACAAAGAACCCGTATGGGAAGCCGCCGCCTTAGCGCCTCTTTCGGAACAGCCGACTTTTAAAATGATAACGGGTTTTTTGATTTTTGTTTTTAAAAATTCTTGTCCGTTACGGATCCCTTCCATGTAGATGAGGATGGCGTCGACATTTGCGTCTTCATTAAAATATTCAATCAGTTCTTTTTCTTCGATATCGGCCTTATTGCCGAAACTGACCAGGGAAGCCAAACCGATTTTTTCCATCACGGTCCAGCCCATCAAAGCGATGGCCAAAGCGCCGCTCTGGGAGATAAACGCAATTTTGCCAGGTAAGAGAGCACCTGGTCCGAAGCTTGCGTTTAATTTTGATGGCGTATAGACAAGGCCAAGCATGTTGGGTCCAAGAAGGGCCATGTTGTTTTGATCGGCAATCTCTTTAAGCTTACGCTCCTCGTCAACCTTGCCGACCTCGGCAAAACCCGATGTAATCACGGCAACGCCTTTGACGCCTTTTCGAGCGCATCCTTCCAGGGCGTCTTGCACCAAAGGCTGCGGAATAGCAATGATCGCCAAATCAACGTCTCCCGGGATATCCTCAACAATTTTGTACACTGTGTGGCCCAGAACATTCTCTTCTTTAGGATGAATGGGATAAATGTTCCCGTCATAACCCGCCTCGATGATATTTTTGATGATTTTATGGCCAATCTTCGACGGGTTGGCCGATGCGCCGATCACGGCCAGGCTTTTGGGTTTAAAAAGACCGTCTAAATTCTTTGGAGTATTTCCTTGAGACATGAAGAAACCCTTTCTATTGGACAAATTTTTTCTTGGAAAGTCTTATTCTAACAAATGCACATGTTCTTGCCAATTAATCTTTTCCATGAGGCCCGCACTTATGGATCCGCCACGAATTATGGCGGAGAACATAAGTGCGAGGCCGATAAATGACGGCTTGAGTTACGGAGTGAAACGACGTAACTCAAATGCCGGAATTTACCTCGAGCGAATAATAATGAGCGAGAGGCCCCGCCGCTAAAATCAACAGCGGACGCGGGGATAAAGTGAATAAGAATACTTTCTTTTATTTTAATCGAATCTTGAGAGTGAACTCTATTTTTTGGGGACTCTTTTTGATTTCTTCGTTAGCTCTTGAAATCGGTCAAAGGCCGGGCTTTTAAAATAAGGATTCTTGAGTCTCCATTGCCAATTGTTTTGCGTTGTGGCCGGCGTATTCATACGTTCGTCCTTGCTGAGGCCTAGAATATCTTGCACAGGAATGATGGCCAGATTGGCTTTCGACAACATCGCGCATTCCATCAAGTCCCAGTGAATATCTTTCAGTTTTACTTTATGCTTAAAATATAACTCCAAATTTTCTTTTTCTTTTTCCGTGGCATCGTTTGCAAGCCATCCTTGGGTTGTGTTGTTGTCGTGCGTCCCCGTGTAGACAACGCAATCTTCTGAATAATTTTCTGGAATGTACGGATGCGTTTCGATGTCTTCGCCGAACGCGAAATGCAAAATCTTCATTCCCGGAAAACCGAATTTTTTCATCAGGACCGTCACATCCGGCGTAATGATGCCGAGATCTTCGGCGATAATCGAGAGTGCGGGTAGCGCTTGAAGAATATGGTTGAAGAAATCTTCGCTTGGGACCTGAATCCATTGACCGTTTATGGCTGTCTTTTCTTGTGCGGGGATTTCCCAGTAGGCTACAAGCCCGCGGAAATGATCAACGCGAATCAGGCCAAAAAGCTGCATATTATGCTTAAACCGTTCAATCCACCAGGCAAAGTTTGTTTCTTTGAGCACATCCCAGTTATAAACGGGGATTGCCCCAGCGCTGTCCTGTTTTGCTGAAATAATCCGGCGGAACGCCGGCCACAAAGAGAGGCTTTTGGTCCTGATTGAGCTTAAAAAGTTCCTGGTGGGCCCAGACATCAGCGCTGTCATCATTGACATAAATCGGGATGTCGCCGATAAAATCAACTTTTTTCTTTTGGGCGTACGCCCGCAGGGCTTTCCATTGCTTAAAAAATACGTATTGCAGAAATTTCTCTTTCTCAATTTTTTCCTTCTGGGTATTCTGGAATTCTTTTAAGAAATCCAAGTCTCGCTTTTTGGCCGGGTCAGGCCACTGCGTCCACGGCCGACCTTCAAAGTGCTCCTTGAGAGTGACAAAAAGCGCAAAATCGTTTAGCCAGTAGTGGTTGCTTGCGCAAAATTCATCAAAATCAGTTTTATCTTTGGACTCCTTAAAACAGGCGAAGGCGGCCTCAAAAATTTCTTTTTTCCATTGCAAAACGGCCGCGTAGTCCACGCGATCATCGCCAAATTGTGGAACTTTACGAAAGCGCTGCTCTACCAACAATCCGTCCCGCGACAATTCTTCGGGGCTAATCAGCAAAGGGTTGCCCGCAAAGGCAGAACAGCTGCTGTACGGAGAATTTCCGTAGATAACGGCGATCGGATTCAAGGGGAGAACCTGCCAGTAGGTTTGTTTGGCTTTTTCCAAAAGGTCGACAAAGGCGTACGCCGATGGCCCCAAATCTCCGATGCCAAAACGTGAGGGCAAGGATGTGATATGAAGAAGAATGCCGCTGCTTCGCCTGATCATGGATTAAATGATTCTGACATGAAGGATATCGCCCAAACGGTTGAAGGAGGCCAACCATTTTCTTGTAAATTCGTTATCTTGAGTGAGCCGGTCATGGTAGAACTTTTTGCCAACGGCAAAATAGATATTCTGCGCAAGCCACAAATCCATTTCTAAAGACAACTGATTCAAATTCTTCAGAACCAAATCCACTGTCTCCATCAGGACAATATCATCCGGATTTTGCAGAAACCTGATCATCAGATCATTCACGCGCCGGCTGGCCACATAACAGAGGTTGGCCTTGTCCTTATCAAGCGGCCATTTTTTCATTTCTTTGACCAAATTCCTTAAACGCTTAATGTCAATATTGTCATCATTCAATAGATCGCACAAATCGCGGTTCAGGATAAATTCGATAACAGTGGTCAGCGCCCTAGGCAAGATCGCCTGGATTTCGCTTTTGGCCTGCATCAGAGGATAGTGATGCTCGTAAATCTGCCGAAACGACGCTTCAATCTCGCTCATCGTTGATTCCAGAGCCTTATTGAGTACTTTTTGCTGTTCTTCCTTAAACAAATGCCGCAGGGAATAAATATGCGGGCCGAAATGCTGGCTGATGAGATTGATCGTCTCCGGCACGTTGCTTGCGAGAAAAGTCGCCATAATCTTTTCTTTTAAATCAGTAAAGATTTCCTGGGATTTAAAATATTCGACCCCGCAGATAAAATTATGATCCCCGAAATGCAGAGCTACAAAATAAATATGCTGCTTCTCCCAGGTGACATCGGATTTGATCATCGCCTGGCCAAGGGACATTTCCAATCGTCCCGCCTCCCGATGGTCGTAATGATCGCTTTTGGCCGTATAGCAATACATCTTGGTGTTTTCAGGATATTCCTCGTACAAAGCGGTCACCGCATAATGGGCGCCCACACGCAAAAGATCAACCTGCGAGGGCCGAATATAATTTTCGTAAATCAAAGCCCCATTTTTTAAATCGGGAACGTTGCTTTGGGCTTTTTTCAGAATCTTTAGAAAATCCGGTTCCAGATCGATGCCTGTGATTTCCCTGGCCAGTTGAAGAGCGCGGGCGGCATAGAGAATGATTTGCTTAGACTCAATACCGGAAATATCATCAAAAAACCAACCGCAGCTCGTATACATTAAAATGGCGTTGTACTGCATTTCCAGAAGCTTTAAGACCTTGATCTTTTCATCCTCAGAAATCCCCCGATGCGTGCTTCTTAACAGAAACTGCTCGACATTTTCCGTGCTGCGATCCAAGGCCACATCGATATAACTATCGCGTAAATGCCAAGGCTCTTTTGTGTAGGAACTTATTTCCTTTTCAAAAAGAGTAATCAGCTGGTCCCGCAGGTAATCCAAGGCTTCGCGCAGGGGCCCTCTCCATTTTTGATTCCATCGCGGATGGGAGCCCACATTGCACCCGCAATCACTTCTCCAGCGTTCCACCCCATGCGCACAGCTCCATGAACTATTTTCGTAAATTTCCACTTCATGGGTCGGCGGAAATTTCTCCAGATATTCCCCATAAATAGTGACGCGGGCCAGATGCTTGGATTCAATATGATGAAGGCAGTAGGCCAAGGCCATATCCCCGAATCTATGATGGTGGCCGTAAGACTCGCCGTCAGTCGCAATGTGCGCCAATTGCGGTTCTTTGGGTTCGTGGTCCAGGCTTCCGATAATTCTATGGGCAAAATCCGCTCCGTTTCTTAAGAGTCCTTCAAACGCAACAGCGATAGAAATCGGACCATGATAAAAGAAAATCGAAATCGTCTTGCCGGAAGGGAGCCGGCACAAATAGGGCCGGTGCGTATCAATGGCATGGCCATCACAAGTTGTCCATTTAGCATCATTGATGATCCGAAACCGTTTGGCTTGATGAGGCGCAAGGATCGTAAACTTAATTCCGTACTCAGCCATCAGATCAAGGGTTTCTAAGTCTATGGCTGTTTCAGCTGCCCACATACCCTCGGGGAAGCGTTTGAAACGGTATTCAAAATCCTTGATGCCCCACAAAACTTGCGTACGCTTATCCCGGCTGCTGGCCAAAGGCATAATCAGATGACTGTACACCTGAGCGAGGGCCGATCCGTGTCCGGAGAAATTCTTTTGACTAATGCGGTCAGCATCTAAAATGGCTTCATAAATTTTCGGATCTTTACGCTGCATCCAGGAGAGAAGCGACGGTCCAAAATTAAAACTGATCTTGGAGTAGTTGATCACAATATCAACGATTTTATTCTCCGCATCCAGGATTCTGGAGGCGGTATTGCGCGCATAACATTCCGCCGAAATGCGCTCGTTCCAATCATGATAAGGATACGCCGACATTTGTGGCTCGACTTCATTGAGCCAGGGATTTTCTCGAGGGGGCTGATAAAAATGGCCGTGGATACAGATGTATTTGTTCACGCGATGATCTCCATCTTATTTTTAGGATTGGACCGCTTTAAGAAAATAATGCCTAAGGGCGGCAATGTCAAAGAAACGGAATAATAAAATCCGTGTGACGGCACCGGTAAGGTCTCTTGGCCGCCCATATTGCCGACTCCGCTTCCTCCGTATTCGATCGCATCGCTATTGAGCAATTCTTTCCAGTAGCCTGCCTGGGGAACGCCGATGCGGTAACGATGGCGCACCATAGGGGTGAAATTACAAACAACCAATATTTGATCGTCCGGATCTTTGCCTTTGCGCAAGAACGTGATGACACTCTGTTCCCAGTCACTGGAATCGACGCAATGGAATCCCTGGAATGAGAAATCATATTCGTGTAGAGCATTTTCACTTCGCAGCAGATGGTTCAGATCCTGCATCCATTTTTGATGCCCCCGATGAAATAAATAATCCAAGACATGCCAATCGAGACTCCCCTCATGGTTCCATTCGGACCATTGCGCGATTTCTCCGCCCATAAACAACAATTTCTTTCCAGGATGGCCGTACATATAGCCCATCAAAAGACGCAAATTAGCAAATTTCTGCCAACTGTCTCCTGACATTTTTCCATAGAGCGAGCCTTTTCCGTGAACCACTTCATCATGAGACAGGGAAATCAAGAAATTTTCCGTAAACATATAGATAAAGCTAAACGTCAATTCATTGTGGTGATATTTTCTATGAACCGGGTCTTCGCCAAAATATTTGAGGGTATCATGCATCCATCCCATATTCCATTTCATGCCAAAGCCAAGCCCACCGAGATAGGTCGGACGCGAAACTCCCATCCAAGCGGTGGATTCCTCAGCCGTCATGAGGACATCGGGAAACCGCTCATACACAGACGTATTTAATCTTTTTAAGAACTCCATCGCTTCCAGATTTTCTCGGCCTCCGTACTGATTGGGAATCCATTCCCCTTCTTTGCGTGAATAATCCAAATAAAGCATGGACGCGACCGCATCGACCCTTAATCCATCCGCATGGAATTTATCCAGCCAGAAAAACGCGCTTGAAATGAGAAACTCTCTCACTTCCTTGCGCCCATGATTGAAGATATAGCTATTCCAATCAGGATGAAATCCTTGCTTGGGATCCGCGTGCTCAAAGAGATGCGTGCCGTCAAAATACACAAGGCCATGCTCATCTGACGGAAAGTGCGACGGAACCCAGTCTAAGAAAACACCGATGCCGTTTTGATGCAAAAGGTCAACCAGATACATAAAATCCTGAGGATTGCCATAGCGGCAGGTCGGAGAAAAATATCCGATGCTTTGATATCCCCATGATCCATAAAACGGATGTTCCATCACGGGTAAAAATTCCACATGGGTAAATCCCATTTTTTTGACATAATCCACAAGATGCTTGGCGAGCTCCCGGTACGTTAAGGAGCGGTTTCCTTCTTCGATAACGCGTCGCCATGAACCCAAATGAACTTCATAGACGGAAATAGGGGCATTGAGCGCATTGTATTTATGGCGATTCTTCATCCATTCTTCGTCGCCCCAAGAGTACTCCAAATCCCAGGTTACAGAAGCTGTTTTCGGCGGAATTTCGCTGTAAAAAGCAAACGGGTCTCTTTTTTCCACCTGGAATCCGTTATGGTTGGATTTGATAAAATACTTATAAATCTGTTCTTTGCCGATGGTAGGAATAAAACCTTCCCAAATACCTGAGGAATCCCATCGCGCGCCTAGTTTATGCGAATCCCGATTCCATCCGTTGAAATCACCAATGACAGAAACGCTTTCGGCATTGGGGGCCCAGACAGCAAAATAGGTTCCTTTGATCCCATCAAACGATGTCACATGAGCGCCCAAATGGTTATAAAGCTCAAAGTGACTGCCCTCCTTGAAGAGATAAATATCATGTTCATTAATAAGGCTTTTGCCGTAAATGACAGGATCAAGGATTTGGGTCTGATCTTTCGGATTTTCTCTATTCTTTGCTGACTTAGCCATAAAGCGATTCCTTTCGTTTATTTCGTAAGTTGTTCCTTGGCAAGGAAGTTCCCAACCAGTCGTCGGATTCCTTCAATCGGCAACATGATCCAATCCGGACGATTATTGAGCTCGTAATTCAATTCATAAATAGCTTTATCCAAAAGAAACAACGATAATAATGTTTCCGTGTCATTTTTGTCTTTAGGCAAAAAGCTTGTCTGTTCGGCATTCTCCAGATAGGCTTGTAAGAATACGGCGCTCACATAAAAATACCACACTTCGGCCCAAGGCTTGAGAAGTTCAATATCCTTGGGGCTGTTATGAAAGCGAAGGTAAAGGGCGCTATAGGCCGCATAATGAAACGAGCGGATCATGCCCGCGATATCGCGAAAACACGTTCTTTTGAGCCGTCGCTCGCTCAGAGAGCGAATCGGCTCTCCCTCAAAATCGATAATGGTAAAATCTTTTCCGGTAAACAGAACCTGGCCCAGATGATAATCGCCATGAATACGGATTTTCTGAACGCCGATCTTCTTTTGAAGAATTCTCTGGAAACAGCGCATGACATCTTTTTCTAACGGGAGAAGGTCGCTGGCTTCTTTGCGCAAATCTTTAGGGATCATCTTAAGACTTTGGGATAATGTCTGAAAGGCCCGTCTCGCCTGAGAACGCATCGATTGATAAACCGAACGCTGATATAATGTCGAGAAATTTTCGGGCGTGAAATAACTATCTGACGTTTCAGCCCCTAAGGCATCATGGAGCTCTCTCGTGCGACGCCCCAGAAGTCGGATCATCTCCAGATACATAGCATCGACAGATTGCGCAAAAAGTTGCGACAGCTGACTCAAATCGCCATCCAGCAAAGACAAGGGAAGCGCAGGACATTCATTGATCTTCTCACCCAAAGACAACAAACGTTCATAATAACGTCCCAACTCATCCAGGGCATAGGTCCACCCTTCGCCATGATTTACGACAAATCCGCTTAAGAGCCCGATGAGCATAGGCTGTGAACTATTCGTGCGGTACTCGATGGCTCCCAAAAAAGGTGAAATATGAGAAATTTTTGTCTTTTCCGTCAGATAACGGGTGATTTCTAAATCGGGATTAACACCTTCTTCGATACGCCGATAAAGCTTGAGAATCAATGACGTGCCATAAATAACGGACGTATTGCTTTGTTCGGCCTTGACCAATTGAGAGGGTTCCTGAAGGATTTGCTCCGGCGAAAGGCCGGCTGTTTTCTTTCCCGGATAAAAAATGAGTTCACCGAAATCTGTTCTGACTTTTCTTTTCTGCAAGATCAATGTTAAAAGTCTCTTGCGGAATTCTTCATGATAAATCGCATCACATAAAATTCCCTCTTGCGTATCTGCCTGCAACTGAACGATAACGCTTTGGGGCGCTTCATGCATCATCGAAGTAAATTTTTCTTTCGGCAGAAAAGAAATCGGCAGAAAGTATTGGTCCTGAAGGCCTTCATTAAAACTGACGCGAAGCAACAGCAAAAAGCTGTCGAGTCCGCTTAAGGGAATCTTCTCCACAATGCGAATGCTGCGGATGGTGCTGGCCTTTCGGCTGAACCATCGGCATTTTTTAAGGTATTGCGGCAGGACATCGTCGGTCAGCTTATTGATGAGAGGATCTTTAAAAAGATTCTTCCATTCGCCTTTCACTTTCAATGTCGGAATGTCGGCCTTCTTATGATTGGAGGCCACGCGCTTTTCTTTCTTGAGGGTCAGCCAAAAATGATCATACGGACCAAAGGTGAGCACATAAGGCGTTTTGCGGATCACTGGAAATTTATTATTGCTGACGATTTCTTGGGGCACAAAACCGGCGTAGGACGAAAGATCAAACTCAGCCACCTGCGAAAAGCGCGATAGATTGATGACAACAAGAATTGTCTCTTCCTCGTGCTTGCGGATAAAGGCTAAAATCTTGGGATTATCCGGAAAAAGAAACTCCAAGCTTCCCCGGCTAAACGCCTTGAATTTTTTACGGATACCAATCACGCGGCGCATCCACCATAACAAAGACGACAAATTGCTTTCTTGCGTCTCAACGTTGACGGCCTCATGGCGATACTCGGGATCGATCACGACGGGCAAATAGAGACTCTGCGGATTGACCTTGGAGAAACCCGCATTTTTATCCGGGCTCCACTGCATGGGTGTGCGCACACCGTTGCGGTCACCCAAATAATAATTATCTCCCATACCGATTTCATCGCCGTAATAAATAATAGGGCTGCCCACAAGAGAAAATAAAAGGATATTCATCAGCTCTACTTTCTTGCGGTTATTCCCCAAAAGGGGAACCAGGCGCCGGCGAATACCTAAATTAATTTTGGTCAAAGGGTCCTTGGCGTAGACACGGTACATGTAGTCTCTTTCTTCGTCGGTGACCATCTCGAGCGTCAGCTCATCGTGATTTCTTAAGAAAATCGCCCATTGGTTTGTGGGGGATATTTGCGGGGTCTGCTCCAAAATATCAACGATCGGAAAACGGTCTTCCATCTGCATGCTCATAAACATGCGGGGCATCAAAGGAAAATGAAAGGCCATGTGGCAGATATCGCCAGCTCCAAAGTAGGCGCTCGCGTCTTCCGGCCATTGATTGGCCTCAGCCAAGAGCATTTTGTTTTTGAATTTCCGATCGATGTGCGCACGAAGCTTTCTTAAGAACTCATACGTCTCGGGAAGATTCTCGCAATTCGTTCCTTCGCGTTCAAAAAGATAAGGCACCGCGTCTAAGCGCAGCCCATCGACACCCATCCCCAGCCAGAAATCGGCCATGCGACAAATTTCTTTTTGCACTTGAGGATTATCAAAGTTTAGATCGGGCTGGTGAGAATAAAACCGGTGCCAGAAATAGGCCTTGGCCACGGGATCCCATGTCCAATTGGACTTCTCGAAATCTTTAAAAATAATCCGCGCATCCTTGAATTTGGTCGGCGTGTTGCTCCAGACATAGTAATTGCGGAAAGAGGAATTGGGTTTTGAGGTCCGGGCGCGCGCAAACCACGCATGCTGGTCAGACGTATGATTGATGACGAGTTCGGTGATGACGCGAATCCCGCGTTTATGGGCCGCTCTGAGGAATTCCTTAAAATCGCGCAGTGTTCCATACTGCGGATGAACATTGAAGTAATCCGCGATATCATAGCCATCATCTTTCAGCGGCGACGGATAAAAAGGAAGAAGCCAAAGGGCATTGATGCCGAGGCTCTCTAAGTAATCGAGTTTCTCGGTTAGACCTTTGAAGTCTCCGATACCGTCCCCGTTGCTGTCATAAAAGCATTTGACATGCGTCTGGTAAATAACGGCATCTTTATACCATTGGGGATCATCGCTGAGTTTTGAATCTCGATAAGGCACGTTAATGTCCTTCTATTATTCTTCTGTATTCTTCCTATACGAAAAATATGGGCCGGCATGATAAAGGGATTGAGCTGAATATAATTCCATTCTCCGTGCCAGATGTATTTATCTTTTGTGATGAGATCTACGACTTTATAGGACTTGGACGCATCTAATCCGTATTCACTCAGAGGAATTCGCACCCAACCCGATTGCGTGCAATAACAATCCAAATTGATGGCGATCAGAAGAAGATTCTCTTTTTTATCATCGCTCTTGAGATAACACAAAAGGGCACCGTTAGGAATCTCACAAAATTGAATATTGCACGTCTGCTGTAAGGCCGGATTCTCTTTTCGGATTTGATTAATGTGCGCGATAAGATCTTTTAGATTTCCCTCTTGATCCCAATTCCATTTCTTAAGCTCGTATTTCTCTGAATAAAGGTATTCTTCTTTGCCTCCGACGGGCTCGTTCACGCAGAGCTCAAAGGCCGGTCCATAGAGACCATAGTTGGATGACAAAGTCGCGGCGAGAAGAAAGCGAACGACAAACATAGGCCTGCCCGCATACTGAAAATGATAGGCCAAGATATCGGGTGTGTTGGTCCAGAAATTGGGTCGGAAATAATCGGCTATTTCTGTTTTTGTCAATTCGTTCATGTACTGGGTGAAATCCCATTTAGACGTACGCCAAGTAAAATAAGTATACGATTGATGAAAACCCAGCTTGGCCAGCTGCTGCATGACCTTGGGCCGCGTAAAGGCCTCGGAGAGAAAAATCACGTCAGGATAGTCTTTCGTTATTTCCTTGATCAACCATGACCAAAAGGCAAAGGGTTTGGTGTGCGGATTATCAACGCGAAAAATACGCACGCCTTTCTCAAGCCAGAACACCACAATACTCTTGAGCTCTTGCCAAAGCGATTCCCAATCTTGCGTATCAAAATTCAAAGGATAAATATCTTCGTATTTTTTGGGCGGATTCTCGGCAAATTGAATAGTTCCGTCCGGCCGCCTCTTAAACCATTCGGGATGTTCTTTTACATACGGATGGTCCGCAGAACATTGAAAGGCCAGGTCCATAGCCACTTCAAGATTAAAACTTTTCGCGCGGTCAACAAAATGCAGAAAATCCTTCATAGTCCCTAATTGAGAATGAATGGCTTTATGGCCGCCTTCTTTTGAGCCAATCGCCCAGGGGCTTCCCGGATCTTGAGGCAAGCAAGAGGGTGAGTTATTCTTGCCTTTTCGATGCGTTTTTCCGATCGGATGGATCGGGGGCAAATAGACAACGTCAAAACCCATGCGGGCAATTTCGGGCAAAATTTTTTCAGTATCTTTAAATGTTCCATGCCGTCCGTCCGTCCCGAAGGAGCGAGGAAAAAACTCATACCACGTGCTAAAGAGGGCTTTGGGTCGGTCAACAATGATTTCGAGTGTTTTTCCATAAGTCACAAGGCTTTTTTCATCCGGAATGCTTCTAGCAAAATCAAGCAGTTCCCTCTCAAGAGCTAAAGATGCGGCCTTGGATATATCCTTAGCATCCTGGATAGCTTTAACAAATTTCCTGATCTTTCCCGGACCGTCTCCCTTATGATCCCGGATCAGTTCTTCCAATATTTTTATGCCGATCAGAAGCTCGACCTTGAGATCTTGATGGGCTTCAAACCTTTTGCGCAAATCCTTTTGCCACGTCTGAAAATGATCCACCCATCCTTGCACGGTAAAACAATAGGAAAGTTGCTCTTCGATAGTAAATTCTCCCTGCCATATATCATTTGAAAGAAACGTCATAGGCACAATATGCCAGTCTTTTTCATCTGCCTTGCGATACAGCAATCGCGCGCTAACCTCATCATGACCGCCTACAAAAATATCGGCCTGAACCGTGACTTTTTCACCCACAACGCGTTTCGCCGGAAACCTGCCATGATCGACTTGTGGACTGACATTCTCGATGCTGACTTGATGATGCGGATTGATCTTTTCAAAGGTTTGTTCTTTTTCAGCTTTCTTGGCCATTTTGCATCTTCCCGATTATTTAGTATATTTTCTCTAAAGCTTAAACATATTGCCACTTATGAAGTTAGGAATAAACATTATGATCTCTATAAATCAATATAAGAATTAGTATTATAGAATATAATGCCAAAAATTTCCATTTTTTCTTTTTGAATAAAATTTGCCTTCTTTTAGTAGGGCAGACAGTTAGGCAAATCTTGGGACAATCAATATAAATAATAAGGCGGGAACAAGCTGATAATCTTGAAGGTAAAATTACTGATTGATTTTACAGAAAACATCTTTGAGGGCGGCATAGTTCAAGCCTTTGGCGATATATTCATTGGCGCCGGCTTCTTTGGCTTTTTCACGGTTTAATGCGCCCATCTCACCGGTCAAGATGATGATGTTCGCGTTCTGATCGATATCTTTAATCCTTTTGCAGGTTTCGAAGCCATCCATGCCCGGCAAAACCGTATCCAAAACGACGACATCCGGCTTATTGTCCTTAAATCGTTCGACTCCCTTCTCTCCGGAGTCAGCTACGTAGATATCATTCGCATAACCGGCGCTGATCAAGGCTCGCAGCATCAATTTTCGATCCACTTCATTATCTTCGACAATGAGAATTTTTTTAATCATCGTTTTGTCCTTTCAATGAGGCCCGCCATTGATTCAACGGCGGGCTGGGTACAGCAAATAAGAATTAACTATTTCTTCTTTAAAGTCTTGTAAAATTTACGCGGACATTTGTCCTTTAACAGCTTGTAAGAGAAAATCGTAATCATCTGTTTTAACGCAATAATCGGCGGCTCCCATTTTTATGGCTTTGACCGCATCCACGGCATCAATGTGTCCGGTGATGATGATCACTTTGCTTTCTAAACCGGCTTCCTTGATTTTCTGACAGACCTCGAATCCGTCCACCCCCGGCATTTGCGTATCCGTGATGACAATGTCCGGTTGCTCGGTCTTGGCCAGCTCAAGGCCCTGCTCTCCGGTTTCGGCCATTAAGATTTCATCGAAACCAAGGGGGCTCAGATACCTTTTCATGATTTTGAGATCTTGTTCGTTGTCATCAATAAGTAATATTTTTCCGGCCATCGTTTCGCCTCTTATTGATTTTTCTGAGGTAATCGGTTAATTCTATGCCAATAAAAGTTGAATCCATCGATGATCTCGACAAATTCTTCATAAGTTACGGGCTTCTGAATGAAACTGTTGGCGCCCAGCATATAGCTTTTCATAATATCGCTTTCATTTTTTGATCCTGTCAGCATAATGATGGGAATCGTCCTGGTTCGTTCTTCTTCTTTGAGGACCTCTAAGACGCTAAACCCATCTATCTTGGGCATATTGACATCGAGAAAAATAAGGTCCGGTCGCGGATATTTTTGTTTGTCTTGATAAGCGCCCCCATGGCGGACAAAGTCAAGACACTCTTGGCCATTGCCGACAATGAAAAGGTTATTCTTTAATTTTGCGTTCTTAAAAGCCCTTTTGGTGATGATGATATCCGCTTCACTATCCTCCACCAGGAGAATGTCCAGGGGAAAATCTTTTATCGGTTCCTTGTTTGCGTCTGGGGTCATAAGACAATTTTCTTATTTTTATGATGAAGGATTCTCTTCAGTATGCTTCTCTTTTTCCTTTATTCTCCTTCGCCTTACTAATGGAACATAATGGTACAGGCTTCGGAGAATTATTCCGAGGAGAATATTCTACGAAGCAGATACTATTATTTCCATTGGTTATGCAAAGTAGAATAAATTCTTGGGGATCGTAAAAAAGAACGCGGCGCCCTGTCCGAGTTTCGATTCGATCCAAATTTTGCCGTGGTGATCATCGATTACGCGTTTAATAATGCTTAAACCCGCTCCCGTTCCTTCATATTCCTTGTCCGTATGTAAGCGTTTAAAGATACCGAATATTTGTTCATGGTATTTGGGATCAATCCCGATACCGTTGTCTTTTACGAAAAATTTATGATGGTCATCCTCAGCCATATAGCCAATTTCCACCTGAGGATGGTCTTTGTTGTTTTTTGAGGAAAATTTGATCGCATTGTTAATGAGATTCAAGAACACCTCGGCCATCTTAATGCGGTCGCAGTAAACGGTCGGCAAATTCTCCGCAATGATCAAGCGGACTTTTTCCTTTTGGATATCGACTTTGATGCGCTCCAAGACGGAATCAATCAATGGCCTGATCGGCACATCTTCGTAAGGATTCTTGATGCGGGAAATACGGGACAAGGACAGCAAGTCCTCGATGAGGGCGTTCATTTTGGTCGCGCCTTTTCGAATTTCGTCAATATAGCCTTTCCCTTCATCGTCAAGTTTGTTCTTGTAATCTTCTTCTAAGAAAGTGGCGAAGGAAGCAATGCCGCGCAAAGGTGCGCGAAGATCATGACTGGCCGTATAAACGAAACTATCCAGCTCCTGGTTGACTTTCTTTAATTCCTTCTTCTGTTGAGTGGATACCGCAAGGCTCTTAAAAAGCTCTTTGTTTTTTTCTTCCAATTCCGACTTGAAAGCGGTTAGATTTTTGGCCATTTCATTGAACACTTTAGAGAGCTCTCCGATTTCATCCTGGCTATCTTCATGAAGCACAACATCATAATCGCCCTGGGCCACCTGACTCGAGGCATTGCGCAGTTTGATAATAGGCTGGACAAAAGACTCTGTGGCTTTATAGGTCAAGAATAAAATAACAAAAAGAAAAAGCCCTCCGATCACGAGCGTCCGGTTACGCAGGGCCTCTGTCGTCGCAAAGGCCTCGTTGGCATTAATTTCCGTTACAAGACACCAATCCTCATCCGGCAGATATCTTTGGACGCCCAAGACTAAGGTATCCCGATAATTCTTGTAGAGGGTGGGTGCTTTGGTTTGCCGAAAGCAGGCCCGGGTCCCTTCGGTTTTAACGCTAAGCTTGAGAATTGCATTATCCGCAAAACGCGACGGCGTGATCATACGGTAATGCTTATCGACAATATAGCTTTCGCCGGTCTGGCCTAAGCCTTCTCCGGCGGTTGTGATTTCATTAAGCGTCTTGGCTCTGATCTTTAATGAAACAGCCCCCACGATTTCATTTGTTCTCCAATTGCGGATCAGTTCTAAGATAATTAAGAAATTCTTTCCGGTCAGAGGATCCTTCTCAAGCCCTCCGAAAAATGTCCCCTGTTTATAGACATTCTGCATATATTCAATGGGCATTTTTTTCCCGATCAGGTCTCTGTTGGTATTGGCGATGATCGTCCCGAGAACATCCCATATGCCGATGATTTCAATGTCTGTCTTCTGATCGATATTTTTGTAATATCCGGAGGGTTCCAGATTTAAATCGTAGAAAGCGGCATTAATATCAGCCTGGATACCGCGAACAATTTCCGGATCATTGAGGCCGGATTCTCTTAACTGACGAGGCAAAAAACCGCCGGCAATTTGCTTGGCTTGCTCCTGCCGCAATTGGATGAAGTGATTGATATGGGCTTCCCGCGCCAGGGTTACGGCCTTCAGTCGGTCAATGGCCTTCTTTTCAAGTTCTGATTTTGCGTAGTAGAAATTATAGATGCTGACGGCCAAAAGCGGAATCAAAGAAATGACCAACAGGATCAGGATGAGCTTTTGGCGAATCTTGAAATTTTTGAACCGGAGTTTATGGACTGTTTTACCCGTCATGGATGACTCATAAGTTTTGCTAGTTAGTCTATTATAACAATTTCGACTTTTTTATACAAAAAATATCCTAATTCTTTCTACCTCTAAAATGAAAGGCAATTCACATTGGTGAATTGCCTATGGATTTACCATAAATTCTTTAAAAAAATCAGAGGATACTTTCAATCGTTTTGGACAGATTCGCGAAGCCAAATGTCTTCTCAATAATTTCATCGGCCCCGGAGGCCTTGGCTTTGGATGCTTCAACGGCATCTAAGTGACCTGTGACCATAATGATTTTCGCCTGGCAACCGTTTAAGGATTTAATCTGCCGGCAGACATCGAATCCATCGACGCTGCCCAAAACAACGTCAATAAATATAATGGCGGGGCAAAGGGAGGCGGTCTTTTGAATTCCCTCCTGTTGATTTTGAGCCGATGCAATATCACCATAACCTGCTTTGCGGAGAGCAACCGTCATAGCCTTTTGGTCTTGTTCGTTGTCGTCAATAATCAATATCTTCTTATTTTTACCCATCTTAATAAACCAAAAGTCTTTGCAGAAAATTAAAACAATATCCCGTGAAGATGATTCCCAAGGTTGTAATCCCGAAAAAGATCCCGATGAGCTGAATCTTCATCGCGCGCCTTAAGAGAATAGCTTCCGGCAGACTGAGGGCCGCGGTTGCCATCATAAAGGCCAGGGCCGTTCCCAGAGGTATTCCTTTCTGGAATAAAACAACAGCAATGGGAACAATCGCGGCGCAGCTCCCATACATCGGAACGCCTAAAATGGTTGCAAGCGGCACAGAAAAAATTCCCGTTTTACTGATAATCGACTGAACGGCTTGGTCGGGAATATAATTATGGATAAGAGCGCCGATGCCAACACCCACCAAAATCCATATCCATAATTTTCTGACGATATCTCGGGCCTCTGACATACCGAAAGCAATCCTTTGCAAGAAACCTTTGAATTCCATCCCATCCTCAACTTGATCATTGGCAGCGACCATATCTTTGACAATGTACCGGTTAAGGTTCATTCTTCCCAGGATTAGACCGGCCAAAACACCGATGCAAATTCCACTGATAATGTACATAATGGTAATCTTCCATCCAAAAAAGCCGAGCATCAAAACAGCCAAGTATTCATTGATTAAAGGCGACGTGATCAAAAAAGAAAAAGTGATGCCAAGAGGAACGCCGGCCTTCAAGAAACTCAGAAAAATGGGAATCGACGAACAAGAACAAAAGGGCGTAACAGCGCCGAATAAAGACGCGTAAAGGTTTCCGAATGATTTCTTCTCACTCAACCAGCCCCTTACTTTTTTTTGGGACAAAAAAGACCTCAAGAAACCGACAAAGGCGATCATCACAAAAAGCAATAAGAGGATTTTAATCGAGTCGTAAACAAAGAAATTGATGCTCGCCCCCAGCCTCGAAGCGGGATCCAGGCGAAAGACAGAATACACCAACCAGTCTGTAGCTATTTGCAGCATGAAGGTCCCTGGGAATTATCTTTCTTGCCGCAGCAGGACGTCTTGGCCTTTTCTTCCATCTTCTTATCAAGCTTGTCCATCATTCTGCCAAAAATATTTTTTCCTTTTTTCTTGTCGTTGTCCGGTGTTTCTTTGCACATTATTCTGCCCTCCTTGTGGATATTATTGACTTTCTCTTTATTAAAGGAACGGTGGAAGTCAATATTAGGTCTTCTTTCTCGTATAGAGAGAATATTATTGACTGTTCCATTAATAAGGAAAAGACCAATAAATGAGTTGTTAGTTAATTATTCTAACTTGCGACAAAGAAAGTGTCCATCATTTCATTCAACTTATGAAGTTTGAGTTGGAGATCATTCACAGCAAAGAAGCGCTCTTGCGAAAATAATCCTTATTTGGATTCTCTTTGGATGAGCTTAAATTGTCTTTCTTTGATCCAGCAGTATAAAACCGGAACAAGGATCAGATTGGCTAATGTCGCCGTCACCAGGCCGCCGACCGTCGGTGAAGCCATGGGTTTCATGATCTCGGAACCTGCGCCACGAGAGAACATGACCGGCAAAAGGGCGATAATAGTCGTCATTGTTGTCATCATCGCAGGCCGGACCCTAAGCAATCCGCCTTCGATGACGGTCCGCCGTATCTCTTCGACGTTTTGAGGAATCTTCTTTCCAAATAATCCGTCCAGCGTCGAAAGCAAAACAACGGCATTGTCGGTCGCAACTCCGAAGAGGGCGATAAAACCTACCCAAACAGCTGTTGAAAATTTGAATCTCAGCAGGAACAATAAAATAATGCCACCCATCAGAGACGTGGGAATCCCTGTCGCTAGGATAAGTAAAGAACTGAAATTTTTGAAAGCCATATATAATAAAAGAAGAATGACAGCCAGGGCTATCAAAAGCGAAGGAATCAGCCTTTGCCGTGATTCCGTTTCGGATTCGAATTGGCCGGACCAAGAAACAAAATAGCCTGACGGCAGCGTCAGCTCCCCTTGATCAATTTTGTCCTTGACCGCTTTTTGGGCGTTTTCAACAAAATCAATCAAGCCGACTTTGGCCTGATTCACATTAATAAAAATGCGGGCATACGTCAGCGTATTTTCAGCATTGATCACCGCAGGCCCGGGCGTTTTCTTGAGCGTGGCCACCTGCGCCAATGGAATCTGGGCTCCGCTTTGTGTCGGAATAAATATTCTCTCCATGGCTTCGGGACTGTCTCGTAATTCTCTAAGATAACGGACGCGTACGGGGTATCGTTCCCGTCCTTCGACGGTCGTCGTCAAATTCATGCCTCCGATGGCTGTCATAATCACCTGTTGAATATCCGCGACCTTAATACCGTAACGAGCCGCTTTTTCCCGGTCGATTTCAATCTCATAATAGGGCCTATTGGATATCCTCTCCGCATAGGGACTAACGGCCCCTTCCACCTGGCTGACGATTTTCTCGATTTGAATAGCAATCTCGACGGTTTTATTTAAATCGGGCCCGAAAACCTTGATGCCCACCGGTGTCTGTATGCCGGTCGCCAACATATCGATGCGGTTGCGGATAGGCTGAGTCATGATGGGACTGACGCCGGGCATCCGCGTCTTTTCCTGAATCTGTGTAATCAGTTTTTCCCGCGTCATGCCTTTACGCCAGAATTTCTTATCTTTAAGATGAATGATGGTTTCGATCATGACGACGGGCGCGGGGTCCGTGGATGTTTCGGCGCGCCCAAGCTTGCCCACGGCCCATTCGACTTCAGGAAATTCATCTTTGATAATAATGTCCTGTTTTCTCATCACATCCATGACTTGTGTCAAGGAAGCCCCCGGAAGAAGAACCGGCATAAAAAGAAGATCGCCTTCATCTAAAGGCGGCATGAATTCCTGCTTCATCAGAAAACCGCATAACAAACCGATAAAAATGATGCCGACAAAGAAAAAAATAACGAGCTTCTTGTTTTTTAAAGACCAGCTGATCAAGGGACGATACACCCCATGAAGAAACCGGGTGGTCCTATTGTCTTCGACAAGTTTCAATTTTCCCCGCAGGAGATAATAGGACAGGGTCGGCAAAAGCGTAAGGGCAATCAAGGCGGCCGCGACCATGGCAAAGGTCTTCGTGAAAGCCAGGGGTCTAAAAAGTTTTCCGGCTTGGCCCGTCAGAACAAAAACAGGAATAAATCCGATGATTGTCGTCAGAAGGGCAAACAAAACTGGCTTACCCACTTCCGAAGACGCATCGATGCAGACATCCAGCCGCTCCTCGGGGGTAAGCTTCTCAACGCCTAATTCGTGACGCCTTGTGGCGATGCGCCTGTAAATATTTTCGACCAAAATGCATCCTGAA
This sequence comes from Candidatus Omnitrophota bacterium, assembly GCA_043812495.1. GTDB lineage: Bacteria > Omnitrophota > Gorgyraeia > Zapsychrales > JBDRMG01 > JBDRMG01. Next base: position 48,713 of record JBDRMG010000008.1, on the reverse strand, counting down.
TCGACCATGACGCCAATGGCAATCGCGAGTCCGCCCAACGACATGATATTCGCGTCCACCCCAAACTGCCTCATGAAGATAAAAGCGATCAAGATGCCGATGGGAAGAACAATCGATATGATAACGCTCCCCCAGAAATGCAAAAGAAAGACGACAATAACAAAAACCGTAATCAGAGTTTCCTGAATCAGCGCCGTCTTTAATGTGCCAATGGAACGCAGGATCAATCCAGTGCGGTCGTAAAAGGGAACGATTTTCACGCCGGGCGGTAATCCGACGGATAGTTCCGCGATCTTGTTTTTGATGCGCTCAATGACCTTCAACGGATTTTCTCCGTAACGCATCAATACAACACCGCCGGTCACTTCCTGGCCTTCTTTGTCAAGAGCGCCCCGGCGAAAATCCGAACCAATAGTTACGGTCGAGATATTTTTGATATAAACGGGGGTTCCGGCTTGCGAACCGACAACAATATCTTCGATATCTTTCAACTTTTTAATAAAACCGACACCGCGGACGATAAACTCGATGCCCCCTTCTTCAAAAACCTTCGCCCCCACGTCAATATTAGACCTTTGGACGGCATTGATTACGTCATTGATCTTGATGTTATAGGCAAGTAATTTATTCGGGTCGATATCGATTTGGTACTGTTTGACGTATCCGCCGACAGAAGCCACTTCGGAAACGCCCTGAACCGCGTTGAGCTGATAGCGCACATACCAATCTTGAATGGAACGCAGTTGGTCTAAATCGTATCCCTCGCCCTCTACCGTATACCAGAATATTTGGCCCAAGGCGGTCGCATCGGGACCGAGCGTCACCGCGGCATTTTCCGGCAAGCCTTTTTTGGCAAAATCCAGCCTTTCCAAAACTCTTGTCCTGGCCCAGTAGTAGTCTGTGCCTTCGTTAAAAATCATATTCACCAGGCCAAATCCAAATGCTGAACTGGAGCGCACAACCTTCACGCCGGGTGTCCCCATCAGACCCGTCGTGAGAGGATAAATCACCTGGTCCTCCACGTCCCGCGGGCTGCGTCCCGGCCAGTCGGCATAAACAATCACCTGGAGTTCTCCGATATCAGGGATGGCATCAACGGGAGTATTTCTCATCGACGAGTAACCCCAGAGGATAAGAAAGACAAAGGCGGCGATGACCAAAAATCTATTTTTTAGACACGCTTCGATGATTTTATGAATCATGAAGATTCTTTCTCTCAATGAGGCCTGCGCTTATGGATCCGCCACGAATTATGGCGGAGAACATAAGTGCATGGCCGAATTGACCCCGCCCGCCACTGAATCAATGGCGGGCGGGGATTAAGCAAATGCAGCTATAATATTTCCTTTTCTTTATTAATCAATGTTGATGCGCCGGAGCTATCTTTTCCTTTTGTGAATCCAACGCCCCGCTGTAAGCCGAAGCCGCCACTCCCGTAATCTGGCTTTGCGAATCAATCAGGAAATTTCCTTTTGTGACAACCTGATCGCCCTCTTGAAGACCTTGCAGAACGGGATAGGCCTCCATTTCTTTCTTCTCTGTCATGGCGATAGCTTCCGGGCCGATGATCACTTCCCGGCCTTCATAGGTTCCATTACCGTCATCGACCCAAACGATCTTTCTTGTTCCCGTATCTAAAACAGCTTCTTTGGGTACGGCCAGGATCATCTCTTCGCCTTGCGGCCCCTTGTACATGCTTTTTACGACGACATCAACATACATATCGGGTTTAAGTTTTAAATCCGGATTATCAACTTGCGCGCGAAGAGTCACGGAGCGGGTTTTCGGATTTACAACGGGATTGACGGATGTCACAACGCCGTAGAATTCTTCTCCAGGTAGACTAGCCGTTGTCATCGTAATCTTGTTTCCTTCGCTGATCCACGGCAAATCGTATTCATAGACCTCTGCGTAGACCCACATTTTTTCCTCTGGAAGAATCAGGTTTTCTTGAATGCTTCGTGTCTGCGCCAATTCATCGATTTGGGACTGGTTTAATCCAAGCAGACGCAACTTTCTTTCTGAGGATTTCACCAGGGCTTCGGCCCGCTCGGTAATATCGGAAATTTTTCCTTGCCGAATTTTTTCCAGGGTCGCTACAGCCGAAATAAATTCATCCTGTGCCACCGCCATTTCTGGGTCGTAGGCCACGGTCCCAACGGTTCGGATTTCTTTGAAAAGATGATATTTTCTTACGGGTTCTGTTTGAATGCCGGCTAACTTTGCCTGATCAGCTTTAACCATAACACGTTCGATGTAAGCTTGTGGGGTCGATGTCTCTTGTGCCCCTTCTTCGTAGACAGGAATATAATCCATGCCCATTTCATCCTTGGCCGGGACCTTGGACGTGATGCTCGGGTTCATCGGATTTCGGTAAAAAAGAACTTTCCGTTCTTTTTTCGACGGCATGACCCTCGCTTCTTGATAGACCGGTGTCAAATTCATATGGCAAATGGGGCAACTTTGATTTCCTCTATTATAATCTTCGAGGGATACCTTCACGCTGGGATGCATACCGCAGGTATAGTAATTGATTTCGGGATTTTCAGCCGTCGCCTTTGTTCCATAGAGTGCCATCGTCATGAGTCCGCAAAGCAAAATCAAAACAATCACTTTTGTCTTCATGGTTCATACTCCTTTCCATGAGGCCTGCACTTATGGAATGATAATGTCCGCTAATTTTCTAAAATTTAGCGAGGTCTCGTCAATTCGATTCTATCGAATTGACGGAAACATAAGTGCATGGCCGAATTGACCCCGAGTCCACTGCTAAAATCGATGGCGGACGAGGGGAAGTAAGCAAATTAAATGATGATAATTCTCTTATTATCCTTCCGATCCATTGTAATCAATAAAAACTTATAAATCCCGACCCACGATTCTTTCTAAGAAAGCAATCGATTTATGATAGTCCGCCACGGCCTTATAATAGGCAAGCCACGTCTGTAAAAGTGTTCTCTGCGCATCCAGCCAATTCAGGAAATCGATCCGGCCGCGTTCATATCCTGTTTTCGCGCCATCAAAAGCCTGTTGGGCCTGAGGGATAAGGGTCGTTTCATATAAGGTGACGATATCTTGATAAGCGAGGATTTTAAAATGAATATCCTGCACTTCGTATGTCACGCTATTCTTAACGTTGTCAGCGTAATTCTGCGCGGCTCTCAAATCTGCCTTTTTTTCATTGAGCTGCGTATTTAATCGGCCAAACCAAAGAGGAATGTTTACGGAAACCATACCCATCCAGGCATCTTGGCCATCATCCGCAAGCGCCGTTGTGCCTCCGCCGATATCGATATATTCTACGCCAAACGTAAAATCGGGAAGGTAATCCATGCGGGCCAATGATTTCTCAAATTGGGCTTTTTCCGTCGCCAGATTCGCGCTCAACAATTCCGGTCTAGTTTCCTCAGCCCAAGCCATTAATGTATCGAGAGTATACGAGTAATCCCGTTCCTTAATCTGAGAAATATTTTCGAGTGATAAATTCTCTGTTCGGTTGAGAAGACTTTTCATTTTTGCTTGAAGACTTTGCCGATTTTGCTTAAGAAGGTACAATTTATCGACGAGTTTAGACAATTCGACCTGGGCTTTAATGACATCTTGTTGATTCGCCAGATTGGTTTCATACTTTCGGCGGGAAACCCTCTCAAGGTTTTCGAGGATGCCCTTTTCTTCATCCGTTACCCGGATAGCTTGATCAATCCAATAAAGATCATAAAAGGTTAGCTTGACCTCTTTGATCACTTCGCGCCGGGTTCCTTCATATTGTTCCTTCAATATTTGCGCTTGTTTACCTTGAGCTTTTCCTTTGAGATTGAGCTTACCCGGGAATGGAATCTTTTGAGAAAAACCGAATTTCTGCTCTTGGGGACCTGTCTTCGTTTGAACGTTTTCCCCGAAATACCCGTAGCTAGCGACAGGGTCAGGAAGGCCTTGGACACGTCCGATAGCATACTGAGCAGCTTCCCAGCGATTAAGCGCTGCTTGGATTCGAGGATTATGTTCCAGCGCTTCTTGAACAAATCCTCCTAAAATATCTTGTTGCTCCCCTTGAGCGAAGGACAGCGAAGAAACAAAAAGAACGCCCATGCATAAAAAGATAGGAAGCAATAATTTATTCTTCATCTCAATCTCCGTTGTGTCTGCTTAACAGGTTGATAACCTCGTCAATTTTCTTCTGCCGCTCGGCTTCGGATTTTCCTTGAAGGGCATCTTTGACGCAATGTTCCAAATGCCGGCGTAATATTTTCTCTCTCACGCTACCAATGGCTTTAACGACAGAACGAAGCTGGATGAGAACATCGACGCAATACCGTTTGTCCTCAATCATTTTCTGAATCCCCCGGATCTGCCCTTCGATGCGCCTCAAAGAGACAATCTGCGCGGCATGGTCCGGGTAGCTGTGTTTTTTCATTGCTCAATCCTCCTTCCCTTCTTGTATAGCATACCCCCTTGGGGTATGTCAAGCACTATCTTTTCTAGGGTCAAAAAAATAAGGCAACTCAAGTTGCTCTCAAGTTGCCTGTAGCTTTTCCTTTGGACACAATGCTATGGTCTGTTTATTTCTCGCCTAAACCCTTTCCACGCTCCTGGTAAAAATTAAACAACGCCTGCGCAACCACTTCGTGCCCCACTTCATTTAAGTGGCCGTCATAATCGATAAACATTTTTTTCTGTTTATTAGTCTCGAAGGTGTCTAGTAAATCGAAAAACTCAAATTTTTGTTTTTGGCTTTCTTCTTTAAGAAAATCATCGATACAGGTATCGGCCGGCAATTGGCTAAAATACCTGGTTGTGTGGCTACTGTAATGGTCGAGTGCAAGTTGTGCCTCGTGAGGAATATAAAAAACAAAAAAACGGCTTCCGTTCTCCTCGACGATCCTTTTCAAGGCCAAAATATATTTTTCCGTATTGGCAAGGGCTCTTTGGGTATGATTTCCAAGACAAGAGGACATGATAACGGAAAACTGATAACCGTCGTCATATTCGACCTGGCTTGTCATTTTCTTATTATACGGACTATTCTTATTCAGCCTGACAAAAAGACCATACATGTATTCATAAAAACGGCTATGATCCATCAGGAAGTTGTTTAAATCGTAAACGAACGAGATGAATCTTAAATTTTTGATAGCGGATTCGGAATGATTAATATACTTCTTATTAAAAAATAGATTGATTTTTGTGGGAAGGCCCTCTTTGTCTAAGACGCTCATCGCAGCGACCTTGTAGTCCTCAAAAACATCATTGGTCCACATTTGCAAAATGACAAGATCTGGATTAAGCCTTGACAATTTCCTTTTATAATATTGGTATTGCATGATAGGGGAATAACCCGAAACACCCGCATTAAGAACTTCAAACCTTTCCGTGCCTGGTGCCATATTTTCATTCAGCAGCTTCTCAAGTCTTTTACAAAAACTCTTACCTTTTTCAATCTGCAGGGCCTCTGTGAAGGAATCACCAAGCATGATGATACGGAAAACATGGGCAGGTTTTTGAATGGAAATCTCATCGCCCAGGAGGCCTAAGGAATTTGTTTTATGGTGCACCGAGAATTCTTCAAGAGATTTATTCTCCCAAACAAATTCATTGTTGGGCGCGTGGACGTAACCGATGAAAGGATCCGGAATCCAAATTTTTCTTCTTTTCTTCTCAAAGGCATTATGAATGCGTATCACGCTCTCAGCAATGCCAAGGCAGCCAATGATCACAAGGACAACGGACAGGATCGCAAAATTACATTTTCTGGAAATAAGAGTCATGTCGTTAATCGTACTCGATTCCATGAAATTATACTACTAAATGATGAATGCGAATATAAAATTTGCATGAAGTTGAATATTTTTATTGGAATTTGTCGGATTCGATGCCTCTGCCGACAATGCCCGATAGTCATCTTAAACCTTTTGTGAGTTTATGAAATAACTTTTTGGACTACTCAAAAAGGTATATAATTAATTTATGTATAAGTTCAACGTTCCAACAACCCAAAGAGAGCAAATTATTGACTTAACACCTGACATCAAAGACTATCTTCGCAAGGAAAAATGCGACTCAGGGATTTTAGTCGTCTACTCTCCTCATACCACGGCAGCCTTAACGGTCAATGAGAACGCGGATCCCGATGTCAAGCGGGACATCCATTATTTCTTGAAGAAAACCGTGCCGCAAGATTTCGGATTTAATCATGCGGAAGATAACGCCGATGCCCATATCAAGGGCAGCCTCATGGGTTTTTCTCAGACTTTTATCGTGGAGAACGGAAATCTGCAGTTGGGAACATGGCAAGGGATCTTTTTGATGGAGTTTGACGGACCGAGAACCAGAGAAGTTTGGTTAAAATTTATTTCAGATTGAAAAAGGTTCTGCTTCGCTCTAAAGTTTGAAATTGCTTCGGAGCTCTCATGTGAAAACATGAGAGCGAAGAAGAATGGAGTTTGACGGACCGAGAACCCGGCAGATTTGGTTGAAATTTATTGCTGACAAATGATTTCTTTTATTGCCTAATCAAATTCGCTTCTTTTACCAAGAAAGATGAACTTCATTGAAATAATCATCTTTGCGACCAGCCATAATAATCGATTCTTAATATAATATTTCCCTTCCTTAAAAATAATCTGATCATTGTGCACTAATCGTTCGATTCTTTTTTCAATGATCCCCTTGGCATTATAGCGTTCAAGAAGCTCATCCAAAGTCAGGCCGCCTGAAGCTTCATAAAGCTCTCTTAAAATTCTTATGCGCCGCGCCGTTTCCCCCATATTCACAAAATGAAAATAAACATTGGCCCACAGACAATAAATAAAGAGATTCAGGTTTAATAAGAGCTCTCCTCTTGAAGCGGTGGATACATTATATCCGATGTCGATTATCATAAGACCGGCAAACCCACAAAAAAACCCAATCACCATGGATTTCAAGAGGCTAAAACGGCTGTTGAAGCGGAGGATCAGCACCTGAACAATAATGCTCACAGCCAAGCCGAAGAAAGGTGAGTATATATATCGAACAATTCCCATGAGCCGTTAACCACCCTTTTCTTTCTTGCCTAAAAGCATCCGCTGAAATACAAACAAACGGGCAATCAACTTTCCGCTTGTTGTGAGTTTATACCGATTGTCCTCTAAATAGGTCATGCCGCCTTTGTGAAGATCATACACGCGCGGAACAACAAGAATGTCATCATTCATGTCCTGTTCAAAAGTTTTCTTATCAAGTCCCTCACGTCCTTTTTGAGCGATAGCGAGAATCATCACCATCGAAGGACTATCTACTTCGATCGAGGGATAATTGGCGACATAAAAAACAGCCAAAGAAGAAAACAAAAAAGAAAATTGTGTATATCTAAGGATTGTTTGAGGTAAAACGACCCCAAAAAGAGTCATCGTGCCGCGACAGCAAAGAAATAGAAGTATCGAAATGAAATATACACCCACAAATATCCAAACGAGTGCCCGCGCATGATTTTTTGGCGCGTGAATTTTCCAGATACAAAAATGCACACAAACACTCAAACCAAACAACAGTAGTCCATATAAAAAGACACTCATCTTCTTACCTTTCAAACATAGTCAGAATACTATACAGAAAAACCTTTCCAAATGAGAATAGAATTCGAAAAGCAAACTTGATTAAATAGATCCATTCTTCAATCTTAAAATACCATTTTTCCGGAAGCGTCAGCCAGGCGCCGGCGGCAATTCTTTCTCTTAAGATTTTGATAATGCTCTGTAAGCGAAACGAATAAAACAGATTATACTTTAAGATATCGCATCGCAAAACTCTTTCAGATGTGCCGAGTGGCACGTACGCCAAAGGGTTTTCCTTAAAAGGTGATTCCACAAGCGTTCCGCAAGCATTAAGATTTTCCCAGTTCTTGCCAGGATTGAGACGATTTTCCTTAACGGCAATATTGTACAATTCCGTCCCGGGATAAGGTGTGGCGTTATTAAAACGTACATAATCCAAGGACAATTCTTTAGCCAATCGATAAGCGGCCCGTCTCTCTTCTCTAGTTTCTGTAGGAAGACCCAAAATAAAAGTCCCGGACACCCTGAGGCCAATTTTCTTGGCCAGTTTAATTCCTCCGACCACCTGTGCCACGGTTTCTTTTTTGTTGATCAGTTTCATCAGGCGTTCGGAGGCCGTCTCAATGCCAAAATGCAGCGTTCGAAAGCCCGACGCTTTAAGAGTGGTCAGAATCTCTTCATCCACAAAATCCCCTCGTGCCTGACAGTCAAACATTCCTTTTTTGTGTAGACCTTTCTTTCGAATCATTTCGCAAAGTTCAAAAACCCTGGCTTTATTAATAATGAATAAATCATCGACAAAACCAATATAGGAACGTTTGTATTTCAAGATAATTTCCTCCATGGAATGGACAACAACGTCCGCAGGAAAAAATCGATACTGTCGGCCCGAAATACTGCGCTGGGAGCAGAAAATACAGTTAAACGGACAGCCGCGAGAGCTCGCTACAAATCCAAAATCATATTGACCGGCGAACTGTTCAAATAGATGATAAGGAAATGGAGGAATTTTTTTAAGATCTGGCAAGGGAGAAGGTTCATTGTGAACGATTTGGCCATTTTTGCGAAATGAGATTCCTTTAATATCTTGATAATCCTGATGGTTTTTCATTCGATAGTATAGTTCGGTCAAGATCTCTTCGGCTTCCCCTCGAACAACAAGATCAACACTTTGATGGCTTAAAACTTCTTCTGGCAAAACAGTGGGATGCACATTACCAAATAGAACCTTGCACTCGGGATACTTTTCTTTGAGGATATCGGCAACACGGTAGGCACGCTCGATTCCTGCCGTTAACGCGGATATACCGAAAATATAAGGACGTTCGAGGTTTTTTGTATATTCACAAAGAAGCGCATCCGACAAAGGCGTCACTTCTTCATCGATTATTTGAACCTTGCAATCGTGCTTTTTCAGATAGGCCGCAAGATATCCAATGCCCATAGGAACACTTAAAGGGACATATCGGGAAAAAGCGCCAAGTTTTTGTTCTCGATTATAACCGGGATTAATTAATATCATTGATTACGATTCTGTTGGATCAAATTATTTTGTCGCCTTTTGGCTGTTGCAGATTTTTGTGAGAAACGTACCTTAATCTTACTTTCTTTGGCAAAATAAAGATCGCGGATTAAGCGAAAATACCCCTTCATCACCTGCAACAGAGAAGGAAAAGAAACAGCCTTTGAGCGGCCTTGCTCTCTGATGTCTAAACGAAAGGGAACTTCGGCAAATAAATATCCTTTTTTAACAAGTCGTATCAAAATGTCTGTCTGAAAGAAAAAGCTGCTGCTTCGATACTTTACATCCTGAATAATATCCTTCCGGTAAAGTATTGTCCCATTCGTGTAATTAAAATTGACAACAAAAGTTGAATTGATAATCAAGCGAAAAAGCAAAGAAAGGATGTTGCGCAAAAAAGGCCTCACTTCACGATTAAAAATAAAGGGAATAACGATATCGACATGCTCTAACAAAGAGTAATACCGCAGGATTTCCCACGGATCATTCTCGTTATCGCCGGGAATCACGACAATGATTTCACCCTTAGCATGGTCGAAGCCATCCCAGAAGGAGGCCCCCATGCCTTGCGGTGTTTCGTGTTTGAGTACCTTGACCCGGGAGTCGCTTTGGATAAAATCCTCCACCAGCTCCTCTGTCCTATCCGTACTGCCATCATTGACGACAATGATCTCACCAGAAATATTGCATCTTTCAAAAACATCCAGAATGCGATCAATCGTAAATCTAATATTCTTTTCTTCATTCAAAGCTGGCGTAATGACGGAAACTTTTATGTTTGTATTATTCATTGACAGTGACCTTTTCTTTAGATAATAGATTTCCTAAAATAACATCCTTAAAAATAACCATTAATCCCAAAAGGAGCTTTGGACGGCTAATAATAAGGCTGACTTCTTTAATAAAAATATGCGGTTTTAAAATTAAGAATTTCAAATAAAATTTAAATGACAGAATAGAAGTATATCTTTTAAGCTGCTTGTTAGTCCATTCTTTCGTTGATATCGCAGGAAATCTAAAATCGAAACAGCTTTCATCAATAAGATCAGTAGTGCTGCTATCAGATGCATTATGCCTTTTCAGTTCTAGATATGTCTTGTAAACTGGTGTCGACGGAATAGGAGTAATATAGCTGAAGTGTGCCCTGAATATACCCAGCTTAAATGCAAGATCAAATGTTTTTTTAATCTCTTCAAATGTCTCCCCTGGCATTCCGATAACAAAGAAAGCTTCTGCGGCGAGCTTGTATTTCTTTAACAGCTTAACTGTTGCGTGTACCTTCTCCAACAACAAAGGCTTCTTTATTAATTCAGTCAGTACGCGTTGACTCCCACTTTCAATGGCCAATGTAACCAAATAACAGCCGCTTTCTTTCATTAAGCGTATCAAATTTTCATCGAGAGTATGTATCGCAATGCCATTGGGAGCGCACCACTTAAGGTTCAATTTGTCATCTATCATACGCTGGAAGAGATCTTCCGCTCTTTTTTTATCGAAGGTCAGATTATCATCAATGAACTGAACCTCATCAATATGGTACTTCTCTTTGAGAAATTTCAATTCATCGATAATACCCTTTACGCTTCTCATTCTGAATTTACCCCATAACAACGGGGCTGAACAAAATGTGCAACGCGCATTACACCCTCGTGAAGTGATAACTTCTAACGCCCGATGCCCTCGGGATAAGATATTGTGAGGGCTTCGAAACTTTATATACTTTTCAACTGGGAGAAAATCTCTATTGGGGGTAAAAAACTCATCTGAAGAGATGTATTCAGTCCTATTTTTTACACAAACTTTGCCGTCGTTATCCCTCAATACGACTCCATCTAAATCGCCCAACTCTTGATTGCCTGTGGGATTAAACAACTTTTGTAATAATTTCTCAAATGTTACCTCCCCTTCTCCAAGAACTAAATAATCAATATAGGGAGACTCCATGATCTTCTTTGGAACCACCGAGGCATAGCTCCCTCCTGCTACAACATAAGGAATATGGCATTTGGTTTTTGCCAATTTCGCGATATCTAAAGTAGGATTAAAATTTGTGTGAAAAATACAGGAAAGGCCAAGAACATCTGGTGAAAAATCATTAATAATATTTTCTATCTCATTTAAGGAAAGTCCAACCCTAACCATTCCTTCTTTTTCTAATGGGACTCTCTTAATGTTTCCTACCTTCGCATCAACAATCTTTACCTGATATTTCTCTTTTTTAAGATAGGTACCCAGGTAACATAATCCTAGCGGAAACGATGCACGAAACAACTTATAGGAATGCTCATCGTCAGGTGGATTTAAAAGAAGAACTTTTGGTGTGCGAACTGTGGTTTGGATATTATCTAGGTTCCGGTAAACCATTATTGTGCGCTAAATGAAATTGACATGTTGTGGAGGATTTTTAATATCCCACAAAAATTTATTGATATAGTCCTGCCGGCATCCCACGGTGCAGTCGCAGTGAACGTCAACGTTGTCGATGATATCCTGGTGCACTTGCCAATAGCGATCGCTTTTGACGATATCATAATAAGACTGTTTGTGAATATCGCCCATTAAGAAACGTTCCTTTGAGAAAAATGGGCCACATGGATAAACTTTTCCGTTCCCGCTGATTTGACCGAGAAACGGCGTGCCATAGCAGATATCGTATTTGCGTATTCCGCCTTTATACACATTTGTCTCACCTGCAATGTTAATTTTGTTCCATTTGACCTGAACAAAATAACTGTCTGTGCTTAGCTGTTCGGCTCTTTTAAGATCTTTTTCGGCCTTACGATATTGGCCGTAATCAACGCCGATTTCTTTATATTCCGTATCGGAGCATTGTTTAATCTGAAAATAATCAACACCGATGTCCCGGCCGAGCTCGGTGAGCTTAATGATCTGATCAAAATTTTCCGGTATTAAGACCATCTGAATCCCAAGAGTGCAGGTGTATCCGTTTTCTTTGCGTATTTTCACCATGGCCTTTAGCTTGTCCATCAGAAGGTCGAGCTGCCGGCCCGGCGCTTGATGAATTCTTTCAAAACTCTTGGGTTCAGCCGCGCTTAAATTAATCCGCAAGAACGTCAAATCGCGTAAAAGATCGTGCGCACGGTCCATTTTGATGAGAATGCCATTGGTGGCCATGCCGACATCGATCCCTAAACTCTTTGCGCGCACAACGGCATCATACATAGCGGGGTTCAGCGTTGGCTCACCGTCGCCGATAAAGGCAAGGCTGCGCACCCCAAGGCGCGCGCAATCATCGATTAATCGAAGCAAAGCCTCACGTGCGATCAGCTCTCCTTTAGTCATAATCTGCGTAACGCCGATACAGTATATGCAACCGACGTTACAGAATTTTGTCAATCCCATGTCGATATGGATCGGAGTAATCCGTTCGCCACGCTGCCAGGCGAGCACCCGATCCAGATGATGCAACAACTTATGGCTGTCCAAACGGAATCGTAAAGGTTTATTGAGAAATGTATGGCCCGTATATTGGTTGGGCTGCTTGGCGCTTGTTTTCGACTTAGCTTTGATTTGATTAAGCTTGGCGCGGTCAACAATTTGTTTGCCTGTACGAAGAACATGCCCGCCGTGCTTGAGGGTTTTCATCTTTTGAGGAATTTTGACGATCTTTCCCTTTTTATGCGTAGGGGCTTTTGATTTCTTTTGTGCCATTGATTTCTCCGTTTATTAAATATCGCATAAACACAGCGTTCTTAACATCCGATAAAAATTATGCCGCACAATGCTGATATATCCATACTGTTTTATTTTTCTGATATTGCGATTCGGATGAAAAAAGGCTTTGAGAATCTCATCCGGAAGGAATATATTCAGGAAATTAAAGAGCGCATACCAGCGCTGAAATTTCTTTTGTTCTTTTGCGGGTCGAATAAATAACCTAAAATCTCCGCTGCCGGTTTTGCTGTCAATCATCTCTTGAGTGATCATCTGACCATACGCTTTTGTTCCGGGAAGCAAAGAAAATCGCGGCATGCGAAACAAATCTGAGTTTCTGCGCCCCATCCAAAATGTCTTTGCAAAATCGAGCGGTTTTTTCTGCGTCGGAAGACCGTAAATATGCGAACCAAAAATCATGATCTTGTTTTTCCTCATCACCTCTGCGCACTGTATATTTAATTCAACGCTTCCTGCTTTTGTCACATGGTGAAATGTCTCCGGATCATAGGTGTCAAAACCGATTAACGCACCATATAGCCCTGCCCGGGCCGCGATCGAAACCATGTCGGGATGCAGGCCGATAGTATCGGTTCTCATCTGCGCAAAGAATCGGATATCGAGGCCCTCTTTCAAAATCCTTTCAAAGAGATCAATATGCTTTTTGATGTTCATCCCGAAGTTATCATCCGCCATATAAAAATGAGACCGTCCGCTTTCAACAAGAAATTTCATCTCATCGAGAATGCGCTCATTTGATTTTTCGCGGAACGTTCTGTCCCAAAAGGACGTAATGGCGCAAAAATTGCAATCAAACGGACACCCACGTGATGTCTCAATTGAACCGGTAAAGCGTCCGGGAAACCATTTTGACTTTCGAAGCGGCATCAGATGGATAGCCGGAAAAGGAGAATCATCAAGATTTTTGATCTTGGAACGATCCGCGGTCTTATAAACATTTCCTTCACGACAATAAGAAATCCCCTGGATCCCTGAATAATCAGGCGCATTCTCAGAAATGGCCCCAATGAGTTCTTTGAGCGTTATCTCTCCTTCACCGTGAACTACAAAATCAATTCCGCTCTCAAGCAACAATCGACCGTAAAATGTTGCGGCTTGTCCGCCTGCAATGAGTTTTAATTCTGGATACTCTTTGCGAACCTCTTGGATGATTTGGAGGGTATTGAATACATCTCTGGCCGCAATGATACTAAATCCGACAACATCAGGACACATCTCTTTTATTTCACAGAGAATTCTGTTGGATTCAAAAAATAATGCGTTGTTATCAAAAAGTTTGATTTCATGTTCATCACCGGCAATCGCCGCTAAAAGCGGCAAGACGAGGGTTTGCCAATCCGGTTGAGTAAACGTATGTCCGTGGCTGAAATGTAAAGGTGAGTTCGTGAACAATATTTTCATGAATAGAAAAGGTATTTTAAGTTTGGTGAACTCTCTCTGAAAAGATGATTCAATTTGAGAAGCTCAGAGGAGTGATGACCTTTGTATTGATTCCTTCTTCCGTTACAGCGGCAACTTGCCGGCTGTCCATATTTGAAATTGTCGTTGTCCTAATTTTTCACTGCATGTCTTCTGACCGGAGGCGACTTTAATCATCAAAGAAAGCAACTCGCACCCTAAAGTTTCCAAATTTGGTTTTGTTTGAAGCAATTGACCTGCATTGAAATCAATATCCTTGGAAAGTTTTTTAAAAATAGAATTCGTCGATGCAATTTTGATGACAGGACAAATCGCGCTACCGGTCGGTGTCCCTTGGCCGGTCGAGAAACATACGAGGTTAGCCCCCGAAGCAACGATTCCCGTAACGGATTCAAGGTCATTGCCCGGACCTTGCATAATATGAAGGCCTCGTTTCGTTAGGGGTTCTGCATACTCAAGAACATCTTCTATAACCGTTGTGCCTCCTTTGATCACGGCTCCCAAACTTTTGATATAATTATTGATGAGCCCTACTTCGACATTTTTGGGGACCAAATTGGCCTCAAGTGTTGTTCCCAGCTTTTTGGCCAATGTCACATACCAACTCATGATCTTCTGAAATTTACGCGCCGCTTTCAGGCTGCGAAAGCGCGGCCATAACATGTCAAACGTTCCCACCATTTCCGGAATCTCCGAGAGAATGGCTGAGCCTTTGGCGTATATGATTTGATCGACCGCATACCCAATCAGGGGATTGGCCGTGATTCCGGAAAACGTATCGGAGGCGCCGCATTCGGTTCCGACAATTAATTTTCCGAGAGAACACGCCTGGCGCTTTTGTCGTATAACCTGGGGGAGACGTTTTCGAATAAGCGTTTCGGCTTTTTTTCGCGCGGCCGTAATCCCGCCGGACTCCTCAATACTGACCCAATCAATCGGCTTGATCTTTTGGCTAACAAGTTTTTTAAGGTAAGGGTGAACCTTTTCATAATTGGTCTGCTCGCATCCCAAATCCATGATGAGACAACCGCCGACATTGGGATGCGCGATATAAGTTTTGAGAACACGCAGGAGCCTCTCGATCGACAACCCTGAATCGCACCCGCACCCTTCTGTATGAGGAATCGCCACAATTCCGTCAAACGAGGAATGCTTTTTTGAAATTCGCTTATCCGCCTGTAACGTGAGCGCCACTTGAAGCGCTGTTTCACTCGCGCACATTGACGTGGGAACAATCAAATAATAATTGCGTGTTCCAACCGCACCGTTTTTTCTTACATACCCCGCAAAGGCCTTTTTCACAAGATCCTTTTGGTATCGTGTTTGTGCGGGTTTCTTAAAATCCTTTAGATTTTGTCTCGGCAAAACGTTTTTGATATTCGCAATCGTAATGGGCTCTCCGCTTTGAATACCCTTGGAGCATCCAAAAGGATGGCCGTATTGCCGTACATACTCTCCTTTGGGAATTTCTTTCATAGCCAAGCGATGGCCCTTTTTAATATCTTTTTTTATTTTGACGGTCCGGCCCTCATGAATAAGAATGCTGCCGGACGCAATATCTTCTTTGGCAATCGCGACCTGGTCCGACTTTAAGTTCATCACCAAACAAACACTATCGAATTTTCGTTTCTTATATTTCATAGAGTGTCTCATTTGAGTGGTTCAAAAGGTTTGACTATCATATTTTTCGCAAATTCTTCGCGGCTCAAAAACGGGTAGAGATCCTCCAGGGGCCGTGAGATAATCGTGCCGTCTGGTTTCTTGAGCGATGAGACCCTTGGAATCAACGGTTGATCTTCGGGCATAACAATTTCGCAGACAAACGGTCCGCGTTCGGCCAATATTCTGTCGATCTTTCCGCGTAATTGTTTTTGATTACTGATCTTTGTCGCACGGATACCATAGGCCCGCGCCACTTTGACGATATCAGGAAAACTCACACCGCTTCCGGCATCCGAACCCACATATCGCCCAAAATGATTTTGCTGCATCAGCTTGATCGTCAGATATCCTTGGTTGTTCAAGACGAATAAAATGACGGGCAGGCGATAATGAATAAGGGTTTGTAATTCCTGAATATTCATCTGTAAACCGCCGTCTCCGCTCACGCAAATGACCTTTTTTCGACCGCTGCCGAAGCAAGCCCCGATCGCCCCGGGAAGTCCGAATCCCATGGAGGCGTGTCCGCTTGAGGTAAAAAGACGCTGGCCCTTTTTCACCTTAAAGGTCTGCATGGTGCAGGTAAAACTTGTTCCCATGTCGGTGACCACAATGGCGTCCTTTTTTAATTTTTTCGAAAGGACATCGATAAAATAAAATGAGTTCACACCTTTTTTATTTTGTCGATACTCCGGTAAAACGACCGGATAGCGTTTTTTCCATCCTTGGCATTTTGCGCGCCATTGGTTGTTTCCAAGTTTTACGCGCGTACTTTGAAACTGACGTGTTAACTCCGCAATAAAATCTTTGGCATCGGTACGAATCGCAAGATCGGGTTTCAGAGATTTCTTTTTTAATTCAACACTGTCGATATCCACAACAATCTTTTTGGCTTCGCGGGCAAAGGCGCGATAATTATAGCCTACTTGAGGAATGGACATCCTTGAGCCAATAATCAAAAGCACATCGGCATTCTGCACGGCAAAATTCGCGGCTCTCTCACCCATAATGCCGCCTCGACCCACATAAAGCCGATGTTTTGTATCTACAAGATCGCTCGACGTCCACGATGACACAAGGGGAATATTGAGTAATGTCAAAAGCTTTTGAAATTCATTTGTTGCCTTAGCCAGGCGGACACCGTAGCCGCTAATAAGAACGGGCCGCTTGGCTTTTTTCAAAAGGGCCAGCGCTTTGGCGGTTTCTTTTTTGAGTTGTTTGCCTTGCAAAGACAGCGTGTCTTTCTTTGGCGTAAAGGATTTCAGTTCATCAATGTTAAGGAGTTTACTTTGCACATCAAGCGGAATATCTAACCACACCGGACCGGGCCGGCCGCTCGTCGCCAGATGAATAGCTTTTTGCACATGATATTTAATTGTTTTTGGATCGGTCACCGTTACGGCATATTTTGTGATTGGCTTTACAAGACTGACAATATCCGCCTCCTGGATGCCGAATTGACGCAGGCCCATTTTCCGCAAAAGCGTATCTGTTGTCACCTGCCCCGAGATAAAAATCGTAGGGATCGAATCAATCCACGCCCCACAAACACCGGTGATGGTATTTGTTCCGCCGGGGCCTGATGTCACAAGTGCAGCCCCTGGTGTATCAGACAGGCGAGCGTAAGCTTCAGCCGCCATCGCGGCCGCTTGCTCATGATAGGTTGCAATATATTCCAATTTGGGATGGCGGCCGAGCGAATCCACAAGATGCATCGCGCCCCCGCCTGAAACAGCAAAAACCTGTTTGATGCCAAGCTCGGCGATGGATGAAAAAACATAATCCGCAACCTTCATCACCTGCTCTTTTCTTTCGATCACAAGAAAAGTATAAGAACCTAAATCCTCCTGGCGTGTCTTATTCTCAAACTCCTTGAATGTTGTTAAAGCGCCGATTTTTAAGTAAGGATTATTGCTTTTGGCGCGTGCATTTTTCCCGATCACAGAAATAAGGGCATGGTCGCGCGGACGCTCTGTCTTAAAGGACCCTTGGCGAATACTGAAATCACAATTAAAAAATTTCTTATGGCTAATTTTTGTCTTTGATGGAACAGAAAACTCAAGCCGCTTGGCCGGTTCATGCACCATATGTTTTTGGCCTTCGTAGGATTCATTTTTGCGGCCATAAGCATCGTCCAGGCGGATCAAATCGCTTTTCATGGGTGGTGATTCAATTTCCATAACCCAGATCCCGTTTTCCGATTGAGGTGTTAAAGGATAAGGATTGAAGGCCTCGGTGCAATGAAATACTCCGGGGTCGATCATGACGCCATCTAGGGTGTCGAGCTCAAGGGCGCCGTCCACATGATGGAGTTTGGCTTTTCCGGATAACACAATGAGGCCGGTCTTTTTGGCTGGGTGGCAGTGCATGGATGTTCGACGCTGCGGAATAATTTGCAGCATCCATATCGCCACATAATCATTTTGAAAAACCAAATACTCATAGCCCCAGGGTTTTTTGACAATCACCTTGGAGTAATCAACCCGTTCGACGCACCCCGGCCTAAAGGCCGGGATTTGCTCAGGGTTGATGCTGAGCGGCGCCCGTTTCCCCGCCCTAAAGGGCGGGATTTGGGTGTCGTCGAACGCATCAACGCGCGAATCCTTGACCTTGCGCTTCTTGGCTTGGTACTTTGTTTTCGTCCCTTTATTAGATAACAAATAGATCATTTATTTGAGGGGTCGTGGTGTTTCGACCCCGAAATCCTGAGCGAAGCTCCGACCCTAGTCGGAGCGGAGTCGAAGGATCCCTAGTAAGAGACCCTTCGGCTCGCCCTTTGGGCTTGCTCAGGGTGAGCCCCATCGATAGAAATTCCCTTGGGGCTCATTTATTTGATGGTTTTGAGAACGGCTTTCATAAAATCGCCGTTATTGCGATAGTGCGGAGATGTAATCAGATTTCCGTCAATCACAACATCCTCTTCCATATAAGTCGCGCCGGCATTTTTGATATCATCGGCGATGGACATATACCCCGTTGCCTTCTTCCCTTTGAGGATTCCCGCGGAAATACAAATCCAGGGTCCGTGGCAGATGGCCGCCACAATCTTTTTGGTCTCAAACATCTCTTTGACGAAGGCCAAAACTTCCGGACGAATACGCAGGCGATCCGGAGCTTCAAATCCGCCGGGAAGAATGACAAGATCGTAATCGGAGACCTTCAATTCTTTTGTATCTTTGTTGGGTCGGGCCGGGACGCCGTATTTGCCGCAAACCGGCGCTTTATCCGGCGTGGCCACATCAACCGCAAAACCCTCTTCCAGTAATCGATAATACGGATAGGTAAATTCCTCATCCTGAAAATTTGTGGCTGTAATAATGACAGCTCTCTTCATTTTTTCCTCCAATCAAATTCAAGGGTTTTCCAAAAACCTATAAAGTTGTTTTCGTTTTTGGTATCGGTAACGTTGGTGTTTCGTTGTCGTTTTAGTTGTTGTTTTGGTTAAAATCATTATTTCTGTTCTAAACGACACCTAAAACCATAACCACAACAAGACTCCAACGTTACCAACTCACCAGAACCAAAACAATTTTCATTTACTCTTATATAAAATTCACATGGTCGGGAGGGTTTTTTAGCTCCCACAAATAACGATTCACTTCATCCATGCGGCAATTCACTCGGCACGTTGAGGCGTTGAGCTTCTCTTGAACAAAGCGTAGTGAATCAACACGTTTTTGTGATTCCCATATTTCTTTAAAAGACTGCTCATTGATATTGCCGTAAAAGAAGCGTTCATCCCCTAAATATACGCTGCAGCCCCAGACATTTCCCCCCGCATCAATATACGACCAAAACGGAAGTGCGAGACAGCATTCATATTCTTTTTTCTTATCATCCCATTTTCTCATGGTATGGATACGCACGATCACTTGAAACTTGTCCGACTTAAGCTGAGATAATTGTTCTTCGAGCCCGCCATAGTCGTCATATTTAATCTCACTATATTGTTTGGTTTTGCTCTGCGGATGCTGAGAATAGGGTTTGACGACAAGATAGTCTAATCCAATATCTTTGATAAGCTTGGCGAGACCCACCATCTCCTTTTGATTGTCGGGTAAAAGCAAAGCCTGAGCGCCGATCGCGCAAGAGTAACCGCTTTTGCGTTTAATCCGGACAGCCTCTTTCATATTTTCAATGAGGCGATCGAAGTCTTGTTCTCGGCATCGATGAATTTTCGCGTAGGTTTCTTTAGTTCCGGCATCGATGCCGATCTTAATCCATTCCATATACCCAAGTGAGTTTTCGGCTTTTTCTTTTGAAAATAAAACGCCGTTGGTTGTGACCGCGACATCTATTCCGGAATTTTTCGTATGCTGAATGATCTCGACGATGTCTCGATGCAAGAAAGGCTCACCTTCGCCGGCGTACATGATGCTTTTGACGCCAAGTTCGCCCAATTCTTTTAAACGTTCTTTCAATAGGGCCGTATCAAGCGACCGGGCTTTGTATTCCATAAAGTCTAAACCGCAGAAAATACAGCGGTGGTTGCACGCGCCCGTAGGGCTGATTTCTATATACACCGGATAAATGTTTTTTCCATTCAACCAATCATGGACGCGCTGGACATGATACGTGAGCTTATGGCTGTCGATTCTGAACTTATCCATTTTTTCTTTTCTTTTTCGCTATCAAAGTATCAACAATGCAGTGGCAGATGAGAAAGTGTATGGACTCGACGAACCCGTAAGAGCTGGAAGGAACGTAGAAGTTGATTTCCCCGAGCTTGCTCAAATAGTTGTTCCGGTTGAACCCCGAAAGAGTAATAACGCGCGCCTTATTCTTCTGTGCGGCTCTGACGGCCCGGATAATATTTTTCGATTTTCCCGAGCTACTGATCGCAATCAGCACGTCTCCTCTTTTGACGACAACTTCAATGGGCTTTTCGTAAACCTTTTCGTATCCATAATCATTGGACATGCATGTCAAAAGAGCGGCGTCATTAAAAGCCATGGCCGGAATCTTCGCATTACGGATAAAATCCGTCATGGTGTGGCTGGCAATGGCCGCGCTGCCGCCGTTTCCTATCAAAAAAACTTTGCCTTTATTTTTGTGGTCCATAATCATCTGGACTGTTCTGTCAAAGGCCTTTTCGATCAACAAGGGCCTCCCCTTCTGATCATTGATCGTAATATGCTGACATAAATCGATGAGCTCTTTAAAATAATTCATTTCAATAATGTCCCTATGTATTTGAGTAACGGGGCCGGTTCAACGCTGGCCCGATTACCCACGATAAGAACTTTCATGGCTCCTACCGCATTTCCGATAACGCCCACAACCTCTGTAGGCACACCCTTAAAAATACATGGCGAAGTAATCGAGAAAAAAGCGTCTCCGGCCCCAATGCGGTCGATGACTTCTTTTGAAAAAACAGGGATCTGCGAAAATCCTTTTTTCTTGGAATACGTCAGCGCGCCCCGGTGTCCCCGTGTAATGATCATGTGATCGCATTTCATTTTTTTTGTGATCTTCAGAACCAAATCTTCCGGTTTGGAAAACCGGTCATGGCAGGCAAAGCGCAATTCAGGTTCATCAATACAGATATAATCGGCACGAGGAAATTTCGGCACAAGATTAAACCCGATATTGGAGCTATTGGTCTGGACATTGAGAGCTAAAAACTTTGCCTTTTCGCATAAAATTTTAATGATCTTAGGCGTGATCATTCCGTGGCCAAAATCCGCCACAAGAACCATGTCGAATTTCTTGAGATTCTTGCGAAGATAATCGCAGATTTTATTTTCTACAGAAGTGGGCAGCATCGTCAGATCGTCCAAATAACATATTTCAAAAAGTTTTGTTAAGAAATTCTTATCTACAAAACGGCGTTTAACGACCGTCGGGGCATCTTTGCGTTGATAAAACTTTGTCTGTATGTTGGGTTTCAGGCGATCGGTAATAAAGGGTTGGTAATTCTCCCCTGTCCCGATACAGCTTAAAAGCGTTACGTCTTTACAAAAACCGGCAATATGATTGGCCGCCGCCAAGACGCCGCCGGCAAACTGTTCGGCTGAAATAAAACGAGTCGCGATGATATTGTCTTTCTGTGTCTTGGCCATGCCGACGCAATAATGATATTCGTCGATAATCACATCACCGATCACAAGCACTTTAACTGATCGAACACCCTGCAAATAACGTATAATATCTTCGGTACTGTAGCGTTTTTTTAGACTTTTGAGGAAATCCTGGGCTTCCTCCGGATAGGGAGCCAAAAGATCATTGATAATCGATGTGGAGCTGAACGTGATATCATCGGTAAAATCCAATTGCCCGCCGACTTTTTTGACGGCTTCCTCTTCATCAAAGATTTTCCCCGTGACGTCATCTTCTTTGATCGCGTATTCGCTGCCCTTAATATAAAAATCGGGCCGTATGGTTTTGATGGCCTCAACCGCTGTAGGCCATTCATTAATCGCCACAAAATCGACACAGGCCAGATGGGCAATGCTTTCGGCGCGCAGATCCTGATTAAAAATCGGCCGTCCCGGCCCCCGGTTGACATGCTCATCCGGCGTCACGGTGACAACCAATACATCGCCTTTTTTCTTGGCGGACTCAAAATGTTTTAAGTGCCCAGGGTGCAAGAGATCAAACACCCCATGACAGTGAACAACTTTCTTGCCTTGCCGTTTGCAATGGGCGACGATATCCGCCAGCTGCTGAATTTTTTTAATCTTTTTTAAGACATCTTTATTCATGGCTTTTCCTTTGCTAGGTATGTAAACCAATCTTTGGTGGCTTCTTCGATTTTCTCCGGCGTCCAAACCGGAGCACTGCGCCAATCCTGAATATGCTGAAGAATATTCCCGATACCTTCCTCAAAAGAAATTTTGGGTTGCCAATCCAGCTTATTTTTAATTTTAGCGATATCGGCCCACGTGCAATCAGGCTCACCCGGCCGTTTGGGAATATGGACTTTCTCTCCGCCCAAAAGCGATACAAGCGTATTAACGCTTTGAGGATTTCCGCAGCCAACATTGAAAATTTCATTTTTGATATCAGAAAAAGCGGCCGCAAGAAATGCTTCGACGACATCAGAGACATAGATAAAGTCTCTCGTTTGTGTTCCGTCCCCCACGACCGTATAGGGCTTTCCGGCCAGTTTCTGAGCCAGAAAAACTCCGGACACAGCGCCATAGGTTCCGGAGGTTCGCGAACGCGGACCGTACACATTAAAAAGCCGTAAAGAAACAACCGGCAGTCCATAGACCTTTCCCCAATGAAATGTAATTTGCTCGCCCAAATATTTGG
Organism: Candidatus Omnitrophota bacterium; assembly: GCA_043812495.1. Lineage (GTDB taxonomy): Bacteria > Omnitrophota > Gorgyraeia > Zapsychrales > JBDRMG01 > JBDRMG01. Next base: position 25,628 of record JBDRMG010000008.1, on the reverse strand, counting down.
TTAGCGCATAAGGATATTGAGGATCGATCGGATCACTCTCTTTCGTCGGTAAATTTGTTGCGATCCCATAGCAAGAGGAGCTGGCTGTATAAATAAATTTCTTGACTTGCGCCTTTCTCGCGGCCTCAGCCACGCAAAAAGTCCCGGTCACGTTGGACCGGTAATAACGATCGGGATGAACGATCGAAGGAACAATATCGGCCAACGCCGCGCAATGAAAAACAATTTCTACACCCTTAAAACAATTAATCATTTTGTCAGGATCTGCCACATCCGCATTGATGATTGATAGGTTTTTACAGTTTTTCCGAAATGGTAAATTCTCATAACGACCTGTTGAAAAGTTATCGACCACAATGACATGATGATTCGATAAGATCAATCGTTCGACCAAATGGCTGCCGATAAAACCTGCCCCACCCGTCACGCATATTTTCTTCTCGGTTTTATTCATCGGGTTCCTTTTGATTTTGCTTGATGTTCTTTCGCTCTCTGGATAAATTTATCTAACACGCCTCTCTGCTTGAGCATAACCAGCAATCTCATCCTTTCGATGGCATAACCGCCTTTAAAAAGTGCCACTTTCCGATCCCCGACTTCTATTTCTTTGATTATCTGGTCGCCGGGACCGATCGGATATGGGATTTGTTCATTGAGAAAATAATCCGGGAATCCAATCCAAACGGTCTTTTCAATATTCATGAGGCTTAAACCTTTAAAGATATCAATGCCTTTAAAATGGCTGTTCATCCCGTACATAACGACATTGAGCGGTTGATCTACATAACCAATCTCGGAAAAATTAAGCATATGCGCAATGACAAACGGCGCGGCAATCGTATACCCCGGATAATAATTGTTCTCGATCTCCTTTGTAACCCGCATGGCCATTTTGAGATTGTTACGGTATTCCAGGCTGCGTTCAAAACCGCTGTAATAGCCGTTAGCGAAGGTCCTTTGTCCGATATGACCGTGGGAAGAAAGAAGAAAAATAACAATGACAGCCATTAAAATCTTCTGAATTCTTTTCTGATCTTTAATGACAGGCGTAAAAACATACATCAAGAAAACTATATAAAACGGCGCCAATAACAACTTGTATCGGTCAATCATCACCAGGAAATTAACATAAAGACCAAACCAAAGAATGACAACCGAACCGACAATCAAAACAGGCTGATGCTCATGGATAAAAGAGGCAAGTCTCCTTTGATTGTCAGGTCGTTTTCGCCACTCCATAATGCTCTGAATGATAAAAAAGACAACCACGGCGAGAAAAATCCAAAATGTCACTAAACCTGAAATATTCTTCCAGCCAATGAGAAATCCCGTCACATTGGTTGTATCAATCATGTGTTCTCCGGTCCGCCATCGCCTGATAAGAAACATGGTCATAACAAAAACAGCTGCTCCGATGGCCCACAGCAAAGTTTTCATACGACCCTTGTTGTCTTTTTCCGTTAAAAACATAAGGATGCCCGCCCAGGACATCGCAAAACAAGTTATTCCCCCGGGCGCTTTAACAAGCAACGATAGGGCCGAAAACAGCATGGCTCTTCCCAAACTTCTTAGAAACAGAAAGTAAACGGCAAGAATAGCAAAAAAAAGGCAGGCCACTTCCTGGTTGATCAATTCGGCCATGCATTGAAAAAGCGGAAGCGCCAAAAGAATCATCGAACCAAAAATGGCAATCGTTTCATCAAATGTTTTTCGCAAGACTTCTCGAAAAGAGGATACGGCGCCTGCGGCCATCAAAAAAATAACTAAGTGTGTTGTTATAAGAAAAGTTTTTGTTGTTGGGGTTACTTGCATCAGGAAGGCCAGAAAACTCGGAAAAAGAGAAATAGGATACGCCTGGGGCGCGCCGACGCCGAAATTATTTTGATGGAATAACCCGATGTAATCAAACGAATGCCGGGCAATCCATATCACGTCAAAAAATATTCCCGTGACAGCATCCCCATAAGGAGGGTAAAAAAGAATTTCTGGGCGGGTAATTAGAAGATAAGCGAAAATGGCGAGTGCAAATTTTAAAGCTTGAGATTTTTGCAGATACGCGAGAGAGAAACCCAAAAGAACTAGGCCGGAAACCAGAGAACTTAATGGACCAAACAAAACATCATCCGTCCGACCCAAATAATAATCCAGGGAGTGGGGGCCCTTGGCTCTGGTGAGTCTGTCAAGGGTCTGGAAGGAATTGTTTTGATAGAGGGTGCGAATAACCTGCGGTCCCTGGTATTTGATAAGGAAAAAAAGGATGGTTAAAGCAAGAAAGATGACCCAGAAATTTTTCTGATTTTTGGCAGATTTCATAAATTCATATTAATATTAACAAGATTTTGAGATTATTATAAGCTTAAAATCAAGTAAAATAAAGCTAAAATAAGATCAATCAACGGCTAGTGCCGCCCCAACTTTCTTTTGCGTATTATTCATCTCTCCTCCTGCCTTTAGATCAGATAGAGCATATTCAGCATATTTAGTTGGGGCGGCACTAGCTATAACTTGATGGCAAAAAAACGACATCAGTGTTCTAAGGGGTCACAATATATCTGTTGTCGAAAGGGGTGAATCGGAGAAAACTTTAAGGAAGGGATAACACTAAGATTTTCCTACAACCACTTTTTCCTTCTGAAAAAATTGAGCATGAGAATCCCGACAAGAGCCATCAGGCCTAAGGCACCAAAATAACCCCAGCGCCACTCTAGCTCAGGCATATATTTAAAATTCATCCCATAAACACCGGCGATGAAGGTCAGCGGAATAAAGATGGTGGCTATAATCGTTAAGACTTTCATGACTTCGTTCATGCGGTTGCTGATGCTGGAAAGATAAATATCGAGCATGCCGGAGAGCATATCGCGAAATGATTCAACCGTGTCAATGATCTGAATTGTGTGATCATAGACATCGCGTAAATAAAAACTTGTCGCCTTCTTGATGAGTTCGACTTCGCTTTTCTGAAGCCCGTTAATCACTTCACGCAACGGCCAGATGTGTTTGCGCAAAAAAATCATTTCCCGTTTCAGTTGATGAATCTCCTGAGGCATCTTGGGCTCGGCTCCTTTGAGTAATTCTTCTTCCAAATTCTCGATCTCATCGCCTTGTTTCTCAAGGATGACAAAATAACCATCCACGATCGCATCAATGAGGGAATAAGCCAAATAATCCGCACCCATTTTTCTAATACGGCCCTTGTTTTGCCGGATACGGTCCCGTATAAGATCAAAGAGATCCCCTTCAGTTTCTTGAAAAGAAATCACATAATTTGGACCAACGATCAAACAGACTTGCTCGGAAATAACTTCATCTGTCTTGCCTTCAAAATGGATCATCTTCAGGACAATAAAAATATAATCCTCGAAGTCTTCCATTTTCGGACGCTGTGTAGTGTTCAGAATGTCTTCCAAGACAAGAGGATGAATGCCGAAATGCTCATTCACTTTTTCAATCGTCTCCACATCTCCGATTCCATCCACATTGATCCAGGTCACACTGGGCTTGTCCTTAAAGGGAAAGCATTCTTCGACGGTTTTGGCTTCTTTCTCCTCGACATTGGCCGCATCATAGTCAAAAACCGTAATTTTTGCTTTTCCGATTCTTTCATTTCCAACCAAAACAGGTGTTCCGGGCGGTAACCCAAGCGTTTTGGAGATCATCTTGATAGGTCGAACCATGATTTTTGTCCCTTTCTTTGATATCTACAAAAATAACTATATTTTATTTTAACTCCGTAAATGCTTCAAAACAAGATAAAAGGTTGAAAAGGTATTCCTAGATTTAAATCTTTATTTAAAATCTTACTTGATCAGAATATGCTCTAACCGCCGGCATTCAAGATGCCGAAGATCCCTTTACGAATCATCATCACAGCAATCGCAGCCAGAAGAAGCATGGTGACTTTGGATAAAGCTCTTGCGCCGGCCTGACCCAAAAATTTTATAAGCTTTTCGGACATTTGAAAAATCAGCCCGGCTAAGAAAATATTGCACAAAACGGAAATCAAGGTCGCCGTCACGCCATATTGGTCGACAATCATCAGAGATGTCGTCAGAACCGCCGGTCCCACAATCAAAGGTGTTCCGATAGGAACAGCACCCAGTTCTTTGGGAGGCATGCGTCTTTGTTTGCCGGGTCTCAGCAAATCGAGTATAGCGATACAAAAAAGAATTAATCCTCCCGCCACCATAAAATCGCTCATGGTAATACCGAGAAAACGAAAGATTATTTTTCCCAAGAAAATGAAACCAAAAGCAAGGGCCACAGCCGTATACAAAGATTGTCGGATCACTTTTTGTTTTTCTTCAGGCTGGTATCCCTGTGTCAGGCTAATAAAAATCGGCAGAACGCCGATGGCGTCAACCGCGACAAAAATGGGAATAAAGGCTAGAAAAATGTTTGTCATCGTAATCTCATCCTTTCGTTTGTCTTATGCATTAGCTTTTTAATCATTATTTTTTAAGTAAATAAGGAAATAATAATAGCATTTGTTTTATCCCAGCACTAATTTTTGCATGTCAATAGGATTACAAAATTAGTGCTGGGTCAATTCGGCCATGCACTTATGTTCTGCCCCGCCCGCCACTGAATCAATGGCGGGCGCGGCATCCATAAGCGCAGGCCTCATTGAAAAGTTAATGAATAACAATCGAAGCATTTCTGTCAAAAGGATTTCTCCTCGCGGCAAGGGAAAACAGATACGGATAATCGTCCTTGAGATGTTTCATATAGGACAACCACTGGACAATCAGGACCCTATAGACTCTTTGAATGTCTCCGGAGAGGTGCTGATAATCTGTTTCGGGTAATTGTCCGAAATCTTTTCTGAAGGAGAGTTCTTCGGCCAAATGGAACACCGCCCATAGGCAATCCGTGAAAGATTCATGCTCTAAAAGATTCGGATTTTCCAAGAGATTGACCAAAAGCGGCCTTTTTTCTATCAAAAAATCTCTTAAGGATATCAAATCGCCGTGTTCGCTTTTGATCGGAAAAGCATAGTCTCTAAATTGCTTGGTCTTCTTGTAAAAATCTTTTTCTGACCAGTCCTTGGTTACAATCAAATCTTTATCCGCCTGAAAAGATTCAGCCATAAAACCTGTTATGGTTTTGAGCAAATGCGTTCCGACTTCACTAAAAAATACTCCGATGACCATGTTAAGTTTATGAAGCAAAGACTGCTTTTCCCGATGGATAAGCAATTCGTGAATCACGAGCGCCACCATTAAAACTTCTAAGAATACAAAGGCAATATCTCCAACGAGATAAATAAAAATATGGTGGGCGTCTCTGAAAATAAGGTAATGAATGAAATAAACCGTTGCCGAAAGTGCGATCAAACCCAACCCTAAACCGACCTGCCAGGTCATGAACTTCTTCATAAAACCCCCTTATGGATCTGCATAGATTACTTGAACTTATCCTATTCTCCTTCGCCTTACCAATAGCAAGCAACGGTATAGGCTTCGGAAAATTACTCCAACGAGAATATTCTACGAAGTTCTCCTTCGCCAAGGCTATGGAGGAATCCTTCGGAGTCCGCCAACGAAACAATGGCGGACGAAGAAGGACATATACCATCATTTTCATTGCTTATGCAAAGTAGAATAATATCCGAAAATTCCAGCTGAGATATTTCTATCATTCTAGCTTTCTTTTTTGCATACTTCCAATAAAAAAATCCCTGCCTGTTCACAGGCAGGGATCGCTATAATTCTTATTATTTGCCGGTTGTCGGCGCCCCTTCATCACCGGGCTGATCGGATGTTGCGCTTTCATTCATCATCATGCCCTTCATCATGGGGCAGTTTTTTATCATATCCATCATATTCTGACGCATGGCTTCGGTATCGACTTTTATTTCGACTTCCTTGACAAGATTAAGATTCTTGTCATATTTCGTTAACTTATTGCCCACTAAAACGATAACGCCTCCATCTTCGGTTGGGACAAGGGTTTTTTCCGTCATGGCCTTCATCATCATGCCGGCCATCGGGTGCATTCCTTTTATCTTCTTCTGCCCCATCATGCCCTGTTCACCCATCATACCTGCGCCGCTCGTCATAGGGACCATCATCATGCCCTGATCCTTCATTGGACTGTCATCATTCTGTGCCATGATAAAAGGAGGGAAACCGCTAATAAACAAAATAGCTAAACCAATAATAAAAATCCGTTTCATCAATAACCTCCTTGTTGTTTTGATCCTATGGGTACTTGTACGGCCGCCTCTTTCGGCCAGATAACTTCCTTTAGAAAAAAACTTAACGTCCCGCCATTATAGCCTCGACGTCCTCTCGAGCATTATGTATGGGTTTTATGTCAAACTTTTCTACTAAAACCTTCAATACATTTGGCGATACAAAGGCCGGTAATGTCGGACCCAATCGGATTCCTTTAAAACCCAGCGAGAGCAAAGCCAAAAGTACGCAGACCGCCTTTTGCTCATACCACGCAATATCAAAAGAAATGGGTAACTCATTAATATCGTTAACACCAAACACTTCTTTTAATTTTAAAGCAATAAGGGCTAGGGAATAAGAATCATTGCATTGTCCGGCGTCCAGGACCCTCGGGATACCGTTGATATGTCCCAAATTAAGTTTATTATAACGATACTTGGCGCATCCTGCGGTTAAAATCACCGCATCTTTGGGCAATCCTTGAGCAACCTCAGAAAAATAATTTCTCGTTGCGTGACGGCCATCGCAACCGGCCATGACGACAAACCGTTTAATAGCCCCCGATTGAACGGCCCGAACAATGTCATCCGCCAATTGCAAAACTTGATGATGGGCAAATCCTCCGACGATTTCTCCCTGTTCTAATTCTTGAGGCGGTGGACAAGTCTTTGCCAGCGCAATGATTTCTGAGAAATCTTTTTGTTTTCCGTCCTCTCGATCAAGGATATGTTTGACGCCCGGATAACCGGCCATTCCCGTTGAGAAAATACGATGCTTGTAGGATTCTTTGACCGGTGTAATACAATTGGTTGTCATTAAAATCGGCCCATGGAAGGATTCAAATTCTTTGTTTTGATTCCACCATGAGCTTCCGTAATTGCTTATAAAGTGTTTATACTTTTTAAAGGCCGGATAATAATTGGCCGGAAGCATCTCGCTGTGCGTGTACACATCCACACCCGTTCCTTCGGTCTGCTTCAAGAGCTCTTCCATATCTTTTAAGTCATGACCGGAAATTAGTATTCCTGGATTTTTGCGCACGCCGATATTGACTTTTGTGATTTCCGGGTGGCCGTAGGTCGATGTGTTGGCTTCGTCCAAAAGAGCCATGGCCTTAACGGCAATATCCCCGGTTTCAAGGACCATTTTCGTTAATTCATCGATGGGAATTGTTTTGGGCAAGGCAGCTAAGGCCTTAAAGAAAAAGGAGAAAATTTGGTCATTATAAAACCCAAGGATAGCCGCGTGATCTGCATATGCGGCTATCCCTCTTAAGCCATAGAGAATTAAGGATTTTAAGGAGCGCGCATCTTCATCTTGATCAAAAGACATAGGGCTGACTTCTTTTGCTTTCTTTAAGAATTCGTCTTTCGACTTAGCAGTCCACGTGGCTGGCGGGAGAAGCTCATTTTTATGAGTCCATAGGATTTGATTTTTAAGCTCTTCCCTCAAAAACAACGATTTCTGGATAAGTGCGATAATCCTCTCTTCGTCAAAATTGACATTGGTGATTGAGGCAAACAGTGCTTGCGTGACAAAAATACCATACTTACGGTCTAACGGCTTTTCGGATTCCTCCGCATAAAGCGATAAACCCGTTAGAGTAAAAGTGAGCAAATCCATCAAATTGGATGTACGCTCATCCTTTCCGCATATTCCTTTGACGGTGCATCCTGTATTCTTTGCTGTTTCCTGGCATTGGTTACAAAACATGCTCATAGAATTTCCTTTAGATAATCTCCCCCTGAAGAGATATGGTGTAATCTTTGAGAATTAAGTTTTTCCCGGAACTTTTTAGGGCCTCTTCGGCCAAGACCGTTGTGCCGTTACAACAGGGAACTTCCATATGGACGGTCGTCAGGGATTTAATGTTGTTGCTTTTGATGATTTCCGTTAATTTTTGGACATACTCCTCATGGGCAAAATCAAGCTTGGGGCAGAAAATGATTAAGATTTTACCTTTGAGAAACCGTTCGTGGAAATTGGCAAAACTGAACGGAACGCAATCGGCCGCAATCACTAACTCCGCGTCCTGAAAATAGGGTGCGTGCGGATTCAATAATTTCAGCTGAATCGGCCACTGGCGTAACGCGGAACCGCCTTGGACGGTAGCGGTGGCTTGCGATTTGTTGTCCTGCCACTGACGAGCCATCATCCCGGGACAACCCTGATGGGCTTGTGACGTCTGATGAGAGGGATCGCTGTGCATTTTTTCCATATTGTCCTGAGCCTTTTCTTCGTCAAATTCCTCGGCGTCTCTTTCTTCAATAGTTAATGCGCCCACCGGGCACCGCCCCACACAAGCGCCGAGTCCGTCGCAGAGGGATTCGCTCATGAGTTTAACTTTTCCGTCGACGATCTTTAAGGCCCCTTCCGGACAATCGGGTATGCACTCGCCGCACCCGTTACATTTTTCTTCGTCGATTTTGATCACTTTTCTTTTCATAGCCTTTCCTCTTTGTTTGTTGGATCAAGATCTCAACGGTTAAATTTCCGAATTGCCTGATTACGGAGCGTTCAATCTGTTGAATATTGTCCCGCAGAGCGCACTGATCGCGATGCGGGCATAATTTCTTTCTGAACATACATGCGGAAAGCTGAATATCGCCCTGGAAAATACGCATGACATCCGTCACTTTTATTTTGAGAGCCTTGGGATTCAGCTTGAAGCCGCCGCTTCCGCCTTCCTTAGATTCCACCAAATCATCACCAATAAGCACCTGCAGGATTTTTCTCAAATATTCATAGGGTATGGACTGCTTAAGAGAAAGATCGCGCGCCGATATATAATCATCGCCCACCTGACCCAGCGCCACAAGAGCCCGGATGGCATAATCTGTATTCTTGGTTATAAGCTTCACCACTGTTTCCCCTTTCTGAGACTAATATAGTCTCAGTTGAGGAATTTGTCAAGTCTTTTCTTATAACGTTCTTAGAGAACTTTTTATTGAATCGCTAAAGGAGGGAATTCTCTTTAACGGGATGAGCTCTTGAGGATGCTTCTATCAACAAGAGAATCGGTTAGCCTAAGCCATTCCAAAAGAAGTTTCTTGAGCTGGACGGTATGGAGAATCTTATTGAATTTGTTGGTATCCACCTTATTCACGGCATCAATATAGTCATTCAGCGTAATCTTCCCAAAGGAATAGTTCCGAGATTCGTCTTTGAGAACTGCTTCAGCCAAACCGATTTTCTCATCGGCGAGCTTGATCAGGGCCTTTTCCCTTTGAATTTGTAAATGGATATTCTTAAGCGTTGTATAAAGCTCCAGGTAGGTGTTTTGATTGGTCAGACGTCTTTTGTCTTGTTCAATTTTTGCTGTTTCGTATTGTGCCCGTTCGACTTGGTCGGGAAACGGCCATTCCACGGAAATCCCTGCGTAAACCATATTGTCTTCGTTTTTGATCGGCCATTCATCGCCTTCGACTTGATAGCCGAATAAAAGTTTTGTTGAGACAAGCAAGCCGTCGGCATTCTTGCTAACTTCCAGAGTGCTCTTCTTCTCTAATAGATTTAGGATTTCATAGGTACGGCTTCCTTGATTAAACTTTTGGTAATCGTTCTCAAAATCAATGTCAAATAAATGGAAGCCAGACGGATCCTGTGGAATCAGCTCATCACCGCCTTCGTAGCGAATAGCCTTGTAAATAAGATTGAGCGAATTCTTATAAACTTCTTCTAGCTCAATGACATTTTCTTGCTTGCCGATAACAAGCAGCTTGACTTTATTGACATCAACGGGCAGGGCAATCTTGCTTTCAGCCCTTTTGTTCATATTCTCAAGCAGTTTCTCATTTTGCTCATAGGAAGATTCGCTGATCTTTAAATTTTCATACGCCGAGTACCAGTTGTAATAAGTATTAATCAAAGTCGCCAAATAATCTTCATAAGCCTCTATGATTTGATAGCGTATGACATCGATTTCAACGCCGATAATTTTGTCCTGAAGGCGCGTGGCCGCCCCGAAGGCGTTCTGGGCAATAGGCTGGGAAATGAGAAGGTTAAATTCTGATGTCCTTGAATCTGAGCTTGCCGAAGGAGTAAGGCCATAAGAAGTTTCGACTTCCGTTCCCGTAAAGGGAAAAAGCTTGCTTAACGATACGCTGACTGCCGGGTCTTCCCTGTCCTGGCTGAGAAAGAAATCATATTGCCCCTTAACGGATAAAACAAGATCACGGGCCGGCAGGTTTAGGTCTTTGCGGTAATTGAGCTTCAAGGCATCGATAAGAATTTCTTCAAATGCCGTATCATTCTTTGTCGCGAGGGTAATGAAGTCTTGGATAGATAGGTTTTTTTCATTTTCTTGTTGTACGGATGAATTTTGGGCAGAAACATAAGAGTAAGTAACAAGGCTAGCTGTCGCAAAAACACAAAGAAAAATTAGCAAAAGAGGCCGTTTCTTCATATCGCGCTCACCACCTGTCGAATTTTAAACCGCATATCTTCCATGAAGCTGTAGATGCACGGAACAAGCAAAAGTGTAATCAATGTCCCAAAAGTCAGCCCCCACGCCAGGGCCAACATCATTTCGGAGAGCATCGCATCATACCCTGCCAAGCCATAAGCCGTGGGCAAAACACCGACAACCGTTGTTACGGTCGTCAAGATCACCGCGCGTAAACGCGTTTGAGCAATACCGGCGATCTCTTCGTTTGAGATTCTGCCCTGCCGGTTTGCCAATTCCTTATCCAACTTGGCAATCATGACAATGGAATCATTAATGACAACGCCCGCCAGCCCCAAGGCCCCGATGGCCGCAAAAAATCCAAACAGAAGCTTTCCGTGCAACAAAAACGCCAAAATCACGCCGACCAAGCCAAAAGGAATGGCGAGCATGATAATCAAAGGTCGCGACAGAGAATTAAAGAGAACCGCCAAAACGGCAAAGATCAAAAACAAAACCAGAATGATCGCGTTTTTAAAATCACCCCCGGATTCTCTGGTATCCTGGATTTCGCCGCCGAATGACAACGTGGTCGTCGGCTGCTTAGCAATGACTTTGGGAAAAACATCCCGCTCAAGTGTCACCGCAATCTCGAGCGGCGTCTTTTTGGCTTTAGGATTGATATCGGCATACACAGCGGTTGTGCGTTTGGCATCTCTCCTGGAAATTGCATTGGGCGTCTGTGTCTCTTCGATGTCAACGACATCACGCAAGGGAACAAGATAATCATTCCTGTTTTCAACAGGAACATCCAGAATATTCTCTATATCCGTTTTCGCCTCATCAATAATGGTTAAGCGTACGTCGATTTCCTCATCACCTTTGGGTATTTCGTAGAGAACGTTTCCTTCCAGGCTCGCGCGAAAGGCCGATGAAATATCCAATGGACTGATGGATAACCGCTTGACTCTCTCGCGTTTCAAGCTGATTTTATATTCCGGAATTTTGATCGGACGTTCAATCTCCACATTGATCAGGGCTGGATTTTCTTTCATAAGAGAAGCCAGCGTGTCTGCGGCCTTCTCCCGCAAGGCATCGTCGTTTTCCTGAACGATAATCTCTATGGCGCTACCGCTCGATTGGCCCCATCGGCTTTTTTGGATGATTAACTTATTAAGCCCTTCGATCTGGTCGATGTCTTTCTTCCATAGAGCAATGAGTTGATCCGCGGATTTCCTGCGTTTTTCTTTGGGAACGATCTCTACGCTCATACGAAATCGGTTTTCCTCAACGGCCCCTCCCCGGCGGCTGCGGGCGATCTCCGTTCGGATCCCGACGACTTCTTTTCCAACAAACGGACGAATCACGTCTTCGATCTTTCTTGTTAAGTCTGCTGTTTCATAACGATCTGCCTGTTCAGGTGCGTAAGCGGAAATGCTGACTTCTCTGGTCTCCTCGTTGGGAAACATACTAAATTTCATTTTCGCTTTGGCGATCAAACCGCAGGCAACAAGCAAAATAATAAAAGCCAGAAAAACAAAATGTTTACGCGGCAACACACGGCTCAAAAAGCGGCCATAGCGCTCTTCAACGGCCTCGAACCAATGGGCTTTGGATATTGGTAGACTTACTTCTTTTTTCCTGAAATGGTTATTGAATTTGGGAAGCTCAAGGAGCATATGCCCGGGCAGAATAACTAAAGATTCAAAAAGGCTTGCACCCAGCATCAGAAAAATGATGGTCGGAATAAACTTATTGAGCTGGCCGAACCGGCCCGAAAAGAAGAATAACGGCACAAAAGCAATACAGGTCGTTAGAATACTCGCGACGATAGGTAAAAAGACCTGGGCTGTTCCCTTCACCGTTGCTTCATAAGGACTGACTCCTTGCGCTCGTAAGCGGGAAATATTTTCAGCCACAACAATCGCATCGTCCACAACCATCCCCATGACAATGATGACCGCGGCAAGGGTGATATTATTAATGGAATACCCGATCATGGTTGCGGCAAGCAAAGTGAAACAAATCGTAAAAGGAATCCCCATTCCGACCCAAAGCCCTGAGCGTTTATCGAGAAAAATAAACAAAGTCAAAAGAATAAGGGTAAATCCGATTCCGCCGTTATACGCAATGATGGATAAACGGTTGCGCACATCAATGGATTCGTCATCCAAGACGACAATCTTGATGGGGGTACCTGACAATTGCTGTTTCGCATATTGTTGAGTCAATTGGTCAACGGCATGAATCGAATCAAGAATACCATAAGAACTGTTCTTAACGACATTGAATATAATCGCCTCATGGCCATCAACTTTAATAATTTCTTTGTTTTGGTTAAATCCCCGCTCAACAGTCGCTATGTCTTTGAGAGGAATGGCCATCCCTTCAAAACCGGCCTGGATAATCAGATTGTTAAGCTTCTCCCGGTCATCTAACTGAGCATTCAAAGTGACTTTGGGTTCATTTTTGGCCTCAATATTTCCGGCCGGTTGGCGCACATGATTATTCTTGACCTCATTGATCACCTGGCTTAAGGGAATGTCGTATTCGATCAACTTTTGAGGATCAACCTTGATTTGAATTTCTTCTTTGAGATATCCGGATCTATTAACGCTATTGATCTGAGGCAAATTCACTAATTGATTCTCAAGGGAATGACCATATTCCTGCAGAGTCTGACGAGTTTTTACATCCAAAAGATGGACGCCGGTATGAATAAGAGCCACGTCAATAATGGCCCTTTTGGTGGTTTTAAAAACATGCACAGAAGGATCATCGCGGACATCTTCGGGTAAATCCACATCCAACACAGCATTACGGATTTCCGTAATAACTTCGTCCTTATTGGGGTAATCCTGCTCGATTTCAACGGATACGTTTGTGGAGCCTTCGCTTGCGGAGCTGGTGACGCGGTACACACCGTCTAAACCTTCAACGGCTTCTTCGATAGGGCGGGTGACAAAATGTTCGACCTCTTCGGCGGTTGCGCCCGGATAGCTTGCGGAAATACTTACCCGGTCAAAGGTCACATCCGGCATCTCTTCTTTCTTGATCTGTTGCCAAGAGAAAATTCCCCCGACAAAGACTGTGAGAAAAATGAGATTGGTCACCAGATGGCGTTTGACAAAATATTGTACAAATTTCTCAAGCATATTCTGAGGATCCTTTGGAAATAAGACTTTTAATTTGATATCTATATATTTAGACCAATATTAGTTCTAAAAAGTTCCTTCAATTATATATCGAAAATTAAGAATCTGGGTGTGATTTTTTTGCGAAGAGGGAGGGAAGTGGAATGTATTTTCTTAAAATTAATTTGCTGTAACCTTATAGAAATCAAATTGTTTGAGCGATGTAGATTAGATAAGGTGTTTCGTAAGGAAGGCGTGGCCAGAGCCTTTCTTAAGGTACTTCTCAAATGCTATAGCTTTCCTCTCATCGGTAAAGGTAATATAAGATTCGATCTTCCAGGGAGAGTACTTTCTAGAAAAGAGTGATTTTCGAGCATTATGGGCTATAAGACGTCTATCTAAGTCTTTCGTAAAGCCAACGTAATGTTTAGAAGGGTCTTTTAAACTTGTGATGATGTAGACGATGAACATAAAGTAACTATGTCTTATGGAAAGAATTGAAAAGGAATAGTGCTCTACTACGCCAAAATGCTTCGTCCCCGATATATCATCGGGGTCCTTCGCGTTTGGCTTCGTAGAGCATTCTTCTTCGGCAGAATTTATTCTTCGAAGCTCAAACGTGCAGTCGACCGAAGGGAGACGAAACATTTGAGCGAAGAAGAATGGAGGTGGCGAGAATCGAACTCGCGTCCTTGGGTTACAGTGTATAAGCCTCTACATGCTTAGTCTATTTTTTGAATCTCATCCTGGCCTTCTAAACAGACAAACGTAGTCAGGACCAGCTTTCTTAAGTCTTATTCCGCCAGTGAAAGCAACCGGCGAAACCAGCCTGCTTGCGACCTTTTATCAGCCCACAGGCATTGCTGATAAGAGGGCTCAGTTATCGAATAACTGAGACTGTTTCGCCAGCGAAAACAGGCTCAACAATGGAGCTAGCTTTCGCTAGTAATAACGCGTTTTCTTTTGCGTTTATTTGGTGCTTGGATGATTAAGGAGGCCTACCAAGCTTCCTCCGCATGCCACTTATACGCTGTCGAACCTAAGTCGAACCCTTTTCACCCCCAAATTTTAAAGAACAATAAAAGTCTATATTTACCCCACTTCGCTCCAAAACTTTCGTTTGGGAGCTTCGTAGGGCTGCTTCGCCTATTATTGCCTGTGAAGACTCTGCGAAGCCCAACGTGAAAACATTTGGGCGAAGCAGAGTCGAGACCTTGTCACCCCCGAACTTAGCGTAAAGCGTATAGCGTTGAGCGTATAGAAAAGAGCAGGATAGGAGTTTATTTTCTATGGTAATTATACTCGAAGAAAGGCAGGTATGCAAAAATACTTTTGGAGGGGCTAACGCTTGCGCTGATGCCGTACGGCGCGTTTGATCTCGCGGTCGACATCTCTTTTCTTGATGTCTTCCCGCTTGTCAAAAAGCTTCTTGCCGCGGCCCAAGGCCAGCTCCACTTTGGCAAGGCCACGTCTGTTGAAATAAATACGTGTCGGAATCAGGGCCAGTCCTTTTTGGGACATATGAGTTTCGATTCTCATGATTTCTTTTTTATGCAAAAGAAGCCGACGCGGTCGAGTCGGTTCCAGATTAAAATAACTGCCCTGTTGATACGGAGCAATATGCAGATTGTAAAGAATCACCTGGCCCTGTTCGACGCGCGCAAAGCTATCGGTAAAGCTCACCTCACTTGCCCGCAGAGATTTGACCTCGCTTCCTTTGAGTTCAAGGCCGCACTCCCATTTTTCGCTAAAAAAATAATCACGAAAGGCCTTTTTGTTCGTCGCTATTTTTTTTGGGTCCATATTTATTGGAGCAAATTATAGATTGAGAGAAACGTAGGGATGGTCACAATGCTCGCTAAATGCGTGAACAGCAATCCCTGATTAATCAGGCACTCCTCCACTTGATAATGGCGGGAAATAATCGACAAAGAAATCGCGCTCGGAACGGCTGTTTCCAGGATGAGAATAAACGCCATGGGACCCTGAAGACGAAAAAGAAGAATTATTCCTAGGCCACAAAGCGGAAGCAAGATCAATTTTGTTAGCACCAACGGAATGATCTCTTTGGGGCGGATATCGTTTACTTGTATGCGCCCCAGATTTCCTCCGACCATAATCATCGCCAGAGGAAAAACACACTGACTGAATAATTTCATGGGCTTCAGAATTAACGGCGGCACAAAACGCTGCCACCCTAAGGCAATCAAGCCAAATGCGATCAAGAGGGCGATTAGAGGCGGATTAAAGAATTCTCTTATCTGAAATCTTGACGTTTTCTGACTTGCGACAAACCACGTTCCCAGGGACCACATCGTCAGATTAAAGCCGATGAGAAATAGAAAAATATAGACAAATAAATCTTCCGCCTGTTGTCCTTCAAAA
The DNA here is from genome assembly GCA_043812495.1 of Candidatus Omnitrophota bacterium. Lineage (GTDB taxonomy): Bacteria > Omnitrophota > Gorgyraeia > Zapsychrales > JBDRMG01 > JBDRMG01. The sequence goes on along the minus strand of JBDRMG010000008.1, from coordinate 9,546 downwards.
AGAGTCGCTACTAAAATTAAAGGAATATAACCGGAATTCTGGAAGACACAAAGGCTGATAAATTCCTTTGGGCATTTCACTTTTTGGCTAAGTGCAAGAACCAAACGGCTAAGCACCAAGGCCACCGCTGTAATGATAAAACTCAAGACCGGATACAGCCACCAATCCGGATAAACGGAAAACCGAAACCTTTGGGTCAGCTGATAAAACATAAAGATCGGCAGGAAGAAATTCATCAAAAGCCGCGTCAGAAGATCCAACCCCGCCTCATCGATGAGCCGTTTTTTAAACAGCATATAACCGCAGGCGCCCATTAAAAGAATTTGCAGAATAGCCGCCGAGAGTGTTTGAAAAGAAATAGGCAACATGGCTAGGTCGTATTATATCATAAAGTGATTTGATGGCAATCCGTTTGACAGAACGCCATATTGACAGAAAAATAATTTGCGGGTATACTGAGACGGAATTTTTAAATACTGAGCTAAAGCTGTTTTGCGAAGACGAGCCGAAGTGGTGAAATTGGTAGACACGCACGTTTCAGGGGCGTGTGGCTTCGCGGCCATGTGGGTTCGAGTCCCACCTTCGGCATTTTTTTCTAAAGAGTTTCCGCCCCGCCTAAGGCGGGGCGAGACCTCACCCATCCGCCAATTCTGCCTTTGGCAGAATTGGCGGATGAGGCAGGCAAATCTCTCCTTCCGCATAAAATTCAAAAGTAAATCGATTCTCAAAATCAATTATTCTCTTCTATCTGGCGGGCTTTATCCCGCATCTTTCGGGCTTCTTGGGCCTTACCCATCTTTTCATAAATCATCCCAAGATTCTCATATGGCTTTGCAGAGCCCGGATGCTCCTCAATCATCTTGAGGAAACACGTGATCGATTCATCCTGCCTTTGATTATAATACAATGCCATGCAGTAATTATTATAAGCAATGTCCATTTTTTTATCACGCTCAATAACGGCCTGAAACTCTTCTTGAGCCTTATCTAAGATTCCCTGAAAAAGAAAAAGCTGGCCTAATGCATAGCGGGCTTCAACATCATTGGGGTTCAATTTCTTGGCTTGAGAATACTCTTGAATCGCTTTGTCCTTAAAACCCTCATTGGCATAGATAAAGGCCAAGCTCTTATGAGCCCTAATACTCTGAGGATAGAAACGAACAATTTCCTTCCATAGCGTAATATCATTTCTCCACGTATAGCCTCTGGCAAAGGTCAGCAACACATAACAAACCATAAGGCCTATCAATGAACTCTTGATGGTTGTCTTATAAATACTTCTTCCCAAAAATTGGCTCTTGAGGAGAATCCCGAAGAAGAAATAACTGATCACGAGACAAAATCCGACCATAGGAAGATAAAGATACCTCGCCGCAATAATATTCTGGATAGGAAGAATATTGGAAACCGGCAGAAGTACGATGAAAAACCATGTCAAACCGAAACAAATCGTACGATTTGTCTTGAATGTTTGGACCGCATAAATCAAAGAAAGAATGATGACCAAAAAGGATAGAAGAACATCCCATGCAAAAACTGTCCGCACAAAATAGGCCCCATCAGGAATGGTCGCGTGAACCGTGAAGGGCAAGAAAAGCCAATATACATAATTGGCAAACACCTTTATCATAGTTAGGATATTAAGAAAAAGGCTTTCGCAGGGATAAGTAATCATTTCTTCCGGATGACGCGCCATGGGAAAGAACCAAACCCAAAGATAAAATAAAGTCACCAGGATATAGCCGAAATAGCGCGATTTTATCCGTTGGAATAATTGAGTCCGCCCGCCCGGCAATGCAATATAGATATCGTGAACAACAAGTAGAATAGGCAAGGTGATCGCCATTTCTTTAGAAAAAATGCCTAGAAAATAAAACAGAACAGATAGGGAATAGAAAAACGTTTTCTTAAGGCCTTCTTTCAAATCAAGGCGAATATAGAAAATAAAGGATAACAGGCAAAAAAAGCATGCGAGGAGATCTTCCCGAAAAGAAATATTGTAAACAACTTCTGAGCCAACCGGATGAAGGGCAAAGATGAGGGCTGCGACGAATGAAATCATTCGTTCCTTGCTTAATAAACGAACGAACCAAAACACTAAAAGTACATTTAAGATATGTAGAAAAAGATTGGTTAAATGATACCCAAGGGGGTTTTTCTGCCAAAAGGAAAACTCAATAAAATACGTTAACGTCGAAACGGGACGGTAGGTCAGTTCTCCGGCTCCGATATCTTTCTTGCCAACATCATAGACCTGAGAGGGGGATGTAATGTACTCGGGACTGAAAAGTTTAGGAAAATTCTTCCAAGAATGGACAAAGGAATTCTTTTTAAGCACAAGATAATCATCCCAAATAAATTGATTATCCAAAAATCGCCCGTAAGCCAAGCATGTTGCCAAAACCAATAGGGCAATGAGCCAGCCGTTACTCAAGCTTGAGAAAGACATGCTTTTCTTCATGATTGAAATCGGATTCTTAGAATCGACCAAAATACTTTCAGGAGTTCTTTAAGGTCTAATTTGGATTTTCCTTTTCTTCGATCAACAAACGTAATAGGAATTTCATAAATATTAAAACCTTTTTTCTGGCACGCGTAGAGTATCTCTTCTAAAGAGGACGGTCCTTTGGAAATCATATGCTTTAGAGGAATCGAATTCAAAACTTCTTTTTTATAACATCGAAAACCTGACGTGCAATCTTTGGCTTTTAGTCCGAGAATGAGGCGAATATAAAGATTGGCCATCTGCGTAACGATATTGCGCCCAAGCCCTCGGCCCGCGATCTTTCCTCCGGGGATCAACCTTGAACCAATCACAATGTCATGATGTTCGATCGCTTCTAGAAACTTTGGAATAAAAAAGGTTGATGAGAAAAATCGGCATCCATAGAAATAATAAAATCAAAATTGTTCTCAACCGCAAATCTGATACCGTCAAAATCCGCTAATCCTCTTCCGCGCTCTCCCGTGCGGTGAATCACATGAACTCGTCCGTCGTTCTTGGAAAGCTCCTCAACAAGCTGCCCTGTTCCATCCGGAGATCGATCATCCACAATGCACACATGGCATTCGGGGCTGACTTTGAGAATTTCTTCAATGAAAGATTGGATATTGTCCCGTTCATTATAGGTGGGCGTCACGACAATGGATTTCATAGTATTCAAATTCTATCATGTTTCCCGAAGGGGTTCAACAAGACGCTGAATATAAAAAATGTAACAGGATAGCCAAATTATCCTTGCGCTTGGTTCATACGCGTAATACAATATTCTCAAACTTAGTTCGTGGTTAAAAAATTCATCAAGACGATGCAGAAAAAAACAACATCTTGTGCGATTATCGGAAGCGGCCCAGGCGGCGTCACAGCGGCTTTGCAAGCAGCCAAATTTGGAGTCGATGTCACACTGATTGAAGCCCAAAAGGTCGGGGGCATCTGTCTTCATGAAGGCTGCATTCCCTCCAAGGCCTTACTGCATGTGGCCAAATTACTTTCAGAATCTAAAGAGGCGAATGATTTTGGAATTGAATTCTCTGCAAAGCTCGATTGGGCAAAGCTCAGAAGCTGGAACCAAAGCGTCATTCAGAAATTATATGCCGGACTTCATCATTTGATCAAAAAACAGGGTATCTCGCTCATCCAAGGGGAGGCCTCTTTTCTTGATTCGTCTTCACTTCTCATTAGAAAATCTGATGGGTGCGAAGAAAAACTTTCATTCGACAAAGCCATTATCGCTACAGGTTCCCGTCCAATCATGCCTTCTTGGATCAAAAGGGATTCTTCTTGCCTACTTGATTCTCAATCAGCCTTGCAGCTCAATGATATTCCCCGTACCCTTCTGGTTGTAGGCGGCGGCTATATCGGTCTTGAGCTCGGGACCGTTTATGCCCGCCTGGGATCGCAAGTCACGATTATAGAAATGACCGGCCAATGGTTAGCCGGTATAGATTCCGATTTGATGGCTGTTTTACAAAAACGCTTACATAAAACTTTTAAAACGCTACATCTTCAAGCAAAACTCATTGATATTCATAAGAAAGACAACAGCCTTTGTGCCAAATGGGAAAATGAGAAAAAAGAAACGACAGAAGAAGAGTTCGAGAAAATATTGATGGCGGTCGGTCGGCAACCCAACACGGAGCATTGTGGATTAGAAAACACGCAAGCACAAATGGATGAAGACGGATTTATCAAAGCCAACGAGAAATGCCAAACCGACGACCCTTCTATTTTTGCGATTGGTGACGTTACAGGTCCGCCCATGCTTGCCCACAAAGCATCGGCTGAAGCGCGCATGGCCGTCGAAGTGATCGCCGGTCAGACCAACGTTGCACGGATTCGAACTATTCCGGCGGTTGTCTTTACGGATCCCGAAATCGCGACCTGCGGCTTATCTGAAACTCAAGCTAAAAAAGAAAATCGTCCAGTTAAAATAGAAAAATTCTCATGGATGGCCTCGGGACGCGCCACAACGCTTAAGCGCAATGACGGCTTAACGAAAATTATTGTGGATCCTCAATCAGAGAAAATCTTAGGAATGGGTATTGTCGGGGTGGGCGCCGGCGAGTTGATCGCGCAGGGCGTCATCGCCGTCGATCAGGGACTCAAAGTGTCCGATATTGCCTCAAGTATTTATCCGCATCCGACGCTTTCGGAAACGATTGGCGAAGCGGCTCTGAATTTTTATCAATAAAACGCCTTGTTTTGGTCCAAAGCAAAAACCCTGCAGAGAGGAATCATGCAGGGTTTTTGATTAATCAGAATTTAAACTTCTTTCGCTAATACTCCCTTGATAATTCTTCTGACTTCCTCCATCTCAAAAGGCTTGACCAAGCAGGCAACAGCGCCCATTTCAATCGCTTCTTTCCTTCTCTCTTCAACCGAATAACCGCTCATCATAACAATCGGAAGGTCGGGAGCGACTTCTTTTATTTTTTTGAATATTTCGACGCCATCGGTGTCCGGAATGACAATATCTAAGAAAACAATATCGTACTTTTCTTTTTTGATGGCCTCTAGCGTCTTCTGGACATTGTCCACCACAGTGATTTCGTGACCCCGATAGCCCAGGGTATAGTCAAAAAGATCACCAATGACTTTTTTATCATCCACTACTAATATCTTAAGCTTGTCCGCCATACTTTCCTCGTTCCTCTTGATCAATGAGGCCTGCACTTATGGATGCCGACGATTAGTCGGCAGAACATAAGTGCATGGCCGAATTGACCTCGCCCCGCTTTCTGCTTTCGCAAGAAAGCAGCGGGGCGAGGAATTAAGCAAATGAAATAATAATATTTCCATAAATATTATAAAATAAAAAATGAATTTATTCGATATTTTACTCTTTTTTCGGAGGAAGTTTTACGATAAACGTTGCCCCTTCTCCAAGCTTGTTTTGCACATCAATCGTTCCTCCGTGTTCCGCAATAAGATCTTCGCATAGGGCCAGACCAATTCCTGAGCCTTTTGTTTTCGTGGAGAAAAACGGTTCAAAAATACTTTGTCGGTCCTCTTCACTTAAGCCGCCCGCCGTGTCTTTAAAAGCCACCATGATCTGACCGTCATTGCGATCAATACGGGAGACGATAAGGAGCCGACGTGTCTCTCCTTTGGGCAATGTCCCCAAAGCCTGAATGGCATTGACCACGATATTCATAAAAATTTGCTGCAAATGAATAGCGTCAGCATAAACAGGCGGCAGATGGTCTGCCATAGTGACCTGCAGATCGACGCGGCGAATCCTCAATTCATCCGCCAAAAGTTCCAGCGTCTTCTTAAGACAAAAGTTGACATCCACGGTGCCTTTTTTGATCTGTCTATGGCGAATCAACTCCATCAAATCTTCCAGCATATCCTTTAAGTAAGCGGTCTGTTCGTCCATGATTTTGACTGGCTTCAAAAAGGGGTCCGTCTCCTTCATCTCTTTTCTCATGAATTTGACAAGCCCGTGGATGGCCGTAATCGGCTGGGTGATCTGATGCAAAATCCCTGCACTTAAAGAGGCCATGGCGGATATTTTTCCCGTTTCCAAAAGGCGAACCTGCGTCGCTTTGAGCTGCGCAATCGTTTGTGATAATTCTTGGGTCTTTTTATCCACTTCTCGTTTGAGCTCCTTTGCGTAGCGCTCTGACATCAAGGCATGATATTTAACAATCGAATAGGTGATGCCAAACACAACGCATAAAATGGCAACATACCCCAGGGGATAAATTTTAATCCCGTAACTTTGCAAAACATCAACGCTACTCAAACCCGCAAAAACAAAAATCACCATCAAATTGACTGTTCTTTTTTGTGCCCGTCTAGTTGTCGCATATCGATAATAACTGATCAGATTTATAATACCCAGCGTCAAGGCAAGCAAGAGAAACACCAGAAGCACAGACAAAATACAGGGGGCATCAACGCAATAACCACATGGATATTGGCGAAAACCCGTCATGCACCTTCCGCCCAAAAGAAGAATCCAGAGAAGTAAAGCCAGACAATAAAGTAAAATAACGGAGCGCTTCTCCCAGTCAAAGCGATCGGTGTGGGCTACGGAAACATGGAAAATCGTTACAGACATAAAAATAAGCCCCGTATACATCACATGGGACCAAAAAAGAATCGCTGGAAAAAACTTTGTGCACAAAACAAAAGACTGCCCGAGAAGATACAAGGCGGTGCTCAAACAAAAATAAAGAAACGATCGGTTTAAAGGGGATTTCTTTTCAAGACTCAGTATAAAGAAACCCAAACACAAAACAAGGCAGGCAACAAGAAAAGGCGGGGTGAAATAAGGATTAAACGTATAATGATGGTAATTAAAAATGTCGAGGCGGATAGTCATGATTTATTCTAACATTGACACCGAGTCGATTCTACCATTTAAAGCATCATTTTGCTCAGATAGCAGGATGCGCACAAAACAAACACCCTATTCGCCGTCCTTCAGATGAAAGACAGCCTGGTCGCCCGATTCTACGCCCAAGGGCTGCATGGTTCCTGCGTTCACTTCAAGGACATATTTCGAATAAGCCCGTGGTCCGAACACAGGGCAAGGTTCTTTCAAACAAGGCGGGCGATCGCGAACCACTTCGATCACCCTTTTGTTCTTATCCAACCAAACCATGTCCAGAGGAATCAGCGTATCTTTCATCCAGAATTCATGAACCCCTTCTGTCGGAAAGATGAAAAGCATGCCTTCATTTCCCCCTAAGGATGTTCGAAACTGCAGACCGCGTATCATGTCTTTTGGTTTTCTAGCGAGTTCCACTTCAAAGCAACGGCCCCCCAAACATACCCGATTCGTGCTTTCTGTGGCCTTATGGCAAGACGTAAGGATCAAAAGGCATAAACTTGCGACGATTGTTCGTTGACAAATCGATTGGCTCATCATTGTTCCCCCATAAGGTTAATATAATCTTTAAATTCTAATCGGCCGGTCAGGACCTGATTGGCCGCAGAAATTCTCTGGGTGATATAAGGATGGGTCCGCCAATAGCTCAATGGCCTGGAAGGTTCTTTTTGTTGTATCTCTCTTAATTTCGCTAAGAAGGTCACGACCGCCCGAGGATCATACCCTGCTTCTTGAAGATATTTAACCGCAAGTTTATCGGCAAGAAATTCGTCTTCCAGAGAATATTCCGTGAAGGCTGTTGCAAACGCGGCGTCTAGGCCCTGGGAAAGTGCCGCGCTTTGTGTCTGAATCGTAAGAAGCTTTAAGAACGTATAGCCATAGAGGCTCTGCAGCTTTTTTATGGCATGTCTGGCTGTGATATGCCCGATTTCATGAGCCATGACAGAGGCCAGTTCATCATCCGTCTCCACGTGGTCGATGAGTCCTTGAAAGACGTAAATAAAGCCGCCGGGCAGGCTCACGGCATTCACTTTGTCTTCATTGATAACCCGAAAGATATAGACCAGTTCTTTGCGGTCGCAAATATCGGTAAGGCGACGGCCGATCCGCGCTACTTTTGCGTTGAGTTCGGTGTCGGCGCTCATCTCAAATTCTTTCGCGAATTGCTTAGCGATATTTTCTCCGATTTTGATCTCTTTGTCTGTGTTGTACAAATACGTTTCCTGTTGCTGCGTGGCCAAATTGTATTCCGTTGTGCATCCCCAAATTTGGACAATGAACGCAAGCGACAGGATCGAAACGCCGACTTTCTTGAGCATTTCACAAAGCTTGGCGACGGGCAAACCAACAACGTTAAAATAGCACCCATGAACTTTTTTGATAAAAAGGCTGCCCTTACCTTCGATATCAAAGCCTCCGGCTTTATCTAGAGGCGAGATCAAGCGATAATAGCGATCGATTTCTTCTCTTGAAAGTTTTCGCATAAAAACTTTTGTTTTCTCATAATCCACAATAGTCTTCTTGGACTCGACATCAATAATCGCCAGACCCGTATAAATCCATTGAGGATGACGCGAAAGCATCCAAAGAGTTTTTTTCGCTTCCTTTAAATTCTTAGGTTTTCCAATAATCCTTCTTTTTCCAAGATACACAAGCGAATCAGCTCCAATCACGATACCGCTATCAACTCGATCGGCCACATCGCGGGCTTTGAGAAGGGCATTTTTCTTCACTAAAGAAGCGCAATGGGAGGTTTTCGTGGATAATTCTTTGACTTTGCTTGGTCTGGTGGTAAATGGAATACCGATGAGTTTCAGCAATTTGTGTCGCTGGGGGGACGCTGAGGCCAGTATAATTTTCTTGCGTCTTTTCCTTTGCCTCGGCATAAGCTAGGATGAAAAATCGGATAAATTAAATATCGAAATGAGACTGCAGTTCTTTCCGGCTAAGGCCTCTTGAGCGCCTTCCTGGCGGTCGACAAGGCAAATGGCTTTCACGACGCTCACATTCATTTTGGCACAAATCTCTAGAGACTCCACAAGAGACTGACCGCTGGTGGCTACATCGTCGATCAAAATAACACGGGCCCCCTGAAAAAGCAAAGGACCTTCAATTTGCTGCTGCTTGCCATGGGCCTTGGGCTTTTTGCGAATAATAAATCCGTTGAGAGGTTTGCCGGCTTCATGGCTCAAGACAGCAATAGCGCCCACAATCGCATCGGCTCCAAGGGTCGGTCCGCCGATCGCATCAACTGCGTCTTCTTGAATCATATTTAGGATAATTTTAGCGCACAGATACACGCCCTCGGGATGAAGCGTGATGCGCCTGGCATCGATATAAAAATCACTTTCTTTGCCCGAAGAGAGAACAACTTTTTCCTTAAAAAAAGCATCTCTTTTTAAGAGTTCAAGCAGTCTTTCTTTATCTTTTTGCATAGGTGAAACGCTCATGATGGTTGATTGTACATAATCGGTGATGGAATGTCAATCGGGTTTGCCCTGGATTAAGGAAATATTATAATTGTATTTGTTTATCCCCGCCCGCCACTGAATCAATGGCGGGCGATGTCAATGGTTCGACTTTGCTGCTATGTATAAAGTCAAGTTTTTAAAATAAAGGTTCTTTGATAAATTAAAACCAATTTCCAAAAAGAGAGACTTGCTGCTATTCGTGGCACGGTATAAAACCGTCACACTAGTTTAAGATT
>JBDRMG010000007.1:0-19022 GCA_043812495.1 Candidatus Omnitrophota bacterium | reverse complement strand
GGTATGTCCACCAGTCGAGAGACGGACATTATTAATTGATTATATATCAAGTAGTTATGATTTTCTGACCTGGGAAAATATGGACAAATAGGACACTTCTTCGCTCCAAAACTTCCGTTTCGGAGCTTCGCAGTGCAGGCATGGTTCGACTTTGCCCTGAGCAAGCAAAGCGCGTCGAAGGACAAAATTTTTAAGGAAAGCGCCTCTCTAAAAGTCAAAAATTCTTGCCATAAGTAGAAATTACCAATATAATAACCCTATTATAAACAGAGATAGTTCCCCTTACGCGAGCCGTAAGGGCTATTAGAAATTATTGCTCTTATGGAACGATAGCGACATAAGTGTAATGATTTTTTACTTCGAGCCCCGCCATAGGCGGGGCGAGAAGACATAAGATTTATTATTCCTCTTTTGGCCTAAAGCGAGATTCGGAGTTTTACTTAATTCTATGATCCATCCAACCGCTATTATTGATCAAGACGTCAAGCTCAGCGACGATGTTGATATCGGAGCCTATGCGTGCATTGAAAAAGGTGTATCGCTGGGAGCCGGCATCAAGATACAACCCTATGCGCATATCAAAGGGAACACGGAAATAGGGGAGGGCACTTCGATCGCGACAGGGGCCGTTATCGGTGAATCTCCGCAAATCATCGGACATAAAAACCAAGATGGTAAAATCCGTATCGGAAAGAACAATGTCATTAGAGAATACGTGACCATCCATACCTCTTCTTCGCCGGAAAAATGTACAGAGATTGGGGACAATAATTATTTGATGGGCCTGTCCCATGTGGCGCATGATTGCAAAATCGGCAACCGTGTCATTATATGTAACGGGACTTTGATCGCCGGACATGTGCATATCGACGATCAAACCTTTATCTCCGGCCATGTGACCGTGCATCAGTTTGTGCGCATCGGCCGCTTAGCTATGATCGCGGGTTTATCCCGCGTTAATCAAGATGTTCCGCCTTTTATGATGGTCGTCGGTGATTCGCGCGTATGGGGAATCAATGGGGTAGGTTTACGCCGGGCCGGTTTCAGCCAACAAGATATCCAAGAGATCAAAAGAGCGCATCAGCATCTTTATCGCAGCGGACTTTCGGTTAAAAAAGCCTTGGATGCGCTCAATCAAGAGAACTCCGAGAAAATCCAAGAATTGATTTCTTTCATCGCGTCTTCGCAAAGGGGTATCTGCGGCCCCAAAAAAAGCACTTTTCTAGAAAAATTGTTTCTCGATTATCCATATTTTGTTAGAATGAAAAGTGATTGGGTGCATTCATTCAACCGATACGAAAACGAATTAAATCAAAAAGAAAGCCCGAAAACCACACAGTAAATCCACCTTGCTAACCGTACTGTTCAAGAAAAATAGACACGCGCTCGGTATTCTTATTTTTCTTTGCTTCTTCGCTTTCACTGTTTTCTCAAATAATATTGAAGCAGCCAAAGGTAAATCGGCGGGATATTCTCCAAGCGCGCAATCCGTTATTTTTTCCGACAGCACAAAAGTCAAAAGGTTATACGGAAAAAACGTCGACGAAAAAGTTTTGCCCGCAAGCACAACAAAGGTCATGACCGCTCTTTTGGTTCTCGAGCATCTTTCTCTCGACAAAATTGTTACGATCGGCGAAAAACCGCCAAAGGCCCAGCCCAGCAAGATTCTTCTTAAGCCGGGGGAGCGCTATCGGGTGGCTGATTTACTTCTGGCCGCGGTGATGAGCTCGGCCAACGATGCCAGTATTGCTTTAGCCGAAGCCGTGGCCGGTTCCGAGTGGAAATTTGTCCAGATGATGAATCAGCGGGCCAAGGAGTTAGGGTGCAAAAATACAAAATTTGCCAACGCAAGCGGTCTACCGACCAAGGAGTCCCAATATACAACCGCCTATGATATGTATGTGATTTTTCTGCAGGCCTTAAAGCACAATTTCTTTAAAAAGGCCCTGAAACACAAAACAACAACGATTCGTTCTCGAGAGGGGCGACGGATTACTTTGAAAAGCCATAATAAAATCTTATTCATGAAGTGGAGAAGAAAACTTTACGGAAAAACAGGTTATACGCGCAAAGCCGGCTCTTGTTTTGTCGGTTATATACAAAAAGGCCGAAGCACTCTTGTGATTGCCATATTCAATTGCGCCAGCGGCCGGCGCTGGCAGGATATCAAATACATCGTTCATCGCTACGGCCACATCGCCCTTTAAGATCAGAAGGCGATGTCTTATGAAGTAATGAAATTTATGGGCGGGGGATAAACTATTTGAAAAAGGGTTCTTTTTAGGATAGAATGATTCAGCTTATTTCTCCAACACTCCAACAAGAGTAAGGAATAATTGATTGCCATGAATAATCAAGCCTCAGAAGCTCAAGAAAAAAGACAAGATCTCAGATTTTCTTGCGCACATGCCGGAGAATATCTTGTTGATGTTGATGCGTCCGAAAACTCGGGAAAATTAATCAACCTCAGCCGAAAAGGGCTGGCCTTTAAGACGTTTGGTCATTTTTGCCATAAAGATTCCTGCCAGCTGGGTATTCATATTCCCGGCGCCAAAGATCCTGTTTCTTGTCGGGCAAACATTATTTGGGTTCAATCAAATTCTGAAACCGGGACTTGCCAGTGCGGTGGATACATAACACGCATGGAGCCGGAAAACAAGATGGACATTTTGGACGGACTTTATCAAGATTGGAGAAAGAGGGCAATCGAACAGCTCAAACAATAAGGCTTCACAAAAACCGTTCAGCCCTTGATTACACCGATTAAAAATCTGATTACACAGATTGCAACTCGTCGAAAGTATCTGTGTAATCTTTTTCGAATCTGTGTAATCAACAGCCCTGAGCGACCCTTCGATAAACTCAGGGTCGTCCTGAGCTATGTCGAAGGACGAATTTTGTGAAGGGCTGTTCAAACAACAAAAGGAGAGGGCATGAACACGACAAATCGAAAGATCATTTTTGTTTTTTGTCTTTTGATGGCTTTTGGTTTTCTGGCTACATTAAGTTTTGCACAACAGGCACAAAACCCGACGGTCGAACAACAGCTTCAAAAGATCATTGATAATCAGGGAAAAATTGAACAAAGGCTATCTAACTTAGAGAGAATGCAGGCAGGACTTGCCAATGGTTTGCGTGCTTTGAGCACCCAAGGCGCTCAGGCTCCGTCTCGTCCGCCGGAGATTGATCCGAATCAGGTTTACGAAATTAATATTAGCCAGTTTCCTATCCAGGGGAAAAAAGATGCCAAAGTGACTATCGTGGAGGCCTCCGAAGTTCAATGTCCCTATTCAAGACGATTTCATCCTGTTCTCGAAGAGGTACTTAAAGCTTACCCGAATGATGTCAATCATGTTTTTCTTCATTTTCCTCTAGGGTTTCATCCCCTGGCCAAGCCGGGTGCCAAAGCTATCTTAGCCGCCGGTGTCCAAAACAAAACCTTTGAAATGATTGATGCCCTTTTTGCCTTGAGCAATGAACAGCTCGGCGAACTGGCCAAAGGTCCCAAAGAGGAGTACGGAAAAAGAGCTGAAGAGCTTTTTAAGACCGTGGCGAAGAATATCGGCCTGAACGTTAAGAAATTTACGAAAGATTATGAAGAACGAGATGCCGAATGGGAAAAAATCATTCAGGACAATATGACTCAGGCCCAGAAAATGAATGTCCGCGGAACACCGACATTCTTTCTCAACGGCCGTAATACCCGGGCTAGAGATTTCAATAGCTTTAAGGCCGAGATTGATCAGATTCTCAAAGGAGAGGACGTAAGTAAAAAAAAAGTGAAAAATTAGCTGTGTCGACCGCTCGAGGAGGATCTTGCGGAGGAGCGCAATAGAGTTATGAGCCCCGCCCGCCATTGATTCAGTGGCGGGCGGGATTCAATTCATGCAACGATTTATGTCGTCCGCTACAAGTAAAATGGTGGACTCCATAAATCGTGCATTCATTGAAGGAGGAGTCAATGTCAAGAGTCGGTGGTTTAACAAAAAGATATTATAAAGAAACACGCGGCGTTAAAGTGACAGGCGGTGAAAAAGTCAGCTGCGGTACGGTCTTGACGCGTCAGGGCAATAAATGGAAGTCGGGTGTCAATGTTTCCGGACGCATGCATTTAACGGCGACCTGTGACGGCGAGGTTTACTTTACGCATAAAAGAGGCCACTACAAAAGAGCCGTTACGTTTATTAATGTTCGGCCGACCGCAAAAAAGTCCAAGGCTAAAAAGTAATCATGTGCGGCATTATCGGTTATATCGGCGAACAGCAAGCCGCGCCGATCCTCATCGACGGGCTGAAGAAGTTAGAATACCGAGGCTATGATTCAGCAGGAATTGGTGTCATCGCCAAAGACCATCAGCGCGTCACCCTATTAAAAACCCAAGGTAAAATTCAAGCCCTCGTCGATCTTATCAAAACGAAAGGCCTACCCGAAAGCACACTCGGTATTTCCCATACCCGCTGGGCGACCCACGGAAAACCGAGCCGTGCCAATGCCCATCCTCATGCCGACCCTTCTCGTCAAATCCTCGTTGTTCATAACGGAATCATTGAAAACTATCAAGAGCTCAGAGAGTCTCTCAAGAAAAAGGGATATAAATTTGTTTCGCAGACAGATACGGAAGTGATTGTTCATCTGATTCGCGATTATTACAAAGGTGATCTCGTGAAGGCCACGCAAGCGGCCATTAAGCGTCTTCAAGGGGCCTTTGCCTTGGGGGTTATCTCAAGTGAACATCCTGATTTGCTTATAGCGGCTCGCATCGGCTCGCCTCTCATTATCGGCCTTGGCAAGAATGAAAACTTTATTGCCTCAGACGTCCCGGCCATCTTAGATAAGACAAAAAAAGTTATTTATCTTAAAGACGGCGAAATGGCGGCTATCCGGAAAGATAATATTCAGCTCTTTGATTTTCAAGGAAAAAGAAGACCCGTCAAAGTCGATACTGTTTCATTCAAGATGGGGTCTGCGCAAAAAGAGGGCTATGCCCATTTTATGCTCAAAGAAATTCACCAGCAGCCAAAGGTTTTAGCACAGATGTTTCATGCGCGGATCAAAAAGAACCATATCGACTTAGATGGCATTTCTCTTAATGACAAACAGCTCAAAGAGATTAAAAATATTATTATTGTGGCTTGCGGGACAGCGTATCATGCGGGCATGGTCGGGAAATATATGATCGAACAGCTTGCGAAACTCCCGGTGTGGATTGATCTTTCCAGCGAGTTTCGCTATCGTTTTCCGATTGTTGATAAAAAATCCCTTGTCATTGCGATCAGCCAGTCCGGCGAAACAGCCGATACCCTAGCTGCTGTGCGCGAAGCCAAAGCCAAAGGCGCCAAAATTATAGCGATTTGTAATGTCGTGGGTTCTTCTTTAGCCCGGGAAGCCGATGGCGTGCTTTATACCCATGCGGGTCCGGAAATCGGCGTAGCCTCCACAAAGGCCTACACAGCTCAACTAGGCATACTCTATCTTGTGGCGCTCAAGTTAGCTGTCTTAAAGAAAACTGTTACGGCGAAAGTTTATCAAAAGATTATCAAAAACCTAAAAAGCATTCCCGCGCTTCTCGATTCTGTTCTTAAGACAAAAAGCGCCATTGCTAAAATCGCAAGAGCCAATTCACATTTTGGTTGTTTTCTATTTTTGGGGCGTAATATCAATTTCCCTTCTGCCCTTGAAGGGGCGCTTAAACTCAAAGAAATTTCCTATATCCCGGCCGAAGGGTATGCCGCCGGCGAAATGAAACATGGGCCCATTGCTCTTATCGATGAATATCGCGCGGTTGTGTGCGTCGCCCCGGAATCCGATATTTATGAAAAGATGATTTCCAATATGCAGGAAATCCGCTCGCGCAAAGGAAAGATCATCGCGATCGCCACCTTCGGTGATGCAACAATCAAGCAGCATGCCCATAATGTCATTTTCGTTCCGCATACCTATAAATTGTTAACGCCGCTTGTCGTGGCGCTCCCCTTGCAGTTGATTGCATATTATATTGCCGTCAAACGCGGCTGTGATGTGGATCAGCCCAGAAATTTGGCCAAGTCAGTTACGGTAGAATAAAAGAATTATAACCAGTTTACGAGTTTAACGAGTTGGCGAGTTATAAAATTAATCAGTCGTAAGTTGCTTGATTTAACTCGCAAACTGGACAACTCGAAAACTAAACAGCTGGTAAAATGCTTTACATTGTTTCCACCCCCATCGGCAACCTCAAGGATATCACCTATCGTGCCGTTGAAATCCTCAAAACCGTTGATCTTATAGCTGCGGAAGATACCCGACACACCGGAATTCTTCTCAAGCATTACGGAATCCAGACCCCCCAGACCAGTTATTTTGAGCATAACAAGGTCAAAAAGGCCGATACGCTTATTCAACTCCTCAAAGAAGGAAAAAACATTGCACTCGTGACGGATGCCGGTACGCCGGGAATCAGCGATCCCGGCTATCATCTGATTCACTTGACTCAGGAAAATCAAATTCCCATGACCGTTATCCCGGGGGCCACAGCACTCATTGCGGCCCTGACCCTATCAGTCTTGCCGGCACATAGCTTTGCTTTTGAAGGATTTCTGCCTGTCAAGTCCCATGCACGAAGAAAGAAATTGGAAGAATTAAAGAACGAGCAAAGAACGCTCATTTTTTATGAATCTCCCCATCGCCTTTTAAAGACACTCAAAGATATAGAGGAAGTCCTCAATAATCCCAATGTCGTTGTCGCGCGGGAGCTGACCAAGAAATTCGAAGAGATCAGAAAAGGAAGAACTGACTATCTTATTTCGCACTTTTCAAGAACAAAACCCCGAGGAGAATTTGTATTGCTGGTTAACCTTACTAAAAAGTAATAAAATAATTCTTTAAAAATCAGTTTTCTTTATTCATGTTTGACCTAGTTTGTCATAGTCTAGGTGTGGGATGGTTTGTCCCGTTGACTAGATGAAGTTATTGATGTATAAGAAAAACGATTTGGTAATTTTTGAAGAATACAAATCTATTTTAGTCACTCTTTTAATAGTCCAAGGATTAATATAAGTAAGGAAAACGCGATGGAAAGATCAATCTTATTCATGAAGAGAGCTTGTCTGTATATTTTCGTATTTGCAATTTTAACACTTACCTTTGTTCCTGCCTTCGCGATTTATAAGAATGACAAGAGCAAGACGAGCGTGCCGGTATCATCGGCAGCCGATACTTCTATTCCCTCCAGCGGAGCCGCAGATCGTTCGGATGCTGTCCGGACTCAATTAATGGAAAATACACGCTGGATCATTGAATTCGAAGAACCACCTGTTCTCTCAAAAAAGGTCGAGCTTGTGAAACAGGGCATGAAAGGGGCCCCTCTAACTTCGAGTATAAATGATTACAGGGGAGTCCTATTTGAGAAACACGCCGATTTTAAGAATAAACTTCCTGATAATATCAAAGTAACGCGTGAGTTTAAAGATGTGCTTAATGGTTTTGCCGTGGAGGCTTCTGCCGAAGCTATGACAGGAATAGGCGGCCAATCAACAGTGAATATCAAAAGGGTCCTTCCCGATTATCTCGCTTATCCGCTTTTAATGGATACCATTCCTCTGATCAATGCCGACGATGTCTGGGAGCTTCCGGATCCGAATAATCCCTCTTCTAATCTTACGGGAGAAGGAATAACAATTGCCATCCTCGACTCAGGTATCGATTATACCCATGCGGATTTTGGCGCTTGCACAACGGAAGAATTCTTAAATGGTGAATGCGCGAAATTTGCCGGCGGCTATAACATCTGGGATGATGATCCGGACCCGATGGATTATTTTGGGCATGGCACCCACGTCGCGTCAATCGCGGCCGGTGACGGCGTTCTTCGAGGGGTTGCCCCGGATGCCAGAATATACGCCTACCGCGTCTTAGGAAACATCATTATTGACGGAAATCCCGAGCACTTAGGGACTCTTTCTACGGTTATTGTCGGAGTGGAACGGGCCATGGATCCGAATCAAGACGGTGATTTCAGTGACCATGCTGACATCATCCACATGAGTTTGGGCGTTCCCGGCAGTCCTGATGATTTATGGTCTCAGGTCGTTGATAACGCTTTTGAAAACGGAGCTGTCGTGACTGTATCCGCGGGAAACTCCGGCCCAGGTTATTTTAGCGGTGGATGCCCGGGTTGCGCGCGTAACGCCATAACCGTTGGCGCGACCTGTAAACCAAGCCAGATTGGCGGCAGTTATATCTGCCCCAGTGAAATCGCATACTTTAGCTCCCGGGGCCCTACGGTCCTGGGGACAGCTAAACCGGATGTCGTTGCCCCGGGGCATCTTATCTGCGCGGCAAGATTTCAGGATTGGTCGCCGGGCGGCCTATACCAGCCTTGCGTGGATGACGAGCATATATTGCTTTCCGGCACGTCGATGTCCGGTCCGGTCGTAGCCGGTGTTGCGGTTTTGATGAAACAGGCACATCCTGATTGGACGCCGCAGGAAATAAAAAACACCATCAAAGGCACGTCGACGGACCTGGGATTCAATCTTTTGGTGCAAGGGGCAGGAAGGGTCGATGCCTTAGAAGCCGTCCTTCAGGATCATCCGTATCCGACGGCCGTTCTCGACAACCGGGAAGACCTTTTTGTGGATGGCCTTATTGATATTTACGGCAGTGCTTATGACGAGGATTTTGATTATTTCACGCTGGAGTATGGAGAGGGCGTGGAACCGTCCTCCTGGAGCGCGATCACGACGGGCAATGAGGCCGTTGTCGACGGTCTTCTGGGGACATTGGATACTTCTCAAATCACCGTTGAGAGCTTTGCGATAAGATTGACCGTTTTCAACACAAGCGGTCAGAAGAGCGTCGATGAATTACTTTTGCTGAAGCGCCAGGATTCCTGGAGAGAAGGCTGGCCCCGGAGAATCGGCACAGACATCACTTTTGAGTATTTTGCCCCTGCCGTTGGTGATTTGGATAATGACGGGTATAGCGAAATTGTCGTGGGTTCAGCAGGTATGTTTGACTCTAAGGTCTACGTATGGGATCATAACGGAAACCTCCTGGACGGCTGGCCTCAGGAGGTCAACATGATGGGCGGATCCGACCCGGCCCTGGGCGATGTGGACGGCGACGGTGATTTAGAAATCGTCTACAAATCAAGCAGTTTTTTGATCGAGCAGAAAAGCACGGTGTATGTCTGGAATGAAGACGGAACGCCGCTCAATGAGAACTGGCCGAAAGATATTCCCTGGGAATTCATTTCGCTGACTCACCCCGTTCTCGAGGATATCGACAATGACGGCAAGGATGAGATTATCATATCGACATATAGCCTGGGCGAAACGGCGTCCATCAAAATATGGAATGAAGACGGAAGTGAAATCTTGGGGCCTTGGAATTCGATTAATAACCCTTCTATCAATCCTGCGGTCGGTGATCTGGATGGTGACGGCGACAAAGACATGGTCTTTATCGATTCAACAAGCACGGACTATGTGTTGACCGCCTGGGATATCGGTACCGGGGAAGTGCTTGATCATTTTCCCGTAACATTGCCATCGCAAACGGGAACAGTGATTAGTCCGGTTGTCGCGGATATCGACCGGGACGGGCAATATGAGATCATTGTGGGTTTTACCAATTGTAAGACGTATGTTTATGACAACCATAAGTTTATCAACATACTGCCGTTTTCGCCTTACTACTGTGGCGGAGGGGCGTCTGTTGTCAGCCGGGGGCAGGTGATCAGAGATGCAAAAGTGCCTTCCGTTACGGATATCGACGGCGATGGAGATTTGGAGGTTATCGGTTATATCAATTCCTCTGTCTATGCCTGGGAATTTGACGGCAGTGTTGTCGACGGGTGGCCCAAGAGCATGCTTCCCTATGATCTCTTATCGGATTTTCATCAGGTTTTCTCCAAGCACGGCGGGGCTATCGCTGATGTCGACAATGACGGTGAGAATGAATTAGTTATTGTTCTCTATACGGGTCAGCAGGTGAATAATGTTAATGATATGCGAAGTATTGGAACATACGTGTTTGTTGTCGATATTGGAGGAGACCCGGATATGGTCGACTGGGCGACTTTTCAGAACAACATGAAACGCACGGGATTTGCGCATAGTGATTTCAATTTTTGTGGGAACAGCACTTTAGAATACGGGGAGGCCTGCGATGACGCGAACGCAAACGCAAACGACGGCTGCAACCAATCGTGCAAAATTGAGTACGGATCAGTCTGCGCAGGCGAGCCGAGTGTCTGCAGCGATACGCAAATCTATGTTGATACCTTTCAGCTCTCCTGGGATCTGAGTCATCAAAGGGACGCCGCGATTTATGATAACAAGGTTGTCTGGAAATCCAACGGAAGCGAGAAAACCGGTATTTATCTTTACGGCATTCTCGCGCAAGAAGAGTTGGCTATTGAGACCTCACCCGGTATTTATCAGTGCCCAACGATTTATAAAAACAAAGTGGCTTGGCTGAGAAACGAAGGCGCTACGACGGGAAATGTATGGCTTTATGATACACAGACAGGGATAAAAACGCAAATCACAACAGACGGCGAATACTATGGGTGCCCTGTTGGTCTTTACGAAGATAAAATCGTCTACTCAAGCTCAAAAAGCGGTAATCTGGACATTTACCTCTATGATTTGTCGGCGCAGGCGGAAATCCAAATAACATCCGATCCGAGCTTGCAGACCAAGGCCCGTATCGATAACGACAAAATCGTATGGCAGGACAACAGAAACGGTAATTACGATATATACCTTTACGACCTGGCGACTCAACAAGAGGCGCAAATTACGGCAGATCCTAGCAGCCAAACCGAACCCTTCCTGCACGGGGACAAAATCGTCTGGACGGATTCCCGAAATGGAAATCAAGACATCTATCTTTACGATTTAACGGCCAAAGAGGAAATGCAAATTACATCGGACCCGAGCGAACAAAGCGACCCCGCGATTTACGGAAACAAAATCGTATGGACGGATAATCACAACGGAGGCAAAGATACCTATCTTTATGATCTGGCGACTGGTGAAGAAAGATTCATTGCGCCCATATACAGTGCCCGTATTTATGAAGACAAAATCGTAGGGACCCACAGCGGCGAAAGTTTGGATATTTATATGGCCAAAATGTATCCCTATGATTCCTTTAGTTGCGGCGATACGGACCACAGCGGGTCCGTAGATATCGACGATGTCGTCTTTCTCATTGACCACTTATCGGCGGACGGTCCTACACCTGAGCCTTTGGTCGTTGCCGATGCCGATGCGGATAGCTATGCGGATATAGATGATGTCCACTATTTGCTCTCCTATATCTTCCAGTCAGGATTACCTCCTATGTGCAGCGGAGGTGACGTAGAGGCGCTGAAGGACTAAAGAAAATAAATAAAGCTGTATGCCTGACGATTTTTTTCTCTCAATGAATCTTAGCTAAGATCAGCACGCCTTCCTTTCAAGAGTCGTTTGGTCTCCTTTAAAAAGAAAACTAACTGGGTTGATTAGTGTTTTTCTGGAAGACAACCCCCGCGAAAGAAGGTCAGTCAGTTCATTGATTTTTCCTAAAAAAATAATTATTTCGAATATTAATTTATCAGAATTGTAACATACTGAAAATAATATAATTACGTAAACTTACCCAAAAGAATAAATTTGACAAATCCCAGATCATATTGCATACTTAAAATACTCAAAAGAAAACGTTTTCTTGATTGTTTTTTGATGATTTACACTTAACCTTCCAAAAAGTCCTTCAAACCGGCCTATAAAATATAGTAACTAGGCAAGCCGCGGGGAATGAAGAATCTTTTTTCATTAAAAAGGTATTTTCATGAAAAAAGAAACATTCTTAATTCTTTTCGCGGAAATTTTATTTACCCCCCCTTTTTCTCTTACCAACGCCGCTAATATAGCATTTCCAATTTTGAATGAATATATGCAGATATCTCCAACCATTAACCAAGGAGTAACAAAATGAAACGAACTGATTTTGTCCGCTTAACAGCCGTTAGCCTATCGTTAGCTTTTGTCTTTCTTGCATTTGCCTCGATTCCTTCTTTTGCCCTAGACAGACGAGAAAAGATTGATCCGCCTATGACATTGATTCCTATGGATCTTAACCAGTCTTCTGAGTGCATTCCCGAACAGGAAATCTGTGATGGAGAGGATAATGACTGCGATGAACAAATCGATGAAGACAATGTTTGCGTGATTCAAGGAGAATTCATTGTCAAATTCAAATCCTCGTCCGTTCCGGACCCGGATTTAATTTCCTGCGGCGCCACGGGTATCGGCTCCATTGACCAGTTGAATTTGCAGAATAACGTTTCCTCTATCCAGAATGAGTTTTCTCTCGTCGCGCCACCGGACACGGTCGGCTTAAACCGCATATATAAATTTTACGTGGATCAAGCTATCGATGTCACCCAGATCATCGAAGATTATCAACTGGACCCCAACGTTGAGTATGCCGAAGTCATCCGCCAACCATTAACGCTCGGAGATTGGCCCGATGATCCCTATTATCAAATGACAGCAGATGATTGGGTCGATCCAGATAATCCCCATGAATATGATCCCCAATACTGGATTCATCAAATTGAGCTCAATGAAGATACGGGATGGGCTTATGCGGATGGAGCGGGCATTACGATCGCTTATTCAGATTTGATTGACGGGAATCACCCGGAGTTTAATGCTGACCCAGCGACTCCTCCCGGGCCTTTAGATCAATTATGGATCAATGAAGAAGAATTCTATGGGAATTCTTCTGTTGATGACGATGGCAACGGCTATGTGGATGATATCTATGGTCCATGCGGGGATACTTGGTGCGATGATCCGATTGGGCACGGAACTGCTATTGCAGGCGTTTTAGGTGCCAAAATCAATAACGGAGAAGGTATAGCCAGCATGTCCTATGGAAGTAAGCTGATGGCTCTTGGCATGTGTAACTCGGGTGGTTTCGAATATGCCGTCAATAACGGTGTCAGGATCCTTTCCCATAGTTGTTCGCACCGTTCGAATTCCATGGAGGATTTTTTCGAATACGCATATACTCAAAAGGGCGTATTGACTTTTGTATCTGCGCAAAACGGCAATCTTTATAGTGATACCTTGGGAACACTTCCGACGGCTGTTAATGCTGGAATGACATTGTGGGACGATACCCGCTATTGGTCTTCAGGCCATGGGGATGGTCTGGATGTTATGGCTCCTGGACGCAAGGTATTAACCACAGGTATCGGTCCCGGCGGCACAGGCTATGTTTTCCCCGAGGATGAAGATTATTCCCTTGTTACAGGAACGTCTTTTTCAGGACCGATTACAGCCGGATTAGGCGCCTTACTGCTTTCTTACAATACCGATCTTACTCCCGGGCAGCTTAGGTATCTTATTTTAAGTTCAGTGGATGACAAAGGCGATCCGGGTTGGGATCAGTACTACGGATACGGCCGCATCAATGTCCGAAAGGCTTTTGAGCTTCTGACAGCCGGAGGAGAAATTCCTGAATGGAACTGGGAATCGAAAATAACCAATCCGCGGTGGTATCAGAAGGTAGCGGCGAATGAAGGTATTGTTGAGATAGAAGGAACGGCAACAAGCCCGGATTTCTTAGGGTATTCACTTGATCTATGCGAACCTATCATGGATTATTATAATATCGAAGGATTAGAAAACTGCAGGGAAATCGTTTCTTCATCCACGCCTGTTGTCAACGGGGTTCTTGCATCCTTCAATAAAAGCGCCCAGGGATGCGAAAACAATAAAATCTACCTTCTTCGGCTCAAGGTGACGGATGCCAATATAGAGCATTACAAAACTTATATTACAATTTTTGGAATGGCTGCCCGTGACATTCATGTTCCTGAAGACTATGCGACAATTCAAGAAGCCATGGATGCGGCGGCTGCTGAAGATAAAATTATTGTTGCGCCGGGGACATACACAATCAACAACCCCAACGGTCTTGTTATGAAAGAAAACGTAATGCTCAAAAGTTCCGGTGGGCCTTTGAATACGGTCCTGGTTTGTCCGGGCAATGAATGCATTCAATATGATGATGTCACAAAAGGGCATTTGGAAGGCTTCACGATTGAAGCGGCCGGAGATTACGCCGTGCGCGTCAATAATTCTTCCGAGGTCATCGTTAGTCATAATATCATCAATAACATGCAGACAGGGATAGAGGTTAATGGTGACGGAGAACACATCATTACGTACAATTCTTTTTCTTATGATGACTTTGTGGAGTTTTCGTCCGCGATTTCTGTTTCCGGAAACGGCGCCGACACGATCGCTTACAATACGGTTGAAAGTCCGGAATACGCTCCTGTGTACGGTATCAAGATATCAGGCACCGGAAACCACAATATTCTCAATAATACAATTTCTTTGACCTACGCGGGAATTGACGTGTCCGGAGATGGAACGCATACCATTCAATACAACAACTTGGCCAATAATACTTACGCAATCTCCGTAACGAGCAATCAAGCTCAGACTATCGCGCATAATTCTATTGTGAATGACCTTGCCGGAGGAAATATGCAGATTAATCTTGTTTGTGAAGGAATGGTCCCTCATGTGGTTGAACATAATACCATGATGTATGGGGGTGTTGGTATCATGGCCACATGCGGCAATCTTTCGATCAAGAATAATGTGATTCAATTTACTCCTTCCGGCGCGGGGATTATGCTGGATTACGCCGATACATCAACGGTTGCCAACAATACTGTTTATCTCCCTTCAGGCGGCGGCCATGGGATTTCGTTATATATGTCCGACAATGTTCTCGTGAAAAACAATATTGTTGTCGGCCCTGGAGAAACAGTTAATGGCTCCATAGGTATTTTTAGCACGATACCCAACCATCACACGCTCATCTATAATGATGTGTGGAATTTTAAGACAAATTACTACAGTTCTCTCATTCCGGGGCAAGGGAGCGTCTCCCTCGATCCTCTTTTTGTGGATGCGGCTGGTGGCGATTTTCATCTTCAGCCGGCCTCCTCAAATCCTCCAAGCTCAGGGTCTCCGTGTATAGACGCGGGTGATCCGGGAGATCCGTATGATCAGGAGAATTTACCAAGCGGGGACCGGATTAATATGGGAGCCTATGGCAACACAAATGAATCGGCCTTATCCGGTCTGTGGGTTTGCGGTGACGCAGATTATTCGCATCAAGTGGATATCGATGATGTGGTTTATCTCATAGCCTATATCTTTACCGGCGGACCAGAACCTGTTCCGCATGATGCGGGCGATGCTGATGGAGCAAGCAGTATAGACATAGACGATGTGGTTTATCTCATAGCCTATATCTTTACCGGCGGGCCGGCACCGGTTTGCGGGGATGATGAAAAGAAAAGCGTACCCAAAGATCCGCAGGAACAGGAAGTTGTTTTAGAACAGCTTTTGGATCAATACCCTGCGATAAAGTCATATTTTTACACGCCGGTCATTTCTCAGACTCCGGAGCAACCGGTTGATAGTTTAGTAAAGTTAAGATAAGGAAATAGTAAAATTTTAATTTGTTGTACCCCGAGTCCGCCACAAGCATTGGTGGACTCGGGGTCAATTCGCGCATATGATTTATACTCCCTATCGGTCGTATAAATCATGCGCTCACTGAAAAGAAACGGAAATGATAATCAGCGCCCCGCCCGCCATTGCATCTTTGGCGGGCGGGGCGCCTTTTTATTCCTTGACAATTTTGTGATCGAGTGTTATATTTTGACCAACAATAAGCCTTTAAGCCGGTCCCGAGAGGCTGGCAAGGAGTAAATATGAACGTAAATATAGCATTGGGAAAAGAGACTCACTCTCACAAGGAGTGGGTATTTTTTTTAATGAGCCTGCCACTTATGGAATGTTAATGTCCGTCATCCTGAAAATAATTCAGGATGACGAGATCTCGTCACGTCATAGGCGTGACGGAAACATAAGTGGCGAGGCGAATTAACCCTTGACATCGAAGATGTCAAGGGTAAGGAGATGCAACAAGAGGCGTTCAATAATGAGTGATACAAAAATCATGGATCAAGAGACCATCCAGCGCGCCCTCAAGCGGCTTGCGCATGAAATCTTAGAGAAAAACAAAGGCCTCAAAGATCTTTGCATTATCGGTATCCGCACGCGCGGGGCCATTTTGGCCGAGCGCTTAAATGCATGCCTACAAGAGATTGAAGGGGAGTCTGTTCCCTTAGGCATTCTGGACATCACCCTTTATCGTGATGACCTGACCCTGATTGACAGCCAACCGGTCGTGCGGGAGACGCAAATCGATTTTGATATAAACGATAAAAAAGTCATTTTGGTGGATGATGTTTTGTATACAGGCCGTACGATTCGTGCCGCCCTCGATGAGCTGATTGATTTTGGCCGACCGGCCAATATCCAACTCGTTGTTCTCGTTGACCGCGGTCACAGAGAATTGCCCATCCGCGCGGATTATGTGGGCAAGAATATCCCGACCTCAGCCGATCAGAACGTACAGGTCAAACTCAAAGAGACGGATAACCTTGAGGATGAAGTCGTTGTCGAAAACAAAGAATAACACGCTTAAATGGAGACATCACGATCTTCTGGATCTCCAGGATCTTACCAAAGAAGAGATCGAGCTGATTTTAGAGCGTGCCAAATCCTTTAAAGAAGTTTCCACGCGCGATATCAAGAAAGTTCCTGCCCTTCGCGGAAAAACCGTTGTCATGCTCTTTTGCGAGCCGTCTACGCGCACGCGCATGTCTTTTGAGCTTGCGGCCAAACGCCTGTCCGCGGATACGGTCAATATTGCCACCAGCAGCAGTTCACTGACCAAGGGCGAATCTATCCTGGACATGGCCAAAAATATCGAAGCCATGAATGTGGATTTGATTATCGTTCGCCATGCCTGTGGGGGTGTTCCCCACACATTGGCCAAGGCTCTTGAACCTTCGGTCGTCAACGGCGGAGACGGTTGTCGTTCCCATCCCACCCAGGCCCTTTTGGACATGTTTACGATTCAAGAAAGACTCGGTCGTTTGGAAGGATTAAATGTCAGCATTGTCGGCGATATCCTTCATTCCCGTGTGGCCCGCTCAAACATTTGGGGCTTGACAAAACTCGGAGCCCACGTGACGCTCTGCGGTCCTTCGACGATGATGCCCGTGGATATTGAAAAGATGGGGGTCAGGGTGACCTATGATATTCACGATGTCCTTAAAGATTCCGACGTGATCATGATGCTCCGGCTTCAAAAAGAACGCCAACAGGAAAAGTTTTTACCTTCGATCAGAGAGTACGCAAGGGTTTTTGGTCTGGACCAAGAGAAATTAAAGCTAGCCAAAAAAGACGTTTTGATCATGCATCCCGGGCCGACCAATCGCGGTGTCGAAATTTCCGCCGATGTGGCCGATGGAAAATATTCCGTTATCTTAGAGCAGGTCACTAACGGCGTCGCTGTACGTATGGCTGTTTTGTTCTTGCTTTTGACCGAAAGAACTGAGCCGGCGATTGAATAATCAAGGAGAATTGTTGTGGCTTTATTGATTAAGAATGCCATGATCGTCAACGCAGATAGTGTGAGTAATCAACCTCAGGATATCCTGCTTGAACATAAGACTATTCAGAAAATTGGGTCTTCTCTTTCGGAAAGCGGCGTTAAAATCATTGATGCCAAAGGCAAGCTGGTCTTGCCGGGCCTGATCGATCTTCATGCTCATTTGCGAGAGCCCGGATATGAAGAGAAGGAAACCATTGAAACAGGCTCCAAAGCAGCCGCTAAGGGTGGCTTTACAACTGTTCTTTGTATGCCCAACACGAATCCCGTGATTGACAGCGCCATGGTTGTTGAAGGAATCATTAAAGAGGCCAAGCGGGTTGGCCTGATCAATATACTTCCGGTCGGCGCCATCACCAAAGGGCAAAAAGGCGAAGAGCTCTGCGATATGTTTGAACTCAAACAAGCCGGGTGCGTGGCCCTTTCCGACGATGGGAAATCTGTCTTGAACAGTCAGCTTTTACGCCACGCGCTTGAATACGCCAAGATGGTGGATATCCTGATCATTGAGCATTGTGAAGACCCCTATATCAGCGCAGGCGGTGTCATGAACGAGAGTTTTACCTCAACTCTCCTGGGCTTGAAGGGCCATGCCGGCATGGCCGAAAGTATTATCATTGCCCGGGACATTGAACTAGCCAGATATCTGAAGACGCGCATCCATTTTGCGCATGTCAGCTTGAAGAGATCTGTGGATTTGATCAAATTTGCCAAAAGCGAAGGCATTGCTGTCACGGCCGAAGTGACACCCCATCATTTTTCCTTAACCGATGAAGCGGTCAAAACCTTTGATACAAACGCAAAAGTCAATCCCCCTTTACGGGCCACAGAGGACGTAGAGGCCCTTAAGAAGGCTCTTTTGGGGGGTATGATCGATTGCATAGCCACAGACCATGCCCCTCATGCAGTTGAGGATAAAGAAGTCGAATTTGACCATGCGGCATTTGGTATTATTGGTCTTGAGACAGCCTTTGGCCTTGCCGTTACAGAGCTTGTGGAAGCGAAAATCCTTACCCTGTCTCAGCTTGTGGAAAAAATGTCCTTGGCGCCGGCTAGAATCATCGGCCTTTCCAATAAGGGCGAAATCAAAGAAGGGAAAGATGCTGATCTTATCATTGTTGACAAAGATAGGGAATGGGTTGTCCGAGAGGACGATTTTGCCTCCAAGTCAAGGAATTCTCCGTTTACCGGAAGAACATTGAAGGGAAAAGTTGAAACTACGATTTGTAACGGCAAGCTGGTTTATGGAGAAAAGTAATTTGACTACGATTCGCAATTTTCGGCCAGTCCATCAAGATTGGCATTTTTTGTTCAGCTAATAGGATTAACAAGTCTAAGTGCTAAGAAATTTTGCTCCTGCCCCTCGCCCCAGATTACAAGAATGAAAGGGCTCGGGACGGGCGTCGCAAACCTTTCTAATAGTGATGTTATGGTAGTTTGCGCCTGCCCCTCGGCTCAGCGTTCCAAAAGAGAGAGCCTCGGGACAAGGC
>JBDRMG010000006.1:0-46092 GCA_043812495.1 Candidatus Omnitrophota bacterium | reverse complement strand
AGGTAAACAACATCATCCAAATCGATACTGTTTAATCCATCGGCGTCCCCGGTTTCTAACGGCTCAGGTGCCGGCCCACCAGTAAAGATGTAGGCAATTAAATAAACTACATCATCCAAGTCAACTACGCCGCTTCCATCGGCATTGCCGCAGAGAAAGTCACTCGTTGTAGCTTCAGGGGTGTTTCCGTATACACCCAGGTTGATTCTTCCTCCATTTGGATTGGGTTCGTTTGAATAGGTTGAGTCAGGATCACCGGCATCTACGCACGCAGAACTGATTTGAAGATGATAATTTTCCAAATCTAAATCAATAAAATGAGGATCAACGGAAATATCCGATTCTCCGGGAGAACAATGGTAATAATTTCCCAAACCCATATTACCCCAAACATTATTGTAAGACAATTCCGAAAAATCGGACTCTAACCATACACCGCCAAAATCATTATTAACAATAATATTATTCGTAATATTTAAATTCGAGTCGAAAGCCTGTATCCCTTGATAAGAATCGGTAATCGTATTATTGACTATCAAACCATTTGAGCTCTGAGAATAAATACCAACGCCAGAAGAAGTAACGATATTGTTTTTCATGATTGCCCCTTGAGAATCCAACATCCACAAACCGGCTCCAACTCCATCGGTGATGTGCAGATTTGATATCAGGCAATTATTGATCTCATTTATTTTAATAACGGAGTCAAAGGCCGTAGACCCTTCTCCGTCAATAACCGTCAAATTCGGTCCTGCTCCGATGAGGGATATATTTGATTTTAAGGAAAGGTTGTATTCATAATATCTTCCGGGGTGGACAAAAACGATATCGCCCCCTTGAGCGGCATCTATGGCAGATTCAATAGTAGGATACTTCTCCGGAACGATTCTCGTTGGCGGAAAAACCTCTAAAGCGGGATCGCCAAAAAGATTTAACTCGAGGTAGCAATATCGAGTATAGCTAAAACTTAAATTGGGAAAATTATCCTGTTTTGAATCCTGGCTGGCTTTTCCTAATCCATATATAGATTCTCCGAAAACAGCATCCCAAAACTCCCGTGCCATGAGCTGTGAAGAACCGTATGTGCTATAGTCAGTACCCCAGCCAAATCGTGAGTTAGCAATAAAAGCGACGGCTCCCTGGGGTCCGACAACAAAATGTTCTACAATACTATCGGATGACACTGATGGGTATTCTACACCAGTATTATCAAAGGCTCCCGCATAGCAACCCTGGCTATAGCCTATAAAATACTTTGTGTTATCCAGATTATCCACTTCGCTATTGCTCAATGTCATTAACGATGTTTCATCTGCATGGCCAAGATGATTGATAATATGAGGATTGCCCGGGAAAATATTTGTCCTTAACGCAAGCTCCCAAAGAATTTCTCCATAAGTCTCGTATTGATCATAAAAATCTTTCTGATAATGTGCATTCCTGTCAAAGGCCTCCGGGATTCCAGTCGTTGTAAATCCATGGTTACTGCTGCCCCACCTTATTTCTTCAAGAGAATTTTTTGCCCATTCGCTATCTCCTCCACCTCCTAAATGTTCTCCTATTTGGTATGTATTAAGAAGATAGGGGTCACGGTTTTCTTTTGCTTCCTCATAGGCAAAAATCTTCTTTACAAAATTTGACACTTCTTCTTCTGAATCAACAGGTGCCCGGCCAACATAAACTTCGGCAAAAAAATCGACTTCGTCAATCAAAAGCGGCCCAAACGGCTGATCAATAATATACCATTCGCCATATATGCCACTGGCATTACTATCAAAAGTCCCATTAAGACAGGAATAATATAAATCAGCGGCTATAAGAGTAAAGAAATAAGGTGGGGTAGGAGAAATATCTGAGTCGAATAAGTAACGAACGGGTATAATATTATCTCCGCTTTCTCCGCCAACATTCTCCGTGTCTCCATCTCCGCCTAAGAGTATATATTGAGTGTCCCATTGATTGTAGGCATCGATGATGAAGTTTCTGATTTTGGTTTGATTATCTTCGCCACCGTCAGGACGAATCCCATCGTAATTGGCGTAGATACCAAGGACAGGGTCATCGGTCGTCACAATGGTAGCGGTTAATCCTTTGGATTGCCGCAGAGCAATTAAATCCTGAAATGTGTACTCTCCCTGTGCATCGGCCAAGACTCGGTTGGTAATGATCACATAATCAAACGGTCCTTCCTGGCCGAGCAGAGTGGTGTTCGCTTTAATCCTTTCTTGTGGAAGCTCTTTCGGCACGTCTTCCTTATTATCTACATAACTTAAGACTTCCTCTAAGTCTGCCTGTATAGATCTTTTCTTTATAGCGGAAGATTTTTCTTCGGAAGGCTTAAGCTTCACCCTGAGTTCTATATTTGGGTAAAAAAGAAGTTTATTCTCGCTTGGTATATAGCGCGCAGGAAAAATATTGAATATCGCTATTTTATATCCACGCATATTCTGTACAGACAATATCGGCCGTATATCTTCATCAGGAAAAACCGTGGATTGAGAATATATTTCTCGGTTTGGCGGTGTCGGGTCAATTGATCCTATGAAACTCAAAGGATATTCTCTTTGGGCCGGTGCTAATGGATAACGAAGACGGATTTCCTGAGGCTTGCCTAAAATGACATCCGAAGAAAAATATTGCATCCCCTCAGGGATTAAAATTTTTGCTCCTTTTATGGGAAGCGAGGGTTCACCGGCATTTCCCATTGTCGTGGTGTCATGGATAACGACATAGTTATAAACTTCCTCAGCGATGGTCACTTCTTTTATAACTGGTTTGTCAAATTCATATTGTAAAACTATTTCGTCTTCCAAAGCTATGCATGGTATTGATAACCAGAAAAAAAGAAATAGTCCTGTAAATATCAATAATACTTTTCTTTTCATTTTATTATTTCCTGTGTTTTTATATTAGCGGACATTGTCTTTTGGGGTATTTCTATATAATTTTCAAGAATCGGATGCTCTCTTAGAAACTCTTCTAGCGTCATCCCACCTGTCAGATCTCCTGATTTATTCATCGCTGAACCGCTATCCCCGCACACCGGCTCCGGCCCACCGGTAAAGATGTAAGCAATAAGGTAAACAACATCATCCAAATCGATACTGTTTAATCCATCGGCGTCCCCGGTTTCTAACGGCTCAGGTGCCGGCCCACCAGTAAAGATGTAGGCAATTAAATAAACTACATCATCCAAGTCAACTACGTCGCTTCCATCGGCATCGCCGCAAATATTTAATAAACAATTTAAAGGAATTCCATGGTTTAAATAAGCACCTATAGCTGTGGCATCAAGGATGTTAATTACTTCATCTCCATTCACATCAGTATATTGAAAGAATATAATAGGAGAAATGTTTGAAATAATTTCCACAATATAGTCTACGTCATTCTGATCAATGACGCCGTCTGCATTAGCATCGCCACATTCCATACATATTCCAAAAGTAGAGTACGGAAAACTCGTCTCACATATTTTTGGTTCAGGACAACCACAGGCAACGCATCTGTTCCCTATAAAATCACCT
The DNA here is from genome assembly GCA_043812495.1 of Candidatus Omnitrophota bacterium. Classification (GTDB taxonomy): domain Bacteria; phylum Omnitrophota; class Gorgyraeia; order Zapsychrales; family JBDRMG01; genus JBDRMG01. Next base: position 42,565 of record JBDRMG010000006.1, on the reverse strand, counting down.
GCATCGCAATAGTCAAAATCCAGGCATTCTCCATGCTCTATTTCGCTAGTGCACATATGACAACTTCCCATAAGAGGCACAGATCCATTTGCCATATTTTGTATAATAACAGCATCGGCTATCGAAACTGTCCCATCTTGATTAACATCAATACAGCACGTATCGGGTGGTTCTAATATGATATAGGCTATAATTTCTTGAACCAGATAAGAATCTGTTGTTGTGACCTGACCATCATTATCGGCATCACCTATAAGTTGACCTGGTATACAGGAAACTTCATAGTCAGTAGTGTCTTCGTATAAACCTGAATTGTAAGTATCGTGATGATGCTGAGGCCAAGGTATAGGATAATTTGTTGTTTCGGACATGGGCCAAGCATACATATCTCCATCCCAAGAACCTGCAACTATTTCCAAGGTTCCGTCTCCGTTTATATCTGCAACGGCTGGGGATGCATCAACAAGACTCAGTGTTTCTTGTGGCCAGCCATCAAGTAAATTTCCGTGCCTATCCCAGGCATATACTTTATTATCATGAGCTCCAATTATTACTTCCAGATTACCATCGTCATCTAAATCTGCGAAAGCGGGGGAAGAAATATTGATGGGGATATAGCTGGGGATATGTCATCACAAGTTGTTTTGGGCCATCCAAGAACTTTTTCTCCTCCAGGATACCATGCATATACTTTACCATCACTGCACCCTGCAACTATTTCGGGAATTCCATCGAAATCCATATCAGCAACCGATGGGGAGGCGACTCCTATAGCGCAAATATCGCCATTAGGCCACCCTTCAAAAATGCTACCATCTGCATGAAAAACATATAGGCCGTGGTTATTGAGGGTCCCGACAATGACTTCGCTTGTTCCGTCATGGTCTAAATCAGCAATAGCAACTGCCGATCGTATCTCTCCACCGGTATCTTTGGGCCAACCATTAAATAAGGTACCATCTGGATTCCAAACATAAACTCTTCCGTCTTGACCTCCCAGAATAATTTCAAGTGTCCCGTCATTATTTAAGTCCCCGATAGCAGGCGAAGACCAAACAAAACCATTATTTTCAGTATCTTGCGGCCATCCATTCATAATGCTTCCATCGTGATGAAAAACATAAACCTTTCCCATGAGATCAGAAACAACAATTTCCATCATCCCATCATTATCCAAATCAGCAGTGGCGGGAGAGGCAAAAACAAAATCGTCTAAAGATTGCGGCCAACCGGAAACGATTGTCCCATCATCATTCCATGCATAAAGGTTTTCACCAAGAGAAAGGGCTCCGAGTATAATTTCAAAATCACCGTCATTATCTAAATCAACAACATTCGGTGAGGAATGTATCGAACCAGATACTGTCTGCGGCCAGCCATAGAGAATTCTACCAAATGCATCCCATACAAAAACCTGGCCACCAAAAGTACCGACAATAACTTCCAAAAAGCCGTCATTATTTAAATCTACAACAGCGGCAGAAGAGGTAACCAAACTCCCTCCTGTATCTTGTGGCCAACCTATGCTAACGTCAACATCAAAGCTATTATTCGTTTCAAAATATTCGTCAATATTTCTATCAGGGTCAACATAAATTGATATAGATTCAGGTTGTAAACCTGCTAATGAAAGAATTACATCGATCTCAAAACTTTCTTTAGGAGAAAGACTGGGTAAAGTATCTTCTAATAAAAGTATTTGATTGCTTTCTTCATTGGCAAATATTTTATATGTAACATTGCTTGCCGTAGAAAGACCAGCATTAATAATATCCGCATTGATATATATTGTATCCTCCGGCCTACTGGTAACAGAAACATTCATAACTAATAATTCTGCCAGATTTTCGCTTATAATATCTGCTGATGCCGATAGAGCAGCTGCAGCATCGATTAGACCATAACCGGAATAAATATCCTTTCCCGGTTCCAGTACGTCCTCAGCCGATTGGTGGATGATGTAATCAATAAGAAAATTGGTGAGTTCAGAATAATATGAAAGCAATAAGGCAGCAATACCCGAAACATGCGGACAGGCCATAGAGGTTCCACGGGCTCGATAATAGTTGTCCGCTATGATAAACTCACCTGGAGTATAATTCGGTGCACCAAGATACATGTCTGTGCCAGCTGCTCTCAGAGAAAGTATATCAACATAAAAATGTTCTCCGCTTGGAGTACCCCCCATGCTTCCACTGCTTCCTCCCGGAGCCGTTACGTCAATCAAATCACCCCAATTTGAAAAAGTTGATCTTGTATCATCACTGGCAAAAGAGGCGACGGTTATTATATAGGGTATATTTGCGGGACTAAAGCCGCTGACATCAGAGTTATCATTTCCGGCCGCAGCAACAATTACGGCACCATTTGCATATGCATATCCAAAGACTTCATTGATTAAACGACTCTTAAAAGGACCTCCCCAGGAGTTACTTAATACATGAGCACCGTTATTCGTTGCATAATAAATAGCATCCGCTAAATCAGAAATTATACCGGCGCCTTCTTCATTAAGCGCTTTTACAGCCATGACCTTTGCTCTGGGAGCGACTCCTACGATTCCGATTGAATTGTTCTCAACGGCTGCAATAATCCCAGAACAATGTGTCCCGTGACCATGATCATCAAGAGGATCATTATCTCTGCCGCCTGAATCAAATGATACAAAATCATAACCCCTGATATCATCTACAAAACCATTTTCATCATCATCAATATTATTAAAATCTGAAGCATCGGCAATGCCATTATGATTAATATCTTCACCAGAATTAATCCATATATTTTGTGATAGGTCTTCCTGTGCGTAGTCAATGCCTGTATCGATAACGGCGACAATAACGCCTTCTCCCTTTGTCGTATCCCAGGCTTGCTCGGTGTTGATTCTTTTTAAACCCCAGAGGTCATCATATCCCTGACCCCATGAATCAGAAGAATGATAAAAAGGATCATTAGGGATAGAGTTTATCCTGTATATATAATTAGGCTCAGCATATTCGATATCAGGATTTCTTTCTAATTCACCCGCTAATTTTTTAATACCTATTTTTCCTCCCTCCATTTTTATTTTAAATATTCTATTTAAGCCAAACTTAGCGCTATTCCTATTTGATTTATATTGAGTGGAAGATATGATGCGATTTACCTGATCTGTTATGTTTAAGGAGGAAGAGTTTGGCTATAGCCGAATCTTTTGTGGATTTGCTTGGCGCGATAACCTTAAGGTAATCAAACGCTTGGGGATTCTCAGTTATATTTATATCTTTTGAAAACTTTATAATAATTTCATCTGGAACATATTTTATTGCTTTGCTGGGTTCAGATTCTGATTGGATGAGGTTGATTACCTGACACATTATATTATTAGGATGATCCGCACACTCATTATCCCCATAAACATCTGTTGCCATATTGTCAGACAAAAGTTTCCCCTTTTCTATTACTGAAGCTTCTTCTCTCTCTCCTTTATAAATCGCAGCGGCAGGGGTTAGAGCAAGCCCTAGAAAACCAAATAGTAAAATAGAAATCTTAATCACGTTTAAGTAATTATTTGACATTTTCATTTTCGACCTCCTATTTAAAAATTATTATTTAAAATCATTAAAAGTAAGAGAAAGATTATTTTATTTTTCATTTTTATTCCTTGTCTCCGTGGCTGGCCCCGCCCTTTCGTCGGGCTTGGCAAAAGAGCGGGGCGGGTGACGCATAAATCCTTACCGTGGTCCCGACGCTTTAATATCCATTGTCAAATTCGGTCGGGATCCCGACATCCAACTATGTTGGATCGTCGGGACTGGTGAGGTTAAAATTTTATTGTTTACCCTTTTTTCCCGCGCCCGCCCGCCATTGGTTCAGTGGCGGGCGGAGCGCGGAGTTTCCTTTTTTAGTCGACGCCCCCTTTAAATGAGGTCTGCACTTATGGATGCCGATCGTTGTCGGCTAAACATAAGTGCATGACCGAATTAACCCCGCCCATCAAAATGGTTACACAAGATTAGCGGGCGGGGACAAAGCAAATTCAAATATAATATTTCAATAAACAATGCGGCCTATTCCTTAATAAAGAAATAGGCCTGACACATCAAAACAATTAATAAAAAATCGTTCCGCTTCGGTGGCCAGGCTGCCCTAAATCTCTTATAACCTATTGGGTCCTTTAGCTTTGCCTCTGCTTCGCTCAAAAATTTTCATGTTTGAGCTTCGCAGAGCCCGCCGAAGCTAAAGGCAAAAGCACTTTAGCGTAGGCGGGGTCCCCACCTTGCGATGGGTTTGCCTTTATCGTTCAAAACGTTTTCTTGTTTTACAACCTTTATAAGTATGGAATACTATTTTGCAATTTTCAAGGGACAAATTAAAAAATGTTGATATTCAGGAAAGCGCTTTCGCTGAGTATGAATATTCATTTTAATACTATTTATTGCGAGCTTCGACCTTATTGGCGATCTTGAAAGGAACAACGGCGATGACATGAACGGCATCGGCGAGATATTCAATAGTTTTGACGTCACCCTCATTGTGGACGAGGTGGACAAGGTCCATGCGATTTAAAGGGATACGCACGTCAATTTGGGTTGTGGTGGGAACAAGGATTTGATTGATTTTCTCAAGGAGGATATCGATGCGCTCGCCCTTGAGGGCTGAGATATAAACAGCGTGATCAAAATTTCTCATGATACCGTCAAGCCAGGAGAGATCATCCAACCGGTCAATTTTGTTCAAAACGGTAACGATCGGCTTATCCTGCGCGCCTAATTCGTGCAAAACCTTCATAACAGCTTCCTGCAAATTCCTGAATTTCGGATTGCTGATATCAAGCACATGGAGCAATAAATCAGCATCCATCACTTCTTCCAAGGTGGCCTTAAACGATTCAATTAAATGATGCGGCAGCTCATACATAAATCCGACCGTGTCCGAGAGAACGAGCTTCTGATGATTCGGCATCATCAATTGCCGTGTCAGAGGATCCAGCGTCGTAAAAAGACCGTCGTGCGTTATCTGTTGGGATTCCGTAAGGGTATTGAGGAGTGTTGATTTTCCCGCGTTCGTATAACCGACTAATGTCACCGTGGGTATTTGTTCCTGTTTTCTTTTCTTGCGTTTTGTTGCGCGGCTTTGAACGATCTCTTTGAGGTCTTTTCTTAATCTGTCGATGCGGCTGTCGATCCGACGCCGGTCAACTTCCAATTTCGTCTCTCCGGGGCCCAGGGTGCCGATGCCGCCACCGAGTCGTGAAAGTTCAATGCCATGGCCGACCAAGCGCGGCCGCAGATATTCCAACTGAGCCAATTCGACCTGCATGCGTCCCTCCTGGCTTTTGGCGCGACGGGCAAAGATATCGAGAATCAGCTGTGTGCGGTCAATAGTCTTGACGCCAAGAATTTTCTCGATATTTCTCTGTTGGCTTCCCTTGAGATCATGACTAAAAATCACGGTGTCAATCTCATGTTGAGCGCATAAATCCGCAATCTCGCGCACTTTGCCTTCATGGATCAGGAAGGCGGCAGTGGGTTTACTGCACTTATGGATAACGGAATTGATGACATCACCGCCACAAGAAAGCACAAGCTCTTTGAGCTCATCGGCGATATCCACAGACGGCCATTCGTTTCTTTTGCCAAAATCAATTGTAACGACGAGAACTTTTTCAGCCATTTTAATGACGGCGCAATTTATGGATCCGGACGGAACGTCGGGAGAACATAAATTACTGCCGGAATCCTTCGACGCGGCCGCCCTTATGGCGGCCTTGCTCAGGATGGTGAGCAACGTCGAACCATTAACCCCGCCGTTTTTTGGCGGGGTAAATACCCTGCGATGTAAAACAAATTTTATTTCAAATATTGAACAATTTTCTCTGCCACTCTCACCGGGGTATCATTATCTTCCATCGCGATCCACGATAGACGCTTGTCCTTGCGAAACCATGTCATCTGTCTTTTGGCATAATGCCGCGTATTTAACTTCATCAGATATTTGGCCCGCTCAAGATCATAAATACCGTCCAGATAGCCTTTGATTTCCTTGAATCCGATGATGCCTTTGGCTGTCGGACTCCACTTTTTGCGCTCCAAGCACTTGATTTCATCAACAATTCCATGTGCAAACATTTGATCAACACGCTGATTGATCCTTTCATACAATCTCTCTCGGGGAATGCTGAGCGCGAAGCAATCGATCGCGTATTGTCCCCAAAGACCTTTTCGTTCCTTTTGTAACTTCGAAATAGGTCTCTTGGACTTTAAGACCACCTCGAGGGCGCGGATAATTTTTCGGGTATTATGGGGATGGATTTTGGCCGCGCTTTCCAGATCCATTTTTTGAAGCTTTTGATAAAGCGCCTCTTCTCCCTTTTGCTTTGCTTCCCTTTCAAGTTGTTGACGCAATCTTACCGATTTTTGTCCGCCTTTGAATATTCCGTCCAAAAGAATACTCATGTATAAACCCGTCCCACCAGCAACAATGGGAATCTTTCCTTTTTTATGAATGGCGTCAATGGTTTTAAGCGCTTTTTGCCGAAAAGCAGCCGCATCATAACTTTTCGCGATAGATACAATGTCGATCAAATGATGTCTAACGGCCTTGCGCAAAGTCTTTAGAGTTTTATTACTGGCGATAGAAATCTCTTTATAGACCTGCATGGAATCGCAGGAAATGATTTCGCCATTAAGTTTCTGGGCTAAATGAAAGGCAACCTGGGATTTCCCGACGGCTGTGGGCCCGACAACAAAAACAATTTTCTTTAAGGGCATATCTATGGATAAATCCGGGTGGGATAACCTAATTTGGATAGTTTTGTCTTCAAGCGCTTGGCATCTTCCAAAGACGTAAATTCCCCGACACGCACGCGATAAAATTTCTGCCCTTTGCGGTCCGTGGTCTCGACCATATAGGCATATTCGCCCTTTTGTTCCAATTCCTCAACCAAACTCAAGGCCCGCTGACGGTCCAAAAAAGCGCCGACCTGAACCGCAAAAAACTGCCTCTCTTCTAATAGCTGCTTGGCCAAATGAGCTTCGAAGCTCTCGGGAAAGTCGCGAATAATTTTCTCAAGATACATTCTTGCGTCGTCCCAGTAAGTTAATTTTAGATTTCCCCGGGCCAGCTTAAGATAAATCAAGCTCAACAGTTCCGAGCGGGGACTCTTTTTGATTAACTCCTGAGCCAGACGCAGCCCTTGAGCATATTCCCCTTCCAGGTAATAGGAATCAATGATTCCGCAATACGCCTTATCATGAAGCTGGTCCGTCGGCAAGCCGCTTAACAACAAATCAAAGGTATCGCGGGCTTCCTTATAGTAACCCAGGCGCAACTTGCTTAAACCCAAATAGTAAATCGCCTCATCCTGTTGATTCTTTTTTGGCTTGCGGCTCAAAAAACTTGTGACGAGGTTCTCCGCTTTCTCAAAATCTTCCTGGATGATGGCGGTCTCGATATCGGAAAGCGACACATTGGTTAAGCCGCAGCATGCAAAAGACAACAGGATCAATAAGATGATGGATTTCTTCATTTTTCGTATTTGTTACGGTTCCAGGGCGTTTTTAAGTTCACCCATAAGGTCTTTGGCGCTTTCGATGCCGGCGGATATTCTAATGGTCTCCTTGGTGATACCGGACGTTTTTAACGCTTCTTCTCCCATCGACGAATGGCTCATGAACCACGGCGCTTCAATCAATGATTCGACGCCGCCTAAAGATTCGGCTAAAGAAAATAATGTCAGTTTGCTGAAAAATTTTTCCAGCGGAACTTTTGAGGTATCCAGATCGAAAGACAACATTCCTCCGAAGCCCTTCATCTGTTTTTTAATTAATTCAAACTGCGGATGACCCTGCAGACCGCAATAATAGATCTTCTTGACACAAGGGTGTTCCTTAAGAAAATTGGCCAAATGCAGCCCGTTTTTCTGATGCATTTCCATGCGCGGACCCAAAGTCTTCACCCCGCGTAAAACCAGCCACGCATCATACGGCGATTGCGAAAGGCCAAGTGAGTTAACGATAAAATGCAGCTTGCTCTTTAAATCTTCGCTGTTATAAACAATGATACCGCCGACCACATCGCTGTGTCCGTTGAGATATTTTGTCGTCGAATGAACAACAATATCCGCCTCGAATTCAAGCGGCCGTTGAAAATAAGGAGAAAGAAATGTATTGTCCACAACCGTTAAGATTTTATGTTCTTTGGCCAGGCTGATCGCCGCTTGCAAATCCGTAATGTGCAAAAGCGGATTGGACGGCGTTTCGATCCAGATCATCTTTGTTTTCTTGCGGATTTCTTTCTTGATGTTTTCGGTTTTTGTCATATCGATAAAAGAAAACGAAAATCCCATTTTTGCAAAAACATCCCGGAAAAGCCGGTATGTTCCGCCGTAGAGATCGTTGCCGCAGATTATATGATCGCCGGGATAACATAAAAAAAGAACCCCTGTGATCGCGGCCATGCCGCTTGCGGTCGCCAGGGCCCCCAGCCCGCCTTCCAGGGAAGCCACGTTTTCTTCCAAGGCTTCGCGCGTGGGATTGCCTGTTCTTGTGTAGTCGTATTTCGGTTTTTTATCAACAGAATCAAATCGAAATGTCGCGGAAGGATAAATCGGCGTGATCACAGAATTATAGTTTGGGTCCTTATTAACTCCCTTAAATACGGTTTTGGTGTGCAGGTCCATTGTGATTTCTTCCTCTAAAATATGTTAATTTTCTCGGCCGATTTATATGTTCTAGAAGCCCAGCTCTTTGACAAAATCCTTGACTTTCTTATCGGTATCGAGTGCATCCGCCTGGACGTAGACATGGCCTGATTTGATCGGCATCAGGATATAAGGCGTCATCAGGATTTCATTATTTGCCAGAATAGCCATTTTCTTTCTTATATTCAGGGAGGTGACATCTTTCAGTTTCTTTTGCCCGGCACGATTAAATATAATATCAAACGCAGAGTGACCATTCAGGGAATTTTTTGGGCTCACAATCTTTATTTCCTTAATATCCGCATTCCTAAGAAAAGCTTCTTTGGATAAGAAAATCTCCTGTTGTTTCTTCTCTCCCCGGGGAATATAGGTCAATTTGTCTGAAGGAATCGACGCGATATCTTTTTTGTCTACGACCAGACGAAATTCAATACCCCCGGATGCCGCGAAGGACATGCCAAATACCATCAGCGTAAGCAAACTGGTCGCAATCATTCTTTTCATCAGACTCACCTTTCTTTTCTTATAGCTTGGCGGACGTATACGCTTCAATATGATAGTTGATTTCTCTTGCAGGCATGGGAATTTTATCCACTTTCACTTGCGCCTTTCTAAAGAAATCCAACGCCATGGTATCATGAAAATCGGAGAAAATCACAATGCGCTTGACACCGGCCAAAATCAAGGCCTTGGCGCATGTCGTGCAGGGCATATTGGTGATATAGGCCGTGCATCCATCAACGGAATTGCCCCATTTGGCGGCCTGCACCAGGGCATTCATCTCCGCATGGACCGTGCGGACACAATGATTGTCAACGACCAGGCACCCTGCGTCATCGCAATGCTGGTCTCCCGGAATCGACCCGTTGTAACCCGTAGAAATCACATGCTTATCTTTGACCAAGACGCATCCGCAATGCATCCGCGGGCATGTTGAGCGCTCTGAGGCCAGCATCGCCAATTTGAGGAAATATTCATCCCAGCTGGGTCGTTTGGACATCGTTATGACTCCTTCGCAAGTCCGGTTGTCCTATAGTCTAACCCATCTTACCAAATAAATAGTGATTTGCAAGTTTTATGAAATGGGTTGTTTTATTTTTCGCACCAAGCGATCCAGCCCCTCTTGAAAAAGCTCAGGTGCCGGCAAAAGGCTCAAAACAATAACGGGTTCTTGTTCAAAATCAAAGAAATACCCCGGGTGCACAAACACGAGGTCATGTTCGAGAAACTCCAAAACCCATTCTTCTTCTTTGCGCTTCTGCGGGAGGCGTAAGAGCGCATACCATCCCCCTTGAGCATCCAGCAAATCGCATGCGTTCTGACCTGATAAGGCTTTTCTTAAATAATCATGATTTTTCCTCAGGCGATCACAAATTTCTTTTTGGATGTCCCGGCGCAAGGGCATCCATGATATCAGGGCTCTTTGAGAAGGGGTGTTCACCGACAGATAGGTATCCAAAATAATCTCAAGCCGTCTTTGGCTTTCTTTCACTTGGCTGTCGGGGCCGCTTGTGACAATCCAGGAAATTTTCATTTGCGGAAGACCGAGTATTTTAGATACGCCGCTTAAGGTAAAAGTTAAGACTTCGCTATTATGGACACAGCTTGTTGCCTTGACGTCTTGGTCGTCAAACGCATAATCAAGAAAAACCTCATCGCTGATGATCGCCAAATTATATTTTTTGCAGATTTCGTTAATTTTTTTAAGATCTTGATCACCCACAAAGGAACCCGTGGGATTGTTGGGATTGACAAGGATGATGGCTCGCGTTTTTCTATTGATCGCTTTTTCTATGTCGTCCGGATCAATGCGCCACGACGGCCCAGGCAAGGTATAGGTTTTTAATTCAACGTCGTTCAATTGAGCCAAAAGATCAAAAAGAGGATAACTGGGTTTTGGGACAAGGACGTTTTCTTTTTCGTTGCAAAGGAGCCTGAGAATAAAAGCATATCCCTCGGAGGTACTGGATGTCAGCGCGATACGCTGCGGACTAACCGAATACCCCTTCTCTTGATAATAGCGACCGACAGCCTCGCGGGATTCTAACAACCCGAGGGGACAGGGTTCGTAAATAATATTTTTGGGATCACCAAGCGGACTAAGGATTTCTTGCGGATAATGAAAACCGCAAACCGTGGGATTAGACTCGGTCAAATCAATAATCTTTTTTCGTTCTTTCTTGAGATCTTCAAGACGAGAAATGATTTTATTGGTTTTGGACGGCCAATGGGTACGGTTTGCAAACATTGGATAGGAGATTTTGATGTGAGGGATAATGCCTCTTCACGACCTATGATTGTCTTAAGAAAATATTATAATTGTATTTGTTTTATCCCAGCACTAATTTTGTTTCACTCTTGACATACAAAATTAGTGCTGGGTCAATTCGGCCTTGCGCTTATGTTCTGCCCCGCCTTTGGCGCGGCATCCATAAGTGCAGGCCTCATTGATTGGACTCGCGCGTGATGCGCTCAAGTTCTTTCTCTTTTTCTTTGAGCTGGTCTACAAGTTTTTCGTACTCGCTTTTGGCGATAAAGCTGGCCTCATCACTTTCTTTCTCCAATTCACGATTGACTCTTTTGATCTCAATGATTTGGTCCTTGAGTCTTGAAAGTTCGGATTCAGCCTGTATGGCCCGTGCGGTCAGGGCATTTCTTTCCTTCTCGACTGCGCTTAAATCCTGCTTGATCTCTTTGCATTCCCTTTCGATTCTCAGCCTCAGGCCGTATTCCTTTTCCCGCTCTTCTTCGGCTAATCGGGCTCTTTGATTCAGCTCATAGATTTGCTGATCTTGTCCTTCAAGCGACTCCTTTTCTTTTTGAAGCCACTCTTTTTCTTTGGAAATTTGATCTTTGAGTTTGGCGTTCCTAGCTTTTTCGATGACTAAATCCTGCTCCATTTTCTTCTGTCCGCCTTTCAGCCAATCGATCTTTTTTCTTAAGGAAACGATGTAGCGCTCGAGTTTCAGGGCGGTGGCTTGCCAGTCTTTTCCGTGCGGCTGCAAAGGGCCTTTTCTTATTTTGACCCTTCTCCTTATGCCGGAGGACGTTTCGGGAAAAGCAAAAACAAAGAAAACCAGGGTCACGACGACAAAAACAAGAATCGAGAGAACAAGATTTAATGTTGACATAAAACTCCTTTTTGCCTAAGGAAACATCCGATATTCATTCTTAACGATCAAAAAGCCTTTGGCGAAAAAGACTACTTGGGATTTTGAGAGTCCATTAAACGATTAAGATTCTCTTTGGCCGGTAGAAAATTATTATCGATCGCTAAAGCTTGGCGAAGTAACTCTTTAGCCCTTGCTTCTTGATGGCTCTGGATATAACACACCGCAAGATTGCTCATGGCCCGCACATTGGCCGCATCAAGCCTGATCGCTTCCTGAAAATGAGCCTTCGCCTCCTTCAGTTGTTGAGCATAAAGAAAATTTAACCCCAAGTTATTATGAATAGCGCTATTGGAGGGATCAAAACTCAAGGCGCTCTGGAGCTCTTTGATGGCTTCTTGAAAATTGCGCTTCACCGAGAAAACCATGGCCAAGTCCATGTGAATCTCTTTGATCAGTTCCAGATAAAAATCCCTGGCGATCTTTGTCTTGGCCTTGGCCGCGTAATCATTCATAATCCGCAGGGCCTGCTTATATTCTTCAATCGCGTAGTTTTGCTTTCCTTTTTCAAAATAGGTCTTGGCCAAAAGCGTGTGCACCCGCCCCAATTGGTCTTCAGCTTTAAGGGAACGCTTAAAAAGCGTCTCTTCGTCTTTCCAAAAAGAATTTTGTTTTATAGTTATGACGGAAAGGAGCGCGCCAAAGGTTAAAAATATACTCACGGAAGCTATTGCCGCTTTTTGCTTAAAGAATCGCTTAATCAATATTTGAGCGGACAAAACCACAAACAAAAAGAAACCCGCTAAGGGCAAATATAAGAAATGTTCCGGCGTCCACGCATAAGAATATTCAGCCAGCATGGGCACAACGCAGACGGGAAGAAGGACAGCAAAAAACCAAGCGATAGCGAAAAAGCCAAAATTCAACTGTGCTTTCGGCATAGCGCGCAGCAGCAAGACAATCAAGATCAGGCAAAGCAAGAAACCCAGCCAAGGCCACAGAACAGGTTTCAAAATATCAACGGTGCGATAAAAATGAAGATCAACGGGAAACAGAATAATGCGCAAGTAGGTCAAAAGAATACGCGGCACAGAAAGCAGTTTCAACATCCATTCGCCTTTATAGGCGAGAAGGGACGGCAGGGCGCTGCCCAAAGCCTTTTGCCGTAAAAGTAAATATCCCAAGAAAATAATGAAAGCGCCGCTTAAGCGTACAAATTTTGTTTTGGGAAGTTCCTTGGCTTTGTCTTGAATAAAGGCTTCGAATAAAATCACGAGAAAGAGCAAGGCCACCGATTGCTCCTTGATCAATAAGGCCACGGCAAAGATCAGCAAAAACAAACCGTAGAGAATGTTTTGAGCGTATTTTCGCTCTTGCCAAACGCTGAGAATATAAAAAATAAGACCTCCGATGCAGAATAAGGAAAACAAAAGATCCGACACACCCGAAATATAGGTCACAGATTCTGTTTGGGAAGGATGAATCAGAAATAACAGCGCAACGCCTAACGCAATCTTCTTTTCCCTCATCACTAAGTTGAGAAGATAAAAGATTAAGAAAGAATTGAGAACATGAAGCAGAATATTGATCACATGATATCCGCGGGGATTCAGACCGAAAAAGAAGTACTCGCTCTTGGAGAAGATATCCGAAAGAGGCCGATAATAAAGGTTGATATTGGGCCCGGAGCGAAAAAGAGCCGAAGGATTCAGGAAATATGTCGATAAGTTATTCCATCGGGCGATGTCCGGATTATTGACAATAGAGGCGAGATCGTCATGGACAAAAGGATGGGAAATTGACTGCCCAAACGTCAGAAATCCCAGCACCAGAAAAATACTTAAAACGGAAAAAGCGCTGAAGCGAATGGGAATGTTGGCCAAGCTAAATTTCATATTCGGTTTCAAAATACTCTCTCCTGCGGACCGTCCAACATTCAGAATTTCAACTTATTCTTTAACTGAACAATGATCCTGGTCAACATAGAAGATGACCTTCTTCATGGGCTGGAGGGTCGGATTTCATATTCTATTTCTTTAACGTGCTCAAATACCTCTTTAAGTCTTCAATGAGGCCTTCGAGTTTAGAATAAATATCTCCCATGGCGCTCAAATCATTTTTCTGGGCCATGTGTTCGACGTCTAGAAAAAGGCTGGATATTTTTTTAGCGGAAATATTGGCAGAGGCTCCTTTGAGCGAATGGGCAACATCCTTGATGAGGGAAAAATCATTTTGCGTAGCGGCTTCTTTCAGGCTCTTCATTCGCCCCGGGTAATCTTCTAAGAATATCTCAATCAATTCAATCAAAAGCTCCTGATCGTTTTCCACGCGCTCCATGACTTCCTTAAGATCAATAATATCTTCGCTCATGATTTGTCCTTTCGTACGCAAGATCGAATAGCTAAAAATAGTTTTTGGCGGTCCACCGGCTTGGAAACATATCCGTCCATTCCGATGTCCAGACAGCGGTTTTTATCATCGTCCATGGCCCGGGCCGTTAAAGCAATGATCGGAATATGCCGCCCTGTTTGCTTCTCTCCTTCCCTGATGAGGCGTGTTGTTTCTAGGCCGTCTAAAATGGGCATTTGCACATCCATCAAAATCAGATCAAAAGAACCCTGGCTCATCTGACCCAGAACCTCCTGGCCGTTTTCTACGGGAACTACCTCCCAGTCTCTTTTCGTCAATAACTTAACAATGATGCGTTGACTCACGAGATTATCTTCCGCTAATAAAACCCGTAATTTTGGCAAGTCATCGATTTCTGAGGGCTTCATTTCTTTGTGTTCAGTCACCGAAACGCCTTCTTGCGGCTTTTGTCCTTCTTGGCTGATGCTAAAAGCGGCCGTAAAAAAGAATCGACTTCCTTTCTTTTCTTGACTCTCAACGTTAATGTCGCCTCCCATTAAGCTAACGAGTCTCTTGCAGATCGCTAAGCCCAGGCCCGTCCCTCCATAGCGGCGGGTAATAGAATCATCGGCCTGCGTAAAGGCATCAAAGATAAGCTCCAACTTATCTTGTGGGATGCCGATCCCGGTGTCGTTGATCGAGAAAATTAAAACGCAGTCATCCTTCTCTTGTGATTTGAGTTGAACATCAACGGAGACCTTACCCTTGCTTGTAAATTTTATGGCATTATTGACAAGGTTGATGATCACTTGGCGCAATCGGACCGGATCACCTTTTAAATTGTCCGGAACCCCATCATCCGCTTGCCATTCTAAATCCAAGCCTTTATTGCGGGCCAGAACATGCAAGCCCCGGCAAACGTTCTTGATCACGTCCCTGAGGCTAAAGTCGACCACTTCCAGCCTGACCTTGCCGGCTTCTATGCGCGACAAATCCAAGATATCATTGATTAAATCCAAAAGATTATGGGATGCGTCTTTGACCGTTATGAGGTTTTCTTTTTGCTCATCGTTAAGCGGCGTGTCCAATGTCATGTCAACCATCCCGAGGATAGCGTTTAAGGGGGTGCGCACCTCATGCGAGACATTAGCCAGAAACAGGCTTTTGGAATTGTTGGCTTCTTCCGCCGCTATTTTGGCCTGGATGAGTTCTTCCTTGGCCTTCTTCTCTTCGGTGATATCCTGCATGATGCCGACCGAACCGACCACTTTGCTTGCACTATCTCTGAGAACATTCACCGAAAGCTCAATATCAATAACGGAATTATCTTTGCAGATCACTTTGGTCTCAAGATGATGTTTTGATCCAATCTTGCGGATATTTTCAGAGCGTATCTTCTGCCACTCCTCTTGGGGATAAAGTGTGCTGACTGGGCGCAAATAAAGATCCTTTTTGGTCATTCCTAGAAGCTGTTCTGTGAATTTATTCCAGGAAATAATTCGTTCTTTATCATCGAGAAGCGTAATGGCCACGGCGGAATTGTCTAAGATAACGCGAATCTTTTGCTCAGAATCTTTAAGTTTCTTTTCAGCTATCTTTCTGGTCGTGATATCCCGCATAATTCCGATGGCGCCCGTGATATTTCCTTTCAAATCTTTCAGCACAGAAATCGATAAGTCAACGTCAATGAGCTTGCCGTCCTTCTTGAAGATCTTTGTTTCCATGTTCGGCAAGATACCCGTCATGCGAATGCGCCGGGCGCGAATCCGCTTCCATTCCGCGGCCGGGTAGAGATCTTTAACCGGCTTATTGAATAAATCCTCCTTTTTCATGCCGGCCATCTTCTCAAAGAATGGATTCCAAGCGACAACCCTTTCATTTTTATCAGCCACGGTAATGGCCACAGCTGAGTTATCAAAAACAACACGAAATATTTCCTTCGATTCCAATAAATCCTGATTGTGGCGGCCGATTGCGACGGAAGGCACGATGACCGCATCGATCCACTGGATCTTTTTTTCTTTGTTTTTTACGGGAGCCATGGAAATCAGGCAGGGGATCAGGCGTCCGTCTTGTCTTTTTAATTTGATTTCTTGATTGGAAATCGAATCTTGCCGTTTGAGTTTATGAATCAACGATTTGACGAGGGGGGCATTCGGACAGATATCGGCTAAGCATTTTTTGCTTAATTCCACAGGTGCATAGCCTAGCGCACGACAAAGATATTCATTAACAAATCGGAAACGTCCCTGAGGATTCGCGCAAATCTGGGTTATACCGACATGAGAGTTATTGACCAAGGCATGACAATCAATCGCGGGTTGAGTCGACATAATGAGAAATGATGGGCTTATGACTTTCTTCGAAATTTTATGTTTTTGAGTATAGCAACAAGCGTAAATAAACCGATAATCGCCGCAAGACACAACAGAATGGCGAGCATAAAAGGCATCCATATCTGATAAAAATCCGGGACTTGTCCCCCGTGAGTGAGGATAGCCACTAAGACAAGAACAAGGACAATGGACGTTCCGGACAGAAAATAAATTAAAATCGCAAACAAAAAGCTGATCAGGATCACAAAGAGATTATAAAGAAACAGGTTGCCTTTGGCGATCTTGCTGGCAGCGATTCCGATTCTTTCCATATCAAGTGAGTCCTTATTAATCCTGCGTCAAGAGATTGCTATATCTTGCAGGGGCCCGGCGGACTTCTTCCTTCGCTTCTTTGAGCCGATCTTCCACGTAAGGATGCGTACGCAAAATCAAAGGATAGCGAGGACCTTTGGATTCTTTCTCTAGGACTTCCAAGACTTGTATCATACCATTTGGATCAAAACCTGCCAAGTAAAGATATTTAATTCCCAGACGATCGGCTTCATATTCATCTTTTCAATGAGGCCATGACTTCTGGAGTCCGCCATTGATTCAGTGGCGGACGACATAAGTCATATGGCCGAATTGACGCCGCCCGCCATTGATTCAGTGGCGGGCTGGGGATTAAGCAAATGCAATTATAACATTTCCATACGGCTAAGGACTGTCTCATGCGCCTATCGTTCGAATTTAACAACGGTCTCCCACCACGCATGACTATTCCACTTTTGAATTTCCTTCCACATTTTTTGAGCGCTTTTTGTGCGCAAGAAACCCGGGGCCCGCTTGAAAAATTTCTTGGCGCCCTGATGACCGCTGTCAAAATATTCCTTGGCCTGAAGAAGGCATTCTAAAATATCGGCATCCCGGGCAATCAGGCTTTCTTTGGTGTGCTGTTGGTCATAGGCTCCGCGTAACGCGGTCAACTCGGTCTTCAGCCTCCCATGAAGGTCTTTCATTTGATCTTTAAAAACTTTTTTCTCGGCCTCTTTGAAGTCAATATATGAGTGGCCCATCTTATGCAAATCATTGATTCTGGCCTCATGGATGTCGTTAAAAAGCGCCATCACGATGACCAGATAAGGATCCACTTTCTCAAGGTATGCCAGATAGTATCCTATCACTGCGGTGCGAAAAGAGTGTTCGGCAACGCTCTCGGGGTCTTTGATACCGGCCACCCACCAGCCGCTGCGCTTAACTCTCTTTAATAATCCTGCCTCAGCAAAGAAATTAAGAGCCGCTTGATGCGTTGACGGATGCTTTCTTTTGATTTTTTTGTTTTGTGATTTCATAGCAGAAAATGCTTGTGGCCTGCGCGACATTAAACGATAGCTGGGCTTGCTTCATCGGCAACGTCAAGGGCAGATCAATAAGTTTTTGGAGCGCTTCCCGTATTCCTTTTTGTTCCGAGCCTATGACTAAAGAAAGCGGAAAGGTAAGTGCGGTTTTCATTAAATCCTGCCCGCCTTGGACAACACCGCCGGCGATCCAAAAACCATGTTCCTTAGCCAGCCTGATAGCCTGCGCAAGATTAGAAACTTTCGCAATCAGTACAAAATTCTCGCCTCCGGAAGCGACTCTTAAGACAGCCTCCGTGACCTCGACAGAATCATGCGTAGGCAATACGAGGGCAAAGCCCCCAAAGCATGCCAGGCTTCTGATCATCGCGCCTAAATTCTGCGGATCCTTAAGCCCGTCCAAGAAAACGAGACACAGGTGTTTCCTGAAAGAAAGATTCAAAAGTTCATCGTACGGAATGTAACTATAATCCTCGATGTCGGCAAGAATCCCCTGCGTATTCATGCTTCTTGCGATTTTCAGCATCTTAGAGCGAGGTATACTAAAAAGCGGAATCGACCATTGCTTGGCTTTTCTTCGGATGTATTCAGCATCGGAAAAACCATCCTGAATAAAAATCTTCCTGACGCTTTTAGGATCGGATTTGATGCGTTCGATAACAGGATTTTTTCCGTATAGTTTCATAAGGTCTCACATGAAAGATCATGTTTAATGTCCAGACGGGCAAAACGGTTATTCTTTAGCGATTCTGAGTATCATGAATTTTCTGTTCTCGTTCTTCGACTTCTTTGCTGTAATTATCCTCCAAGTGTTGTTTTCGTTTAAGATACTCCGGATAAGATAGCTCATCGCTCAAGTAAGAACTTTCCAGATTATCCATTTGTTGCTGGTAGGCTGTGTAGTGAGGATCTTTGACCAAATCTTTCACATCGTCTACGACATAGGCGCACCCGACCGTCAGCAAAGCGAAAATCAAAACAATGATCATTTTCATCTTATTACCTCCTTCAATGAACCCCGCTGCCCCGCATTTTGCGGGGCAAGAAGCGGGGCGAATTGACCCAGCACCTTTTACTTATTCAAATATTTTTAAAGACTTTCGACTCCAAACAATTTGAATGAGAAAAAGGTGCTGGGCTAGAACGCATACTCCCCAAAACTATAAATGCGCGCAAAGATCGGCATGATTAATTTGATGAATAAGAAAACCCACAGACCGATCGATATCCAAATCACCGCAAAATCCAAGAATACTTCAAAGTCTCTCTTGCGCGAACATAATTCAACATAAGCGCTTCTTTTTCCTTCTTTGATCTTTCGCTGCGCAATTTCTTCAAACTTCTTCTCGGCGCTGATAATTTCTCCCGTGGATATCTGCCGCAAAAGGGTCGCGTATTCCAAATTATAGCTGCAGTCTTGTTCACTGTGCCGCGCCTCCCGAAATACTCTCATTAATTTCCAATTACATTCCGGGCAATATCCTGTGTAGAAAAAATGGAGATAACAAGAATCAATCATGTTCACAAAAATCCAAGGAATCTTTAAAATAAAGAATAAATTCAAAGGCTGAACAAGTAATTGTTTTTTATTTCGGCCCATTTCCCATTGGTTACGGTCGTAGGCGTAGATAAAAGGAAACGATCTCGAGCTAAAGTAATTCTCAACCAAATGTTGAATTCGTTGCCGTTGGGCTTTCTCGTTTTCCTGAAGGATGTTTTGTCGAAAAACAGATCCTTCAAAATCAACAGCCAACTCCTTGGAGCCGATATCCACCAAAAGGGAATCGCAGTAGAGACATCGAACGCGCTCCACGAGATCGAATGTCACTTCACAACGAAGGCACTTCTTCACTCATCCCTTTTTGCAATATAATTGTCTTCTAAAAAATCGTTGAAATATTATAACTGCATTTGCTTAGTCCCCCCGCACCAATTATTTCATAATTGGTGCGGGGGTTAATTCGCCTCGCCAATGAATCATTGGCGGGCTCATTAAAAAGTGCGTTGCTTATCCAAAAATTACTTTTTCAGACCAAATCCTAAGTAAAAAAGAGGCTTGAGAATGCTCCACCATCCTGTGATCGGTCGCATTTTCGTATAACCCAGTTTTTTGGGTGGATAAATCTTTTTCACCGGGGTCTCTGTGTATTTGTACCCTAGGCGAAGAGTTTTAAAAAGAATATAAGGCTCCAATTCATAATGATCGAGCCAGGATTGATCAATGTTGATGCGCTTATCGTCAAATAACGAAAGTTTCATGGCGCGAAACCCATTGGTGCTGTCGGTCACTTTTTTCCTTACAAATAATGATAAAAGCCAAGGATGTAAGCGTGTGGCAATTTTCCGATAGAACGGCATATCTCCGCCGACACCGCCTGCGCGGATATAGCGTGAGCCCTGCACCAAATCACATCCTTCTTGCTGGATCGGCTCCAGCAAGAGCGGAATCTCATCGGGATTGTCCTTATCGTTGCCCGCCATGATAACAAGAATATCGTAATGGTTGTCGCGCGCATAATGAATCGCCGAACGGATAGCGCAACCGACGCCTTTTCGTACGGGATGCCGCAGGGTTTGAACACCTTTTGAGGCAAAACGTTCGATCATCTGCGGAGTTTCGTCGGTCGAACCGTCATCCACAACGAGATAATCCACATGAGAAAAAACAGGACTTTTTAAGAATCGTTCAATGACATTTTTTAATTTAATATGTTCATTAAAAGCGACCGGTGAGACAAGAACTTTATTCATGAATCTTAAGCCCTTGGTCGGTTTTTGAGTATTTCAGGCCGCAGGAACAGGTCCATGAGGTGTTCAGTTTTAAACCACAACGGCAGGCATAGCCAATGACTCTGGCCGGATTACCGACGGCGATTGCATAGGCAGGAATATCCTTGGTGACAACGCTTCCGGCCCCCACGACAGCATATTCCCCAATGGTCAACCCGCAGAGAATCGTCGAGTTGCTGCCGATCGTGGCTCCTTTTTTGACAAGGACCTTTTCTAAGATCCATTGATCTTTTCTGTGACTGCGCGGACGACGATCGTTGATAAAGGCGGTATGCGTTCCGCAAAATACATCATCCTCGAGCGTCACGCCTTCAAAGACGTTGACCTGATTCTTTAACGTGACGTGATTTCCGATCACGGCGCCTTTTTCAATATAGCAACCGTCGCAAATATTGCAGTTCTTTCCGACGACAGCGCCATCCTGAATGTTGGCAAAGGCCCAGACTCTTGTGCCTTCTCCGACTTGAGCTTTGGGGCCAATGAGCGCTTCTTCGTGTTTGAAATGATTCATGGAATTGGGCCTTAGGGTACGTTAACGGGAGCGCCTTTTTGATCCATGGACTCTTGAATCGCGCAAAGGGTTTTGACGACATCGAGGCCCTTTTGCGCGTCGACAAGATCGGGATGTTTGTTGCCATTGATGCAATCGATAAAATACTGATTTTGTGCCTTGAGGGGTTCGGCTGTCTTAACGTTAGGGATCGTGATGCTCCCCTCGCGGGATAACAGTTGAAATTCCCCGTAAGTTTCATAGAACGTCGATGTCCTCTCGACATGCTTATCATAAAGCTTGATGGGACCGATATTATCCAAATCGTTCCAGACAACCATTTTCTTATCGCCCACAATGGTGATTTGTCTTATTTTCTTCGGATCTAGCCAGCTCACGTGAACATTGATTAAAACATTATGAGGAAATTCTAATGTGGCAAAGGCCAGATCTTCAAGCGAGGTTCCCAGGCATTTTTGGCCGCGGGCCGAAACGCTCACAGGACAGCTGTTAAATAAAAAATTAAAAATGGAAATGTCATGCGGCGCAAGATCCCAAAGGGCATTGACATCATAGCGAAAAGGACCGAGGTTTGTTCTTTCCGAATGGGCATACTGCACCCGACCCATTTCTCCTTTTTCTATGTACTCTTTTAATTTGATGATTCCGGCATTGAACACAAAAATATGACCGACCATCAGAATCTTCTTTTTTGAAGAAGCCAGATCTCTGACGTGCTCGCATTCTTGGGGTTTCATGGCCAAAGGTTTTTCGCAAAGAACATGCTTATCATGCTCCAGGGCTTCTTTGACGAGGGAAAAATGGCTATTGGTCGGTGTCGCGATGCATACCGCGCTGATGTCTTTGTTGCAAAGGATTTTCTTATAATCTGTGGTGGTCTGAATTTGCGGATAGAAACTTTTAATCCACTGAAGTCTCTTTTCTTCCAGATCGCAACACATAACAGGCTCGGAATCAGGTAGTTGGGAGAAAATCCGAACATGGTTGGGCCCCCAATAGCCTGTTCCGATAATACCGATTTTAACCAAGACGTCTACTCCTTAAGATTGTGCTTTGTTGAAATATTCTGAGTGATAGTTATTATACCCAGGAAACACATTTTGTGGAAGTCTAAATTTTGACATTTCCGATATGCGCAAAAGCTAAAAATTGATACGCGCGTAGGCATAATTTAGAAAATATGATATAGTAATGTTAATCAAAAATAGGAATACGATGGAATCATCTCCTTTTCAATTCATATTAAAGAAACGGCAAGCCTTTTTTCTTGCTCTTGTTTCTGCGGTGATCCTTCTGAATTTGGTCGGACTTGGGCGAAAAATTTTCTCAAGAGAAAAGATTTTTATTTTACCCAGCGTCTTCAACTTTCCCGGATTTCAATTTTCAGGACTCAAAGATGATCTGCGTGATGTCCCGTATGTCGGTTATTTTACCGATAAGGATCTGGATGTCCCTCTCTATGCGGCTCAATTTCAGCAAGCCCAACTGATTCTGGCGCCTACGGTTCTTGATTTGAATAACACGGGCCACGAATATATTATTTTCGATTGCACGACACCTCAAATAGCCTTTCGCAAAATGAAAGAACTTCATGTCCAACCGTTAAAGATTAACCCTCTCGGAGCTGTTTTAGGACAGAAAGCCAAATGACCGCACTGCTGCCTTACATGATTTCCTTTCTGATTGGATACCTCTCTATCGATATGATATTTAGAGATAAAGATGACCTCAATTTCTTTTTTCATCTTTTTGCGACACTCGGATTGGGCCTTGCCTTAAGCAGCCAAATCGCTTTTTATAGTCTTGTCATCATGAATGAGTTTCATAAGGGTTTTGTGATAGTCGGCCATCTTGGTCTTCTTATGATTTTGGCCGGAATTCGATACTATCTTTCGAAAATAGACGGCCGGCCGTTTTTCATCTTCAAGCGGCCATGCAGATACGACATTCTCAGTGTTTCCTTATTGGCCCTTGGCATTGTTCCAGCTGTTGCTTTTGCCGGTTCCTATCTGATGGGCGGGTGGGACGGATGGGCTGTCTGGAATTTTAAAGCCCGTTTTCTTGTGACAGCGGGTCAAGATTGGCAGAATTTATTTGATCCTGTTCTCTGGAGAACGAGTCCTCATTATCCGCTGTTGCTGCCTTTGATGAATGCGTGGGCATGGACTTTTTCCGATGATACACCCTATTTAGTGCCTTTTGTAACGTCTATGGTCTTTACTTTCGCCACGGCGGGTCTTTTATTTTCAGGGCTAAGACTTTTTGTCAAGAATCTCCCTTCAACGCTTGCCGCGCTTGTTTTGCTGACAGCGCCCATTGTCGTTCAAATGGGAACAAGCCAATACAGTGATATTGTTTTGTCGTATTTTCTTTTAGCCAGTTGCCTTTGCCTGGCGACAGCCAAATTGAAGAATCAACTTTCGTTTTCTCTTTTAAGCGGATTATTTTTGGGTTTTTTGAGTTTCTCAAAGGACGAAGGGCTGGTCCTAGCGGGAATACTTCTGATTCTGGGAATTTTTTATCTGGGCGGCTGGTCGCGGAGAGGAATTTTGTCTTGTCCGCAAAAGGTCATCGGTTTTCTGGTCGGTTGTTTTATATCGTCTTTACCAACGCTCTTATTTAAGCTCGTTTATGCGCCGGCGAATCAAACGTTTATCAACGGTCTTGTATCCGTCACAAAACCTTCTACGCTTTTTCGATTCAAAATGATTATGAGCTTTCTTGCCGTTGAACTGTCTCAGCAGTTATGGAATGGGCTCTGGATTGTTGTTTTGATTGGCGTGTTTTTAAGCTTACCCCGATGCGTGTCCAAGAAAATCAGCATTCTGCCTCTTCTTTTACTCGCTTATCTGTCGGTCGTCATCGTCTATTATTTTACAAATACCTACTTCGATATTAAATGGTGGTTGTCGGTATCGCTGCGCAGAATCCTTTTTGCTATTCTTCCGGTCTTCTTGCTCTGGATCTTCTTTTCGCTTTTTGAAAAAGACAATCCGGAGCAGGGCCTTCTCAAAGACTAGAACGGTTTTCTAGCGTTCAATCTTCATGATTTTGTAATTGAGGGTTCCGGCAGGAACTTCGATGGACACTTTCTCGCCGGCCTGTTTTCCCATCAGGGATTTGCCGACAGGCGATGTGATCGAAATTTTTCCTTGGTCATAATCGGCTTCCTCCGAAGACACGAGGGTATAGGTCATCTCTTCCGCTGTATCCAAATCTTCCAATGTCACCACGGCGCCAATATAGACTCGATCGGTCGGGATACTTTCCTTATCAATGATACGTGCCCGGGCCAGTTTTAATTCGAGTTCGGCGATACGCGCCTCATTGTGCCCCTGAGCCTCCTTAGCCGCATCGTATTCGGCATTCTCCGAGATATCACCCTGCAGGCGGGCTTCTCCAATCGCCTTGGAAAACTTTCGGCGCTCAGTCGTCTTGAGTCGTTCGAGTTCCTCGACTAATTTTTGATGACCTTCTTTGGTCAGATAGACCTCTTGGGACATCTTGCGCTCCTTAGAACTTCAAGACAAGCAAGATGGAGTCTGTCGAAGAGGCGCAGACTCCATCTAGAATTCCGTTTGTTTACATTTGCTCAAGGGCCTTTTGCATCAAAGGAAGAATCGCTTCGGCTTCTTCCTTATTGAGGCGGCCCATCTTCACAAATTGCCACTCCCCGTCTCTGTTTCTGTTTTCGCGGGAAATCTGGATCTTCTTTCCTCCCTGATTATAGGAAAAGACCCCGACGGTCAATTTGGTGTCTCCCATCTCTCGTTCTTCTTTAAAGGTTTCCACATCCAATGACTTGTCGTACGGCATAACATCCTCCTTTTCCGACCGTTGTTGGTAAGCCGTCTGCTTAAAATGGCATTCCGCTATTTTTATAAGCCCGGCAGTTGAAGACTTGTTACGTCTTTCATTTTTTGCGCGGCCGCCTTTTGCGATTGATCAATCGCGGCATTGAGGCTTCGCACAAGCTCTTCGCAAAGACGCTTGTGATTTTCCTTATTCAAGTATTGCTCGCCAATTTCTATCGAACGAAATTTTTGAGACCCATTGATCGAAACGCGAATGCCCTCAATCGCATGGACATCGATCACAGTCGAGTCCAGTTCACGCTTAATAGTTTCCATTTGCCTTTTCATCTCCATGAGCTGTTTCATCTTATCAAGCATATATGATTCCTTTTGTCGCTTCTTAGACCATTGACCAATTAACGAAGGTGCTCGGCCAGATCATAAAGCGTTCTGACTAAAAATGTCTTCAAAAACATAATACCCAAAAAAGCGATAATCGGCGAAAAATCGATTCCCGAAAGAGGAAGAAAACGCCGAATGGGGTTCAAAATGGGTTCGGTGGTCCGGTAAAGAAACTGCACAATGGGATTAAGCGGATCAGGGCTCACCCAGCTGATCAAGGCGCGAATCAAAATGAGCCAATAGAGAATTGTTAAAAGCACATACACAATTTGCGCGATCGAGACGATAAAATTACTGAGAACGAACATCCGGTTGACTCCTCTGTCTTAGGTAGTTATTTCTTGTGCGTTGAGCTTTTTTCAAAAGCCTTCTCCTGATCATAGTTGACGGCGCGAATAGGATACGGAATGACAATGCCCTTTTTGGCATAGCGCTTATGCAGGCGCTTGATAAATTCGTGTTTAATCAAGTAGTTGTCCACGAATTCTTTCGCGCGTAAAATCACGGTAAAGTTGATACTGAAATCGTCAAACGTATGATAACGGATAAAGGGTTCAAACTCCGGAATTCCGCCGGTCACTTCTTTCATGACTTCGCGGCCCACCTCAATCGTGACGCGCTCGACATGCTCTAAATCAGATTCATAATGCACGCCGACTTGAATAAGAACCGCTAAGTCGGTTGAAGGATAATAATAATTGATAATCTTGGCATTCACCAATATCTTGTTAGGCAAAACCACGACATTGTTGGGCAGCATACGTATCCACGACGAGCGCCAACCGATCTTTTGAACATACCCCTCTTCTCCGGTTTCCAGTTTAATAAATTGCCCGACTTGAATGGGCTTATCAATCACCAGCTGAATGCCGGAAAAGAAATTCTCAAGCGTCGGCTGCAGGGCGAGGGCCACGGCGAGCGAACCCACGCCTAAAGACGCGATAATAGGCGTAATCGATACCCCAAAACTATCCAAAAGGATCAAAATGCCGATGCCGATGACGATAATGCGCACAACGCCGCTCGCGACACCGCTGGATGTTTTGAGGATGTCAACTTTATCGGAATATAATCTGATGAGGCCGGTAATGAGTTTATCAGCGAATAAAACAATAGCGATAATCGTCGCGGCCTTAAAGCCAACCAAGAAATATCTCGTCAACTCCGCTTCGGCCCCAACAGGAATCATCCGCTCAATGATGGCTCCGCCGCTTGTAAAGATCAACAATGACAGGGGAAAATCCAAGGCCTGTAATAATATATCATCGATCTGTGTCTTTGTTTTGGACGCGATTTTCCTGATGTAAACGAAGACGGTCTTCTTCACAATGAGAAGAATCGTCACCCAAACAAGGTAAACGATCGGCAAAGCGATCCAGGCAGAAATAGAAAATCCAAAAATATTCACATCTTGCATCATCCGGCCTCCTTAGGGCCAAAATAATCTCTAAAATACACTAAATATATTTCCCTCGATAATATGATTTTCGATACGGTCCAATAATCGTTTTGATGTTTTGGCAATATCCTGAAGTTCGGATATGATTTGATTAATTGTTTTTGACGTCTCTGTCAGGGATTTGGCTGTATCCCCGAATGATTCAGCCAGATCCTGAACATCCAAAGGATCTTCTCCGATAATGATATCAGAAAGATCAATCTTTTGTTCAGCTTCGTCCATGCTAATTTTGACGATCTTCTCTCCCAAGACTCCTTCTGTTTTGATGGCAAACCTTGAGCTTTTCTCCAGCTGGCTTTTGTATCTTCTAAAGATATGAAGCGTCACGGCAACGGCGCGCCCATTGATCTTTTCATTTAAAAAATCGATTCTTCCGACGGTGCCGATATTCACGCCCGACAACCGAACAGGGGCTCCCACGGACAATCCGCCGACTTCGCGAAAAACAACTCGAACGGTAAATTTCGGCTGGGTAATTCCTTTCTCCATGCCTATCGCCAGAACCACCACTAAAATCAAAACGATTCCGATAATAAAAAATATTCCGGCGTATAGTCGCTTAACGAAATCTCTTTTTTCCATTTAAGCCTCCGTACCGTTATCTGGCCAAAACATTGTTCAGGCAGGATCTGTTTAAAAATTCCTGGATAAATGCATCTTTCGATGATAGTAATTCTTTTTGCGTTCCGATCGCGACAAACCGCCCTTCATGAATAATCACCAAACGATCCGCCATGCGCAGAGAATTCGGAATATCATGGGAGGTAATGATCGTCGTGCAATGAAGGCGCCGCGAAATATCCTTAATGAGATTAGAAATATCGAAGCTGCGGATGGGATCAAGCCCTGAGGTCGGCTCATCGCAAAAAAGGAATTTTGTCCCCAGGATCACGGCCCTGGCGAGCGCCGCCCGTTTTCTCATACCGCCGCTTAATTCGACCGGAAATTTATGCTCAACGTCATGGAGACCGACTAATTTTAGCATTTCTTTAATTTTCTCGTCAATCTGCCGATGACTCAGATGCGTATGCTCCTCAAGCGGAAAGGCCAAATTCTCATAAATGGTCATAAAATCAAATAACGCCCCTTCCTGAAAAAGATAGCCGATATTCTTGCGCATCTTCAATAACTCTTTTTCTTTTACATGAACCATGTCGACGGAATCGATTTCGATGGTTCCCGAATCAGGCTTCAGGAGTCCGATCAAATGCCTTAAAAAGACGCTTTTGCCCGAACCGCTCGGGCCCAAAATAGCGACAATTTCCGCCTCCGCGACATCGAGGTTGATGTCGGAAAGAATCATTTTTTCGTCAAACTGCTTATTGAGATTTCTGATTTTGATCAATCTCTTTCCTTCTTTCTTTTCGAAACTTTCTGAATTTATGGGCCGCGAATTTTGTGTACAATTGACCAAAGGGGCGCACATCGGCTTTTTCAATAAAATATTCCACTCCCCGGTAATCTCCCATCAAAATCACCTCGTAATCAAGCAAATTTTCCAGCGTATCGCTCGGATACCACATCTCATTCTCAAATTTGATGGGTTCGCCGTTGCGGATCCATAAGGCTTCTTCTTCCGGGGCCGAATAGGCTTTGGGCTTTTTTTTGGTTTTTATTGTACCTTCGCAACCCAAAAATGAGACGCCAAAAGAAATTATTAAACACACCGTTAATATTTTAAGAGAATATTTCACGTATGCCCTCCTGTTTAATCCCTGAAATCTTGTTTTTCATCATTGAAATCAGACATCATATTTTTCTCTATATAGGATGTCACCAAAACGTTAATATAATTTTTGTCAACAAGGCATCAGCCAGAACAACCAATATATAAGACATCGCAACGGCCTTGGTCGTGTATTTCCCCACTCCCAAGGAACCGCCGCGCGTTGTATATCCCTGATAGCAACAGACCCATCCGATAATGATAGAAAAGAAAAAGGCTTTAATAAAACCGCTGAAGAAATCCACATAACCGATCGCGGACATGGTCTGATTGATATAAAACGAACCCGGGATATTACCTTCGGAAACACCGATAAAATAGCCACCAGCAATACCGATGATCTCGCTAATCACGACTAAAATCGGCAGCACAAAAAAGCAAGCAATCATCCGCGGAACAATAAGAAATTCAATAGGATCAACGCCCATAACCTTGGTGGCCATGATTTGGTCATTCACACTCATCGAGCCCAATTCGGCGGTAATACGCGCTCCGGCTTTCCCTGAGAAAATAAAGGAGCTGAACACAGGGCTTAATTCGCGCACCAAAGAAAGAGCCACCAAATGGGCTACGTATTCCTTGGCTCCAAAACGAGACAAAGTCACAAAACCCTGCAAGGCCAAAACAATTCCCGAGGCCAAAGAACCGACGGCGATGACAACAACGGATTGCATACCAAGCTCATAAATCTGTTTCAGAACTTCACCTAACCGGATTTTTCCTCTGACAATACAGCCCACGACGGAGCCAAGGAAGAATAAAGCATTCCCGATGCCTGTGATAAAACCAATAATATATTCAAGTACATGTTTCATGGATTAAACTTTATTGGTCCGATTTCGATGAGAGCCAAATTCCTGCAAGCTCTTTGTTGATCTGATCCTCTAGGGACTTGGCGATGTATTTTCTTTCCTCTTTGATTTTATTCTGTGATGGTTTCATTCTGGGCAAGGCCGATTGAATCCGAATCTTAGCCAGAAAGTCTTTCACGCTCATAACTTTTGCGCCCAGGGCCCGAACCGAAAACTTTAATTCCTTATCGTCGCTCACGACAATCATATTCTTCTTATGAGCGGTGGATTGCACAATTTCTCTGATTTTCTCATCCCCGCTTTCCCCTTGAGAAAACACAACCTTCACAGAGGATGCCTCTTGCGCATAAGCCATATCCGAGAGACCGTCAAAGACAATCGTGACCTTATTTTTAGGACTCCCCTGGGGACTGGTCAACTCAATCAACCGAACCAGGCTTTTGCGTTCCCCTTCAAGTTTTCCTCGGGCACATGCCGGAATCTGCTTGGTCACATTGTACCCGTCGAGGAGATAATGCAATGACATAGAAAACCCCGCCAATTAAACCGATCAACACCATATACAAGAAACTCATGAGACTCATGCTGACCGCGACCGACGCGACCATACCGGTTTTGGTAAAAAGATACGCTGAGCCGACATCTCTGACCCCCAAGCCTCCGATAGAGGGCAAAGAGGAGATGACACAAATGATCGGGACAAAAATCGGAAAATAGCCAAAGGAGATATGCTGACCGAATGCCTTGGCGACAAAATAAAAAGATACGGCCAATAACAACTGCGTAAAGCAGGAGATCCCCACTGTCCAAACAATCGTCGAATGTTTACCTTTTAATAAAGCAATGGCATAGTGAAAATTCATCAATTTTTCTTCGATGCTCGGAAAAGGTCGGAATATTCGGCAACAAAAGCTGTACAGTTTCTCGTTGAATAAGACCAAGGTGATCATAAAGCACGCGCCGGCCAAGATGCCGATCAACCATAAAATAGAGTTGTCATCAATCAAACGGTGGCCAAAAATAAAAGCCACCGTAGCGACAAGCGCGATGGAAATAAACCCAAAGAGACGGTCGGCAACAACGGTGGCCACCGCTTCGGCTTTGTGCTCCGTATCTTTAAACAAAAAGAGGGTTTTCACGACATCCCCTCCCGTCGAAGTGGGTAAAAAAAGGTTAAAAAATAATCCGATGAAAAAATACCTCACAATGCTTGAAAAGGGGATTTTCAGATTCAGGGCTTTGATAAAAATAAGCCATCGGATCAGAAGAAAGCAATGAATGACAAGAAAAACCAAAGCGCCCAAAACAATATAACGCAAGTCGGCATTTTTCAGGGTTTCCGACATCTTTTGAGTATCAATTTTATGGAATAAATAAACCAAAAGAACGGTGCTCAGGCCGAATCGCAGGAAAAACATCAGAAAATTTTTGGTTCGCTCTTTTAAACGCATACGGATTCTCTTGCTTTGTTTCTTTGGTAACTTTTGTAACCTTCTTCGGCCAAATACGAGCTTCTCACCAAGGGTCCGCTTGCCACATGCTGAAAACCCAAGGTGAGCGCGTATTGTCGAAAAGATTTGAATTCTTCCGGTGGGACAAAACGTTCAACGCGAAGGTGTCTTTGTGTTTTTGTCGGTGCGAGGTACTGTCCTATGGTCAGTATTTGGCATCCGGTTGCCCTGATGTCCGTCACTAGCGCCCTAATCTCTTCATTCGTTTCACCCAAGCCGACCATAAAGCCGGATTTCACCGCTATCTGATTATTGAGTTTTCCCGCCCATGTTAAAACATCCAGGGACCGTTGATAATCCGCTTGGGGTCTGACGGTTTTGAATAATCGCTTAACGGTTTCCATATTATGACTCAGGACATCAGGCCGGGAATCGGTGACGATTTTCAACAGCCGAGGATCTCCGGAAAAATCGGGAATAAGAACTTCAATCTTAACGTCAGGACAAAGTTTCTTGATTTCAAAAATAGTTTGCGCAAAATGAAAAGCCCCGCCGTCGGCAAGATCATCGCGCGTCACAGACGTCACAACGATGTATCGACAACCAAGCACCTTGACCATTTGGGCAACTTTGTATGGTTCGCGGTGATCCACCGGGTGCGGATCGCCGGAAGAAACGGCACAAAATCGACATAAGCGCGTACATCGGTCGCCTAAAATCATAAATGTAGCGACTTTTTTTGACCAGCATTGTCCGACATTAGGACATTGCGCGCTTTGACAAACCGTATGAATATGCGATGCCTGAAGGCTGTTCTTCAAGGTGCGAATCTTATCCGTATCGGGAATGCTCTGTTTGAACCAGGAAGGAAGCGTTTCAGCGGCAGACATAGGGAAACCTTTTGTTTTATGTGTCTTTGTTGGTTCGACTCAGTTTTCGCAATTGAGCTAATTGCTTCCGGTATTTTATCTTTTCTCTCAAACTGGCATGATCAATAATCATCTTGCCCTTCAGATGATCGGTTTCATGCTGAAAAACTTTGGCCAAGAGATCATCGCACTCTTTTTCGACCTTTTGGTTTTGTTCGTCGATATACTGAACAACAATTTTCTTGGAACGTCGGACCTTCACGGAAATACCCGGAAGGCAAAGGCACCCTTCTTCCATGATATTCGCGCCTCTTTGTTTGAAAATACGCGGATTGATGACGGCAAAGGGACCGTCACCGATATCGGCGACAAAAAGCTGTTCGTTGATCCCAATCTGAGGCGCCGCCAACCCGATGCCTTTATGATCATACATGGCTTGAATCATTGAAGAAATGATCATGCGCTCGGCTGGACCGACTTTCTTAATCGGCTTACATTTCTTTCTTAAGCAAGGATCGCCATACACCCTAACTTTTAATTCTGTTATTTTCATCGCAATAAACGACTTTTGTTTTGTATTTTTTAATGTCTTTTTCTTCGATCAGTCCGTAACTTAAGATAATCAACGGATCCCCAACGCAACCCAAGCGGGCGGCCGGTCCGTTGAGGCAAATCACGCCGGATTTAACCTTACCCGCGATCGCGTAAGTCTCGGTTCGCGTCCCATTGTTGATATTGAGCACTTCAACTTTCTCACCCGGTGAAATGCCGACGGCCTCAAGAAGGGCTTCATCAATGGTGATGCTTCCTTCATAATAAAGCTCGGCTTCGGTGACCTTGGCCTGAGCGATTTTGGCGCGACAAAATGTTAAGAGCATCTTTTTTCTCCTTTTAATGAGGCCGCAACTTACGGATGCCGATCGTTGTCGGCTAACGTAAGTTGCTGGCCGAATTAACCCGTCTACCAAAAATTGTTTAACAATTTTGGTGGGCGGGGACCAGACAAATACAATCATAATATTTCAACATCTACGATTCATCGATTGGAACAACAAACACGGGTCCTTTTTACAAATTTTGATTAATCTTGCTGATCAACTGATCTTTGCCGACCGCGCCGATCACTTGGTCAACAGGTTGTCCGTCTTTAAAGAACATCAAAGTCGGAATCGACATCACGCTATAGCGCATGGCTAAATCCTGCGCCTCGTCAATATTGACTTTGCCGACTTTAATTCGATCCGAAAATTCCTTGGCCACCTCATCGATCACCGGGCTCACCATTTTACAGGGGCCGCACCATTCCGCCCAAAAATCAACCAAAACAGGTACCGATGACTTCAAAACTTCTTGTTCGAAATTCTTGACCGTAAGTTGAACTGAGCTCATTGCAAGCATCCTCCTTTTTGCTGAGAAGATTATTAAAAGTGTACGTGAACACTCTTTTGTCATAAATTAATCTTAATATTAATAAACCGAAAGATACGGTATTATATATATTTCACTTCATTCAATCAAGTACATTTTGAACCTTACCTTACGTGAACCTTACGAGAAAGAGGGAATCACCCTTATACTTACGCGAAGGGTTAGAAATAGATGGGGATCGTAATAATGGCCAGGTAGGCAATCAGCATGCTTAAGAGGCCGATAATCAGTCCGATCTTTAACCAGGCCAAGAAGGCTAATCGGATGTTCATCTCCTTCTCAAGAAGTCCTAAGGCAACGATATTTGCGGTTGACCCGATCATGGTAATATTCCCGCCGTAACAAGCGCCGAAAAGAAGGGCCCACCACACCGGTGCAAGATTATAATGCAACACGGCGAGACTTTTGACGAGCGGAACATAGGAAGCCACAGCCACAACATTATCCAAACCGCTTGAGAAAAACCCGCTTGAAAATAAAATCGCCCCGGTCAGCATCTTAGGGTTCTGCCCGGCGATATCAATCATTTTACGGGCAAAGAAGTCGGCCACACCGGAGGCTTGAATAACACCGGCCTGCGCAAACAAAAATAAGAAGAATAACAACGAAGGCCATTCAACCTCTTTTTCGATATAATGCCTGGCCTTGTCATGGCGATACAACATCACAATCCCCGCAAAGATCACAGGGATGGTAATAAGCAGCGTATTTTCTTCGAGGCGGAGCAATAGTTCCAGACGCTTATGCAGAGAGATCAGAAATATCGTGATGCCGAATATCACCATGCTGATTTTTGTCCTGGCATCCGGCGGAATAGAGATAAGGTAAAGAAAACTGGCATCGCCTTGATATTCTTTGAGTTTTTGCGTCAACTCCCGGATATAATTCTTATACCAAAAACACAAAACAACGATGGTGACCAATAAAACAACGGTGGACAAGGGTAAGGCATGGGTGATGAAATCCTCAAATGTCAGGTGCCCCCTGGCCGCGATGAGAACACCGACGGGGTTCCCTAAGACGGTTGAGGCCGATCCGATATTGGTCGCTAAGACGGATGAAATGATTAAGGGCGTGGGATCCACTTCAAGAAAATCGCAGATATTAAGAATCACGGTAACCAAAACAATAATCGAAGCCACCTCACCCATCAGTCCCGAAAACACAGCCGAGGCAATCATCATAATGGTGAACATTTTAGTGCCGGTGAGATTTCTGACGCGCAGCACAACAGTGATCAGCCACATAAAAAAGCCGGCCTCTTTCATCATGCCCACGATGATCATCATCGATATCAGAAAAAGAATAACATCCAAAGAGGCAAACCGAATAAATGTCTCGAGATTCACGATGCCGGAGACCAGGAATATTCCGCTTCCGATAAAAACAAAACTGAGGCGGAAATCCCAGAAGAATAATGTCCCCAGGATGGATAAAGAAAATATGGCGATAATCAGGGCTTGGGTTGACGAAAGCCCTGCCCAGGCTCCCAGCAAGCCCAAGGAAGACGAAAGAATAAATAAAGCGAGAAATTTTTTCTTCATTTGAGGCAAAAACCCTCTATGCGTCTGTCGGCTCTAGAGGGTCATCCTGTTCTGTATCGACCTTTTTATTCTATTACAAAACTAAGAACTTCCAAAATGTTTCCTTTGATATTCCGAAAGAAGCCGAATGGCCTCTTCTTTGCATTGCCCGCAAACCGTGCCTAATTTTGTCCTCTCTTGGAGCTCATAGTACGTCCGCGCCCCTTCCAGCACAGCATTTTCTATCTCATGGTCCGTGACGTTCATACATTGGCACACCAGATGCGCCTTCTCCTGCTTAATCTTGTCCTCCATGCCGCTGCGCTGATAATAATCATTGATGGCCGCGCGCAAGGCTTTATCCCCCAAGACCGAGCAATGAATTTTGTGTTCCGGCAAGGCCCCGAGCTCTTTAACAATATCTTTGGGCGAAAGATGATAGGCTTCATCCAACGTCATTTCTTTGACCATTTCCGAGAGAATGGACGTGCTTGCAATAGCGCTCGCACAACCATACGTCTTCCATTTGCAGTCCGTAATCGTTTGCCTGTCTTTGTTGACTTTGATGTAAAAAATCATCTGGTCCCCGCATTTGATATTGCCGACAACACCTTCGCCATCCGCATGAAAGGTCTCTTCATCCTTGAGGACATTGCGGGGATTCATAAAATGGTCTTTGACTTTGTCCGTATAAGCCCAATTGAATTGTTCGCTCATGATGTTTTCTTTGTATAGACGGTCGACATATTTCTGATTTTATCAATAACGCGAGGAAGGACCTCCAAAAGATAGTTAATATCTTCTTTTGTATTGTCGCGGCCTAAGCTCACGCGCACCGAACCATGGGCTTGTTCAGCCGCAAGGCCTGTAGCCAAAAGGACATGGGACGGATCAAGCGACCCCGAAGCGCAGGCCGAGCCTGTGGAGACCGCAATTCCTTCAAAATCGAGATACAAAAGAATAGCCTCTCCTTCGGCCCCTTCAAAGGAAACATTTATAGTATTGGGAAGGGAGTCTGTGGGATGACCATTAAACTGAATATCGGGTATCTTTTCTTCAATGCCTTTTTTGAGAATGGTTTTGAGCTCGAGCAACCGCTTGGCCTCAGATGGCATTTCTTTGGCGCGCATGTCAATGGCCTTTCCTAAACCAATAATGCCGAGTGTATTTTCCGTTCCGGCGCGCCGTCCTCTTTCCTGATGACCGCCGCGGATTAGGGGACAAAAGGGAATGCCTTTGCGCGTATAGAGCGCTCCGATTCCTTTGGGGCCATAAATTTTGTGCCCTGATAACGTCAGAAAATCCACGTTCAGATCACGCACATCAACAGGAATTTTACCCACGGCCTGGACCGCGTCGGTGTGAAACAAGACCCCTTTAGCGTGAACGATTTGAGCGATCGTCTTAATATCCTGAATGGTGCCGATTTCATTATTGGCCATCATCACAGAAACAATCCGCGTCCTGGGTGTAATGGAATCTTTCAATTGATCTATATTGATCTTTCCATGGCGGTCAACACCGACAAACAAGACGCTCACGCCCCTGTCCTGAAGGCACTTGGCTGTTTCCAGAATGCAGGGATGTTCGATTTTGGTCGTGATAATTTCCATCGGACCTTGAGCTTGGTAAGGGCATTGATGTGAACCGCACACAAGCATCGATAAGATGGTATTATTGGCTTCGGAACCG
The DNA here is from genome assembly GCA_043812495.1 of Candidatus Omnitrophota bacterium. GTDB lineage: Bacteria > Omnitrophota > Gorgyraeia > Zapsychrales > JBDRMG01 > JBDRMG01. The sequence continues at coordinate 6,293 of JBDRMG010000006.1, read as the reverse complement.
CTGCCGGAAAAGACGATTTCATCGGGTTCGGCGCCGATAAAGGAAGCGACTTTCTCCCGGCCCTCTTCCACGCGCTTTTTGGCCAGACGGCCAAATCCATGAAGACTCGAAGGATTCCCGAAGATCTCCATCGCTTCATGAATCGCTTTCTTGACTTCCGGATGAAGAGGGGCCGTCGCATTGTGATCCATATAGATTTGTCTTTTGGTCACCATGTTCTCCTGTTTATTCTTTTCAATGAGGCCTGCACTTATGGAATGATAATGTCCGCTAATTTTTTAAATTTTGCGAGGTCTCGTCAATTCGATTTTATCGAATTGACGGAAACATAAGTGCATGGCCGAATTGACACCGCCCGCCATTGATTCAGTGGCGGGCTGGGGATTAAGCAAATACAATTATCATATTTCAACTAACTTTAAGCAACGGCGGCTTTACATTCCATCATGCGCTTAATACTCTTTTGTGCTTTCACGAGAATAGAGGGCTCAACCGTTACTTCAAACTGTATCCTCTCAAGGGCCGAGTGGACCTTATCCAGGGTGATGCGTTTCATATTGGGGCAAATGGCCAGCTCTGACGCCGGATAAAATTTCTTGCCGGGATTATTGACGCGAAGCCGGTAGAGCATGTCCGTTTCTGTTCCGATAATAAATTCTTCGTCCTGCGACTTTTGGACATAATGAAAAATACCTTCGGTGGAGCAAACCACATCGGCTAAGCGAATCACGTCCGGCGTACACTCGGGGTGAACCAAAACCTTGGCCTGCGGATGGAGTTGTTTCTGCTTCTGGATGTCTTGAGGAAGAATTTTGACGTGAGAAGGACAGTACCCGTTCCAGGTAATAAGCTTTCGTCCGGTCTGACTGGCGGCATAATTAGCCAAATATTTATCGGGAACAAAAATGATCTCATCCTGCGGCTGAAAACCTTCCTGCAGCATGGTCACGGCATTAGCGGACGTACAGCACATATCCGCTTCGGCTTTAACTTCCGCCGAAGTATTAACATAACACAGGACCTTGGCTTGAGGATGTTTGTTTTTCAGCTCCCGTAGGCTTTCCGCGCTGATCATATCGGCCATGGGGCAGCCGGCCAGTTTATCGGGAATAAGGACAGTTTTCTGGGGAGAAACGATTTTAGCGGTTTCGGCCATAAAATAGACGCCGCAAAAAACAATCACATCAGCTTGCGTCTTGGAGGCCTTGATGCTCAAGCCTAAAGAGTCGCCGATAAAATCCGCAATATCTTGAATTTCCGGAAGTTGATAATTGTGGACCAGAATGACGGCGTTTCGTTTCTTTTTCAGCGACCGGATTTGATCGGCAATATTCAAGCTGGACTCCTTTCAATGAGGCCTGTACTTATGGATGCCGCGCCAAAGGCGGGGCAGAACATAAGTGCATGGCCGAATTGACCACCGCCCGCCATTGATTCAGTGGCGGGTGGGGGATGAAGCAAATACAATTATGATATTTCCTTTTTTTATGGTTAGTTAACAGTTTGCCCTTTCGCTGATCTCCGAATGAGCAATCTTAAGGGAAATGACTCTTTTTCTGGAAAAATTGAGGGCCATTCTTATTCAGCTGGATAGTTGGAATTATTGAATGGCCCTGATGACAATGATTATAAAATTGATTACACCGATTTATTTATATCGCCAGAAATCAAATCTGTTTAATCACTCAATAATCTTTGGAATCAGGTTCTTTCGTTCACCCTTAACAAGAAAGAACCAAAATTGATGGACTCGCGAGAATCTAAGCTTGAGAAAAATAAAAAGCGGATTGTGCAATTACTTGTTAAAAACACCAAATGTCTCGAGCTGTTTGCGTAATTTCGTTATCTCGGAATCTTTCTGGGCCAGTTGTTCTTCTTTTTTCTGAAGAGATTCTTGAAGGGTCTTAATCGTTTGATCCTTCTCGGCAACAGAAGATTCAAGATCACTTATTTTTTTACCGCCCGGAAACGAAGCACAGCCCACTAGCTGCAAGCAAAGAAAAATCAATAAGATGCGTCTCATAAAATCAAGAATAAGAAAGAGATGGAAGATTTCTAAGAAAAAAAAGCGACTTTCTCTTTCGATCGTCCTTAGACTTTCATTCCTTCTCTGACTTGTTTTTCCGCTGTAAACCAATCGGCCCAATCATTGCCGCTTACGCAGCCTCTTCCTTCATAGAGCCAATACGCTCTCTTTTGAATCTCACTGAGGAGTCGTTCTTGGCTTGCGGAAAGGCCTGTGCCCTTGTCTTTGGAGCTTTGTCTTTTGATGATTCGTCGTGGCATTTGTCCCTCCTTTTTCACAATTTTTCTTGCACCCATCTGACTTTTCTGTCTGGGAAGTTATATTATAGAACTTTCTGGTCTTTTGACAATCTTTATTTTCTTAGTACTTGTTGAACAAAGAAAGCCTTCCGGCTCCATTAAGAATGATAAAAATGGCTGTCGATAAGATCAAAAAGACATACTCGATGCCGCCCTTATCTAAAAAAAACCCGTTTTTCCTATGGACTTTGATGATCGCCACAAGCGCGATTATGGCAATAGTGCCTGCGCTGATTCTCGGGAGTACGCCCAAAATTAACAAAGCTCCCCCCCAGTAATTCACCCAAGGCCGCTGTCCAGGCCCAAAATACGGGAAAAGAGAATCCAAGGTTTTTCATCATCCCGGTAAAGCCCTCTATCCCGGGTCCGCCGAAAACCCCAAATACTTTTTGTAAACCATGGGCCAAAAATATGGTGCCCAAGCCGATGCGCAGAATAAAAATCCCGGTATCCAATAGTTGTTCTTTCTGCATAGCTCCCCTCCTTCTGTTAAGGTTTAGGGCTTCACAAAAATCGTTTCGCCCTTGATTACACTGATTAAGAAACAGATTACACAGATTAGTTCCCGACGGTTCAATCTGTGTAATCATTGCAAAATCGTTGTAATCAACAGCCCTGAACGAATTTCGTGAAGGGCTGTTAAGGTTTTTTCGCGAGCCCTCGGACTAAATCTTTCACCAGATAAAATCTATTCCTTAAGCCATATAATCGATAAAAGCACATTACATAATGCAAAATGGTCGGCAGCAACCCCCTCAAATTCAAGCCAAGGACCCAGCCGCAGGAACGGTTATTGGCCATCGGAATCACATACCCGAGATCAACGGGTTGATATTCTCTAAGCGGCTTTTTCTTGATTGACCGGAAGATATTGTTCGCCGCAACAATTCCTTCCATGATGGAAAATTGCACCGCCATTCTTACAGGAGAGTCCAAATGAGAAACGCAAGCGGCATCACCGGCGACAAAACAATGTTCGCTGCATCTCAGATATTTGTCGACTTTGATACGTCCTTGGGGATTCTTCTCGGCATTCAGGTTTTGGATGAATGAACCTGTCTTGACACCGGCGACCCAAATCAATAAGGACCGGTCAATGATTTCATGATTCGAAAGTGTAATTTTTCCCTCTTTCGCGTCCTGAAGTGTGGTCTCGAGCTTAACCTGGATATTGAGCTGCAGTAAATTTCTTTTAGCATAATCTTTCATCCATTGAGGGAGAGGGCCGAGAATGGAGCTTGCTCTCTCAATAATCACGATTCTTTTGAACAGTTGCTTTTGTTGTAAAAGTCGCCTTAAGTTGGTGGCAATTTCGATTCCCGTATACCCGCCCCCGACGATGACAATGGTTTCGACTTCATCTTTTTGTGCTGCCTCTTTTATCTTCCGGGCATCTTGAACCGTCTCCAGGCAACAACAATATGGCTCAACGGATTTTTGAGAGTAAAAATTTGTTTCCGCTCCGCTGGTGACCATCAAGTAATCATAAGAAACCGTACCGGCGCCCAAGGAAGCACTCTTCTTCTCAAAATCAATCGATGTGACTTTGTCGTAAATGAACTGAACCTTTAGTTTTTCAGCCAGATACCGGTGGCTCATTAAAAGTGTTTCCGGTTTGATGCCCCGGCCGATGACATCCGGCAATAAAGGCAGAAAATGAGCGTGCTCCCTGTGGTCAATGACCGTAATGGGCAGGTGCTGATCTAAACGGCGCAGCGCCCGTACAGCGTTCAATCCGGCAAATCCACCGCCAATAATGACAATTTTGTTTTCCATCAAATTATTCTTCTAAAAAGAATATAGTTAGAATATTATGGTTGAAATATTATAATTGGTTTTGCTTGGTCCCCGCCCATTAAAATCTTAAGCAATTTTGTTGGGCGACCTCTCGCTCATTATCATTCGCTCGAGGTTAATTCGCCTCGCCAACGAATTGTTGGCGGGCTCATTAAAAGAATAAGGAGTGTCTTTTTTATAAAAAGAACACTCCTTTTTCCTCTATCAATAATTCCAATTATGCTTCAATGAGAATCGCAGTTACCGGGCAATCATCCGCTGATTGTTGACATGAAGATTGGGCGGATTCAGGAACCTGATCAACTGAAACAATGGCCTTATCGCCTTCCATCTTGAAAACCTCCGGACATGTCTGTACGCAAAGCTCACATCCCGTGCAAGCCTCTGGATCAACTTTTGCTCTCATGATTTGACCTCCTTATGTCTTAAAGTTGCTAGTTAAAGGACCTTGACTTCCTTCGAGCCTTGCCATAACCCATGGATATTGCAGAAGCTCGCGGCATAAATAACACCGTCTTTATCCGTTTTAAAACTCAGTGTCGCTTCGTGATGGGTATACACCGAGCTTGTATCGGGTCCCTGCGCGGAAGCCCCGTGAGCTGAAAATTCCGCCTTCCGATTTGATAAGGAAATTTTTCTTCCTTAGGATGGAAATACAGATCAATCCAGGCAATATGATGTTCTGTTTTATTGGGATGAGCGACGTCCTTGCCGACCGCTGCGGTCACCTTAAAAAATTCACCTTTTTTCACGGACTCCGGCGCCTCAATCACCGGAACATGTTTTTCGGTCTTCCAATCCGCGCTTTGAAATAATTCTTTGAAGTCTGCCACAGAACGCTCCCTTCTTATATCAATCTTTTATATTAATCTTGAAATACAAATTTTAGAGGAATATTATATAATCCTTCCAAAATAAGTGCAATGATATTCTTGAGGGTCAAATGAAAAAACGCCGAAAGGCTTCAATTTTCGAGGAAGTGCTTTATTCTTCAATTTCGCCGTCTTCGTCGACAGTAAACGTTTTTGTTCCTGTCGCTCCGATGGTTTTAGGGGAGGCTGTATAGGTATATTTCATCGGTTCTGTTTTTGTATAGTCAAAATAATAACCGACATAAGGAATTTCGCCGGCTGTCGCTGCCTGAACAATGGCTGGATTTTGAACATAGGGTGGATGACTGTTAATCAAATCTTCGGCTGTATCAGGATAATCCCCATTATCAATTCTGTAGAGCTCCAGGGCCTGGCAGAGACTTCTAAGTCCTTTGACGGCCAGAAATTCGTTGGTATTCAGCCTGGCTCTCATCACCGCCGGAAAAAGAATAGCGGCTAAAATCACGATGATGGCCATCACCACCAATAACTCTATGATAGTAAAACCTTTTTTATTCTGAGTGATCAAGTGTTTCATGGATGTCTTTATTTGGATATGCATTTGTCCTGTAACTGCTCAGCCATCTTATTAAAGCTTTCGGCCAAAGGGACCAGTAAATCCTTTTGGCGCAATCTTAAACGAACGGAGAAATCGCCACGCCCGGCTGTCTCGAAGGCCGCTTGCATTCTTTTGATGGGACCGACAATCCGATGCGTATAAAACAGAAAAAATAGGCTCGTCAAGATGCTCAGGCCAATGATAGCCGCCAATACAGCGATAAAACGGGGAATATCGGACTCTGTGACAATCTGGAAATCAAATTTGGCGAGATTCAGTGTCCCCATCTGCTCTGCTAGCGAGTTGAACATTAAGCAATAAGTCGTTACCCCAACGCACAGCCCCGTGAAAAAGACCGAGAGCCCCGTCATTAGCATGTACGAACCCTGCACCTGCTTATCAACAAAAATAATTTTTCGCTTACTCATGATTTTCTCCTTGCTAAATTTTTTCTTTTTGATGCAAAATGATAAAATCGTTTACGTTTCTGGTTGAAATATTATAATTGCCTTTGCTTGGTCCCCCATCCGCCACTGAATCAATGGCGGGGCCTCTCGCTCATTATCATTCGCTCGAGGTAAATTCCGGCAATTGTGTTACGTTCCGTCAATTCGATAAAATCGAATTGACGAGACCTCGCGAAAATATTAAGAAAAAGGCGGGCGTTTCTCTCCGTAACACAAGCCGTCATTTATCGGTCATGCACTTATGTTCTGCCGACTCATCGTCGGCATCCATAA
>JBDRMG010000005.1:0-41539 GCA_043812495.1 Candidatus Omnitrophota bacterium | reverse complement strand
GTTTCTTCTTTTTAGTGTTAGAATGCTTTAGCTCCATATGACCTCCTGTTTTTTGTTTGTTTCCACTTACAAATTAACAGTTTTTTTGGTCTTTGGAGCTTTTTTCTTATTTTGTCTCACTTAATGTTACAATCTTTCAAGATAACTATTTCTATATTTTTTCCTTGCAAAATAAAATTATGTTGATATCATAAGGTCATCATTTTATCTCAACCGTTATTTTTGTAAAAAATCCAGAATGCAATTAAAAGATCAAGTCACTCTTATCACGGGTTCAGCGCGCGGCATTGGAAAGGAAATTGCCATTACATTTGCACGGGAAGGGGCAACCGTCATCATTTCTGATGTCAACGCGCAAATGGCTCAAGCGACAAGCGAAGAATTATCCCAAAAAGGTTCCCCAAGCGATTATTTTACCTGTGACGTAACAAACACGCAAAGCGTCACCGAAATGGTCAATAAAATTCTTGACAAATATAAGAGGGTTGATATATTAGTTAACAATGCTGGCATCACAAAAGATAATCTTCTCTTAAGAATGAGTGAAGAGGAGTGGGATGCCGTTCTCAAAGTAAATTTAAAGGGTGTGTTTAACTGCACGAAGGCTGTCAGCAAGCCCATGCTGAAAGCCAAAAAAGGCAAAATCATCAACATTGCCTCGATCATTGGAATCATGGGAAATGCCGGCCAAGCCAACTACGCGGCCAGTAAGGCCGGCATCATCGGTTTTTCAAAATCCATCGCCAGGGAACTGGCGTCGCGCGATATCACAGTCAATGCCGTAGCTCCCGGTTTCATTCAAACCGAAATGACCGAGAAGCTCAGCGAAAAGGCGCGCGAAGCGATTTTTAAAACCATCCCGATGGGAAAACTGGGAACCCCACAAGATGTAGCTGGCGTTTGCCTCTTTTTGGCATCCCAGGACGCCGATTATATTACAGGTCAGACCATCGTTGTCGATGGCGGAATGGCAATGTAGCAAAGCAGGAGAAAAACAAGGAGGCTTTTACATGGCAGTAGATGACAAAATCAAATCCATCATTGCTGAACAACTTGGCGTCAAACCTGAAGAAGTCACACCGCAGGCATCGTTTATCGATGATCTCGGAGCCGATTCCTTAGATACCGTTGAGTTAATCATGGCTCTCGAGGAAGAATTCAACGTGGAAATTCCGGACGAAGATGCCGAAAAAATGAGCACCGTTGGCGACGCTATCAAGTATATCGAAGAGAAATCAGCCAATAAATAACCTATCGTGTAGGTAACGGATAAATATAAACATTGCCCCGAAGCCATTCGGGGCAATGTTTTATGTGACCAGCACAAATCTTTCCAAAGACTATAAACGCCTTATGAGTATTCAAAAAAGAAGAGTTGTCGTTACGGGTTGCGGGGTGATCTCACCGGTGGGATCGGGGCGAGAGAAATTCTGGAAATCGCTCATCGAGGGAAAAAGCGGAATTCGTCCCATCACGCATTTTGACGCCAGTCAATTTGATACGCGCATATCCGGCGATGTCATTGATTACAATCCGGAGGAATATTTTTCCACCAAAGACGCTCGTCATATTTGCAAGTTTGTCCAATTCGCCATTGTGGCCGCCAAGGAAGCCATCGGTCATGCCAAGCTTGACCTTGGGCAAATCGATTTGGATCGCGTTGGCGTAATCATCGGCTCAGGGATCGGAAGCCTCCAAACGATGGAAAAGGAATACGACGTTTTTCTTAAACGCGGTCCAAAAAAGATTTCACCTTTTCTCATTCCAAAGCTAATCGTCAATGAAGCGGCCGGACAAGTCTCTATCGCAACGGGCGCCAGAGGTCCATGCACATGCGTCACGACCGCTTGCGCAACCGCAAACAATGCCATCGGAGACGCATTTCGCTTGATTCAATTTAATGAAGCGGACGTGGTTTTTGCCGGAGGATCGGAAAGCGCAACAACTGTTTTGGGTGTTGGGGGATTTTCCGCTCTCAGGGCCCTTTCTCAAAGAAACGACGAACCAGAAAAAGCCTCACGGCCTTTTGATCTTGATCGGGACGGATTTGTCATGGGCGAAGGTGCCGGTGTTGTTGCTTTGGAATCCTTGGACCATGCTAAAAAACGGGGCGCGCCTATTTTAGCCGAGATTGTCGGATATGGCCGCACATCGGATGCCTTTCATGTCACGGCGCCCGAACCTTCAGGCAACGGTGCGGCTAAGGCCATGACATTAGCCATGCAGGAGGGTTCTTTAAAGCCCGAAGATATCTCTTATATTAATGCGCACGGAACATCAACCAAGTTAAACGACAAAGTGGAAACTTTGGCTATTAAGACCGCTTTGGGTCACTTTGCGAAGAAAGTTGCCATCAGCTCAACCAAATCCATGACTGGGCATCTTTTGGGAGCGGCCGGTGGCATAGAATTTATCGCCTGCGTTTTTGCGATACGCGACGGCATCGTTCCGCCGACCATCAACTACGAGACACCAGATCCTGATTGTGATTTGGATTACGTGCCCAACACAGCAAGAAAAATAAATGTTAAAGCCGCATTAACAAATTCACTGGGATTTGGCGGTCATAATGCAACGCTCGCTTTGAAACAATATCATCCATAAACAAAATGAGAGAAGGATTTGTTGATGAAAACATATAAAATCGCCGTGATTCCCGGTGACGGAACAGGACCAGAGGTTGTCAACGAAGGCCTTAAAGTTCTAAAAGCAGTTAGCCAAAAATGTAATTTTAAATACGAAACGGTCCATTATGATTTTGGCGGCGAGAGATACCTCAAAACAAAGGAAGTGCTGCCGGATTCCGCTATCGGGGAGTTAAAAAACTTTGACGCAATTTTCCTGGGCGCCATCGGTCATCCCAACGTCAAACCCGGCATTCTTGAGAAAGGGATTTTGCTTCGGCTTCGTTTTGATTTGGATCAGTACATCAACCTTCGCCCTGTCCAGCTGTATGACGAGCGGTTCTGCCCTTTAAAAAATAAAACACCCAAGGACATTGATTTTGTCGTTGTGCGCGAAAACTCTGAAGGCCTTTATAAAGGAATGGGCGAATTTAAAGACAAAGGGACCCCTGAGGAAATCGCGATACAGATTTCCTACAACACCCGCAAAGGAATCGAACGCTGCATCCGCTACGCGTTTGAATACACAAAAAAATTCGGAAAGAAAAAACAATTGACCCTATGCGGAAAAACAAACGTCCTGACCTATGCCTTTGATCTTTGGGAGCGCACCTATTATGAAGTGGCCAAAGAATATCCTGAGATCAAAACAGACTACGCGCATGTGGATGCGACCACCATGTGGTTTGTGAAGAACCCGGAATGGTTCGATGTGATTGTGACAGATAACATGTTCGGAGATATTATTACGGATCTTGGCGCCATGATACAAGGCGGCATGGGTCTTGCGGCCGGAGGCAATATCAATCCCAAAGGCGTTTCGATGTTTGAACCCATCGGAGGATCGGCCCCGAAATATACCGGAAAAAATGTCATTAATCCCTTGGCCGCTATCTGTGCCTTGTCCATGCTCCTTAAAGAGATCGGAGAGATGCAAGCCGGCAACATGATCGAGAATTCCGTGAAAGACGTCGTGAAATCAAAATTAAAAGACGTGGCCGCCGGTAAAATGGGTTATTCCACCACGCAAGTCGGCGATCTTGTCGTACAAGGACTCAAAAAATGAAAAAAGTGAATGTGGCTGTTGTTGGTGTCGGTGCTGTCGGCGAAGAAATGCTTCGCGTCTTGCGCCAAAGGAAGTTTCCTGTCAACCAACTGAAGGTTTTTGCCCGCAGTGCGAGAGAAATTTCCGTTGATGACCAAAAGTATTCTGTCGAAACTCTAGGCAACGATTCTTTTCAAGGAATAGATATTGCCCTCTTTGCCGGAACCGAAGGGGAAAAGGGCGCTGCCGTCACTTATGCGCCAAGCGCTATCAAGAGCGGCGCTATTGTGATCGATAACGGCGCGGATTTCCGCATGAAAAAAGATGTTCCCCTGGTCGTTCCGGAAGTCAACGCTTCGGATATCAAGAAACATAAAGGGATCATCGCCAATCCCAATTGCTCAACCATTCAAATGGTTGTGGCCTTGGGCCCGATTTACAAAAAAGTTGGTTTAAAACGTGTCATCGCGGCGACTTATCAAGCGGTTTCGGGAAGCGGACGCGGGGCCATTGCGCAAACCGAAAATGAATTTCGTGCCTGGGCGAACAATTCTCAAGAAGAAATCCCCAAAGCCATGGACCAGGTGATCGCCTTTAATCTTTTTCCTCATATCGGAGGATTCCAGGACGAAGGTTACACCAGCGAAGAATGGAAAATGGTCTATGAAACCCACAAGATCCTTCATGATAAAAAAATAAAAATATCCGCAACCACCGTACGCGTTCCTATACGCAATGCCCATTCCGAAGCGATCTACCTCGAAACAAGAAAACACATCACTGTTGAAAAAATGCGAAAGCTTCTGAGTCAATCCCCGGGTATTATTGTTATGGACGATCCAGCCAAAAAAATCTACCCTATGCCGTGCGACAGTTCCGGCCGCGATGAGGTATTTGTCGGCCGTATCCGCAGAGACCCATTTGTCAAAAATGCGTTCTGGTTATGGGTCGTTTCTGATAATCTACGCAAGGGCGCCGCCACCAATGCCATCCAAATCGCCGAAGAATTACTTAAACTCGAAAAGTAAATTTCTTGAACAAAAAATTATGCTGCGTACGATTAAATTGACGATCGAATACGACGGCACGGACTTTTCCGGCTGGCAGATTCAAAAGAACAGCAGAACAGTTCAGGACGAAATCGAAAAGGCCTCAAAGCATATTTTTAAGCAACCCATTCGCCTTGTGGGATCCGGCCGAACCGACAGCGGTGTTCATGCCTCAGGGCAGGTTGCTCATTTTCAAACGGACACAAAACTAACAAACCAAAAGATCTGCTTAGCTCTGAATAGTCGCCTTCCTTGCGATGTCGTTATTTTAACGGCTGCGGATGTCTCAGAGAAATTTCATGCGCAATATAACGTAAAATCCAAAGTTTACCGCTATTTGATACTTAATCGAAAGATTCCTTGCGCGCTCAAACGGAATTTCTGCGCATTTTATCCTTATCCTTTAAATGTCAATAAGATGCGACAGGAAGCAAAATGCCTGATAGGGACAAAGGACTTTAAGTCCTTTCAGGCTGCGGATCCATCGGCGCAATACAGACAAAAGAATACAGTTCGTCAAGTCAAGCGTATCAACATAAGAAAAAACGAAGACTTTGTTTCCATTGAAATCGAATCCAATGGATTTCTCTATAAAATGGTCCGCAACATCGTCGGGGCCTTGTTGGCCATTGGGTCAGGTCAACTTCCCGAAGGAAGTATTGTGCGAATTTTGAAACAAAAAGACCGCCGGTGTGCTCCTAAGACCGCTCCGGCAAAAGGATTATGTCTTCTGGAAGTAAAATATTGACATTCATAAGAAAAATGATATACTTATGCTCCGATTAAAAAATTTTAAATTTTTATCTACGAAATGGTTATGACAAAAACTTATATCGCGCAAGCCAAGGATATCGATCGCAAGTGTTTCGTTGTTGATGCCAAAGACAAGGTCTTGGGCCGCTTGGCATCAAAAGTGGCAGCGATTTTGCGCGGAAAACATAAGGCCATTTATACTCCTCATGTCGATACAGGGGATATGGTTGTCATCATCAATGCCGAAAAGATTCGAGTGACCGGAAACAAGATGTCCCAAAAAAAGTATCTGCGTTATACCGGATATCCTTCCGGACAAAGAAGTGTTACGTTAGAAGAAATGATGAAGAAACGGCCAACGCAAGCCCTTCGGTTAGCCATTACCCGCATGATGCCGAAAGGACGATTGGGCGGTAAAATGATTCAAAAACTAAAGATATACGCGGGAGACAAGCAACCACATCAAGCGCAAAAGCCTACACTGTTGGAGGTTTAATCTGTTATGGTAGAAATGATCAAATATGGCGCAACCGGTCGACGCAAATGTTCTGTGGCGCGGGTCGATATCATTCCGGGAGACGGAAAAATTAAAATCAACAAACGTCCCTTTGAAAACTATTTTCCCCGCGAAACGGATCGCATCATTGTTTTGGAACCGCTTCAATTGACCAATACGCTCAACAAATTTGATATCGTGGCCAAAGTTTCCGGCGGAGGCATGACCGGACAAACAGGAGCTGTACGGCTCGCTTTATCTCGCGCATTGTCTCTTTGCGACGAAGATCATAAGAATATTCTCAAAAAAGCAAACTGCCTCAGACGCGATCCAAGAATGAAAGAGCGTAAGAAACCGGGGCAGAAGGGAGCACGTAAGAAATTCCAGTGGGTTAAGCGCTAATTATTTAATATCTATATTAATAGTTAAAAACCTATCTCCCCGACAAAGAAGTTGACGAGATAGGTTTTTTATTTTAAGATAAGGCTCTACGAAATTACCTTAACTCTAAAGACGAGCGATAGTTACAATTTAAAAAGAGGAGTATATGACAAAAGTCGGCATAGTGGGAATAAGCGGGTATTCCGGTGGTCTCGCATTAGAGCTTTTATTGAAACATCCGTTTGCGCGCGTGACATATGTCAGCGCCAATACAACAAAGGGTCGGATTGAGGAAATCTGGCCTCACCTAAAAGGAAAGACAAAACTCTACTGCGATCCGTTTGATCTTAAAAAAGCGATTGGGCTTTGCGATGTCTTGTTTTTGGCCGTCCCGCATACGGTGGCCATGGGTATTGTGCCCAAGCTCTTGAAGGCCGGTAAGCGCGTGATTGATATCAGCGCTGATTATCGATTGAATGATACAAAACTTTACAAAACGTTTTATGGTCAAGAGCATAAAGATAAAAAGAATTTATCTCTTGCGGTTTATGGTTTACCCGAGCTCTATCGCGAGAAAATCAAGAGAGCCGATTTGGTGGCTAATCCGGGATGCTATCCTACGGCCGCCATTCTCGCCTTGGCGCCATTGGTTGCCCTTAAAGCTCAAGGCATCGAATCCTTGACCATTGACGCCAAATCAGGTGTTTCCGGTGCGGGCCGCAAAGCGGCCTTGTCGCTCTTATTCTCTGAAGTGAATGAAAGCATGAAGGCTTATAAAGTTTTGACGCATCAGCACACGCCGGAAATTGAATATTACTTGTCTCGACTTGGCAAGAAAGCGCTGTGCGTGGATTTTGTCCCGCATTTGATTCCTATTAATCGTGGCATACTCGAAACCATTTATGTTCGTTATAAAAAAGGAAAGTTACCTAACAAGATTCATGATCTTTATATGAAATTCTACAAAACCGAAAAATTTGTACGCATCCTCAAGCAAGGTGAACAACCGGAAGTCAAGTGTGTCACCGGAACAAATTATTGCGACATCAGCCTTGCGGTAGAACCAAAACATCGTTTGATCGTTATCACAAGCGTCATCGATAATTTAATGAAAGGCGCATCCGGTCAAGCGGTTCAAAACTTTAATATCATGTGCGGATATAGAGAATCGGCGGGTTTGATATGAAACGAATTAAGGGAAATGTATCGGCTCCCGAGGGATTCGAAGCTAACGGAATCGCCTGCGGACTAAAGCGTTCAGGAAAACCGGATTTATCGCTCATCTATAGCCAAGTTCCGTGTGTTTGCGCAGGCGTTTTTACAAAAAATTCTATTAAGGCCGCGCCATTAGTGATTTCTCAAGAAAGGCTACAAGGAAATTGCGCGATACAGGCCATCATCGCCAATAGCGGAAATGCCAATTGTTTTACGGGCCACCCTGGTTTGCTTCATGCTAAACAAATGACAGAGTTAACGGCAAAGGTACTCAATATCCAGCCCAAGAATGTCCTGGTCGCCTCGACAGGAATTATTGGCCGAAAGCTACCGATCGATAAAATCAGGGCGGGGATTCCCAAGCTGGTCAATGGTCTATGCAAAAGCGGAGGCATGAAAGCCGCACGCGGTATCTTAACGACAGATAAAAAAGTTAAAGAACTCACTGTCGAGATAAAATTGGGAAATCGTAAGGCCCACCTCGGCGCTATAGCCAAAGGTTCGGGCATGATTGCGCCCAACATGGCGACCATGCTTGGATTCATTACGACGGATGCGGCCATTTCTCGCTCTATGCTAAAAATCGCTTTAAAGAATGCCGTGAATCATTCTTTCAATAACATTACGGTGGACGGGTGCATGAGCACAAATGATATGGTTGTCGTCATGGCTAACGGCTTGGCTCAAAACAAGAAAATCACCAAGCCCGGAAAAGATTTTACAGCTTTTTGCAAGGCCCTAGATTTGATTTGTCTTGATTGTGCGAAGAAGATTGTTCTTGATGCCGAAGGAGGAACAAAATTTATCGAGGTGAGCGTCCATGGCGCAAAGACGCAAGCGCAGGCCAAGCAAGCGGCCCTGGCGATTGCCAACTCAAATCTTGTGAAAACCGCGGCTTACGGCAGCAATCCTAATTGGGGACGCGTGGCCGCAGCGGTTGGCTCGCTCGGCTTGCCTATTTCGGAAAAGCAAATGAAAATTAAATTCAGTTCTTTCAAAACAAAGAATATTAATATTTCAGTCAATTTAAATCTTGGTCGTGCTTCTTCAACGGTTTATACATCGGATTTATCTCTGGACTACGTGCGCATCAATGGAAAATATAATTAAAAAAGCCTCGGTCCTGGTTGAAGCGATTCCGTATATTCATGCCTTTCGCCAAAAGGTTTTTGTGATCAAATACGGCGGAAGTATTTTGGATGATGAAACGATACGCAAAAACGTTCTCGAGGATATTGTGTTTTTAAGTTACGTAGGAATCCGAACGATTCTCATCCATGGCGGTGGACCGCACATCTCTAAACGTCTGGAGGCCACAGGAAAGAAGGCAGAATTTCATAACGGCATTCGCGTCACGGACAAGGAAACTCTTCATATTGTCATCGAAGAGCTGGATAAATTGAACACAAAGATCGTTACAGAAATCAGGGCTTTGCGTGGCGATGTCACGGGTCTCAAGGGACAAGAAAACATCATTCATGTGCACAAAAAACAGGCATCCAAAGACTTGGGTTTTGTTGGTACTATCGAGAAAGTCGATAAAGAAGCTATCGAACATCATTTGAAAGAAGGACACATTACGGTTTTATCTCCTATGGGAATCAGCACAGAGAAACAACCGCATAATGTCAATGCCGATGAGGTCGCGAGTGCGATTGCATCATCATTGCAGGCAGAGAAACTTGTTCTCTTAACGAATGTGCAAGGCGTTTTAAAGGATCCGGATGACCCGAATTCTTTGATTTCAACGTTGAAATTAAAGGATGTGGAACTGCTCAAGACCAATCAAGCTATCACAGGCGGCATGATTCCCAAAGTTGATGCTTGTCTTGAGGCGCTTAAAGGCGGGGTCAAAAAAACGCACATTGTTGACGCGCGTTTGCAGCATGCCTTGCTTTTAGAGATCTTTACCGATAAAGGTATCGGAACACAAATTATTCACGATGAAAAAAGCTGAAATCTACCAAAATTACGAAAAATATATCTTGTCAACGTATTCGCGCATGCCCGGCATTTTTGTCAAAGGCAAAGGCATGACTTTGACAGATATTGACGGAAAAAAATATTTGGACTTTTTCCCCGGATGGGGCGTGAGCAATGTGGGACACTGCCATCCCAAGGTGATGGCGGCTGTCCGCGATCAAATCGGAAAGCTGATTCATATTCCCAACAATTTATACCACCCTCAGCAAGTGAAGTTGGCCAAAGAAATTATTTATCATTCTTTTGAAGGAAAAGTGTTTTTTTGTAACAGCGGTACGGAGGCTTGCGAGTCGGCCATTAAATTTGCCCGCGCGTACGGTAAAGGGAAGCGCTATGAGATCATTTCCATGAAAAATTCTTTTCACGGGCGAACACTGGGCTCGCTATCCGCCACAGGACAAAAGAAATACCAAGACGGTTTCGCACCCTTAGTCAGCGGTTTTAAAACTGTTCTTTTTAATGATATTGGAGCGCTGAAAAACGCACTCACGGAGCAGACCATCGCTATTCTCCTGGAGTTGGTTCAAGGGGAAGGCGGGGTTCACATCGCTCAGCCAACCTATGTGAAGGAAATCCGCAAAATCTGCGATGAAAAGGATATTCTTCTAATTTTTGACGAAGTGCAAACGGGCATGGGCCGCACAGGAGAGATGTTTTGTTATAAAAATTATGACGTCATTCCGGATATTATGGTTCTCGCGAAAGCCTTGGGAGGAGGATTACCTATTGGCGTTATGGTCGTTAAAGAAAAACTGGCAGATACCTTTAAGCCGGGCATGCATGCCTCGACATTCGGAGGGAGTCCTTTGATTTGCAAAGCCGCGCTGGGCACTTTCAAGGCGATCACCAGCGATAAAATGTTGAAGAACGCAAAACAAATGCACCCTGTCATTATGGAAAAAATTCACGGCCTGAAAGAAAAATATCCTTGCATCACGGAAGTGCGGGGATTGGGCCTCATGTTCGGCATCCAACTGAATATCGAAGGCAAGGCCATTGTGGATGAGTGTTTCCGTCAAGGACTGATCATCAATTGCACGCAAAATACCGTGTTGCGCCTGATGCCGGCTTTGAATGTCACAAAAAAACAAATTCAAAAGGCCTTTATGATTCTGGATCAGGCCTTTGCGAAAATCGCAGGATAGGATAACCATGAAACGTGATTTATTGAGTCTTCAGGATTTTTCGTCCAAGGAAATTGAAGGGTTGCTTGCGCATACCATTCAGCTCAAAAGCCAAAAAGGAAAGAATACGGATCAACTCAAAGAAAAATCTGTAGCCTTGGTTTTTCAGAAACCGTCGAATCGGACGCGCGTATCGTTTGAGATCGGCATTTGGCAGTTGGGCGGAAAAAGCCTTTATTTGAGTCCGCGGGAAATTGACTTAGGCAAGCGGGAATCCACGGCCGACGTGGCCAAAACGCTTTCGCGCTATGTTCACTGTATCGTTGCGCGGACCAATGCCCATAAAGACATTATTGAACTCGCGCAAAATGCGAGCGTGCCTATTATTAACGGTTTATCGGATCTATTTCACCCATGCCAAGGATTGGCCGATATTTTCACCGTGAAAGAAAAATTCAGCGATTTAGAAAGTGTCACGCTGGCTTATATCGGCGATGGAAACAATGTTTGCCATTCATTGCTTTTGGGTTGCGCCAAGGTCGGAATCAATATCAAAGTCGCGACACCCAAAGGCTATGAACCAAAAAAAGACATCATCAAAATCGCCCAAGCCATCGCCAAGGAATCAGGATCAAAGATTGAATTATCCTATTCCCCGCAAGAAGCAGCGAAAAACGCCAATGTCCTTTATGCGGATGTCTGGGTTAGTATGGGCCAAGAAGAAGAGACAAAAAAGAGGCTTGGCGCATTTAAGGAATTTCAAGTGAATGAGAGATTAGCCCAGCTGGCCGATAAAAATTATATTTTTATGCATTGTCTTCCGGCACATCGCGGACAGGAAGTGACGTCCGATATCTTGGACGGTCCGCATTCGGTTGTTTTCGATCAGGCCGAAAACCGCATGCACGTCCAGAAGGCTATTTTGTTATTCTTATTGGGAATTGTTAAATGATTAAATGTCGTAAACAAATGCGTTTAAAAGAATACAATTATTCAACGTCTGGTTCCTATTTTGTAACCATTTGCACAAAAAACCGATCATGTTTGTTCGGTGATATTGTTGACAAAAAAATACAATTAAATGTGTTTGGGGAATTGGTGCAATCGCAATGGAAACAATTATCCGTACGTTTTCAAAATATTCGATTGGATGATCATGTTATTTTACCAAACCATATTCATGGGATTATTTCCGTTATCAATATTGTAGGGGCAATTCATGAATTGCCCCTACAACAAAAAAACCCGAATAATCGCATATATCGGCGAAATATGTTATTGCCAAAAATAATCGGATATTTTAAAATGAATACGTCAAAATTAATCAATCAAATTCGCCAACGGCCCGGTAACCCTGTATGGCAACGTAATTATTACGAACACATTATTCGTAACGATAAAGATCTTAATCGAATTCAAACGTATATTGATCAAAATATTAATAATTGGGAAAACGATCGAAATAATGTTCCCATTGGAGAATTATTATGAAAAAGGTTGTATTGGCTTATTCCGGTGGTCTCGACACCTCCTGCGCGATCAAATGGCTCCAGGACAAAGGCTATCAGGTGATCGCGTGCATTGCCGATGTCGGTCAAGAGGACAATTTCAAGGAAATCCAAAAGCGGGCCTTGAAAACCGGCGCTTCCAAAGTCTATGTGCTGGATTTAAAAAAAGAATTTGTCGAGAAATATGTATTTAGCGCCCTTAAGGCCAATGCGATTTACGAGGGTAAGTATCTCTTGGCCACGGCCTTGTCGCGGCCATTGATCGCGAAATACCAGGTGGAAATTGCGCATAAAGAAGAAGCGCAGGCCCTGGCTCATGGTTGCACAGGCAAGGGCAATGATCAGATTCGCTTTGAAGTCACGGCCAAAATCCTTGATCCCAAGCTCAAGCAGATTGCCCCGGTGAGGATATGGGAATTTAAAACGCGTGAACAAGAAATCGATTACGCCAAGGCCAAAGGCATTCCCATTAATGTGACAAAGAAAAGTCCTTACAGTATCGACAAAAATATATACGGGATGAGTATCGAATGCGGGATTCTCGAAGATCCCTGGAAAGAACCACCTGAAGAAATTTATCAAATGACGGTCAGTCCTCAAAAGGCACCGCATAAGGTGACCTATATAACGATTGGATTCAACAAGGGGATTCCGGTAAGTATCCATGGCAAATCTTATAAACCGGTTGATTTGATTAAGAAGTTGAATGAAATCGGTGGGAAAAATGCCGTTGGCCGCGTCGATATGGTGGAAAACCGTTTGGTCGGTATTAAATCGCGTGAAATTTACGAAGCTCCGGGCGGGACAATCCTGCATATCGCCCATAAAGAATTGGAAAGCCTTGTTTTAGACCGGGAAACATTGCACTACAAAGAAACCTTAGCGCAAAAATACGCCGAAATGATTTATTACGGCCTATGGGAAACGCCGCTCAAGAAACAATTGGATGCCTGGATCAACAAGACGCAGGAAAAAGTTAGCGGTGTGGTGCGTTTAAAATTATACAAAGGAAATTGCACACCCGTTGGCCGAAAATCAGAATATTCTCTTTACAAGGAAAAATTGGCTACGTACGGTGACAAAGATACATTTGATCAGAAATTGGCGGAAGGATTTATTAAACTCTGGGGAATGCCGTATTAAGGAGAAACATCATGGCAGAAAAACTATGGGGGGGACGGTTTAACAAAAAAACACACACGCTTGTGGATGAATTTACCAATTCCATTCATTTTGATTATAAACTTGCGGCCTATGACTGCCTTGGTTCGCTCATCCATATCGATATTCTGAAAAAAGCCAAGCTTTTGACGCCCAAGGAGCATGCAAAGCTCAAAAAAGCTTTGAAGGCCATTCTGTCTTCGATTGATAACGGATCGTTCTTCAAAGACATGGACAGCACTTGCGAAGACATTCATTCGGCTATTCAATCACTGACAGAGAAGAAGGCAAAAGAGGCGGCTTTGAAATTACATACGTGCCGCTCGCGCAATGACCAAGTCGTCTTTGACACCAAACTGTATTGCCTTGAGAACTGCGTAGAAACTTTAGAGCTTTTGATCGTTCTTGATAAAGCCTTAAATGAGCTTGCGAAGAAAAACAAAAACATCATTATGCCCGGCTACACGCATATGCAGCATGCGATTCCTATTTCTCTTTACAATTACCTGCATGCCTACCATATGATGCTGAGTCGAGACGAAGCAAAACTCCTGCAGATATTTCAGAGCATTGATTTGACCATGGGATCCGGAGCGTTAGCCGGAACATTTATTCCTTCATCCTGTTATACTCAAGACTTGAAACCATTGCTGGGAGCCAAGGTATCTATTCAAGCTTCAGAAAATGCGATCGATACGGTCAGCAGCCGGGATTTTATCATTGATATTCTAAGTGCCCTCAGCGTGATCGGCCTTCATTTGTCTCGCCTCGCGGAAGATTTGATCCTGTGGTCGACAAAGGAATTTGATTTTATCGATATCGATGATGCATTCTGCACCGGAAGCTCTTTGATGCCCAATAAAAAGAATCCGGATGTTCTGGAATTGATTCGCGGGAACACCGGAAAACTCTACGGCCATCTCATTAGCGTTCTTGTAATGATGAAAGGGCTGCCGTTATCATACAACAGGGATATGCAATTGGATAAGGAACCGCTATTTGAGTCGTTTGAAATTGTTCAACAGGAGCTTGAGGTTTGTGCCGAACTTTTAAAGAACGTCAAATTTAATCAAGAAAATATTGCTAAGCAACTTGACGATGAATCGCTTTACGCTACAGATTTGGCGGATTATCTTGTGCAACATGGTATTCCCTTTAAAGAAGCGCATGTCATCATCGGTCGATTAATCAAGCACAAATGCAAAGGAAAAAAGGAAATTCAATTGCGCGACATGACGAATGCAGAACTTAAGAAGTTTCATCCATTGCTCAGCGCTCAAATAGTGCGGACCATCATGAACCCTGTTTATTCGGTCAATTCAAAGAAATCTATACGAAAACGAAAGAAAAAATAAACCATGCACGATTTTAAGTTTAGAAAAGGCGAATTATATTGCGAAAAGGTCAGCGTAAGAGAGGTGGCCCGCAAAGTCGGCACACCCTTTTATCTTTACAGCCATAAGACTTTGTCGGATCACTTCCTCAAGTTAAAGCGCGCCTTCGCTTCCGTTGATCCTTTGATTTGCTTCTCAATGAAATCAAACGGGAATCTTTCCGTGATTAAAACTCTGCTGAATCTTGGCTCCGGCATTGATATTGTCTCGATGGGGGAACTTCAAAAAGCCCTCAAGGCCGGTGCCGATCCAAGAAAAATCGTGTTTGCTTCAGTCGGCAAAACGGATCAGGAAATCGCCTTTGCCATTAGAAAAAATATTTTATTTTTTAATGTCGAGTCTGTTCCTGAACTTGAGAACATCAATCGCGTGGCCAGAAAAATGAAGCGAAAGGTCCAGGTGGCTCTACGCATCAATCCGGATGTGGATGCCGCCACGCATCAGGCGATTACGACAGGGACTTTGTCGAAAAAATTCGGCATTGATCTCAAGAATGCGCGTCGGGTGCTTAAATCGCAAGCGAGGTTTTCGCATGTGCGGATGAACGGCTTGCATATTCATATCGGATCTCAGATCACAAGCCAGAAACCATTTATTCAGGCCATGAAAAGAATAACTAGATTCTTGACGGATCTTAGAACTGCGGGAGTCTGCCTTGAATATCTTAATATCGGTGGGGGTCTCGGTATCATTTACAAGGATGAAAAGCCGCAGAATGCCGATCAATTTGCCCATGCGGTGTTGCCCTATCTCAAGAAATCGGGCCTTAAAATTATCATGGAGCCGGGCCGCTTTATCACCGGCAATGCGGGAATTTTTGTGACCAAAATGCTTTACTTCAAGGATAACGGATTTAAGAAATTCTTTATTGTTGATGGCGGGATGAATGACCTCATTCGTCCGAGCCTTTACCATGCTTATCAGGAAATCGTTCCTGTCGTCAAAAGACGAGCACGGACGGTTAAGGTTGACGTGGTCGGCCCGATCTGCGAAAGCGGTGACTTTTTAGGAAAAGACCGCCGGCTTCCTATGCTTAAGAAAAATGATCTCTTGGCGGTGATGAGCGCCGGAGCGTACGGATACACGATGTCCAGCAACTACAATATGCGCTGCCGTGTTCCGGAAGTCATGGTCAAGGGAAACCAATTCAGCATTGTCAAAAGACGGGAAACATTTAAGGATCTCGCTCAAGGTGAAACCATTCCTTCTTTCTTAATCAATGAGGCCATGACTTACGGAGTAAAACGACATAAGTCATAAGGCCGAATTGACCCCGCCCTTTTGCTTTCAGCAAAAGGGCGGGGAGGAAACAAATATAATCATAATGCTTCATTAATGAAAAAAATTAAATTCACAAAAATGCAAGGAGCGGGCAACGACTTTGTGGTTATGGAGGTACTTAAGACCAATTTCAAGAAATTGGCCATCAAAGTCTGTAACCGCAAAACAGGAGTTGGCGCCGACGGTCTTTTGGTTTTGGATAAATCCAAGAAAGCTGACTACCGCATGCGCATCATCAATGCCGACGGCTCCGAAGCGGAGATGTGCGGTAACGGAGCGCGCTGCATGGCGGCCTTCATTGTTCAAAACCGCAGACCCAAAAAGACATTATTTAGTATCGAAACAATGTCAGGGAATCTCTTGGCGCAAGCTAAAGGGCAAGTGGCCAAAGTGCGCTTAAGCGAACCTCAAGGCTACAAACCAAACATCCCCATTAAAATCGGCAAACGAACTATTCAGGTGAATTATATCGATACAGGTGTCCCGCACGCGATTATTTTTGTCAGTGATCTTGCAAAAATTGACGTGAGCGGAATCGGCCGTTTTATTCGTTTCCATAATAAATTTAAACCGCGCGGCACCAATGTCGATTTTGTGGAGCAAGTCAAACAAAATCTCGTGAACGTGCGGACCTATGAGCGAGGCGTCGAAGACGAAACCCTGGCTTGCGGAACGGGTTCGGTGGCCTGCGCGATCATCACTTTTTTGAAAGCCAACCCGTTGATTCTCTCCAGAGATCATGTCTCGATGAACGTGCGGACAAGCGGAGGGGAGCTTCTCAATATTCAGTTTTCTTTAAAAAATAGAAAGATTGAGAATGTCTGGTTGAAAGGACCTGTTCAATTTATCGCAAAAGGAGAGTACCATGTCAAATGAGGACACAAATTATGGAACGAAGTGACATAAGTTGTATGTCCGAATTTGACCCCCACACCAATTATTTTAATGAACAAGATACAAAAATGTTTCATGTTTATTTACTAAAAAGTACGAGAGATTCGAATTTATATATTGGATTTACGAATGATTTAAATAGAAGAGTCAAAGAGCACAACAACGGTCAAGTGGCTTCAACAGAGAAAAGGGGACCTTTTGAGCTGATCTATTGCGAGAGCTACAAGTCCGAGAGTAATGCTAGAAATAGAGAAAGAAATCTTAAATTAAGATCTCGAGCCTTTGCCCAATTAAAAAGACGTATTTCAAATTGTTTGTCATAATAATTGGTGTGGGGGTTTAATTCGTGCAGTCACTTATGTTCGCTTCCGCCAATCTGCTTTTGACAGATTGACGAGATCTCGTCAAATTGCCCTGAGGCAATTTGACGGACGTTTTCGCTCGCTCCATAAGTGACGCACTCATTAAAGGAGGAGTATTATGTTTAAGGGTTCTATTGTCGCCTTAATGACACCGTTTAAGAATGACCAAGTCGATGAAGCTAAAATCAAAGAATTGGTTGATTTTCAAATCAAAAACGGCACCACGGGCATTTTACCCTGCGGAACAACGGGAGAATCTCCGACGCTTTCAACCGAAGAGCATGAGCGCGTCATTGAAGTGTGCATCGAAGCTTCAAACAAAAGGGTTCCTGTCCTAGCCGGCACCGGTTCTAACTCAACAAAGGAAGCGGTGGCCTTAACTCAACATGCCAAAAAGGCCGGAGCCAACGGCGCCTTGATCGTGAGTCCTTATTATAATAAGCCGACGCAACGTGGCCTTTATCTTCATTTCAAAGCAATCGCCGACAGCGTCAATATTCCCATCATTCTTTATAACATCGCCGGTCGGACAGCTGTCAATATCAATCCCGAAACCATAGCCAAGCTGGCTCACGACTGCAAGAATATTATCGGCGTCAAAGAGGCCTCGGGATCGCTTGATCAAATGCTTCAGATTAAGAGCCTCTGCCCTAAAGATTTCTTATTGCTTTCCGGTGATGACGCCCTCACATTGCCCATCTTAGGCATTGGCGGTGTTGGTGTTATCTCGGTTGTCGCCAACCTCGTTCCTCAAGATACGGTCAATGTGGTCAAAGCCTTTGAAAGCGGCAATATCAAAAAAGCTCAGGAGTTGCATTACAAGCTTTTGCCTCTCATCAAGGCCCTGTTCATTGAAACAAATCCGATTCCCGTTAAGACAGCGGCTGGGCTTTTGGGTCTTTGTTCCGATGAGGTACGCTTGCCTCTTTGCCCGATGGCGGATGACAACAAAGAGAAATTAAAGAAAGCTCTGAAGGAATACGGACTTCTGAAATAGAATTAACGAAAGCAACCGACCAAAGCAATGAATCTCCCCGTAGCAAGCTACGGGGTATCTTAAAGGAAGTTTTGGATGGTTCATTCTTCGAAGTTCTGCTTCGCTAAAGCTTCGCAGAATCCTTCCGAAGCCTTGGCGAAGGAGGACCGCTCAAAAACTTCACTTCGTTGCGTGTTTGAGTCCGCCTTCGTCAAATATCCTTCGACTAGCTCAGGACACTTCGAAGGACACAGCAAAGTCGAAGTGCTTATCGTGTTTGACTTCGGCGGGATCTCGGCGAAGCCAAACGCGAAAGCAATTTGGCGGAGACGGACTTCGTAGGGTTCTACTTCCGCCTTTCCGCCCAAAATCAAAGATTTTGGGCGAGATCTCGCCCTGCTTTGCAAGGCGGACATCCCCGAAAGCCAAGCTGCGGGGTATTCGGCGAAGTAGAATAAATAAAGGAAGGGATGTTTCATGATTAAATTAGGAATTAGCGGATGTCAGGGGCGTATGGGATTGAGAATTCTTCATCTAGCCCAAGAAGATAAAGAGTTTAGGATTGCATCGCTTCTGGAACATAAGAACCATCCTGCCGTCGGCGGACAGGTTGATAAAATTCCGATTGCATCGGACGTCAAAAATCTGAAAAAAGCGGATGTGCTGATTGAATTTTCCTCACCCGAAGCCACCATGGCTCATTGTGATGAATGCGTCAAAAACAATGTCAAAATGGTGATTGGGACAACCGGACTTTCGGATGAACAGATCCAGAAAATCAGCAAGGCCTCGGAGAAAATCGCGATTGTCTTTGCCTCCAATATGTCGGTCGGCGTGAATGTTCTTTTTAAACTCGCCCAAATCGTCTCCGAGAAAACATCCAACGCCTATGCGGTCAAAATCACCGAAGCCCATCATGTTCATAAAAAGGATGCCCCTTCCGGGACCGCTAAGTCCTTAGCGCAAATTATCCAGAACGCCACAGGCGCAAAGGTAGAAAATATCAAATCGATCCGCGAAGATGAGATTGTGGGAGATCATGAAGTTGTCTTTGAAAGCAAGGTCGATACGATCACGATCGGCCATCATGCCAAAACGCGCGATATCTTTGCCGAAGGCTCTTTGGTCGCCGCTAAATATGTTTCGGCACAGAAAAAAGGTTTGTTTAATATGCAAGATGTGCTGCAGTTGAAATAGCAAATAGGTAAGAAGAAAAACTTGCTTGTAAGGATGTCCTATGTTCTACGAAGAAATCTTGAGTGAATTTCAAAAAAAGAAAGTCCGTTATGTTATTGCCGGCGGCTTAGCTGTCAATCTTTTAGGTTCTTTCCGCAGTACGGCTGATTTAGATATCCTTGTTGAAATGAGCGATGAGAATCTCGCGAAGATCGTTAGGATCCTCACCCAAAAAGGATACAGAGTCAAACAGCCGGTTGATCCCATGGGGATTGCCAATACCAACACACGAAGAGATTGGATTAAAAACAAGCACATGAAAGCTTTTAACTTTTACAAGGAAGAAGCATTTAAGGAAGTCGATATTATTATTGAGTCACCGGTCTCATTTGAGCAAGCCATTAAATCTGCTAAACGGATCAAGTGCGGACAATTGACGCTGTGGGTCATGTCCGTTGACCATTTGATTAAAATGAAAAAGAAAGCAAATCGAGACATAGATAAGATTGACATCTATGAACTAAATCGAATCAAGAGAAACGGAAGACTGGCATGATATCAAAATGGGAAAGTGCCAACGAAAGAACGCGCAAGTGGATGAAAATCCCCCCGGCTAAAAAACTTGAAATCCTCGAACAACTGCATCAATTAGCAGTCAAAACTTCTTCCAAGCGCCTTATGGCGATACGTTGGAAATTAAGAGAAAGAAGGTAATCTCGTGCATATTGAATTTTCAGAAAGACTCAAACAGCTACCGCCTTATCTGTTCCTTGAAATTGATAAGGCGAAGCGCGAGGCCAAGGCCGCCGGACGAGACGTGATCGACTTGGGTGTCGGGGACCCCGATTTAGGCACATTTCCTTTTATTATTGACGCATTAGCGCAAGCGGCGCGCGACAAAGCCAATCACCGTTATGCTTTTGATGCCGGCCTGCCGGAATTACGTTCGGCCATTGGCGAATGGTTTTTAAATCGTTTCGGTGTTTCTCTTGATTCCGGGCAAGAAATCTATCCTTTGATCGGTTCAAAGGAGGGCCTGGCACATTTACCTCTGGGCATTATCAATCCTAAAGACAAGGTCCTTTTGACAGACCCAGCGTATCCGGCTTACCGAGCAGCCATTACTTTTGCCGGTGGCAAAATCGTTACTGTCCCGTTGAAGTCCGGGAACAATTTTCTTCCCGATTTAAAGAAGGTAGAGGCGGCAAAAGATATCAAAATGATGCTCATCAACTATCCGAACAACCCCACAGCAGCCACGGCACCACGGGAATTCCTTCAAGAACTCGTTCGCATCGCGCGAGAGAAAAACATGATCCTGGTTTCTGATTTAGCCTATTCCGAAATTTTCTATGATAACGAAAAACCCGTCAGCATCCTGGAAATCGAAGGCGCAAAAGACGTGGCCATTGAATTCCATTCGTTCTCAAAAACATACAATATGTCCGGTTGGCGCATCGGATGGGCCTGCGGCAACCATCAATTGATCGCGGCCCTGGCTAAAGTGAAATCCAATATGGATTCCGGTATTTTTCAGGCTATCCAAGTTGCGGCTGTCAAGGCCCTCAGAGAAGGGGCTCAGGACGTCAACGATTTGCGCAATGTTTATCAAGAACGGCGGGATGCGCTCATTAACGGCCTGCGTAGTATTGGTTGGAAAATTACTCCTCCAAGTGCATCCTTTTTTGTTTGGGCCAAGATCCCAAAAAAATTTAATGATTCCATGGAAACATCCAAAGCCTTTTTGGATCAGGCCGATATTATCGTAACGCCGGGTGTGGGTTTTGGCCAGGCAGGAGAGGGTTTTGTGCGCATGGCCCTAACGGTCCCCAAAGAAAGACTGTTTGAAGCTGTTGAGCGATTAAAGAAGGTTCTCTAAGTGGCAATTGCTTATCTTGGTTTAGGCTCGAATCTTGGCAATCGAGAGCAAAATATTCTCCAAGCGATAAAATTGCTTGAGGATCATAGCATCAGAGTCACCAAGCGCGCGCACATCATTGAAACAGAGCCTGAAGGCGGCCCGCCCCAATGTCTATTCCTCAATACGGTCATTGAAGTCACCACATCTTTAGATCCCCATGAATTATTATCCCTTATCAAAACGATTGAGCAAAAACTGGGGCGTACAAAAACAGTGCGTAATGGTCCCCGGACCATCGATATGGACGTGTTGCTGTATGATGATATTGCGCTTAATGAACCAGATCTCATTATTCCGCATCCCAGGATGCATCAGCGGAATTTTGTTTTACAACCATTAAAAGAAATCGCACCTCAGCACGTTGAAGGTAAAGTACGATGAAGATCATTCGCTCCATCCACCAACTTCGCAAAACTCTTGCACCGATCAGAAGGAAGAAACAACGTATCGGATTTGTGCCGACGATGGGCTATTTCCACCAAGGTCATTTGTCTTTGATGAAAAAATCGAAACAAGAAAACGATTGCACGGTTGTGAGCCTGTTTGTCAATCCAACACAGTTTTCTCCCGGCGAGGATTTTAAGAAATATCCGCGCAATAAAAAACAAGATGAATGCTTGGCAAAAAATGAAAATGTTGATATAATGTTTTATCCGTCGGAAAAAACAATGTATCCGAACCGCTATTTGACATATGTTGACGTAACAAACTTAAGCGAGACTCTTTGCGGACGGACGCGAGCGAATCATTTCCTGGGCGTGACCACGATCGTCTGCAAACTTTTAAATATCGTCGAGCCGGATGTTCTTTACTTGGGACAAAAGGATGCGCAGCAAGCCGTTATCATTGCAAAGATGATCGAAGATCTTAACTTTAAAATGAAGATTAAGGTCATGCCGATCATACGCGAGAAGAATGGTTTAGCCATGAGTTCGCGCAATTCATATCTTACGACGAATCAAAGACAAGAGGCCTGTGTTTTATTTCAATCTTTGAAGCGTGCGAAGGATCTCATTAAAAAAGGCGAAAGACGAGCAAGCATCATTAAAAACATAATGAAACAGGTAATTCAGAAACATAGCGATGCCAAGATTGATTATATTGAATGCTCGGATGCGCAAACCCTGACCACTTTAAAGAATCTTAAAGGCACATTCTTCATCGCTTTGGCGGTTTATTTCGGTACAACACGTCTCATTGATAACATAAGGGTCAACGTTCTATGAAAAAGACACACATTGGAATAGTCGGCTGCGGGGCTATTGGAACAGGCATCGCCAAGCGCATACAAAAGGAGTGGAAGAAATCGTTTTGTATTAACGCACTTTATGATATTGATAAAGAAAAAACTTGTGCCTTGGCAAACAAGCTTCATCGTCAAGACATCGTTGCATCAACGCTAAATAGTTTGATTAAAAAGTGTGATTTGATCGTTGAAGCTGTTTCTTCTAATAACATACGCAGTATTATCAAACCCGCGTTACTGGCCAAGAAAAGCGTTCTCGTTATGAGTATCGGCCAGATGCTAAGCGCGCCTGATCTTTTTAAGCTTGCAGAAAAAAATAAATGCCATTTGCTGCTTCCCTCAGGCGCTATCGGCGGCCTGGACGCCATCAAGGCCGGAAGTCTTGAAAAAATATCTAAAATCACGCTCACAACGCGCAAACCCCCCCGGGGTTTAGCGAACGCACGCTATGTGATCGAAAAGGGGATCGATTTAAGCCATATCAAAAAGGAAACAATTATTTTTGAAGGGGATGTTAAGAGAGCGGTCAAATATTTTCCACGCAATATCAACGTGGCCGCAACGTTGGCTTTAGCGAGCCGCGCTAAGAACAAAATGAAGATTCGCATCATCACATCACCTCAATTTAAAACAAACAGCCACGAAATTGTCGTTGAAGGATCATTTGGCCGCCTAATGACACGAACGGATAATGTTCCGTGTCCGGACAATCCGAAAACAAGTTATCTCGCTGTGTTATCAGCTCTGCAGACGCTCAAACAACACGTTAACTTTATTAAAATTGGAACTTAGGAGAGGAGGTGAAATAGACAATGGCTCAAAAAGTCGCTAAGGTCGGCATTAAGAAGCAAGGTGGTTACCTGTACTTCGTCGATAAAAAGGGTGATATTTCTTGTGCTAAAATGGCTCGCGGTAGCAAAAAAGGCGGAGCCCCTAAGAAGGTTGCTAAGGTTGGCATAACGAAAAAATCTGGATTCCTGTACTTCATCGACAAGAAAGGTGATATTTCCTGCGCCAAAATGGTTCGCGGCGGAAAGAAAAAGAAAAAGAAGGCTGCTCGAGGAAAAGCCAAGAAGAAGTAAGTCCAAGGTAGTTATTATAAAATAACCCCCGCACGCAATATGTGTGGGGGTTATTTTCTCCAACTCATCATCGAAAACAAAAAAATTCAAAGCGGAATTTTTCATTAAATCAAATGATGGATCATCCTATACTTATCAAAGGGGCCAAAGAGCATAATCTCAAAGATATCGATCTTTGTCTCCCGCGTAATCAATTTATTGTGATCACGGGTTTAAGCGGATCCGGAAAATCATCGCTCGCGTTTGACACGATTTACGCGGAAGGTCAAAGGCGTTATGTCGAAAGCCTTTCGGCGTACGCAAGGCAATTCCTGGAGCAACTCCAAAAACCTAATATCGAATATATCGAAGGCTTATCGCCAACGATCGCTATTGAGCAAAAAACGACCAGCCGTAATCCGCGTTCTACAGTTGCTACGGTCACGGAAATTTACGATTATCTTCGCTTGCTGTTCGCCCGCATCGGCACGCCTTACTGTCCTCACTGCGGGAAAAAGATTGAACGTCAAACAACCGAAGAAATTGTCCATCAAATTTTCGATAGTCGCGAGGGAGCCGACGTCCATATCCTCGCTCCTTTGATTCGCGGTCGCAAAGGGGAATACCGTCAAATCGGCCGGCAAGTCGCCCAAGCCGGTTTCGCCCGCCTGCGCATCAACGGTAAAATCGTCGGTGTTCAGGATAAGATCAAGCTCGATAAATACAAGAATCATCATATCGATGTGGTGATCGATCATCTTCTGATAAAAAAAGAAATCAAAAAGCGACTCACGGATTCCGTCGAAACGGCTCTCAAAATCGGCAAAGGCCTTCTAACCATGAGCTTCGACAAGAACATTCCCGATCAAACCTTTAGCGAGCATTATGCGTGCATTGATTGCCAAATCGGTTTATCTGAGATTGAGCCGCGCATTTTCTCCTTTAATTCTCCTTACGGCGCCTGCTCCAAATGCAACGGCTTAGGCACAAAAATGGAGATTGATCCCGAGCTGATCGTGCCGGATCCCTTAAAATCCTGGATCCAGGCCATCGCTCCCTGGCGAAAAGGTGGACGAGGTTACATGATGTATTATCGGGCCGTTCTGCGCGAGATCGCCGATCTCTATCATATTGATATCCATCTCACTTTTAAAAATCTTCCCAAGAAAACAAAAGATCTTATCCTGTACGGCTCCGGAGATGAAATTTGGGGCCGGCGTTTTGAAGGAGCCGTCAATTATCTTGAGCGTCTTTTTCGGGAGACCGATAATGATTGGCTTAAGAATGAAATTTCCAATTTTATGTCTGTCTTGCCTTGCCCGGAATGCCAGGGTGCGCGTCTTAAAAAAGAATCTTTGGCTATACGCATCGATAACAAGAATATTAGCGAGATTGCCTCCCTGTCCATTAAAGAAGCAAAGCAGTTTTTCCTTCATCTGAATCTTCCCAAAGATAAAAAACTGATCAGCGAACAGATTCTAAAAGAAATCATACGCCGTCTTGATTTTTGCATCAATGTGGGTTTGGAATACCTTACCTTGGATCGAAAAAGTGCTACGCTCTCCGGCGGAGAAGCCGAACGCATCCGCCTGGCCACACAAGTGGGCTCCGGCTTGGTGGGCGTGATTTACATCCTGGATGAGCCCAGCATCGGACTTCATCAAAAAGACAATGAACGGCTTCTTTCGACTTTGCATGCCTTAAGAGATCTTGGCAATACGCTCATTGTGGTCGAGCATGATGAGGCAACCATTCGTGCAGCTGATTTTGTTGTTGATTTAGGACCCGGAGCGGGAGAGCATGGCGGAAAAGTCATCTTCGCAGGCAATGTCAAGAATTTACTCAAAGCGAAGACTTCTTTGACAGGTCAATACCTGCGAGGCCAGCTGAAAATACCGATTCCTTCCCATCGCCGAAAGATTGACCATGGTCGCACGCTCAAGCTCATTGACGCAAGCCAACATAACTTAAAACACATCGATGTGTCCATACCCTTAGGGGCTTTTGTTTGCATTACAGGCGTATCGGGTTCCGGAAAATCAACTCTTGTGGATGAAGTCCTTTATAAGGCCATCGCTCAGAAAATATATCAATCAAAAGACAAACCCGGGACTCATAAAGAAATTAAAGGAATTGAGAATCTCGATAAAGTCATCGTGGTCGACCAATCACCCATCGGTCGAACACCGCGATCCAATCCAGCCACCTATACGGGCGTATTTGGTCCTATCCGGGAGCTTTTGAGTCAAATGCCGGAATCCCGCATCCGCGGCTATAAACCGGGTCGTTTTAGTTTCAATGTCAAAGGTGGACGCTGCGAAGCCTGCTCGGGCGATGGCGTTAAAAAAATCGAGATGCATTTTTTGCCCGATGTTCATGTGGAATGCGAAGTTTGCAAAGGGAAACGTTTCAACGAACAAACGCTTGATGTGTACTTTAAAGGGAAAAATATTTCCGATGTTTTGAATATGTCTGTTGAAGAAGGACTGAGGCATTTTGAAAACATTCCCCGTATTCAGCGCGTCCTAGAAACGCTGCATGACGTCGGACTAGATTATATTAAATGTGGACAGCCCGCCACAACGCTCTCGGGAGGAGAAGCTCAGCGCGTGAAGCTCGCCAGCGAATTATGCAAGCAAGCCACAGGAAAAACGCTTTATATCCTCGATGAACCGACCACAGGATTGCATTTTGCCGATGTCGGCAAACTTCTCGATGTTCTCCATCGACTGGTCGATAAGGGCAACACGGTCCTGATTATCGAACATAACTTGGAAGTGATTAAGACAGCGGATTACATCATCGATCTCGGTCCCGAAGGCGGCGATAGGGGAGGAGAGGTTGTTTTTTCCGGTACGCCCGAAAACATCATCCGCCATAAAGCTTCCTACACAGGGCGATATCTAAAGAAATTTGTCCGGGCCAAACCCTCAAAGAAGAAATTGTAAAGCGCCTATCGACTTGTTATAATATTGCCCATGAAACCACGGAATTCACTTTCTTCCATTGTCCTCGCCTTAATTTCTTTCATGATCTGTGCGAATTTTGCCAATCCTCTTATTGGAAAAACGTTCGCTGCAGACCATGAATCAGAGCTTTTTCTTGTCGCCCAGAAGGCTCTGGATGACGGTTTTTATGACGTGGCCATCCGCTATATTCAGGAATATTTAGAGGCCTATCCTCAAGCCAAACGCCGCACGGAAGCGCGCTTGATTCTGGGTCAATGCCATTTCTTCAAAGGCCAGTATTTAGAATCCTTTGATATCTTCCGAGATCTTCAGCAAACCGACGAATGGAAAGATGCATCCCTTTTTTGGCTTGCGGAAACGTATTTTAAGGCCAAAGACTATCCGCAAGCCCAAGAGCATTACCTTCGCTTAATCGACAGCTATCCAGACTCAACATTTCTTCCTCAAGCCTATCACTCTTTGGGCTGGACGTATTTTGAACAAGGGCAGTTTCAAAAAGCCAAAGAGACATTCATGACATTCACGCAAAAGTTTATTACCAGCGAACTCGCGGAGGATTGCTTCTTTATGATCGGTGAATGTGATTATCAGCTCAGGGATTACGAAGCCGTGATTAAAGATTTCAGAAGCTATGTTCTAAAATTTCAAAAATCAAACCGCCATGATCAAGCCTATTTTTATATCGGAGAGTCCTATTATTATCTCGAACAATATCCCGACGCTATTGATTATTTCCTCAAAGCAGTTGCCGTTTCCAAGAATAATGAGCTCACCCTCATGGCAAAAATCAGCTTGGGATGGAGCTATTTAAAACAAAAGGAATTTGACCAGGCACAGATATTTTTCGTCGAAGCCAAGGACCTCGCGGACAAGCAAAATGTCCCGACGGATGAAATTCTTCTTGGCTTAGCCACGCTTGATGCTTCTATGGAGGAATATTCAAAAGCTTTAGCGACTTATGAAGAACTCATGCGAGAGCACCCTACTAGCGAACGTATCCCCCAAGCGCATCTCGGCAAGGCCAATATACTTTATTCGCTGGGTCAATATAACGAGGCCATTCAAGAAAATATCTGGATGATCCAAACTTATTCCAGCGACAAAACACTGCAAGAAATCGTGGAAAAGGCCTATTTTGGATTGGCCTGGATTTATTTAAAACGCGGAGAGGTTGATTCGGCAATTGAAAATTTCCAGAAAGTTGCGGATCAAACCCAGAGCAAGGTCATCAAGGTTAGCGCCCTGACGCAAATCGGCGACACGACCCAAGACAATGGGCAATATGCCAAAGCGGTTGAAATCTACGACAAAATCCTCAAAGAATACCCCCAGAGCCTCTATGCAGATTATATCCAATACCGACAAGGCGTTGCTTTCTTAAAAATGGATCGCATTGAATCGGCCGCTTTAGTCTTTCAAAGCCACCAATCGAACTTCCCGGAAAGTAAATATTTTAATGACGTCCGCTATTATCTCGGCCTTGTCTATTTTAAGAAAAATGATTGGCTCGCCGCCAAAGAAGAACTCGAGGCCTTTTGCGAGGCCTTGCCCAAAACGCATGAACTGCAGCCGGAAGCCAATTACCTAATCGGGCTTTCCCTGTTTAATCTGAATCAAACTCAAGAGGCGATGGAGGTCTTCCAGAGAATCACCAAAAACTATCCCGATAAATTACCGATCGCCAGAGACGCTGAAGTCAATATCGCCAAATGTCTTTATCGCTTAGGGGATGATAAAGAAGCGCTTAAGAAATTTAAAATCATAGTCTACAAGTATCCCCAGACGGAGACGGCTCTGGAATCGCTTTTATGGCTCGGGGACTACTATCTGGAGCATGCCGATTATGATAACGTCATTCTTTACTTTGATGAACTGATCAAACAGTTTCCGGATCATGAAAAAGCCAATATGGCCCATTACGGTCTTGGGCAGGCCTACGCATCCAAGCAAGAGCTTGATTTAGCATTGAGTCAATACAAAATGATCGATACCAATGATCGCGAGATTTACGCCAAGGCCCAATTGGCCATTGCCGATATTTTTTCTCGCGATATCGAACCTGACAAAGCTGTTTTGGCTTATCAGAAGATTGTCAATACATCACCGGAATTTGTTCGCGATGCGTATGTGAAAATCGCGGAAATCAATATTCAGGATCGTCAATACGCGAAAGCCATTGACGCTTTTAGAAAAGCACTTGACGCTGACATTGGATTGAGTCAATTCAGTGACGCGCAACTCACATTTCTGATCGGAGATACGCTCGAAATGCTCAACCAGAATACGGAGGCCTTGCAAACATATCTGAAGATACCCTATCTCTATCCTGAAGAACGTTCGTGGGCCACAAAAGCCTACTTGCGCATGGCCAAGATTTTTGAAGAAGAAGAAGATTGGGAAAATGCCAAATTGGCGTATAATAAGATCATCGAACAAGGTGTTGAAGAAGCTAAATTCGCTCAAGAAAGAATAGAGTGGATTAACAGTAATATTGAATTACCGCAGAATTAAAACGATATATTAAAAAGGAGGCATCATGGGAATATGGGAAATCAATGCATGGAAACTCATGCAAGCTGGCGGACCGGTTATGTATCTTATCTTGTTATGTTCTTTTTTCGCTTTGACTGTGATTATTGAACGATTTCTTTATTATGCGTCCATTCGCACTAACACGCAAAAGCTCAAAAAATCAGTATTTGATCTTGTCAAGAATGATAATATCCATGAAGCCATAGAACTCTGCGACCGCAATCCTTCCCCTATAGCCAAAATTCTCAAGGCCGGCTTGGCTAAATTCGGCTCTTCCCGGGAAGAATTAAAGGAAGCGATCGAAGATGCCAGTCTTTATGTTGTGCCCAAGCTTGAACAAAAATTGCCCATGCTGGCCACGATTGCCCACATTTCTCCTTTGTTAGGACTTTTAGGAACCGTCACCGGTTTGGCCTCAAGCTTCCATACCATTCAACAACGGGCAACGTCCTTAAATCCCGTAACTCCCGGCGATCTCGCCGGTGGCATTTGGGAGGCCTTACTGACAACGGTTGCGGGTCTGATTGTCGCGATCCCGGCCTTTGTCTTTTATAACTATTTCGTGAGCCAAGTCAATCGATTTATTTTGCAGATGGAACACAGCGCCACAGAACTCATCAATGTCATCTGTCAGATTACAGAAAGCGGCAAATAAAGGAACTTTGAATTAACGAAGAGAGGGAGTCCCATTGCAATTTAAACGATATTCAAAACTTGAATATGGCCGCGAGCAGATTGATCTGGCGCCTCTGGTGGATGTCATTTTTCAGCTTTTGATATTTTTCATGCTGTCCTCATCCTTTGTTTTTCAGTCCGGCATCAAAGTGAAATTGCCCCGCGCGATCACAAGCGAAGTCATCGACGAAGAAAATCTGGTGATTGTCATCACCAGCGAAAACGTAATTTATCTCGACAATTCCATCGCGACGATGAACGATTTAAGGAAAGAACTGTCAAAACCTTTAAACAAAAAACGTTCTATCTTGATTAAAGCGGACCGTCGCGCTTCTTTGGGGCGTATTATTGATATTTGGGATCTTTGCCGGGATTTGGAAATAGAGAAAGTCAATATCGCTACTGATCAAAAAAAGTAGAATTCTGTTCTGCCGAAGTCCATGATCCCAGTTTTTAAGGAAACAGAATTAAGATATGCTGATAAGCGATAAACGCATTCTTTTCCATGCCCTATCGATTTCTTTCTTCGCTCACTTGTTTATTTTAGGGCTTTTCATTTTTTCTTTTTCGTTAAAACCGCAAAGGGAAAAGCCTGTGATGACATTTCTGGGATCCATTCTCCGGGGGCAGGATCTGATTATTTCTCAGAAAATGACGAAACAGGCAGGGCCTGCCATCATCAATCATATTCCAAAAAACCTATCGGTGTCGGCTGAATTTGAGCCATTACTTCAATCTTCAGGTCAAGACAAATCATTGCATATCCCCGCCATTTCTCAATCGTCAAAAAAGGATCAGAAAACATTATTTGAAATATCTGAAATCAAGAAAGAGCAGAAAGACCAAGGACAAAACATTAACATTGAGCCATCCATTCCTCCGAGGCAACCCCTTAAAATAAATCCATAAATGATTCGAATCGATTTTGTTACTGCCATTTCTGTCTTCCTTTTTTTTGTAATGATGCTTGTTCTTATCCCTTGGTTCGTTTATAATTATAGTAGAGAAATAAACGGGAAAACAACCGCGAAAAACTTGTTGCGTTGTCCTTATTGTACGTATTTCTTCTCTGATGATTTGAAAGATAAAATTAAAAAGTGCCCAAAGTGCAAGAGCTATTTTTCTCAGGAAAAAGATGAACAAGACCCTAAAAGCTCTGCTTAGGAGAATCCTATGTTCAGTAATCGGCTAAAAGAAGAGACAGGCGTGATCCTCGTGACCGTCATTATATTAACCATTGTGATGATGATCGTGACCATCGGCGTGATCAGTACCAACTATAGCCAAGCAATCTACACGCAGCATCAAATAGAACGCATCAAAGCAGAGCAGATCGGCAAAGGAGTCGCATGGTACAATTATATGAATGAATTCGATCCCGGTTCCGCTACACCTTTACCCAGCACAGTAACTTTGGATGGAAAAACCTATACCATTACTCATGTGCCCACTGCTAACGCCGGCCCGAACAATACAGATCTCCATACCTTCGATATCACCTACTAAAGCTCCTCAATATTTCATTTCTGTCAAAAATCAACTTCTTCAAGAATATTATTTTTCTTTATTGACAGAGTAAGTCTATTATAGTCTAATTAAGATTAAGGAAGTTGATTAAAGAAGATGATGAAATATAGCTAACGTGAGGTCCAAAGAATTGAGTCGAACGATGAACAGTTTACTCGATGTCGAAGAATTAGCCAAATATCTAAAACTCCAGAAACAGACGATTTACAACTGGCTCAATCAGCGCAAAATTTCCGGCATAAAAATTGGAGGCGTCTGGCGTTTTGATAAAAAGGAAGTCGATAAATGGCTAAGGTCTCAATCGAGGAATGCGAAGCAGAACAATTAAGCTTGAATTGAAGAAAAAGCTGTAAGACGCTTCGCCATTCTTCGCAAAAACAAAAACATTCATTATGGCTATTAAAAACAAATTGGGTATATTTTTCGGAATCAATGCCCTCAGCATTATCGAAACACAGAAAAACAATATCATTCATTGTTTTGAGGCCTCGCACAGCCTTTTTGAATCTTCCCAGAATTATTCGTCTCAAAATATTCCTGACGAAATCAAGATCACGGCCATTATTCAAAAATCTCTGCGTGATAATAAGATTGAAATTTCCGACGTTGGGCTATCCTTGCCGTCCGGCGATATTATTTTGCGCTCATTCTTCATCCCCTGGATGACGTCCTCCGAAGTCAAAGGCGTTGTGGATTTCGAAGCCAGACGTTATATTCCTTTTAAATTAGACGAGCTGGCCTACGGCTATCATGCGACCACGATCACGGAAAAGAAAAACCGGCGTATCCGTATTCTCTTTGTGGCGGTTCGCAAAGATATTTTGGAAAAGTATCTCTCGATCCTTGATCAAGCCGGCTTAAGAGTTGTCTTTGCCGAGCCGTCTATTTTAAGTTTATTGCGTCTTCTGAGCTTCAAGAAGCAGATTCAGCGCTCCAAAAGATACGCCGTCATCCAGTTGAACCACCACAACGGATCGATAGCCATCATCGATCAAGGCGTTCCTCAGTTTTTACGTGATTTCCGGTTTGCCTCGTCCCAGGGAAGTTTCAGCGTGGATGCTGAATCGCTCAATGCCCGTCTTCTTAACGAAATCCGCATGTCCTTGGATTATTATCGCCGCGAACATTCTCAAAGCAATGTCGATCAGATCCTTTATATTTCGGATGCCGAGTCATCTGCGCAGGCTGAGCTGATTAAAGAAAATACCGGCCTTCCCGTAACGACCGTGCTTGTGAATCGACTGATGAATAACCGAGAATCTTCTCTGGAATCGCTCAATGCCTTTGGGATTAGCTTGCGCGATGATGTTCCGTCTGTCGTTAAGATCGATTTGGCCAAGTCGCTTATTCAACCCCAGGAAGTTGAAGAGCCCTTAAAAGAAGTCCCGGTAAACTTTCTAGGGACATTCAAGGTTGCGGCCGTATGCGCCGTTTTGCTGCTGATTGTTTTTCTGGTATCGGGAGCCAAGAGTTCCCGTATCAACAAGCAGAATTCTTTGCTAAAAGAGAAAATTGGTATTTACGATGCCTTGAGCGTCAAGGACTTAGAAGATAAGAAGGAAGAAGAGCTTAATCAGCTGGAATCCTATAAAAATGTTCGCTTAAAAAGTGATGCGGCTTTTTATTTAAACCGGATTCCTGATCTTCTTCCTCGCGGAGCATGGCTAACGCGATTGAAGGTTAGCTATCAGGACAATAACCCAACTTCGCGCACGCGAAGAGGAAGAGAAAAACCAAGCAAGATAATCACAAAAACAACCATCAATATGAGAGGGTATGTCTATACAGAGAAGCCCAATCAGCAGATTCAGGTTGTTAATGATTTTGTTTCCAGCCTCCGCCAGGAGCCTCGATTTCAGGAAACTTTTGAGAAAATTTTTTCAGCGAATGCGCGTAAAGAAAATCTTGATGATTATGCCGTCACCTCATTTGAAGTGACGTGTGAATAAGGAAACGAACCGATGATCACCTTTAAAGATTTGAGCGAATACGATATTAAAAGCATTGATTGGGCAAAATTGCGCTCAAAAGCATTTAACCGTAAAGATATTTTAGCCAACATCGGGCTTGTCATTGTTTTTCTTTTTATATCCGGCAGAATCGTCGGGGATCGAAATGTTAAAGCCAGTGAATTAGCAAAAGAGGTCGAAGATTTAGAAGTAAAATCAAAAACCGTTGATGCTCTGGAGCTGTCCAAGAAATCAAAAAATGATTTTTTTCAGTCCTTGCCCAAAGGATACGGAAACTTAAACGATGTCGTTGACCGCATTAACGAATTGGCTATTAATCACAACATCCAAATTTCATCCTATGCGCCCAGCGCATCAACTTCTTTTGATCAGTACGCGACTTTAAGCGTCCGATTTGATATTGTCGCCGATACATATGAAGATACTGGATTTTTTGCTAAGGACATCGAGAACTCTAAAGGAAACCTTCGCGTGGATGCCTGGGAAGCGACTTCGCAGGTTCCCAGACGCCGCACCCAGCGTTCGATCGCAGACCTTGATGAAGAAAAAATAAATGTGACCTTAACGGTCACCTCTGTAAATTTTATAGAGATGAAATGAAAAAACTTATTTTAACAAGTATAATATTATTGGTGATGAGCGCAGGGGGCTGGGCTCAAAATACCCCTTCAGAGCATCTGTCGTTTAAGAATCCTTTTGAATCCGCCCTGCCCAAACGGCAAGAACCGATTATCATTCAGCCAACACCTGAACTCATCATGCCGGTACGACCTTTACCGACGCCTATCGAAACGCGACCGGAACAGGAAATTATTCCGCCGTCATTGCTGATTTCGGGTGTTATTTGGAATACGGATCGCCCGCAGGCCATTATCAATAATATGGTTGTCAACATCGGAGATGTGGTCGAAGAGGCAAAAATCATTGATATCAATCGATCAGGAATTAAGATTCAGTACATGGAAAAGAACTTTACTATAGAAAAGTAACACTAAGGGAGGGCTTATGAAGTATTCGCAATTGATATTTATGGGATTAATCTGTACGCTTGTTCTTCTGTCGCCACATCAATCGTTTGCCGGCGTCTTAAGCGAGAGTCGTTTTATTTATCCTGAGTATTCAAAAACGATCTCCATGGATTTTGAGAATGCGGATCTCAACGACGTGTTAAAGATTTTCTCACAGCAGTCGGGGCTTAATTTTATCGCGGCCGATGAAGTGATCAAAAAGAAAATCACCCTTTATCTGGATAAAGTTCCCGTTGATCAGGCGCTGGAAAGAATTTTGCAGGCGAACAATCTGACCTATGAAATCAAACCTGAAAGCAATATATTTGTCGTGAAACCCATTAAAGAGCCCGACATTCAAGTGATTACGCGTGTTTATAAATTGAAGTATGCTACAGTGCTTTCCTCAAAGCTGAACAACACCTTTGCGATTATCGAAGACGCGGACAGCGGGTCAAGCTCCGATTCATCATCAAAAAGTGAAGATTCTGGGCTTGTCCCGGCTTTGAAAGGAGTCTTGTCTGAGCTGGGCAAAATCATCGAAGATCCCCGCACCAACAGCATCATTGTAACGGATTTACCCAGTCAGTTTCCTATGATTGAGCGCACGATCGCCCGCTTAGATGTTCCCATCCCTCAGATTCTCATCGAAGTGGAGATGCTGGATATCTCGCAGGCGACGGCCGATCTTTTGGGTGTTAAATTTGGAGAAACACCTCTCGTCCTTACTGGCGCCGAACGTGACCATTATTACCCTTGGAATAATAATAAAATTGCTGATAAAATCGGCTTTACGGCGGATGAATATCGCGTCGGCACCATTGATGCGTCCGGCTTATCGGCGACCTTGCAATTGTTAAAAACAAATACCGATACCAAAAGCCTGGCCCGTCCGCGCATCCTAACACTCAACAATGAAACAGCACAAATTCGCATTTCAACCAATGAGGCCATCGGAATAAAATCCGTAACGCAATCGGCGGAAGGTTCATCGGTTTTATCTGTTGAGGCGGAGCGTGTCCAAACAGGCATCTTCTTAACCGTCACGCCCCAGGCCAACTTGCAAACAAGCGAAATCACGATGGCCATCGCTCCCCGTGTTATCGAAGCCAAGACCGGAGGAACATTTTCGGGCCAAACCTTTAAGGACCCCGAAAATCGCGGTTCAAAATCTATTTTACGCATTAGAGACGGAGAAACAATTATCCTTGGCGGACTCCTGCGAAAAGAATTCGAAAACATAAAAACAAAGGTTCCTTTTATCAGCGATATCCCTATTATTGGCGCAGCCTTCCGCCATAAAAACGCGGGAGACACGAACCGCGAATTGGTTATTTTCATTACACCGCATATTGTGTCGGAAGAGCGATCACCGCGCCTCGCCATGCGCGATACAGGTCCTATGCTTCGAGAGCAGGACATTCCTTCTAAAAAACTTCAGGAAATAGAGGCAGCATTGGGTTCTTTAGAAAAATAAACGCAAATGACCATGAGTTATCTAAAATTAGGTGAAATACTCGTCAAACAAGGCCTGATCACGGATGATCAGTTAAAACAGGCCATCGCCCTTCAGAAGAAAGAGGGAGGACGCATCGGAGAAATTTTCATCAAGCTCGGTATCATTAAAGAAGAAGAAATGGTCTCGGCCTTGGCGAAACAATTTTCTCTTCCTTATGCGTCGCGTAAAGCAGGTCTCTTAAACCCCCAAGCCGACCAA
Source organism: Candidatus Omnitrophota bacterium (assembly GCA_043812495.1). Classification (GTDB taxonomy): domain Bacteria; phylum Omnitrophota; class Gorgyraeia; order Zapsychrales; family JBDRMG01; genus JBDRMG01. The sequence goes on along the minus strand of JBDRMG010000005.1, from coordinate 5,492 downwards.
GAGCTCGATGTATTGGTTCCCAAGGAATTCGCGCAGAAAAATTTAGTTTTGCCTTTATCGCGCAATATGAATTCGCTCACGTGCGCGGTTTTTGATCCTCTTGACCTTCTGATGATCGATAATTTAAAGAAAATCACCGGCTGCGAAGTCAATCTTGTTTTAGCGACGCGTTCGGATATTATCCATGCCATTGAAGATTTTTACAGCACAACGCATCCGTCCATGCTTGGTGAAGCGGTTCAAAACACATACGGCGTCCAAATGCCGTATCTGGAAAGCCAGCAAACCTCAATTCTGAGTCAAGAAGAAACAGAGTTGAGCCTTGATAAGCTGATTGCCCGTGCCGAAGAGGCCCCGGTAGTTAAGCTTGTCGATTTGATTATCCGCCAGGCTATTGATGAGCGGGCGAGCGACATTCACATCGAACCCTATAAGGATAAGATCAACTTGCGCTATCGCATTGACGGATCCTTGTACGAAATCCCTCCTCCGGCCCGTCATTTGCATTTGCCGATTATATCCCGTATCAAGATTCTCTCTAAGCTGGATATCGCCGAAAAGCGGCTTCCTCAGGACGGCGCCATCATGGTGAAGCTGGAAGACCGAACCGTTGATTTGCGCATTTCTACCATACCGACCGTATGGGGCGAGAAGGTGGTCATGCGCATCTTGGATCAAAGCAGCGTCCCTTTAGATCTTTCTCTCTTGGGATATGAAGCCAAACAGCTCGAACTCATCCGCAAAGCGATCAAATCGCCCTATGGTCTGTTTTTTGTTACCGGCCCAACAGGAAGCGGAAAATCCACAACCCTGTATGCCGCCATTAACGAGATTATCGATCCGCGCAAAAATATCATGACCATCGAAGATCCTGTAGAATTCAGGCTCAACGGAATCAATCAGGTCAACATCAAACCGGATATCGGTCTTACCTTTGCCTCAGCGTTGCGGTCATTCTTGCGTCAGGACCCGGATGTCATGATGGTCGGTGAAGTCCGCGACCTTGAAACAGCGCAAATATGCGTACGCGCGGCCTTGACAGGTCATTTCGTTTTAAGCACCCTGCATACCAACGATGCGGCCTCTGCGATCACGCGGCTGCTTGATATCGGCATTGAATCGTACCTTTTGATGCCGTCTTTGATTATGGTTGTCGGACAGCGGCTCGCGCGTAAGCTATGCCCAAAATGCAAAGAAGCGTACGAGCCAACCGGAGAACAACTGAGAAATATTAAACTGAAGGCGGATCTTATTTATCGCGCCAAAGGCTGCGAAGAATGCAATCAAACAGGATACCGAGGACGCTTGGCCATCGCAGAAGTTATGCTCCTGGACGATGAGCTGAGAAAATTAATCGCTTCGCAAACTTCTTATTCGCAAATCAAAGATACAGCCAGAAAAAACGGGATGAACACTCTTTTGGAATCCGGCTTAAGAAAGGTTGAAGCCGGGATAACAAGCTTAGAAGAAGTCTTCAGCGTAACTCTCTAACAAAGGAATTTGCTGTACCCCGAGTCCGCCAATGCTTGTGGCGGACTCGGGGTCAATTCGCCCGCCACTGAATCAATGGCGGGCTCATTGAAAGGAGAATAACGTTGCCGCGCTATTCGTATACGGTTAAGGACGACAAAGGAAAGACGATTACCGGAACTGACGAAGCCTCTGATGAAGCCAGTCTTGTCACGCACCTTCAAAGTCAAGGTTATTTCGTAACAAGCATGCAGCCGTTCTCAGCTTCTGTTTCCAAGCCCGAAAAAAGAGAGGCGATCAAGAGTCAGAAATATACGCATTCCAAAGTCAAGCTCAATGATCAGCTGATTTTTTGCCATCAACTGGCCACCATGCTGGATGCCGGCGTGACGCTTTTGCGCAGCCTTGATGTCATTTGCCTCCAGGTCGAAAGCAAAGACATGGCCAATGTCCTTAAACAAGTCAGAAAAGATGTTGAACACGGAAATTCGCTAAGCGCAAGCCTGGCCAAACACCCTAAAGTTTTTAATCAATTCTGGGTGAGCCTTGTGGAAGTCGGAGAGGCCTCAGGAACTATGCCAACGGTTTTAGAAAAACTGGCTTTTTATCTTGACCAAAAAGAGGAATTCCAAAGAGAAATCGTATCGGCCATTATTTACCCGGTTATTCTTTTCTTTGTGGCGATCGGAGCCATTACCTTCTTTGCCTTATTTGTCGGGCCAAAATTCAAGAGCCTTTTTGAGCAATTTGACACCAAGCTCCCGCTATTAACGACTATACTATTAGGCATATTTGACTTTATAAAAACGAAATTCTTAGTGATAATAGGAGTTGTGGGTGCTATACTTTTTATAGGTAGAGAATACGTGAAAACACCAAGTGGCCGGCTGCAATTTGAAGGTTTGCTCTTTTCTTTACCGAAATTTGGTGATATTTATAAAACCATTGTGATCGAAAGATTTACATCACAAATGGCTATTTTGGTTGACAGCGGTGTGCCGATTTTATACGCCCTTGAAATAACGCAGCGTTTAATCGGTAATGTGACGGCTGAAAAGGTGCTTACTAGCGTAAAAGAAGGTGTTCGCCAAGGGAAACTCGTGGCTGATCCGATGGCCGCGAGTAATTTTTTTCCACCGATGACGATTCAAATGATCATGATCGGCGAAGAAACCGGCGAATTATCCAAAATGCTCTCGAAAGTATCTCAATTTTACCAAAATTCGGTTCAAACATTTTTAAAACGTTTTGGTACAATCTTTGAGCCGTTTATGCTAGTATTTATTGGAGGGCTCATTGGCGTCATTGTGATTGCGATGTTCCTGCCTGTGTTTAGCCTTTCGGATATCGGGGGCGGGCCGGGCAATTAATTTGAAATTTGATTTTGTGATTGAAGGGGGGTGTTGAGCGGAAGAAAATTTAATGAAAATAGTAGAGAATTTCTAGCAATTATTAATTCGGTTAAATCAAGGAGGGGGAAATGAAAGGAAACAAAGGTTTTACATTATTGGAAATCATCATCGTCATCATCATCGTTGGTGTGTTGGCCGGTTTGGCCGTACCTAGATTCTTTAGAACCGTTGAGTATTCGCGGGGTATGGAAGCGCTTTCGAACCTTGGAACGCTGCGCCAATCTATAAATCGCTGCTACCTCCAGAACCCTACAGCCGCTAACTGGGCAACTAATTGTATTTTATGGACTGATTTGGATGTTGAAAATCCTAATACTCCTACTAATGCTATGTTTACCTATACCTTTGCCATTGTTGGTGGGACTCCAGGACAATTTACAATAACTGCAACGAGAAATGGTTCGACTGATGTTATTACAATTGATGATACAGGCAGTAAAAGAGGTACTGGCGTTTTTGGAGCTATAAGATAATTTAAGAATCACACAAAACAACACTTAAATAGGCATTATGCTTTATTTAAGTGTTGTTTTGTCTCTTAAAGGAATTCCTTAACTCATGAGCAAGCTCGTTTCGACAAAAGGATTTACTTTAGTAGAAATTACAATTGTTGTCATTATTATTGGCATTCTGGCGGGCCTTGCCCTTCCAAGGCTAAGTTTTGTCGTCGAACGCCAGCGATCGACCGAAGGTACGAATATTTTGGCGGCTATCCGCGCCGCTCAGGAGCGATGGCGGCTGGAGAGTGGTAATTACACGGCGAATATTTTAGATCTTGATATCGGAGTTCCCGGGCTGAACGGCGAACCTTTTCCGAGAAACTTCAATGCACCTGTCCTGCAAAATGGTGGAGGAGGCGGAAATTGCACAAACAATCGTCTGGCTTCGATTGTGCGGACAGGCGTTTTATACACCTTAGAAATTTGCGGTCAGGGTGATCCAGCCAATATTTTTTGCACGGACGGCACAATACCGAATATCTGTTCAAAAATGGGATTCTAGGTTATGAAAAACAAAGCTTTTACATTAGCTGAATTGATGGTCGTAGTAATTATCATCGGAATCGTTGCAGCCTTTGCCATTCCTAATCTCAGGCGCAGTGTTGAGAGGGCTCATGCCAGAGAAGCCATCAATAATTTAATCGCTATTCATGCGGCGTCCCATGGTTTTCGGTCGGAAAATGGAACATTTTGGCCGGATACCAGCGCCTCTAATAATCTTATAGCCATCAATACCAACCTGAATCTGAACATTATCGCCAACCAAATGACGTATGCGTGTACATCCCCGACAAACGACGGTTTGACCTTTAGCTGTACCGCTGACTTTACAGGCGGTGGTGCCTGGGGATTGATTGTCAATGAAGGTCCTGTTGTTCCTGGAGGCGGCAACCCTTCCTGCGCATATGGGGGGTGCGCTTATTAAGGCATGTTAAATTCTCTCATAAAAAACAAAGGTGTATCACTTGTTGAGATTCTCATTTCCACGGTTATCTTCGCGATTGCCGCGGTTGGAACTTTTTCCACCCTTTCCTCCATGCGTCGGTCATCCAACCTAAAAGACCGTTCCCTTCAAGCGGCTTATTACGGACGGCAGCTCTTAGAAGAATTACGCGGAAAGATCGATCAAGATAGCTGGGCTGCCTGGTATCTAACTTGCGACGGGGCGTCCCATAATTGGCCGGATATCCCGGCAGGAAATCCTTTTTTTGATGACTTTAACGGTCGGGCAACTTATGTTTGCACCGATGTGCCGCCGGGCCTACGCAAGGTTGATCTAACGATCACATGGACTGAATAAAATGGCTTTATTTTCCCAACACCAAAACCCTATCAGAAATCCTCACGGTATGACGTTAACCGAGCTTCTCATCGCTTCGGTCCTCATTGGAATTGTCGCGATCGGCGCCATCTCGATGGATATTGCCGTTCGGCAGATGCGGGAAGGCAGTTCGCGTAACGCGATTTTAGCCATGCGCACGTCTGTTGTCATGATGGATATTGCCAAGCATGCACAGCAAGCCACAGGTGATTTATCTGCTTGGGGTCTGGCTGATTTGAGCTCAGCTGCAGAATCAACCTTGTGTATGCGATTTGATGATCCAACTTTACCCTTACCCACTCCCGGAGATTATGCGGATGATGTCGCGAGGTGTTATACACGCTTTCAACCGCCGTTGGTTGACAATAATATCCATTACTGTGAATTTAATAATTGGGCATTAATCAATGACTGCTTAGGCGCGGATCCTGTCATCGGGCAGGCAACAAATTTTAATTTTCAGTTACCCGATCCTGGCGCGGGGGACCTTTATCTTCAGGTCACTATCACGGACTGCTTTCGACCGGATCTTACCGGTGATCTGGCGTGCGGCGCGCCCTCCAATCCGGAATATACATTAACCTCGCGCATCAGTCCTGCTGCGCATAGTTTTTAATTTCAAAGCAGGGCTATGTTTCGTCAATTTAGTAACAGGACTTTGTTAATTTTTGAGCCGTTCTTTAAACCTTTGTGATTTAATCTTGAGGATTTCAGCCGCTTTAGGGTTCTTTGATAACAAGCAAGTAGAGTCGATGATGATAAGAGACGCGACAGCTTCTTTACATTGTC
>JBDRMG010000004.1:0-22798 GCA_043812495.1 Candidatus Omnitrophota bacterium | reverse complement strand
ACAATGTAAAGAAGCTGTCGCGTCTCTTATCATCATCGACTCTACTTGCTTGTTATCAAAGAACCCTAAAGCGGCTGAAATCCTCAAGATTAAATCACAAAGGTTTAAAGAACGGCTCAAAAATTAACAAAGTCCTGTATTTTAGAAAACGTCGGGGCAGGCGCAGTACTTAAAAGACTTTGACTTCCTTTATCTTCGACTATGAATCAAACGTTCGCGGTCAAGTCCAAGACTCTCCAAAGCTCGACCGGGATTTTTCGCATACTGACGGCAAAACACCGTTAATTCTGTCATCGTGTGGACATTCTTTTTGGCCAATGTTTCAAGAACAACTGCACGAATATCCACTTCGTCAATAATATCTCGTGCCGAAAGTCCCGTAGCCCTGGCTAAGCGATCTCGATAAATAGTGCTCGGCGAAACAGACTTAATTGATTTTTTCTCATAATCATATTTGAATAACTGAGACAAAAGAACTGTTTTCTGCTCCATGCCTCCTGTTTCGCTGACTTCATCCACCACGCGATAAACTTTGTCATGAACATGGAATCTTTTCATGATGACAAAGACATCAACAAGATTTACGAGAATTTCCGGAACATTCATCGGTTCATTCTGAAGGCGAAGGATCGCTTCACGGCTCGTTGCGGCGTGAATGGTGCCCATGCAATTTTTTCCGACATTGACCGCCGTAATCATGTCTCTGGCTTCGATACCGCGAACCTCACCGACGACAATGCGATCCGGCCTCATGCGCAAGCTGTTCTTGACAAGCTGGGCCAGGGATATTTCCTCGTCACTCTCAAGCCGCGAACAGCTTTCTTCCAAGAATGTATTGAGCTCAAGCGTATCCTCAATAATCACCATTCGCTCGTTTTCTGGGACAAAACTAAATAACGCATTAAGCAATGTTGTCTTTCCTGTCCCCGGACCACCGGCAATAATCAAACTGGCCGGCTTCACGGACATGCCTTCGACATAGAGCCATAATTGAGCCGCCACTTTGAACGTCATACTATCCTTTTTAATTAAATCAATGATGCTCAACGGGTCGACTTTAGCTTTGGTAATCGTAATCTGAGGGCCGAAGGCGGAGGTTACAATGTTGACGCGCCCTTCCAGATTAGGTAATTCCAAATTAATGATGCGATCAAAATGATGGCGGCCTGAGAATAAAAGCAGCTTCTTGACGAATAAATCTAATTCTTTCTGACTCGCGAATCGTCTTCCGGTCGGAATAAGCCCTTGAGTCGCATGATGAACATATATTTCTTTGAGCGAATTGATAATAATATCTTCGACTTGGGAATCACAGAGCAATTCCTCAATAAGGCCATAGGATAAGAATTCTTTGACAAATTCGACCTTGGTCTGATCATCTTTAATATTCTTCAGATCCTTCTCAACCATTTCTTTGTGATCCGTTCCTTGCGCCTCATTGATAATGGAAATAATCGCGTCCTCTTTTTCCTGCTGAGATTGAAGCAAGGAAATGCGTCCCCAAAGTTTCTCAACCACCAACGTTTCTAAATCAATCAGTTCTGGCTTTTTCATTTTGACATCCTTCATCCATGATTATTTCTCTGGTTCTTGTCGTTAAAATTTTATTCTAATTTAACATTCTTTTAACGCATTGTAAATATTTAATAGCACTCATCCTTAACCGATTTCTGGCTATTTGGCTTCTTTCGAACGATTCACGACAACGACCATCTTTCTTGGGTCAAGATACGTTTGAGCGATGCGTTGGATATCCGCCTTTGTGACGTTGTCGATACTCTCATCATAGTGTTCAAAGTAATCAAAACCTAGCCCGTAGAGTTCGTCCAAACTGCTCTCGAAAGATAACTCGGCGTTGGTTTCAAGACTCATTTTATGTGTTCCTCGAAGGTATGTTTTTGTGGCGCTAAGCTCCTCATCCGTCACTTCTTGAGCTTGAATGTCCTTGATCAGGCCAATCAAAATTTCCTTGGTTTTGTCCACATATTCATTGGTGGTGGCCACATAGAAGAAAACCATACCGATATCAATTCCGGGAGCATAGCTTCCGCCTAACGTGTAGGCCTGTCCGAATTCATCGCGTATCTCATAGAACATGCGTCCGCTCATCGAAGATCCTAAGATCGATGATAGAACTTCCGTCGGATAACGATCTTTGTTTAGGATATCCGGGGCTTGAAATCCGATCATGACCATGGCCTGTTCTTTGTTCATGGTGATGGATTTTTCTCTTGCGGAATCCGGAGGTGTCTCCTTTTCTACTGCGAGATCAATGGTGTCTTCCCGAAGCGCTGCGAACCTCTTTTGAATCATTGGCAAAACATTGTCCTTTTTGAAATCACCAAAAACAGATAGCACCATATTGTTAGCAACAGCGAGTTTTTTATAAAAAACAAGGATGTCTTCGCGTTTTAAACCCCCAACGGATTCCATGGTCCCGAGCTCATCTAAGCCATAGGGATGCGTTAAGAATAATGTTTTCTTGAGTTCACCGTATGTCTGCTGAAAGACGCTGTCTTTCTTTGCAAGAAGCGCGCTTTTGACCTTTTCCTTTTCTTTGAGAATCTCCTCATCAGAAAATGTCGCATTCTTGACGATATCTTCAATGAGAGAAAGACCGAAATCACAATCTTTGGATAAGCCACTGAACGAAAGTCCGAAGCTATTTCGTCCCGAAAAACTATCTAAATCGGCACCGATCGATTCCGTCATTCGGTCAATGTCTTGGCTCGAATATTTCTTCGTTCCTTTCGTCCAGGCTCCGCTCATAAGATGAGAAAGACCGTTCGTGGATTGATTTTCCTGGCGTAAACCCCCCTGCAAAACCAAATGAACAGCGACTAAAGGATGCGCATGATCTTCCCGCAATAGCACGGTCATTCCGTTAGGGAAGGTTTCTTTGATAATCTCCGCTTGGGGTAAATGAACACTTTCTTCCTTAATTTCTTCAGGCTTACTCAAAGGTCGCAAAATGATGATATTCTGCCGGTCAGCCGATAAGTATTCTTTGGCAACACGCCTCACTTCTTCTTTGGTGACTTGCTTAATGGCTTGGACATACTTCTCATCAAATTGATAATCTCCCATGATGGCTTCATCTAATGCCGATCTATAGGCCACACCCGCTGCCGCTTCTTGATCAAAATAAAACCGGCTTAGGACTTGATTCTTGGCTTTCTTGAGCTCTTCGTCCGTAACACCTTTTTGTTTGATATCCTGGATTTGCCGCAAAATGGCCTTTTGAGAGGCGTCTAGAAAATCTTCATCCAGCACGCATTCAATGCCAAAAAGACCTTTATCGTTCGGTGTATAGTTATATGCGAAAATCGAATAAACGAGCCCTTTCTCTTTGAATAAATCAACATAAAGCCGCGAGCTTGCTCCCTGACCAAGAATCATGGCCAGAATATCCAAAGCAACCATATCAGGATTTGAGAAACTCACGCTTGGATAGACGATCGCTAAGCGAGTTAATTCTGTGGGATACTCTTGATCGGTTAGACGCGGCGCGATCTGTGGAGGTTCTTCCGGAAGATTACGCGTCTGATAAGGTCTCGGTTGAAAATCAGCAAATGCTTCCTTTGCGGCACGATGCGTGTCTTCGGCATCAATGCCTCCGGCAATGGAAAGGATCATATTGTTGGGCGCGTATCGATCTTGATAGTAGTTCACGAGATCTTCCCTTGAAATCGCCTGAAACAAAGGCTCATAACCGATCACCGGATGCCGATAAGGATGCTTTGTATAAACACTCGCGTAGATCAGTTGGCTAAATTCTCTGTTCGGATTATCCTTGTGCAGTTTCATTTCCTTTAAGATGACTTGTCTCTCTTTTTCCACTTCCGCCGCATCAAAACGGGGATGCATCATCATATCCGCTAAAATGGCCAGACCTTTCTTGAGTTGATCCGACGGCAATTCCAGAGTATAGGTCGTATAATCAAGTCCTGTGGCCGCATTGATAATTCCGCCTAAGGCCCGCACGCTATCTGCGATTTCGCCAACGGCCTTGTGCTCGGTTCCTTTAAAAAACATGTGTTCAAGAAAATGCGATATCCCGCAGCCCAAATACCGGCCTTCCGTCGCGGCCCCTGTTTTGATGAGCATATCGATCGCCGCAACCGGGCTTTCCGGCAATTCTCCGATGAGGACGACCATTCCATTATCTAGGACAACCTTTCTCGATTCACCTTGAGCAAAAACAATACAAGGGCCGAAGATCAGCAAAGCAAAAATAAGACCTGTTCGAATTCTTTTTGTCATGGGATTAGTCATTCGCCTTCTTTTTTCTTATACTCATCAAGCAATTTCTGGATATCTGAAGATGCGCTACGCGCCGCCTGCGCGCAAATGAATATCAACATCGAAAACGGCCAGCAATCATCGGGACCGACTACCAAGCCCGTGTGCACGTCTTCTTTCTTTTGCAATAGGTCATTGTGAAATTCAATGGCTTTTTTCAGCGTGCCCTCATAAAGATCCAGCGAGTAGGTCTGATTTTGGTACTTGAGCGAGGGTAACGTGATGCCTCTGACTAAAAGGAAATTCATGATGGTTTCTTCGTTGAAGCGTCCGATATTTTCAAGTTCGAATCCTTCAAATTGCGGAATATGCGGAGGCAGCATGATCGAAGGTTTCGTGACGGTAATCGATCCTTTTCTGACGACCGTGTCCCCTGTATTAATCTCCGATTCCGAGAGAAGCACATAAGGAACTTGCGTGTCAGAGAAAGTCGATAGTGACTTGACTCTGGCGCGTACGATTTCCGTATTCTTCAGGGCCTTTTCCCAGGATTTTTGTATGTCCAAAGCTTTCTTACCTTATTGTTACGTCAAGAGGTTTTCTCGATTGTTAATAACGGCGTTCTGCTTCGCGCTTTAATATTTAAATGATGGTACGCGCTTCGCAGAACGTTCTACTTCGCCTTTTCGCTAAATAATCGCCTCTTCAGGAAAGCATGTCCCGAGCCGGCCTTAAGATATTTTTCAAAGTCGCAAGCAAGTCGTTTATTGCGAAAGGTAACAAATGTTTCAACGTCCCACGGGGCATATCGACTGCTATACTCGATATCGCCGCTATTATGCTCCTTGAGCCTTCTTGCTAAATCTTGCGTTATACCAACATAATGTCGTTCAGGAAACTTTGTGCTTTTGAGAATATAAACAATATACATATAAAACGCCTATTGTCTTTAAATTCTCATAACTCGTTCTACGAAGCCTTTACCATATTTTTCATTGTTGAAAGGCGAAGTAGAACGGAGAGGGAGAGATTCGAACTCTCGAGCAACCTTTCGGCCGCCACACGCTCTCCAAGCGTGCGCTTTCAACCGCTCAGCCACCTCTCCGGCAATTTTTCTCTCATGCCTTAAAATATTTCTTGAAAAATTGCCGAGGCTCGGCCCCGCCTTTGGGCGGGGCCGGCCAAACATTCTCCATTCATCTAAGCCTATTCCCTATTAAAAATTTGCCGAGACTCGGCCCCGCCCAAGGCAGGGACATCCAAGGTTATTCCCGCTTATGTTATTTTATGGATTTAACAAAAGCAATATAAATGAAGCAGCTGTAATCACTAAACCGGCTACAGTGCGATTTTTCATAATAAACTGATCAACCACTTCGATCTTTTTATCTTCCAATTGCGGAACAATTTTTCTCTTTAATCCATATTCCTTTTGCAAAGCACGGTTAAGCGATTCAAAGGCCTCGGGCGATATCATGAGGGTAATGCCAACAAAGAACGCGAAAGATGTCATGATATGAAAGAATGTCTTCATGGAAATCGTGATGCCGATTACATCTACCATATCCCACCTCCTTTTATTGATTACTCTATTTGAAGACAAGCATACCGAGAAATCCTGCGCCAATAATGATCAGCGCCGGATGGAGCTTTGTGTAAAGAAAAAGAACAAATGCCGCCAAGATAACCAGAAGACTTTTGAAGTTGACTAATCTCCCAACATCGATCATTTGAAAAGCCACGGCGATGATCATGGCAAAAACCACCAGTTGAATCGTCGCAAATGCATTTTTGACAGCAGGAAGATCTTTATGCTGTTGGTAGAAATAGGTCGCGATAAATATCAATAGCGCCGGCGACAAGAGATTGGCAATATTAGCGACAACGGCACCCGGAAAACCGGCAATTTTATAGCCGGTGTATGTTGCGAATTTAATAGAGATGGCTCCGGGAAAGATCTTTACGATACCCAACACATCCAGAAATTCTTGCTTTGAAAGCCACTGATACCGCTCGACCACTTCTTTCTCAATCAAAGGCAAGAATGAATACGCGCCCCCGATCGCAAAAAGCCCAATTCGAAAAAAAGCCAGAAATATATCAACCAAGGCCATCTAGCGACCTTTCGATTTTTGTTTCACCTTACTCTTGCTTTGCCTTACAAAACGCCGAAAACTACCAAACACAGACTCTAAAACATTGCTCCAGACAATGTTATTCTTTTCATCAAAGTGGATAGATCTGGAAACAGGACGCTTGTTCACAATGACTAATTGGACTCCCGTATCGTACTTCTTCTCTTTTGGTGTTGATGATCCGCAGACTCTCGACCAACGAACATCTCCTTTCATGCGAATAGGATTCTTGGCGCCAGGAAGATAGACCTCCAAATACAAAATATCTCCCTTCTCCAATCTTTTATTTGAGCAGAAGCAAATTCCTTCGGCACTGACATTCTTGCTAATGGCGGAATATTTCCGTTGATCACCCTGCTCTTTTTCCTCTTCTATAATCTGAAATTTGACAATCGTCTTGATATCGTACGTCACCCGAAAATAGACTTTGACTTCCGTATCATAGCGGCTATATTTTCGTCTCTCATTACTAATTTCTTTCATACATCTTTCCTTTCGCAAGCAAACTTATCTTTCTTTAATAAAACGAATTCTTCAATAACGTGTTAGCTCAACGATCTTCTTCTCAATGATCATCTTATGCTTCTGCTCTTCGGTCACTAAGGTCATTAAGAGATCTTCAATGACTTTATGCTTTTGAGCCAATTCCTTATAGATCCCAATGGCATCCTCTTCTTTCGATAGGGCCAGCTTAAGGGCTTCGATGGCGGTCATAAGTAATCATCCTTCATGCTTTTCTGTAGAAATATTTTTTGTAAGAAATTTACAAGGCCTCAAAAAGTGTCTTGACAACATTCATATCAATTTTATCGTTCATATCCATAAGAATCTGCTTGGCTTCTTCATTCGCTAAGGCCCTACGATAAGGACGATCCGTTGTTAAGGCATCGTAAATATCAGCGACCATAAGAATGCGTGCCAACAAACTGATTTCTTCTCCTTTGAGACCGTCCGGATAACCGCTTCCATCCAGCCGCTCGTGGTGATGACGCACGATATCACATAACGGCCTGAGGGAATGAATGGGTTTGATGATGCTTTCGCCGACTTCCGGATGTTTGGAAATCATTTGCCTTTCTTCCGGAGTTAAACGTCCGGGCTTTCTCAGTACATCATCGTAGACGCCGATTTTACCGACATCATGCAGGCGCGCCGCATCACGCAAAATCGCGACATCATGATTGCTTAAATTGAGTCTTTTCGCTATCTTGGCCGCATAATCACTGACGCGGTCCAAGTGTCCGCGAGAATATAAATCTTTTGCCTCGACAGCCAGAGCCAAAGCGGATATGGTCTCAAAATATGTTTTCTCGGCGTCCTGATTGAGCTTTGAATTCTCAATCGCCACCGCTGTTTGAAGAGCGACATTATTCAGCAAATTTAACTCGTCCTTAACGAATGGTTTTCCGTCTTCTTTTTTACTGATCACAATAGCGCCCAATAATTTCTCGTGCAAAACAAGGGGAGCGCATAACAGAGGCTCTTCAAACAAATTTTCTTTCAAGCGATCAGGCAAATCATCGCATTCTATTTTCTCTATGATCATCGGTTTTTCTGCCTTGACCAAAGTCTTGAAACTCCCTTGGTCAAATCTTATTTTTATATTCCTGTCTAAAGGTTGCGAGGAGCCGTGCATGGCCCGGACAATCAGATGGGCTCCTTCGTCATCGGTTAAAAACAAAATGGCCTTGGAAGAACCGAGAGATTCGGCAAATGTTTCCAGAATCAAATCCAAAAACGTATCAATGTTTTCCATGGAAGCGATGCCGTTTCCCACTTTTGCTAAAACAGAGTGAAGGGTTCTTTTGGCCAACTCTAAATTCCTAATATTTTCTTTCAGGCGGTCGATGACCACATTAAAGGATTCTGTTAACGTGGCGATTTCGTCTTCATTTTCGTTAACTTCTTTGATCTGGTCGTTACCTAAAATATCTTTGATTTTCCTTGAGCTCGATTTCGTCATATTGATCAGATCGAGAATGACCGCTCGCATTCCCCAAAAACCCAGAGCCACTCCAATGACAATGAAGATAAGCACAAAATTAAGATTATCGCTTGTAATTTCTACAATACCTTTCTCAGTCATTTGACTATAGACATAATAGAGGACACTCAAAGGAAGGATAGACATCAGGATAAAAAAAATCGTGAATTTTCTAAGGATAGACGCTTCTTTAAAGGAAAGGACTTTCATAATTATATTAATATTAAATATTCAAAAATATTATAGCTTACTTTATGAAAATTTCCTACATTTTAGAAATTAATTGGAAGGGCTGGAAAATCTTGCCTTTTTTAGATTCTTCCTTTAGTAAAAAAATAAGGCAATGGCCAGGCTCCTTCAAACTTTGTAGAATATAAACGACATACATATCACCAACGGCTTCTCCTACGCGTCAAAATTCCGCTTCACTCCATTTGGACGCTTCGGAGAATACCGTTCTTCTTCGCTCCCGCGAATCAAAATAATTAAAGAACTTGTTCTTCGAAGCTCCCAAACGAAGCGAAGCGGAGTTTTGGAGCGAAGAAGAACGGAGAGGCTGGGATTCGAACCCAGGATCCCCAGAAGGGACAACGGTTTTCGAGACCGCCCGATTCAACCGCTCTCGCACCTCTCCCGTCAAATTTTCCAATTACTTAATTTAGGGAAAATTTGCCAAGGCTCGGCCCCGCCCAAAGGCGGGGCCGGCCAAGCATTCTCCATTCATCTTAGCCTATTCCCTATTGAAAAATTCCCAAGCTCTTCTTAAAATATATTGTCAAGGCGAGTGATCTCGATTTTAGAATTTATTTATAATCATACGTGTCCAAATTAGCGCAGTCTAAGCTTCTCAATTCTATTGATAATTAAGGGGTTACGACAATTTTCAGCTTTTTGAGATATGAAATCGCAATTTGGACAGCATGAGCATATTTTGAACAATAAGATTGCCATATGGATTCACATCCGACGGTAATCCTAGGCTCAAATTACGACGGCTGAACGTATTTACCTGTGTCCAAGCTAATTTGGACAGCTATGATTTATAATATTTTCAAATATTATTCTCTGTCCAGGCGTTTATCGTACTGCATAACCTATTATCTGTCAAACACTTGAAGAATCATCTTTTGTCCGGGTTCATCATTCATTCAAATTTTCTCTGAGTCATCAAGTGCTCTTGCGTATCGTAAACCTTGCGGTGATCAATCTCTCCGTCTTTGTAATGATCCTCCAGTTTGATGGAGCCATTCTCATAATAAACGCGGCTAAGACCCAAAACTTTATCCTCTTTGAAGAAAGCCTCTTTTTTAACCTGGCCGTCATCAAAAAATTCCTTGAAAGGGCCCTCTCTTTTACCTGCTTTAAAAGTAGAGATAGCTTTGACCTGCCCTGTTTCAAAATACTCTTTGACAAGTCCATCTAGTTGATTGTCGTGACTCTGAGCTTCGCCGCTTAAGTGACCGCTCTCATAGTAAGTCTTGATCAACCCTTCGGCCTTGTCATTCTCAAAATCCGCTTCACGCCGGAGATTTCCGTTTTCATAATATTCTTTGGTCGGACCGTCGAGCATACCGTTGAGCACTTTTGTTTCGCTTTTGATTTCTCCATTTTCATAATATTCTTTAATGATGCCTTCTAATTTGTCATCACTTGTGAAAGCTTCACCTTTGGGGTTACCGTTCTCATAATAAGAGCGAATGGGTCCATTGGATTTTCCTTTATAAAAATGAGCTTCGCGCTCGAGCTGTCCGCTTGCATAATACTCATAAGAAGCTCCGTGCTGCTTGCCCTTTTTGTAGGCATATCGCCCTTTGAGATTTCCGTTTTCATAATATTTTTCAAACCAACCGTCGATTTGTTCGTTGCGATAGACCCCAAAGCTCTTGAGAGTTCCGTCGAGATAATACTCTTTCTTGGGGCCGTTAAGCTTTCCGTTTACATAAGTGCTCTCGGATATCAATCGGCCGTTTTGATCAAATTCCCTATGAATACCTTCGCGTGTCTGCGCAGAGCAGCTCATTGCGCAAAATAAAAAAAGAGCCAAAGCGCCATACTTTGATTTTATCATGAGCACCCTCATGGCCCAGGAACCGCCTTAATGATGACCGCCAATAATTTTGTATAAATAAGAAGAATGATTACCGAACAGATCATATAAAACCGTTTCAACCATCGGACATAACACCTCTTGTCATCGAATCGTTCTTTAAGAAAGAAATTAAGGCGCTGGTCTCTTGAGCGGAATGACCGTGATCCAAAATCTCCGAAAAGATGACCGGCAGCCATGACCGCCCATGCGAGCAGACAAACATGAAGAAGGATAAAATCTTTTGTTGCGCGTATCATTTGAAAACCTCTTTTGGATGTTATTCTCCTTCGCCTTATTAATATTAAGCAATGGTATAGGCTTCGGAGAATTATTCAGACAAGAATATTCTACGAAGTTCTCCTTCGCTAACACTACGGAGGAATCCTTCGAAGTCCGCCAATGAAACAATGGCGGACGAAGAAGGACATATACCATCTTTTTTGTTGCTTATGCGAAGTAGAATAATGCAAAACGCTCACAAAGTCAATACCGTAAAGCGTGAGAGAAAGATCAACTTTTTGTTTATCTTGCGTCTTGAGAAACCCTGATTTACAATACAGCAATGATTAAGCGCTCAACATTCTTCTTGCTCATCTCTCTGGCCATATGCCTCAAAATGTTTCTTTTTGTCTTTGCCGAAATTCATGAGCCGCAAGCCAAATTTCAGAACGATTCCTGGCGTTATCTTCAAACAGGCACATCCCTCATGCGCGACGGTGTTTTTGCCATCAAAGATCAGGATGGTAATTTTCAGCCAGAGACATATCGCACGCCCGGATATCCTGCCTTCCTTGGCTTTCTGCGTGAAGGACTCGGATTGCCTTTTTGGGGAATCATTCTTTTACAGATTTTTCTAACGCTATGTGTGGCTTGGATGGTTTATGTGGTTGTCCTTTTGATGAATCCTCGGATTGCGCCTTTAAGCGCCCTGATCATGCTCTTTGATCCGGCGATCAATTTGTTTGCCCTACTGCTATTGTCCGAAACCTTATTTATGTTTTGCCTTGTTCTCTTTTTAGTTTCATTTATCCATTATATTCGGAACAGGAAAATTCTTATCCTGCTTATCTCGTCGCTATGCCTTGTCTTGGCAACGTATATCCGGCCGATCAGCTTTTATCTGGGGTATTTCTTGCTGATATTCTTTGCTCTTGATTTTAAAAGAAACAAAGTTTTGAAATCTTTTACGGGTATGCTCATTTTTCTCATTGTTCTTTATAGTTTTCTTGGGCTATGGCAATACAGAAATAACCGCGCGACCCATCAGAAAACTTTCTGCGCGGCTATTGATTCGACGCTTTTAGCCAGCGGCTTGATGCATAGCTACGCAAAAAATGAGGATCCTTATACGCAAGGCATGTCGCCTCCGCTGTATTATCTGAATGTTTCTTCTCGTTCATTTATGTCTTTGATGACGCGGCCTGCTTCATTCAAATATTTCAAAGCACCCTGGTTAAAAACGGCCGGTAAAATATTTAGCTATCCATGGATCACCTTCTGGCTGGCAGGATTAGTAATCGGGATTAAAAAAGGTTGGCGTAATCCGAATGATCAGTTTCTGATCATCGTTGTTTTGTATTTTATCCTATCTTCTTGCATCGGGGCTTTGTGGCTCGTGGGAAGCCGTTTCCGCGTTCCCATGATGCCTTTTATAGCCATTCTTTCAGCGCAAGGATGGTCGCAGATCGTGTCTTTTCTCAAAACGAAAATCTCAAGGTCATAATTTTATTGATATAAAACGGCCCGCCAATGATTCACTGGCGGGCCGTTTTACCCGTGGCGTTTTATAACAAGAGAATGTTACTTCGCTTCTTCTTTTTCAGCCTGTTTTTGCGCGACCACTTGCTGTGTGATTTTTGCCGGTGTCGGTTCGTAATGAGAATATTTCATGGAATAACTGCCGCGTCCGCCGGTCAAGGAGCGAAGATCCGTCGCGTATTTAAACATTTCTGATAAGGGAACCTGAGCCTTAATCACCTGATTTTTTCCCTTGGCTTCCGAACCCATCAATTTCCCTCGCCGAGAACTAATGTCGCCTGTGATCTGCCCGATAAATTCATCCGGAATCACAATGCTCACATTCATAATAGGCTCAAGAAGGACCGGATTGGCGGTTTTCACGGCTTCCTTGAAGGCGAGCGCGCCTGCAATCTGAAAAGCCATATCGGATGAATCTACCTCGTGATAAGAACCATCGACGACAGTCACGCGAATATTGGTCAGCTGATATCCGGCCAAAGTACCTTCGGAAACAGCCTTATGGACACCCTTTTCCACGCTCGGAATGTAATTGCGCGGAATGGCGCCTCCAAATATTTTGTTGACAAATTCATATGGCTCACCGTCGCGCGGCAGAGGTTCCACTTCAAGCTCAACATCGCCGTATTGCCCGCGTCCGCCCGATTGCTTCTTGTATTTATGTCGGGCATGACCCTTCTTGCTGATGGCTTCGCGATAGGAAACTTTGGGTGTTCCCAAATCCACATCGACATGGTATCGATTTTTCATGCGATCGAGCTTAACTTTCAAATGAAGATCGCCGATTCCCGAAATGATCAGTTCTTTCGTTTCGGTATCGCGACTGACCTTGAAGGTTTGGTCCTCTTCGCACAACCGGCTTAAACTTGATGAAATCTTATCTTCGTCGGCCCTGGTTTTGGGCCTAATCGACGCCGATATGGACGGTTCGGGAAAGATGGTCGGATTCAGCTTAATCTTTTCTTTATCGTCCGCTAAGGTGTCGCAAACGGTTGTGTTCTTTAATTTTGTCAACGCGATAATATCGCCCACACCGGCCTCGCTGATATTGCGCTGTTCTTTTCCCTGCAGCATCGCAAGCGAACTAATGCTTTCTTTGCTTGATTTATTGACATTAGTGAAAGAGGCGTTGGACGCCAAATGTCCGCGAAGGACCCTAGCTAAGGATAACTGTCCTAAATGAGGATCAAACATAGACTTAAAAACGTAAGCCGCGAAGGGCCCATCTTCAGACGGAATCAAGGTCTTGATTTCATCGCTTGAGGAATCCTTGATAGCAAACGGTTGGCGCTCGAGGGGTGACGGCAGATAAGCGATGATCAACTCCAGTATTTCCTTAATGCCTTCATCGCTGGCTGCGCTTCCTTTAAGAATCGGAAAAATCTTGCCCTGGATAACGGCTTTGCGTAGAGCATCCTTCACCTCTTGTTCGGGGAGGCTGCCGGATTCAAGATATTCCTCGATGAGATGATCGTCCGTTTCGGCAACAGATTCGACAAATGCGCTCGACGCCAAATCAAGAACGACCGCTTTCTTGGATAGCTGTTCCTGGATCGACTTGACGGCTTCCGGCACATTCGCATCGGACTTATCCGTTTTATTGATAAAAATAATCCTGGGTATTTTGCGCGCTTCCAAGCGCTCCCAGACGTCTTCCGTTCCGACCTCTACACCATGAACCGCATCCACGACGACAATAGCAGCATCCGCGATGCTTAAGGCGGCAACCGTCTCTCCTACAAAATCAGCATACCCGGGCGTGTCAATCAGCTGAATCCGATGAGCTTGATATTCACAGTTCATAAAACTGGCATTGATGGAAATCTGCCGTTCGATTTCATCGTCATTGTAATCGCTCACGGTGTTGCCTTTCATCACATCCCCTTTGCGTGATGTTGTTCCGCTTGCAAATAAAAGGCTTTCCGCTAAGGATGTCTTTCCGCAATGGGCATGCCCCACCAAAATTACATTTCGTTTCAATTTTGCCTCCATTTCGCCTTTCCTCTTTTCACATTTCTACTCTATAAATTTCTTGTCCAGAAAATAAATGTCAATGAAGCCTTCTCAAAATTGATTAATTGACCGACAAAACACTGCCTGATCCCACATCAAGCGCCACATGATGATTTCCGATATCGGTGCTGGAATCATCCCTAAATCGGATATGTTTTTGCCTCAAAAGATCAATGACTTTAGCAATGTTGTGATCATACTCCAGATCATGAGGTTCATGGGGGACATTCTCGGCGGACACAAGACAAATCTCGATACATTCTTTATGCGCGCCCAAAAAAGACATGTCTTCGATCATTTTTTCAATGGCGCCGCTGGTATCTAGAATCCTGGTATAACTCTGCTTTCCGGCATATTTTCCTTTTGAGAAAAATGCATGGGCTAATCCACCGATTTTATTTTCGGCATCGTAGGCCGCAATCACCAAACAGGCGCTTCTGCAATCGGATTTTAAGATCACCTCTCCTCGGCCGGCCATGATCTCTCCGGTGTGCACATCAATGTATCTTTTCATTTATGCCCCCTTTCCGGATCCTGCGCGTTGTATCAGCTTGAGTATAAAAAAAGCCCATGAATAGATTGCATTCATGGGCTTTTAAATTTCTCAATTTTTTTATATACAATGCACATACACATCACCGCCTTTGGGATGTTAAGTGTCAAGTGTGCACTATTTTATTACTGATCAGCCTTTCTGGCAAGAAAAATTTTTGAGTTCAAGGCAAAATAGAAATGTCTTCTTTTGAGAAGGTCATTTCCGATCAAATGTTAAAAATAGCGTTCTGCTTCGCGCTTTAATACTAAAATATGGTATGCGCTTCGCAGAAACGTTCTTCTCCGCTCTTTTAAAAGGATGACGTTGCTTCGAAGCTCAAACATGAAAGTGTTTGAGCGAAGAAGAACGGAGAAGGAAGGATTCGAACCCTCGAGGAACCTCACGGCCCCTAACGGTTTTCAAGACCGCCGCATTCAACCACTCTGCCACTTCTCCAAACTTCTTATTGCATAAAAATCAAATAACAAGAATTGGTGCGGGGTTCGAGACCGTCGCATTTCCGCCATTTCGTCAAAAGACGAAATGGCGAGATCTCGCCCATTTAAAATTACAAATTTTGAATGGGCGAACTACCACTTCCGGCGAATTTGTAATGCAAATTCGCCGAGACCTCGTCATTCCGCGAAAACGGAATGACGGGCTGCCACTTCTCCGGCAATTTTTCCTAATCTTCAATACTGCTAAAAAATTGCCGAGACTCACCGCCCTGCCGTAAGGCAGGGCGCCGGTCCCTTATATTCTTTTATATGCCTATTTGTCGAGGCTCAGCCCTGCCTTGGGCGAGGCTGAGCCCAGCATCTTTAATCCTAATGCTTAAATATCAATAATCCGCCAAATCCTACCATTAAACCAAGCGATTGTCAATTTC
The DNA here is from genome assembly GCA_043812495.1 of Candidatus Omnitrophota bacterium. Taxonomy (GTDB): domain Bacteria; phylum Omnitrophota; class Gorgyraeia; order Zapsychrales; family JBDRMG01; genus JBDRMG01. The sequence continues at coordinate 7,153 of JBDRMG010000004.1, read as the reverse complement.
ATGACAAGAACAACTGATGAAATATTGTCGAATAAATCCCTTCGGTCTGCCGGGTGATGGCCGTGAAAAGCTCAACGAACGAAAAGCTGTCGATAATCAAATCCAGAAAAAGAGAAAGCAGTACAATATTAGCAATGTAAATAATCGATATCGAGAAGAAATAATTCGGTTTCAGGGCATTCTCTTCTTTCGCGCGCAATTGCTTGGCCGTAAAGGTAAAATGCATGGTCAAAAAGAAACTCAGCATAAACATAAAATACCGGCCGTATTCGCCGGCTTTAAAAATCAACACTACAAAATAAAATATGATCAAAAGAAGGATCGCGTAAATCGGCAGGAAATACGGCGCGACTTCCACAAGCGGCGCAAAAAACCTGAAGATTTGCGAAACAATTTTTTGCCCATACGCATAGAGTTCTTTCGGTTCACAAATAAAAACATGAACAAAGATATAGACAAATATCCCCCACAAGAAGAACGCGCGCAAGACATCGGGGATACTGCTCATTTGCTCCACAAAACCTCTTGTGGCGGCTATCACAACCGGGATCAGGCAAACAAAAATAATAAATTTTAAGACGATAAGGAATTTTTCCTTCATGGGTAACCTCTAGGATGTTGGTTTGATCAATTTTTCTTTCCCGTCCATATACGGTCGCAGGACTTCGGGGATAATAACTTCGCCTTCTTCGGTCTGATAATTCTCTAAGATCGCGACCATGGTCCTTGCCAGCGCAACACCTGAGCCGTTAAGGGTATGAACGTATTTGATTTTCCTGGTCTTTTTTTCGCGAAAACGGATGCTTGCGCGCCGGGCCTGAAAATCTTCAAAATTCGAACAGCTTGAGACCTCAAGCCATTTGCCGAATCCGGCCGCATACGCCTCCAAATCGTAGGTCTTGGCCGAAGCAAAGCTCAGATCTTCCGTCGCCAAAACAACCACGCGATAAGCGAGTCCCAAAAGCTGTAAAACTTTTTCGGCGCAACAGACGAGCGATTCCAATTCCTGATATGACCCTTCGGGTCTGACGAATTTCACCATTTCAACTTTGTCAAACTGATGAACGCGGATCAATCCTTTGGTGTCCTTGCCGTAAGATCCTGCTTCGCGGCGAAAACAAGGGCTATAGGCCGCATAATAAATCGGCAGCTGATCCTCTTCCAGGATTTCATCGCGAAGAAGATTCGTGACCGGCACCTCCGCCGTCGGAATCAAAAATAAATCGTCGTCCTTCAGACGGTACATATCCTCTTCCATTTTGGGAAGCTGGCCGGTCCCGGTCATCGACGCGCGATTCACGAGGACAGGCGGAAATATTTCTGTAAATCCATGTTCTTTGGTGTGCACATCCAGCATAAAACTCCAAAGCGAACGCTCAAGCCGGGCCCCGGCGCCTTTGTAAACAATAAAATTCGACCCTGAAATTTTGGCCGCGCCCTTAAAATCAATGATATCCAGGTCTTCTCCAAGCTCAATATGCGTTTTGGGCTTAAAATCAACTTTATTGGGTTCGCCCCAGCTTCTTATTTCCTTATTATTCTGCGGCGGCCCTACCGGCACGGACACATGGGGCATATTGGGGATATTAATCAAAATCGATTCGATCTTCTTCGCGATGTCTTTGGCCTGAGGGTCCAATGAGCTAATCTTGTCAGAGACCGCCTTCATGGCTGAAATCTTGCCCTTGGGATCTTTCTTCTCTTTGATGATCTGACTGATCTCATCGTTGGCCGCGTTCTTTTTACTGCGCAGATCATCCTGCTGAGATAAAATCTTGCGCCTTTGTTCGTCGAGTTCCAGAAATTCGTCCACGCATCCATTTTCAAGCTTGCGCGCAATGAGAGCGCGCCTCATGGCATCCGCATTTTCCCGAATAAATTTAAAATCAAGCATCGCGTTATCCTTTCATAACACCCAATGGGCGCATCCGGCAGACCTTCTTGGCTAAACCGGCTTTTTGCACAACGCCGACAACCTCCGTAACATCCTTGTAGACAAGAGGCGCCTCTTCGGTCACCGTCTTGGCCGATTGGGCTTCAAGTGTAATACCTTTGGCTTTTAGATCTTTGATGATATCTCCGTAATGAAATCTTTTTTTGGCCTGCATACGCGACATTACCCGTCCGGCCCCGTGACAGCAGGAATAAAATGTTTCGGCCCCGCTTTCTTGCCCAACAAGCAAATAGGAATTTCGTCCCATATCGCCGGGGATAATCACCGGCTGTCCGATTGCCTGATAACGTTTCGCTAACGCCGGATGACCGGGAGGAAAAGCCCGCGTCGCGCCTTTGCGATGAACGCACAGAGACAGGCCCTGACCGTCGACATCGTGCTTTTCAATTTTAGCAATATTGTGGGCCACATCATAGACCAATTGTAATCCCATGTTTGTCCAGCTTTTCTTAAAAACTGCTTCGAAAGATTCGCGCACCTTGTGCATAATCAACTGACGGTTGGCCCAAGCATAATTGGCCGCACAGCGCATGGCCCCCAAATAATCCGTTCCTTCCCGGGACTTGACGGGCGCGCACGCGAGCTGCCGATCCGGCATAGAAATCAAATACTTTCTCATCGCCTGGTCCATGATGCGACAGTAATCATCGCAAATCTGATGCCCTAAACCCCGCGAGCCGCAATGGATCATCACAGTGATTTGATTCTTGAAAAGATTCAAAGCCCGGGCAACGTCCTCGTCATAAATCTCATCGATCACCTGGATTTCCAAAAAATGATTTCCGCTCCCTAAAGTTCCGACCTGATCCTTCCCTCGCGCATAGGCCCGCTCGGATACAGCCTCGGGGTTAGCGCCTGCAATCGCGCCCTCGTCTTCCGTCGCCTCCAAATCGTCCTGCGTGCCGAATCCTTTTTGCACGATCCACTTGGATCCCTCGCGCAAAAGTCTTTTTTCGTCTTCTTTCTTAAGGCGAAGATTGCCTGTTGATCCCACGCCGGAAGGAACATTGCGAAACAATACTTTCATCAATGTCGGGACATGATCCTTGATATCATCGAGCACGAATTCAGAACGCATGCAGCGCACGCCGCAATTAATATCAAAACCGACTCCGCCGGGTGAAATTACGCCTTCGTTATTTAAATCTGTGGCCGCAACACCGCCGATGGGAAAACCATAACCCCAATGCACATCCGGCATGGCCATGGAGTGGCCAACGATTCCCGGCAGGAAAGCCGCATTGATCACTTGTTCGATGGCCTTGTCCTTGAAGATGTCCTTCAAAAGTTCTTCGTTCGCATAGACCATTCCGTCTACGCGCATGCCCTTTTTAAAAGACTTCGGGATGCGGTAGCGGCAATCATCGATTTTCTCTAGAGGAATTTTTATTTGTTCGGTTACCATATCAGACATCAAAAATAACTTCGGCTATGTAGCGGCCCTCTTGCTTTTGAATTTTTAGATTGCAATAGGTCACAGCCTTGATTTCGCGCTTGCCCGTAAACTGTCGAGCGGGAGCTCCTTGAACGGTTGCCTCAAGATGTGTTTCGCCCATAGCATGAATATCAAATTCAACAAAGATGACATGTGCGCAGTCCGCCAAAGAAACTAGCTCCGAAAGCCACCGCACAAAAAGCTCGTCGATATTTTCCGCCGTTAAATCGATTTTAACCGATGTTGTGACAAGCGGATGTTTGGAGTTCGTTTTCTTGGCGATGATATCAAAAAGCACCTCGGCCGCATTTCTAAATAATTCTTTGAGATCCGCACCAAACACGCGCAATCCTAAATCAGCAGTATGGTCGAGCAGCTCGTAATTTCTCATTTTATCTTTATTATAAGGTTATCTCTAGCGTTGTCAATGCATTCGAGATGAAATACCGCTCTTTTGCACATCTTGACTATTTATTTTTATAAATGTAAATGAAATGCGGGGCGATGATCGCTGACGAGCAGAAAATCAGAATAAACCGCCCCAGCGATAAGTCAAGGCATTGGGCCGCAAGCGCGAAGGCAAGCGCAAGGAGAACAGTAGAAAAATCCAAGATAAGCGGCTTCGGTTCTCCCGGATAAAACTTAAAAAGCCTCAACAGAAATCCGATCAGAAATAAAACCGCGATCAAGATGTAAGCCTGTACAAGAAACCGATTGAAAAAAAGCATGATCGTTTCGGCGACGATCACGCAAATAAGCCAGTGACGAACATATCGCCACTGGCTTTCAGAGAGAGGGTAATCCACCATCTCTTACTCTTCAGGTTTCTTAAGATCTTGGAATGTGATTTCGATTTGCGCAATCAACTCTTTAGGGCTGATGGGTTTGGCCAAATGCACCTCTGCGCCGACATCATACTGGTCAATCACTTCTTTGGGGGAATCCGCGCTCGTTAAAAACAAAATAGGGATATCTTTTGTGCGCAGATCCGCTTTTAGGCGCTTACAAACTTCATTTCCTTTGAGGCCGGGCATAACGACATCCAGGAGAATTAAATCCGGCCTCTCTTCTCTGGCCATTTCCAGACCCTTTTCTCCGCCGGCCGCCATGAGCACCGAATAATTCCGCTTTTCAAGTGTTTTACGGATGAGGTTTCTTTGGGCCTCATCATCCTCAATGGTCAAAATACGTCGGTTTAACATAATTTTTCTTCCTTTCCGTGGCTATATATTTTTAATGAGGCCGCAACTTACGGATGTCAATTGCTATTCGGATGACGTAAGTTGCTGGACGAATTAACCCAGCCCACCAGAATAGTTTCATAATTTTGGTGGGCTGGGATCAAGAATATACAATGATACTATTTCTACAATTATTTAGTGGCTCTATTTATCGTAGCGTCTAAAGAATTTGTTGTCAATCGGAATGATTAAAATCCTAAAGGAAGGGTGTAATAACGAGCTTATTTTTCGAAGATCCAGTCGTAGTCAGGGGTTTTTATTGGCGCGTAGCGCTCGGCAAAGCGCAATAGGGGACGTTGATTAATTCATTAATGTTTATAGTTTGTTAATCTTTTGAGTAATCCTTTTTTCTCTACTGCTTTCTGTCCTTTTGTTCTAGCAATACTAGATGCCGCTTGTTTCATTCTCAAAATACTTCCGATTTTTGTTGCACTGCATTTTAGATATTGATTGGCCAAAAATATTACCACACAACGAGCTTCCCTTACCGGTTTTGTACGTGAATAAAGTATATCATCTTTTTTGACCTTATAATATCGTACCGTGCGATTAAGAAGATCATTCATGTCTTTAAAAACCTGTTGGCTCTGCTCCTCCTGATCGGCATCTTTGAGAACATGCTCAACGAATTGCCCTGATCCTAAGATGCGCTCATCATAAGTCTGCCTGTCTTCTTTGGATATGCGAAACGATTCTTTTAAGCCACCTAGGCTGCGGATTAACCCTCCTCCCATATAATCCTCTTTAAGATCCAATCCCTCCTTGACATATTTCTCATAGCATATTTTGGCCTTGTTCTTTGTGTTGCCAAAATAGCTCAAGACTTCCACCCGATTAATCAACGCTTCTGGTTTTTCTTTCGTAATTTCTCCATGGCTCGTCCAGGGGTATTTTTCTAATTGATCTATTTCGACAATCTTGGCTTTCACTGGATTGAGATGAATATAGCGGATCAATGGCAATAAATACTCATCTTTTTCACACAAAATTGACTTATATCTATTTTGGAACACATACCCTTTTCTTTTCTGTGTTTTATTGTAATAAATGGCATATCCTGTTAAAAGTTTGCGCATAAATTCCGATAAACTGGTTTTGCCGGTTTGCAGCAACAAATGAAAATGATTGCCCATAATCGACCAGGCATATATCTGTAGACTGCTTTCTTTAAGCAATGATCGTAAGCGTTGGTGGAATTCTTGTTTAGACCGTTTAGATTTAAAAATGTATAGGCCATCAATGCCACGACCTATTACATGATGGAGGGCTCCCGCATAATCTAAGCGAGCTTGTCTTGGCATGGGAATAACTTATCAACATTTATTGTCGTTGTCAATAACTTTAATACTTTAATCAACGTCCCCTATCTCTTACGTTAAAGGGCGTTGTCCCCTTTTTTCTAATTTGCATCCACAGCGACGACAATCTCATTCTTAAAGTAAAATATTTTTCGTGAACTTGCTGCGTTAATCATAGGTATCCCTTTCATATATGCATATATCCATATTTCATCAAATTTCGCTTTTTCATCGGCAGACACATACTTTGATCCTTCCCTATACTCCTTTTCTGTCGGTTCTCCAAAATCATTACTTACATCCTCTTTGGTTTTACCAACATATTTATATAAAACTGTCATGGTTTCTGCTACTTTATCGCCGTACTCCTCAAGATCTCTCGTATCTGTCCAATTTACTAAATCGCCTGTTAATGCACAGCCGTTAAGAAAAAGGATGCAAACACAACATGCAACAAGTAAGGTAATTTTACTATTCAATGCCATGATGTTGCGCTCCAAAAGGTAAATATAATCCTGGGATGCCGCTCAAAAATTTTAATGGATCCAATAAGTTCGGTCCACCAACATTGGAAGGATCAAAATAACTGCTTCCATAAGTAACAAAGTTTGCGTTTACTCCCGCTATCGCTGAGGATAAATATGCTCGGGAAGAACTTATCTGTGTATTTCGAAAAATCGCAGATTGAACCACATCCCGTTCACCTCTCAATCCAAGATTGAGCAGTGTATTGCCGATAATAATCCCTCCCTGACTATGGCCGATGAGGGTAATATTTTTGTGCCCGGCTAAATCATCTGCCAATTGACGGTCAAAAGCACTGGTAAAAGTTAATTTTTGAAGAAATGCTTCAACAACGTCAGCTAAAGGCCCATCAGTGGGATTGTAGGCAACCTTTGTCGCATGGATTTTATTCCTTGTAGCCTTATTGGCATTTTCCAAAGCGTATTGTTCGGTATTGAGGATTCCATTCACAAAAATGGTATCATCATTCTCAATATAAGACTCCTCAATCGGACCATCAAAAGGATTATACATCGCTTTCATAATTTTGTACCTTGGATCAAGAAAAGCCCATCGATAAATGCCAACCCCTAATTGCCAAGGTTGTGTGGCTACGGCAAATCCGACTTGCCCTGTGGACTGCGCAAACGTTTGGAGATTTTGAAATTCATACGATTGACCGACTTCGATATCGACAATCCATTGTGAGTTTGTGACTCTT
>JBDRMG010000003.1:0-39076 GCA_043812495.1 Candidatus Omnitrophota bacterium | reverse complement strand
TAAAAGAACAAGGGAAAACGCCCAAAGAAGTCCAGCTTCGTCTTTGGGAATAGACCTTCATACCCTGTGCTCTTGGCACAGGGTAATTGATTTCACGATCGATCAATCGCTGAACCTTGAGGTCTTCGCGTCTGCTGTTATTGTGGTTCTGACCCTTGCGTATGCCCTATTCGCCAAATCAAAAAACAAAATCATCTCCTTTTTTATTCTATGGTTTTACATCACGATTTTTCCAGTTGCCCAAATCGTTCCATTCGGTAATATCGTAGCCGAGCATTATACGTATTTACCGTCTATAGGATTTTGCTGTCTGTTGGGTTATGGGTTTCATCGAGCGTATCAGAAGTCGAAAGACTCCAAAATTTCGTGGCTCAATCCGAGAATCATTTTGATGGCGGTGATTTCGGTCTGTTTATTTTACCTATATCAGACGGTCTTGCGTAATTACGATTGGCGCACGAACTACACGATTTGGGCATCCGCGGTCCGCACGGATCCATTTTCGCCAACGGCGCATGTTAATTTGGGCAATGCGTATGCTCAGTTAGGACACGAACCGGAAGCGGAGCGAGAATATCTAGAGACCCTGAATATACAACCGTTCTCGCCGACAGCTCTCAACTCTTTGGGCGCCCTCTACGCCAGACAAGGTCGGAGCGAGGAGGCCTTGGCCCTTATGGACAAAGCTATTCGACTGGCCCCGGAAAACTCACTGATCTATAGCAATATCGGCCGGGTCTATAATCTTTCGGGCGAATACGCAAAGGCCGTTGATTATCTTAGGAAGGCTCAGGAATTAAATCCGGGACGCCTCGAATTGTATTATGATCTCGGTTTAGCCTATTTAAATAATATGAATTTTGTCGAGGCGGAAGAGGAATTCAATAAAGTTCTTTGGATTGATCCGGCGTACGCATACGGTTATTACGGTCTCGGGTTGGTTCATTACAAGCAGGGAAACGAGAAACAAGCAGAGCCTTTTTTTCAGAAAGCGATTAGCTTGGAGCCAAATTTGCGGTTTGCGTTTGAGCGAATAAAGAAGTAAGAAAGCGGGAATGCCTAAATGATCTGGAGAGAAAAACTACCACTCTTTTTGGTTCTTGTGGCCGTTGTATTCGCCGTTTACGGAAATACCCTTTTCCATCAGTTTGTCTGGGACGACCATTACCTGATTGTGGAGAACCCATTTATTAAAAGTTCTCGATTTCTTCCCGGACTTTTTCAGGGCGATGTCACTGCATCGACAACCATTAGCCATCAGTCTTCCCATTACTATCGCCCCTTGTCCATGTTATCTTTTATGGTCGACTACAAAATTTGGTGTTTGAATCCTTTCGGATTCCATCTGACAAATCTGATTGTCCATGCCCTCAATTGTATTATTATTTTCTTAATCCTTTGCAAAATCTGCCAAGATGAGATGTTGAGTTTCTTGGTCAGTTTATTGTTTGCGATTCATCCGATCCACGTAGAAGCCGTTACCCCTATTTTTAACCGAATGGGGATTCAAGTAGCGTTCTTTATGCTATGGGGATTTCTGTTGTTTATCTTTTCGGAAAACTGCCGAAAAAAAAGTTTTCTTTTAAGCGCACTTGCATGTTTTATACTCGCGCTTTTATCTAAAGAAAATGCCGTTGTCCTTCCGCTATTGTGGGTGGCTTATGATTATTTCTTCTTTTGTGATCAGAGATTTAAACGAATTTTTGAGAAAGAACACGTTCAATTTTATTTATGCTGTTTAGGAATAATCGTTGTTTATGCTGTTATGCGGCATCTAACGTTAAGGCAGTCATTTCTTTTGCCGGTTTTTGGCCAAGAAAATTCAGCTGGCTTTGCCTTGGCCAAAAACCTTTTTTTGCACGTTCTGACTGTTTTTAAAATCGCCGGGATGTACGTCACCAAGGCGATTTGGCCGTTTCCGCTTTCGGCCGTTTATTGGATTGATCCTGTCGGAGGGCCGATGGATCCTTCTTTTGTCATTAACTTTATTCTGATTTTGTTGATTTTTCTTGCGGCCATGTATTTTCACCGAAAGGACAAAATCATCACCTTCTTTATTGTTTTCTTTTTCATTGGCCTTTTGCCGTATTTCAATATGATCCCCATTAGCATGGCTTATACATTTCGGGAGAGATTTTTGTATCTTTCTTCATTAGCCGCCTGCTTTATAATGGTCAAAGTGATCAAGCATGTCGATGTGCAATTTATATCTAAGAAAGCTTTTGATGGTGTTTTGAAAGCCGTGTTCTTTGTCTTCATCCTGTTGCTTGCTATATGCACAAGTGTATCAAATATGATTTGGAAGAATAATTACACGCTATGGACGACAACGGTTCAAACAGCTCCTTTAAGCCAACTTGCCCACCTCAATTTGGGAGAGGTGTATGCCGATAAAGGACAATATAAAAAGGCTTTGATTGAGCTTGCAAAGAGTCTTCATACTCCGCATCCCAAGGCTTTAGATAGCGTTTATCTCGCGAGGCTTAATTTGGCTAAAATCTATACAGATATGGGCCAATTCCAGAAGGCGCTCAAAGAGGCCAACCAAGCTCTCGACATCACCAAGCGAATGGATTTAAATTCTTTTGCCGTTTATGACAAACTCGGACTTATTTATGCGCATCTCAATGACCCGCAGAGGGCAGAGCAGAATTTCTTGGAATCTTTAAAGCATCAGGAGAACAATGTTTCGGCTCATTATAATTTGGGCATACTTTACTATAGAAATAAGAATTATGAAAAAGCATCTGATCAGCTAAAGAACGCCTATTCTCTAGATCAGGATTTTTTCCAGGCGCTTTATGCGTTGGGATTTGTCTATCTGGCGCAAAATCGCATACAGGAAGCAGAAAACGTCTTTCAAAAGACGCTTTTGATTGCTCCGGACTTCGCCTTGGCAAAACAACAACTTATCAAAATGAAAGCCACCAAGCCATGATCCTTGCCGTTGATATAGGAAATTCAACCATAGCGATTGCTGTTGTTCAGAATTGTAAAGTGATTAAAAGAAAAACCGTTGATTCAACCCTAAAACCCTTAAGGCTGAATGCTCAACTGAACAAGGCCATAGCTGTTTTCAAAAAAGATATTCGTCTGTGCGAAAGAATTTATATTTGCAGCGTTGTTCCTCAGATGACAAAGACGGTTTGCGCTGTTCTTTCCAAATGCGCATTCCCTAAGCCTGTTGTTATTGGAAAAGACATAAAAGTTCCTATCAAAAATAAGTATCGAAGGCCTTCCCAGGTGGGGCAAGATCGTCTGGTTTGTGCCTTTGCTGCGAAGAGGCTTTACGGCACTCCGTGCATCGTCGTTGATCTTGGCACGGCCATTACATTCGACGTTATTTCTAAAAAAGGAGAATATTTAGGGGGACTGATTATCCCGGGATTAAAGATGTCCCTGGAATCTCTATTTAATAAGACAGCTCTGCTGCCTCGTGTTGAAATAAGAAAACCAAAAGAACTGATTGGCAAGGACACAAAAAGCAGTATTCTCAGCGGAATATTTCATGGCTATGGGGTTCTCAGTGATGGCCTTATCCATCAAATCTCAAAAGAGATCAAAGGAAAGCCCGTTGTTGTAGCGACGGGCGGGTTTACGGACCTGATTAAAATATTCTCAAGGAATATTTCTTTGATTGATAAAGATTTGTCTCTTAAAGGGATGAGTTTAGTGGACGTTAATGACAGGAAATGATCTGGAAGATTAGGGACGGATGCTGAAACAGTTTATTAGATTTGTATCACAATACCACGTCTTGTCTGCCTTTTTGACAAAATAAGGTAAGTCTCCCCAAACAAAAACGGTAGCGATGACAAGAAAGATTATCCATTGAGGGATTTTCTTTGTGTAAAGGCAAATCGTCTGGACAAGGAGCGTGACGATGGGAATAATGACGGGGAAAAGATATCGACCGTGAATGCTGCCTTCGATAATTCCGATTTGACGATATGTAGGATAAGAAAATTTAAAGAATAGAAACGCCATGTAAAAACCAATGATCAGGACAAAGTAGGAAAGCAATTTGTTATCAGAAAATTTAAAATAGCGAATAAATAAGACCAGAAATAATACGATTAGAAGGTAATAAGGCAAAAGCTCCGAAGTGCTTCGAAACATCAAGCGATGGCCAAAGATGCCGAATGTTCCGCGCAGAGCCGTATTCAACCAGGGAAATATAAAGTCATAAGGTGTCAAGAGACGAGAGGGATCAATCTGGCGAAACTGTTGATGATATCTTATGTGTGCTTGGAAAGCCGGGCGCTCGAGACAATGTTCATAAGAAAGAACTTGAGTACAGCCTGGCTGCAAGGCCCCGTATTGTTTCATATTGGAGGCATAAAACCAAATAGTCACAACGGAGAGAATCAGAACAAGAGTGATGCCGATCGTTGTAGAAGGTTTCTTAAATACGTTTGTTGATTGCTTAACCATATCTTTATGAGCGCCATTTTTTATTATTTCAAAAAGCGCTATCAGAAAAAGAATACAAAAAAGAGGAAGGAAGGATACTTTTGTTAATGAACCCAAAAGGGCGTATATCAAAAAATAGAAAATATTATTAAGATTTCTCCTTTTAAGAAATAAAAACAAATTATAGATGGAAAGCACAGATAATAAATTACAGAAATTATCATAACTGACGAAAGAGGATAAGAAAGAAAACATCGGGATATTGGTTAAAACGATTAGACCAAGAAGGCTTACCCCTGTATCGCGGGTGACGAGTTTCATCAGGCGATAGCCGTAGGCAGCCGTAAAAATGCTACACACCATATTGATAAACCGAAAATATAAGATCTTCGGAATATGAAAGAAATTCAGATAATACAATTTGCCTAGTAAGAGATGATAGAGAAAAGGAAAGGAGCTGTCCAATTCCCAACGATAGGTTTCTGGTGTATCGGGAAGGATGATACTGTTTTGTTGAAAGTAAGCAAAGCCGCGCCGAACATGGTCCATCTCATCTGGTGAAATATCAGGAACAATGCTGAAAGAATAAAAAACTAACCGAAGAAGAAAATAAAAGAAGATAACAATCAGAAGACCATTTTCATAGTGGGGAAAAGTTTTCTTGAGCCTAGCAGTAAGAGTTGTCATTGATTTTATTATTGGTGATGCCTATTCTTTTGTCAAGATGAAAACATGTTTTCTGGGAGCATGAAGAAGTCAAGAAGGCACGAAGATGATTGAATAAAAAAATTTGCTTGACAAAAATCTATTTTTTTGTAGAATTAGCACTCTGGAAAGAAGAGTGCTAAACAATTTCAACTTTTTAAATGTTTCAAGAAGGAGGTGTTCAAGTGAACATTCAACCATTAGGTGACAGGATCGTTGTCAAAGCCCTTGAAGCCGAAGAAAAAACAAAGGGTGGCATTGTTTTGCCGGACACAGCCAAAGAAAAACCGCAAGAGGGAAAGGTCGTGGCTGTCGGAAAAGGCAAGGTTCTGGATAACGGAAACATCCAGGCTCCGGAAGTGAAAGTGGGGGATCGAGTTCTTTACGGCAAATACAGCGGAACCGAGATTACCACAAAAGACGGAGAAGAGCTTTTGATTATGCGCGAAGATGATATTTTCGCAATTGTCAAGAAATCATAAGTCAGTAAACTGAGAGAAACTGAGGAGGAAGCAAAATGGCAAAACAATTAATTTTTGGGGATGAAGCAAGACGCGCCGTCTTAAAAGGCGTGGAGCAGCTTTCCAAGGCTGTCAAAGTGACATTGGGTCCGAAAGGCCGCAATGTCGTTTTGGACAAAAAATTCGGCTCACCCACAATTACCAAAGACGGTGTGACCGTGGCCAAGGAAATCGACCTTGAGGATGCGTATGAAAATATGGGCGCGCAAATGGTCAAAGAAGTGGCCGAAAAAACATCGGATATCGCCGGTGACGGAACCACAACGGCAACGGTTTTAGCGGAATCCATTTACCGTGAAGGTCTTAAAAATGTGACCGCCGGAGCCAATCCCATGGCTTTGAAACGGGGCATTGAAAAAGCCGTTGACGCTGTTGTCGAGGAGTTAAAAAAATTGTCCAAAGATATCGACAATAAAAATGTCAAGGAAGTGGAACAGGTAGCCACCATTGCCGCCAACAATGATTTAGCCATCGGAAAAAAGATTGCCGAAGCGATTGAAAAAGTCGGCAAGGATGGCGTCATCACGGTCGAAGAATCCAAGACCATGGAAACAGAACTCAAATTGGTCGAAGGGATGCAGTTCGATCAAGGATACCTTTCTCCTTATTTCTGCACGGATATGGAGAAAATGGAATGCGTTCTGGAGAATCCCCTCATCCTCATCTATGAAAAGAAAGTCTCCAATATCAAAGACATCCTTCCTTTGTTGGAAGGCGTTGCGAAATCCGGAAGTCCGCTCCTCATTATCTGCGAGGAAGTGGAAGGTGAAGCTTTAGCCACTTTGGTTGTCAACAACATTCGCAAGACTCTATCCTGCTCGGCCGTCAAGGCTCCGGGTTACGGCGACCGAAGAAAGTCCATGATTGAGGATATCGCCATTCTCACCGGCGGAAAAGCCATCACCGAAGATCTCGGGATCAAATTGGAAAATATCAAGATCCAAGACCTGGGCCGGGCCAAAAAGGTCAAGATTGATAAAGAAAACACAACGATTGTGGAAGGTGCGGGCAAAACAGTAGATATCAATGGACGCATCAATCAAATCAAGAAACAAATTGAAGGCACGGATTCATCCTATGACAAGGAAAAACTTCAAGAAAGATTGGCGAAGTTATCCGGTGGGGTTGCGGTGATCAATGTGGGCGCTGCCACAGAATCGGAAATGAAAGAAAAGAAGGCGCGTGTCGAAGATGCCCTGCATGCAACTCGCGCAGCCGTTGAGGAAGGGATCGTTCCCGGCGGAGGCGTCGCGTTCTTAAGAACACTGCCGGCTCTGGATGCATTGAAGCTCAAAGGGGACGAAGCGACAGGCGTTGATATCGTGCGCAGAGCGCTTGAAGAGCCTGTTCGCCAGCTAGCCCATAATGCCGGTCAGGAAGGTTCTGTGATCGTCGATCGTCTCAAAAAAGAAAAAGGAAACATTGGTTATGACATTAATCAAGACGATTATGTCGATATGCTCAAAAGTGGCGTTATTGATCCTACCAAGGTGGCGCGAACCGCATTGCAAAATGCCGCAAGTATCGCGGGACTCTTATTGACAACGGAAGCGTTAGTCACGGATGCCCCTGAGAAGGATAAACCCGGAATGCCTGGTATGCCTCCAGGAGGTATGGGTGGCATGGGCGGTGGGATGTATTAATCCCAACACTAAAATATCAAATTGTTTTGGAAAGCGACCCTCCCCGCCAATGATTCAATGGCGGGGAGGGTCGCTTTTTTAAAAAGTATTAGATTTCAGAACCCAGAAAGAACCCAGAAATATAATTTTGTTGACAATTAATACAAAACTATTTATATTAATAGGCTATACCGAATCAAAAAATCTAAGAATTCTATTCTACTTCGCACCAAAAATACAAATAAATAGTATGTGCTACGTAGAATATCAGATCGAAAAATTCTCCGAAGCCTATATTGGCATTCAAGTTGCATAAGGCGAAGGAGAATAAACCGGAGGTACCAACCCCATGGCTGAATGGATAGGAATAGGTCGCCGCGCAAGACGCTGTTATGGTTTTGATGAAATTGCCCTTGTCCCTAAGAACTTGACCATTAATCCCGCAGAAGTTGATACGACATGGAAGATTCAAGGCATGAAATTCCGCGTTCCCATTCTCGCTGCAGCGATGGATGGTGTTGTGGGCGTTGAGTTTGCGATTGCCATGGGAAAATTAGGCGGCATCGCTGTCCTTAATCTAGATGGGGTGCAAACACGCTATGATAATCCTGAAAAGGTCCTTTGCCAGATCGCCAAAGCGACTCCGGAAGAAGCAACCAAACTGGTTCAAAGCGTTTATGTCGCACCCATTAAAGAAAAATTGATTGCCAAAAGAGTTAAAGAGATCAAGGCGAAAAAGGTCCCTGCTGTGGTCAGCTGTATTCCTCAGAATGCTGCCAAATTTCATAAAGTGGCCCAAGAGGCCGGCTGTGATATCTTTGTTGTCCAGTCGACTGTCGCGTCTTCTAAGCATATTTCCACCCAATATAAGGTTCTTGATTTAAAGAAATTCTGCAAGGAAAGCAAAATTCCGATCATTATCGGAAATTCCGTCACTTATGACGTAGCCTTGGAGCTTATGGAAATCGGAGCTGCCGGGCTTCTCATCGGTATCGGACCCGGTGCTGCCTGTACGACCAGAGGCGTTTTAGGAATCGGTATTCCGCAAATCACATCAACTGTGGATTCAGCTGCGGCCAGGGATTATTTCTTTAAGAAAACAGGAAAATACATAACTATCATCACAGACGGTGGTATGCGCATTGGCGGCGAGATTTGCAAGGCCTTTGCGGCCGGCGCGGATGCGGTCATGGTTGGTTCAGCTTTTGCCCGCGCCAAAGAAGCGCCCGGAAAAGGCTATCATTGGGGCATGGCGACTTCACACGCGAATCTGCCTCGCGGAACACGCATTCGGGTCGGAACGAGCGGGACCTTGAAAGAAATTCTCTTTGGCCCGGCCCGCGTGGATGATGGGTCACAAAATCTGATGGGCGCTCTTCAGACATCCATGGGGTCTTTAGGAGCCGCGAATATCAAAGCCATGCATGATGTCGAAATTATCATCGCTCCGTCCATCCAAACCGAAGGAAAGATTTTCCAGGTCAGCCAGAAAATTGGAATGGGTAAATAAATAAAAACAAAGGCGTGTGTTATGACAAAGAAATTATCCAAGAAACTTAAGTGGACAAAACAAAAGAAAATGATGAAGAAAAAGAAGACAGCGAAAAATCTCCACGCAAAGATCAAAAAACCCTCTCGCAGAAGAATTCAGCATCTAACGCTGGGCAGATCAAGAAAACCTCATAATAAGCGTTTCATCAGAGGAGTCATTAGAAGAAGAATAAATTCTACTCGATTCAAATTTCAAAGCAAACCGCTTAAGACACGCCAAAAAGATATTATTCTCATTTTGGATTTCGGTTCTCAGTATTCTCAGCTCATCGCCCGCCGCATCCGCGAGAACAAAGTTTTCAGCAAAATCGTTCCTTGGAACATTTCGATCGACGAAATCAACAGAATTAACCCCCGGGGTCTTATTTTCTCGGGCGGACCGCAAAGCGTCTATGATAAAGACGCGCCGCTTCCCGACAAAGATATTTTTAAGCTCAAAAAACCTATCTTAGGCATTTGCTACGGGATGCAGGTCTTGGCCCATATGCTAGGCGGAAAAGTCAAGCCGACCACAGATCGCGAATACGGTCGAGCCGAATTATTTATCGATTATAACCGGCAGGTGTTTGAAAACTGCCCTAGCAATATTACCTGTTGGATGAGTCATGGGGACGAAATCAAAAAACTTCCCCAAGGATTCAGATTGATCGCCCATACCCTTAACAATCCCGTTGCCGCGATCGGAAACACGTCGAAGAAAATATACGGATTACAATTTCATCCCGAAGTTGTCCATACCCAAAGAGGAAATCAGATTCTAGCTAATTTCTTATTTTCGGTATGCGGATGTTTACCGCGATGGACTATGGATAAATTCATTCATGAGTCTATTAGAAGCCTCAGAGAGACGATAGGCAATAAAAAGATTGTTCTTGGCTTAAGCGGTGGAGTGGATTCATCGGTCGCCGCTATGCTGATCCATAGGGCCATCGGCCGGAAGCTATTTTGTATTTTGGTCGATAACGGACTTTTGCGCAAGAACGAAGCCGCATCCGTACAAAGAACCTTCAAAGGGCATTTTAAAATGAATTTGACCTGCGTGAATGCCGAAAAGCGTTTCTTGCAGCGCTTAAAGAATGTGACTGATCCCGAACAAAAAAGGAAGATCATCGGGGATGAATTTGTTAAAGTTTTTCAAGAGGCGTCTAAAAGAATCAAAGGGGTCGAATTCTTAGGGCAGGGCACGTTGTATCCGGATGTTATTGAATCTATTTCTCCGATTGGCGGACCTTCGGCCACGATTAAAACGCATCATAATGTCGGCGGTTTGCCCAAAACGCTTAAATTAAAGCTGGTTGAACCGTTGCGGGATTTATTCAAAGATGAGGTACGTAAAATCGGGGCTGTCTTAGGACTTACGGATTCCATCTTGAAGCGTCAACCGTTTCCGGGTCCGGGGCTTGCGGTCAGGATCGTTGGCGAAGTCACACCTGAGCGTTTAAGTATTCTTCGTGAGGCTGACGAGAGGGTGCTTGAAGAAATAAGAAAAGCCGGGCTTTATGAAGAGATCTGGCAGTCATTTGCGGTTCTTTTGCCGATTAAGACGGTCGGCGTGATGGGTGATAAAAGAACCTACGAAAATGCTATTGCTCTGCGATGTGTCACCAGTTCTGACGGCATGACAGCGGATTGGGTGCGCTTACCCCCTGATCTTTTATCAACGATTGCCAATCGCATCATCAACGAGGTTCCGGGAGTGAATCGCGTTGTTTATGACATCAGCTCCAAACCGCCATCGACCATTGAGTGGGAATAGGTTTAATATTCTTTTTGCAAGTCTATCAAGGCAAGCAGGGCCGACAAGGGTAAGAAGGCAATAAGGCATCAAGGCTAAAAAGGCAAAAAGGCTATAAAAGGCTCACCTGATTTCATTCAACTTTTATTTAACCCTTGCGCCCTGTTAGACCTCAATCCTTAATAGCCCTTCCTACCTATTGCCTTGCTAGCCATGTCTGCCTTGATTGCCATTAATAGCCTTGGACTCTCGACGTATTTTTCAAATTATACGTTTTTAATTCCTTAATTTAATCATTATACATGCCCTACCATTCTGATTTTGTCCATCTGCATGTCCACACTAAGTACAGTCTCTTAGACGGCGCTTGCCGTATCGAAGAATTAATCCAAAAAGCGGCCGGTTACAAAATGCCCGCCTTAGCCATGACTGATCATGGCAATGTCTTTGGCGCTATTGAATTTTATCAAGCCGCCGTCAAGCACGGCGTGAAGCCGATCATTGGCTGCGAAATTTATCTCGCCCCGGGCAGCCGCCACGAAAAGTCAACCGGACAAGGTTCCTTGTCCCACATTGTTCTTTTAGCCAAAGATGAAAAGGGCTATCGCCATCTTCTCAAATTAATTTCCATGGGGTATCTGGAAGGATTTTATTACAAGCCCCGCATTGATCGAGAAGCACTTGAGCAGCATCATGAAGGGCTCTTGGCCCTGTCGGCTTGCCTGAAAGGGAGCGTGACGTTGCATTTGCGAGAAGGTCGCTACAAGGAAGCACTTAAAACTGCCGATGACTTGAATCAAATCATTGGACCGGGAAATTTTTATCTTGAGTTAATCGATAATGAGATTCCGGAGCAGAAGAAGGCCAATCAGGAACTTCTTAAAGTTAGTCAGGATTTGAAAATTCCCGTCGTTGCGACCAATGACGTGCATTATCTTGAACGTTCTCAGGCCGCTGCCCATGAAGCCCTTTTGTGTATTCAAACTCAAACAACATTGGATGATCCGAATCATATGCGGCTTTCGACCGACGAATTTTATTTTAAATCTCCCGAAGAGATGAAAAAGATTTTTGCTTATTGTCCCGAGGCCATCCAGAACACTGTGGAAATTGCGGAAAAATGTAATCTTGAATTAGATTTTTCTCAGATTCACTTACCTCGGTACATCCCGCCCGGCGGAGAAAACAAGGAAGATTATCTGACTGAACTGTGCTATGAGGGCGTGAAAAAACGCTATCCCCTCTTGACAGATGAAATCAAAGATCGCTTAGAACATGAATTAGCGGTTATCAAGAAAATGGGATTTGTCAGTTATTTTCTTATTGTCTGGGATTTTATTCATTATGCCAAGCAAAATGGTATTCCCGTCGGGCCTGGCCGCGGATCTGCGGCAGGAAGTCTTGTGAGTTATCTTTTGGGGATTACGGACTTGGATCCTTTGCGCTATGGTTTGCTATTTGAACGATTTCTAAATCCGGAACGGCTCGGGATGCCGGATATCGACATTGACTTTTGCTATGAACGCCGCAACGAAGTGATCGAATATGTCACCAACAAATACGGCAAGGACAATGTTGCCCAGATCATTACCTTCGGAACCATGCAGGCGCGCGCGGCCATCCGGGATGTCGGGCGCGTCATGGGCGTTCCTTACGGCGACGTTGACAAAATCGCAAAACTAATTCCCCCTGATCCCAATATCCATATTCAAGAGGCTATTAAAATCGAACCTCAATTAAAGAAATTGTGTCAGGAAGATGAGAGAGCTGCCAAGATCATGGAAACCGCGAGCGTCCTCGAGGGCCTCACGCGCCATGCTTCTATTCACGCGGCTGGTGGTGTTGTTATTTCGGACAAACCGCTCACCGAGTACGTCCCGCTTTTTAAGACGAGTGATGATCAGATCACAACAGGTTTTTCCATGGACGGGATCGCCAAAATCGGTCTTCTGAAGATGGATTTTCTTGGTTTGCGCAATCTCACGGTGATCGACAAATCTATTAAACTCATCAAAAGAACGCATCAAATCGATATCGACATTAACGAAATTCCTTTAGATAACTCCAAGACGTATGATTTGCTGGGAAACGCTCTTAGTTACGGTGTTTTTCAGCTTGAAAGTTCAGGGATGCGCGAATTACTCAAAAGGATCAAACCCTCGCAATTTGAGGATTTGATTTCCATATTAGCCTTGTATAGGCCCGGTCCTATCGGAAGCGGTATGTTAGACGATTATATCCGGCGAAAGAAAGGCGAAGTCGAGGTCCGCTATGATCACCCGAAACTCCAAACGATTTTGAAGGAAACATACGGCATCATCATTTTTCAAGAGCAGGTTATGCAGATCGCAAGCGAGCTAGCCGGTTTTACCCTGACGCAAGCCGATCATTTACGTCGGGCAATGAGCAAAAAGATTCCCGCGGTCATGGAGCGCAACCGCAAGGATTTTGTTCTCGGCTGTCAGAAAACAAGCAAGATCCACGAAGGCCTTGGGAATAAATTGTTTGACCTTATTGATTATTTCTCAGGGTATGGTTTTAACCGGAGTCATTCTGCGGCGTATGCTCTGATTTCTTATCGTACGGCCTATTTGAAGGCCAATTATCCGGTTGAATTTATGGCCGCGCTTTTGACGTGCGAAAGAGACAACACCGACAAGGTTGTGGAGTATATCAAAGAAGCCGAGGCCATGGGCATAAAAGTTCTACCGCCGGATATGAATGAAAGCATCGAGGAGTTTAATGTTATCAACGAAAAGACAATTCGCTACGGTCTTTTGGCGGTCAAAAATGTGGGCAGCAGTGCCATCGAATCCATCGTGGCCGAGCGCAAGAACGGCCTCTATACGTCTTTATTCAATCTCTGCGAACGCGTGGATTTGAGGCTTGCGAATCACAAGGTCCTGGAAAGTCTTATCAAATGCGGCGCTTTTGATTTTATCGGGATTCACCGTTCGCAGATGATGGCCATCCTGGATCGGGCTTTGGACATGGGGTCAAAAACCCAGAGGGAAAAAGCCAGTGGTCAAATTTCATTTTATGAAATGGCGGGCAGCGAAAATTTCCGCGAAAAGGTTGAAGAAATACCTGACATCAAAGAATGGCCCCAGGCGCAGATTTTAACGTATGAAAAAGAACTTTTGGGTTTTTATTTAAGCGGTCATCCTTTAACACGTTATCGTGTTGAGATAAAAGAATTTACAGATTTTCCGATACGGGATTTGATCAAAGCCGTTGATGGTCAGGAAATCAGGCTTGTCGGTCTTTTGAATACCGTTAAATTGACTACCACTAAAAGAACAAGCGAACGTATGGCCATATTAAAAGTTGAAGATACGGACGGACAAGTCGAAGTGGTTGTCTTTCCTTCGACTTACCCTACGGTCGCTAATCGCCTCAAAGAAGGCGCCGTCATTCTTTTGAAAGGACGCGTGAGTTTTCGCGATGAAGCCCCTAAAATCATCGCGAGTGATATTATTCCCATCGATGAAGCGTATAAATCCGTTAAATCGATAAATGTTGATCTTTCAACCGTTAATGAAAAAGGATTAAGCGACTTGAAAGAGAAATTATCTCAATTCCCGGGCGCTATTCCGGTTTACCTTCGCCTCAATACCAATAGCCACAAAAGCGTCCAAATCCTTGTCGGCGAAGATCTTTATGTTAATCCTACCGAATTCTTCATCGAAGAGCTCAAAGACATTGTCGGCTCAGAAAACTTTTCTCTGACTCTTTAGCATTACTTTTTTCAGTATCAGCGATCCAAAACTTTTTCTTGACACTGTAAGTTCTTGTTGGTACTATACTTAGGACTAGTGCCTCGTGTCAGACAATAATCAGAGAGAGACACTCGGCACTACTCCACAATGCTCTTAAACATTATTCAATTTTATTACTCGGCACTGTACCGAGTGACCATAAATCCATATAGATCAATTTAAGTCACAAGGTGCTAGGAGGTGGATTCGATGACCAAAAAAGATATCGTATTAAAAATAACCGATATGACTGGCATCAAGCAGGTTGACGTAAAAAAGGTTGTCCAAAAAACCTTTGATGTGATCGTCGATAGCTTGATTCGGTCGGAAAAGGTCGAGCTACGCAATTTCGGCGTCTTCAAAATTAAAGAAAGACGAGCGCGATTTGGCCGAAACCCCCGCACAGGCGAAAGCGTGCCCGTACCTCCGAGAAAAGTTGTTGTTTTCAAACCCGGCCTTGAAATGAAACAGAAAATCAGATAACCATTTGATGGGCTGTAGGTTACAAAATTACGATTAATATCTTTTCATCATAAATCAAAGGGCGGAGAATTTCACTTTATTCTCCGCCCTTAAGAATTTCTTATGAAACAAAAAATAGCTATCCCTAGAGGCACGCGCGATATTTTGTCGGAAGAGATAGGTTTATGGCAAACACTGGAAAGCAAGGCGCGTAAAATTTTCAAGACTTATAATTATCAGGAAATCCGCACACCTGCTTTTGAACAGACTGCTCTTTTTTCAAGATCCCTCGGGCAGACCTCAGATATCGTTCAGAAACAAATGCTAAATCTTGAGAAAGAAGGCTTGTCTTTGCGGCCCGAAGGAACAGCTTCAGTCGTTCGCTCCTATATCGAGAACAATCTGGATCAAAAGGAGCAATTAACCAAGCTTTATTATATCGGTGAGATGTTTCGCGGTGAACGGCCGCAAAAAGGGCGGTACCGCCAGTTTCATCAAATAGGGGCGGAGGCCATCGGCCCCAACAGCCGTTCGCCCTATTTGGATGCCGAGGTTATTACCTTAAGCATAAATATACTCAAAGAGTTCGGATTAAAGGATTTTGTTCTAAACATCAATACTTTAGGATCTCAAAAAGACAAAGAAAATTTTTCCAAAAAACTTCGGGTTCTTCTCAAACCCGAAATGGACAATTTATGTGAGGATTGCCAAGAACGGTTTGAGCGCAATGCCCTGCGCATCCTCGACTGCAAAAACAAAAAATGCAAAACCGTAATTCAACAGTGTAAAATCGATGATGCGTATCTTTGCGAAGAAAGCCGCAATTATTTTGCCCAATTGAAAAAGGCATTGAGCGATCTTGGAATTGTTTATCATGTTTCCCCGCATTTGGTCAGAGGCCTGGATTATTACACGGATACGGTTTTTGAGATTACGAGCGAATCCTTAGGGGCGCAGGACGCGCTAGGGGCTGGCGGTCGCTATGAAAATCTAGTCAGTCAATTAGGCGGGCCGGACGTGGATGCTATTGGTTTTGCGCTCGGTATTGAACGAATCATTCTCGCTTTAGGCCAAAGCGAGGTCAAGAATCAGGAATCATTAGATGTCTATCTTATTGCCTTGAATGAAGCTTCGTTAGCGGAAGCTTTTGGTCTACTCAATGCTCTTCGCGAAAAAAGTATCAGAAGTGATATCAATTATCGCAGCGGATCTATGAAAAGCCAAATGCGCGCAGCCGATAAATCCAAAGCCAAGTTTGTTTTGATTTTGGGTGAAGACGAAATAAAGAATAAGGAGATTGCTCTCAAGGATATGAAAACAGGAGAGCAACAGAAGGTTGCGCAAGAGAAAATCATTGAAGTTCTACGGGGAAAATTATGATACGCACGCACACCTGCAACGAACTTAGGAAAGAGCATAAAGATCAAAAGGTGACGCTTTGCGGCTGGGTGCATGCCCGCCGTGATCACGGAAAATTAATATTTATCGATATCCGCGATCGCTATGGCCTAACCCAAGTGGTCTTTGTTCCTTCTGTGAGCAAAGAGACCCATGATGCGGCCCAAAAATTAGGACCGGAATTTGTGATTTCCGTCACCGGAACAGTCAATACGCGGCCTGCGAAAATGGTCAATCCGAATATCACCACCGGAGAGATAGAGCTCTGTGCCGAAAAGCTTGACATTCTTAATCCCAGCGAAGTTCCTGTTTTTGAGATTGATGATCAGGCCGAGGTGTCCGAGGAATTACGCTTAGGATACCGTTATCTGGACTTGCGGCGTCCAAAACTTTCCCAAACCCTGATCACTCGACATAGGCTATGCCTTTTGATCCGAAATCTGTTAAATGATGAAGGATTTCTGGAAGTCGAAACACCCGTGTTGACAAAATCCACACCCGAAGGCGCTCGGGATTTTCTTGTGCCGTCGCGCATTAATCAGGGAAAATTTTATGCCCTTCCGCAGTCCCCGCAATTATTCAAGCAGATCATGATGGTGGGTGGCCTGGACAAATATTTTCAGATCGTCAAATGCTTTCGCGATGAGGACCTGCGGGCCGACCGGCAGCCGGAATTTACCCAACTGGATATTGAGATGTCTTTTGTGACAGAAGAGGATATTTTTGCTTTAAGTGAGAAGATTTTCAAAATGATTTTCAAGGAGATTAAGGGTATCGATATTCCCACGCCTTTTGCCCGCTTAACGCACGCTGAGGCTATGGCGAAATACAAATCAGATAAGCCTGATCTGCGAAAGGCCGATGAGGAGTTTTCGCTTGCCTGGATCGTTGACTTTCCGCTTCTGAAATATAACGCAGAAGAAAAACGCTGGGATAGCGAACATCATCCCTTTACATCCATCAAAGAAGAAGACTTGAGGTATCTGGATAAAAAAGAATTCGGCAAGATGCGCGCCCGCTCGTATGACCTTGTGCTCAATGGTCATGAATTAGGGTCAGGTTCCATTCGTATTCATAAAAAAGATATGCAACAGAAAATATTTGATATAATTGGTTTAGATGAACAGGAAGCCGAAAAGAGATTTGGCTTCCTTTTAAAGGCGTTTAAATATGGGGCACCACCTCACGGAGGCATTGCGTTCGGGATCGATCGATTGGTTGCACTCCTGACAGGATTGGATTCGATTCGCGACACGATCGCTTTTCCAAAAACGCAAAGAGCAAATTGTCTTATGACCGATGCGCCGTCAGGCGTGGATGCGCAGCAATTGAAAGATTTGGGGATAGTTCCCCTTAGAAAAGGGAGGTCTTAGGAGGACACAACTTGAAGAACGAAGTGCCCGCCAAATTTTAATGAAATTTGCCGAGGTCTCGCCAATTCGACAAAGTCGAATTGGCGGAAAGGCAAGTTGTTGTCTAACTTAATTCACATAATGATTTATGTTCCGTCAAAATCAAAGATTTTGACGAGATCTCGTCAATTGCATCAATGCAATTGGCGGACACTTCGTTCCATAAATCACGTGTTCATTGAAGGAGGGTTAAAATGAGTAGAAGGATCTTAGCAAGTTTAATTTGTTTCATCTTTATCATCTCTGTAGCGGGTTGCGCGGTGCGCACGTATTCCCAAAGAAAAGACAGAGTGGACCAGGATGTAGCGGGTAATGCCGGTTATCTTGGGGGAACACCGCCTGCCGAGGTCAAAGACCGCAGTGGCTCTAAAGACACAAGAAAGGTTTATGTCTTGGAATTTCAATCCAAAGGCTCCGCCAAGGAAGACCGCAAAATCGAACAGATGATTAATGAGACAGAGCAGGGGATTGAAGATGCTCGTCAAGACTTAGAAGCCAAAAAACACACGGCCGAAAGACAAATGAGGCAAACCGAACCGCCGACCAAGAAAAAGCCGGCTTCTAAGGAAAAACAACCAACCGGCGTTCAAAATTATACTGTTCAAAAAGGCGATACGCTGCAGAAAATTTCCATGCAGTTCTTCAATACCAACAAAAAATGGCAGAAAATTTATGATGCCAACAAAGATGTCATCAAAGACCCCAATCGTATCAAGCCGGGTATGGTGTTGAGGATCCCTCTTGAATAAACCGCTTGACGATCACATTGAAGTTTTTTTTAAGTTAGACGACAATGACGACCTTCAGCTTCTTTTCGGGAAATATGATGTTAACCTTAAATTGATCGAAAAGGAGTTGGGAGTCAAAATTTCCCGCCACAAAAATGGTCTTCACATCGACGGTTCCAAAGACAAAACTCAAAAGGCCAACGAACTTTTGGAATACCTGCTAGGCATTGTGGAAGCCGGTAAGGATGTTAAAACACGAGACATTATTTATGCCCTGCGTCTTTTTGACAAAGATAAAGGCATAGACTTTAAACGCCTGTCCAAAGAAAAAATTCATGTCGCGGCCAAGGGCGCTCTGATCACACCCAAAACAAAGGGTCAGATCGAATACATCGAAGCCATCAAGCATTACGATATTGTTTTTGGCATCGGACCTGCCGGTACGGGAAAGACCTATCTTGCGGTCGCCATGGCCGTCAACGCCCTTCAAAAAGGTTTGGTGCGCCGTATTATTCTGGCGCGTCCGGCGCTTGAGGCGGGTGAGAGCTTAGGGTTCTTGCCCGGCGATATGATTGAAAAAGTTTCTCCGTATCTTCGGCCCGCTTACGACGCCCTCTACGATATGATTGACGCGGAAAAAGCCGAGCATTACAAAGAAAAGGGCATTATCGAAGTCGCCCCTTTAGCGTATATGCGCGGTCGCACCCTCAACGACGCTTTTGTCATTCTCGATGAGGCGCAAAATTGCACCTCGGAACAGATGAAGATGTTTCTAACGCGCCTTGGATTTGATTCCAAGACCGTGATCACCGGCGATGTCACGCAAAGCGATTTGCCGGAAGGAAAGCCGACCGGCTTGATTCAAGCCCAGGAAATTTTAAAGGACATCGAAGGAATCAAGTTCGCTTACCTGACGGGCGAGGATGTGGTCCGCCATGAACTCGTCCAGCAAATCATCGAAGCCTATGAAAGTTCAAATAAAAAATAATCCGGCCCTGCATCAGATTGGTCTGATTGTCTTGGTGGTTGCCTTGATAGTGTTTTTTTGCTATCTGGCTAATTTTTCTATGATTATTCCTTTGCTGATGCTTTTTCTTGGCATATATTTATTTTACTTAAAAAAAGCCAGCCCTCGGCTTCTTTTGAATTGTGGGCTTTTACTTGTTGCCCTCATTTTTACGGCCTATGCCGTTACGGAATTTGCCGATCTTTCCGAATTGAATATTCCCATTGCCGCCGTGGCCATGTTGGTGATTATTTTATTTAATGATTTGCAGCTTGCGGTATTGATGGCCTTCGCCTCAAGTGTTTTGGTCGCCTTAACGGTCGGCGGAAACCTGAATTTTATGCTGATTTTCTTTACCGGAAGTCTCATGGGCGCCTATGCCTGCAAAGATGCCCGCACGCGCGGCGAACTGATCAAGTCCGGATTTTATGTAGGCCTCATTCAAGTTGTGTGCATCATTTTAATGAATCCCTCGCTGGACATCATCAGAAACAACAACTTTCTTAAGCTTTCGGCCTGGCCGCTTTTTGTCAATGGCCTCGTTGCGGCCTTTGCGGTCATAGCGACCTTAAAAATATTTGAATGGCTTTTTGGTGTAGTGACCAATTTTAGTCTTTTAGAATTATCGGATTTCAATCAACCGCTTCTTAAGCGTATGGTCCTGGAGTGCCCGGGGACCTATCATCACAGCCTGATTGTCAGCAACATTTCCGAGTCCGCAGCCGATGCCATCGGTGCCAATACCCTTCTGGCGCGTGTGGGTGCCTATTACCACGATATCGGAAAACTCGAGAAACCCGAATATTTCACGGAAAACCAGATGCTCGAAGGAAGCAAGCATGATAACCTGGAGCCCAACATCAGCCGTTTGGTGATTCTCAATCACGTAAAAGAAGGAATCGAAATCGGCCGTAAGAATAAAATCAATGAACAAATCTTGGATTTTATTCGCCAGCATCATGGGACAGGCCTGATTTATTATTTTTATCAAAGAGCGGTTGAATCCGCGCCTGAGAACGAAAAAGTCGATGAAGCCAACTTTCGCTATCCCGGACCCAAGCCCCAAAGCCGGGAAACCGCCATTGTTATGCTTGCGGATTCGGTGGAAGGAGCTGTGCGCGCGCTTCCCGAACCGACAGCCACGCGTATCGAGGAAGCCGTGAGTAAGATCATCAATAACAAATTTATTGACGGACAGCTGGATGAATCCAATCTGACATTAACGGATATCGACAGAATCCGCGCTGTATTTACACGCAGCTTGGGCGCCATCTATCATTCCCGCATTCAATATCCGGACAAGAAAAATGGTTCAAGTCTATTTCGCAAATCACCAGACAAAAATCCGCCTAAATCCCAACCGGATTCAAAGGACCTTAAGAAAGATTCTTAAGAAAGAGCGCGTCACCCACGCTCACCTTTCGGTTGTTTTTGTCACCGATCAAAAAATCAAATCCCTGAATAAGAAATTCCTTAAAAAGAACCGTCCGACCGATGTTTTGGCTTTCGACCTTAGGGAACCGTCTCAAAAATCAAGAAAAGTTATGAACGGTGAAATTATTATCTCCACGGATACCGCCAAGCGCAATGCTAGCATTTTTAAAACAACGATAGAAAATGAGCTGACCCTCTATGTGATTCATGGCATCCTGCATCTTTTAGGCTTTGATGATCACGCGCCAAGAGCCATGAATCAAATGCGCGCAAAAGAACAAGAGATGCTTAGGCAGCTAACGAAATGACCCGAGAATGATCCGAAAGACAGAAGGCGTAGTTCTTAAACGATTTGATTTCCGTGAAACCAGCTGCATCGCGACCTTTTTTACTAGGGATCACGGAAAAATCAAAGGGGTTCTTAAGGCGATTCGCAAAGACACAAAGAAATTCGGAAGCAGTGTCGATAAGTTTTCCGTGAATGATTTGGTGTATTACTGGCACGCGAATGCGGATTTGCACTTGGTGGGTCAGTGCGATCTGAAGCAATTTTATTTCCCGATTCGCCAGAATATGAAACGCGCGCTCGCAGCCCAATATTCTTGCGAACTTGTGGATGCGATTATGCCGCCGGAAGAGCCCAACGAAGACGTGTATCATTTGATGATGAATTTCTTAGAAAGTCTTCAAGCCATCAAAGATATAAATAAGCTTGTGCATATTTTTCAGATCCGCATGCTGCATTTATCCGGTTTTCGGCCGCACATCGACCATTGCTTGATTTGCCAAAAAGATATCCCCACGCGATCGCGTTTCAGCACACAGCTCGGCGGCCTTTTGTGCATGAACTGCCTGTCGAATGACCCAGCGGCGCATCCGATTTCTAAAGGCGCGATTGCGAGCATGCTTCATATCGAGCAAAGCGACTGGCAAAAAAGTCTTCGTTTGGGTCTTGCCAAATCCATCCAGAAGGAACTGAAGTATGTCCTTAATAATTTCCTGTCATTTCACCTGGAAAAACAGGTCAAATCGGCACGATACCTATAATCAACGATAGGCATTTACACCCATTTCACAAATACGTCTTTAAACATACTTTTCTGATTTTTCTGGGCAAAATCAAGCAGTTGTTCGCGTGTCAGCCATTCTCTAAAGGGAAAATGAACCGGACGATGAGCAAAGGTTGGGTCTTCGACGAAATTAAAACGCGGGGAGGCAAATTTTGCCAAATGGTCCACTATGCGGGGAAGGGTAGGTACGCTCCAAGGATTGACCTCAAAACTTAAGAAAGGGACTTTTTGATTTAATCCCCGAATGACATTCAACTCAAAACCTTCGACGTCAATTTTGATATATTGGGGTGTCCCGAATCGCGTGATCAAGTCATCAAGCGTTTCGGTAACGACTGTTTCAGCGCCCGACCATTCGTAATCAAAGATTTTCCTGGCTTCCCGAATCCATTCTTTTGAAAAAGATGACATCGCGTTGGCTTCGCAGAGCATGATCTCCTTCTGTCCTTTTTGCTCATCCAAGGCTTCATGAAGCACCGTAACCCGGGGATTTTTTCGATAGATATTCTTTAAGAAATGATAGCAAGAACATTGCGGTTCGACTGCGATAACACGGGCTTTGAGTTTTAAGAAGAATTCAACCTTTTGGCCGATATTGGCGCCGATATCGAAACATAAATCATCACGCGAGACAAATTGACGATAAAAAGCAATCTTATGTTTGTTGCCGGCTTGTGCTTTTGATCTGATCCAGCGCAGCCAATTAAAAAGGTGAGCACGATTAAGGATTTTAACTAATGTTTTTTCGTTCATCAATTTTGGTCGATGAGAGACTCATCTTCGATTCTTGGCGATTTTGGTCGCTTCCGTGACACTTGCGAGAGGATATCTCTCGCGAGGGTTTTACCGATTCTGGGGATCCCTGCCAGGTCATCGAGAGAGGAGAATTTTAATTCGGAGAGCTTCTTGTATCCTTTTTTAAATAACTGCCGCGCGCGCACGCGGCCCACGCCTTTGAGAGTGACCAGTTCCATCAGTTCTTCGCGAATACCGTAATGCACGCGCACGCGCAAATCTTCCAAAACAAACGTCAATTTTTTGTATTGAAAGAGTTCTGCCAAAACCGTGGCCGCGTGCAAAAGCCATTCAGTGCTTTCCACATGGCGATGGATATCGCCGGGTCCGATAGAAAAAACATCACAGAGAATATCTTCTTTTTCCTCATCCATCCAGCGCGTGAGCATCCACGTTGTTTTTAAACTCGATAGATAATAGTAAAGGTCTTCGAGGGATGGTAAGTCTTCGGGTGTCATAATCAATTCATCATAATAATGCGCCGCGAAGGCCTCCAACTCTTCATAATCGTTTTTGGAAACATTACGGATGAGTTCCGCGTCCGGACAAATTGCCGCTAAATGCAAGAGCCCTGTGCTTGAAAAAGATTTTCCGTTTTCGATTTTTTTGAGGCCGTCGCGCAGAATGATCCCTGAGGCCGGATCGATGTAAAGGCGGCTGACCACCTGGCCAAAGGCTGTGGCAGAGAAACGGAATCCGCTTTTTTCGACCAATCCCTCCTTATCGAGAAAGTCAAAGATATTGCTGATCATCTCGATAAGATTATGGCCTTGCTTCTGATGCGATAAGAACGTATGGGACATAAATTCGAACATGCCGTTAATGTCGTGGATGTAGCCGCTAGCGACAGAGGAAAGGATGTGCATGCGCAGCGCCGCCTCGTTGCCCAATTTTGAAATGACGGGCTCAGGTTCGGCATTGATGTAGCGGTCAAAAAGCGCGGAAGATTCAGACGGGGATTTGGCCACGAGCACGGCTTCGCCGTACTTATCGTATTTGGGACGGCCGGCACGGCCGGCACATTGTTTGTATTCAAATGTCGGAATGTATGCCGAGCCCAGGCCCGCTTCGTAACGTTTGCAATCGCGGATGATGGCGCGGCGCGCCGGCAAGTTTACGCCGGCCGCAAGCGTGGGCGTCGAACAGATCACCTTAATGAGATTTTTCTTAAAGTTGTCTTCGATGATTTTTCGCTGATTGGTTTTCAGGCCTGCGTGATGAAACGCGCTGCCGCAGGCCACGACATCCGCGAGCTTTTGGCAGATTTTTGTGGATTCGCCGCGCGTGCCTAAAACCTGCTTGGCCACTTGCATGAGCTCTTTTTTTTCATTAGGCGCAAGCGTTTTGGCTACGGATGAGCTGACCAACCGGCTTGAGGCCTGCGCCGAGCGCCGGCTTCCCACAAACACCAGCACCTGACCCTTACCGCGCAGTGTATCCAAAACAAGCTTGCTTAAATCATCGGGTGGTTCTTCTCTGATGAGGCGCGTACCGTCCTTGTTAAAGACAATTTTTTCATTAAAATAAACGCCTTCCTTTAATGGAACAGGACGCCAGTCACTCACAACAGCTTTGGCTTTGAGCCATTTGGCCATTTCATCGGCATTGCTCACCGTGGCGCTCAGGGCCAAAATCTGAATGTCCGGATTGAATTGTTTGATGCGCGCGGTGAGGATTTCCATAGTGGGCCCGCGCGAGCCGTCATTGATAAAATGAATCTCATCGAGGACCACAACCGTCAACGAATTAATCAGCCATTTGGCACGAAAGCGTAAAAGAGAGTCCACTTTCTCAGCGGTTGCGATCAAAATTTGATAGCGGTTGAGCATTTTGCTGGGAATGTCCAAATCGCCAGTAGCCATGCCGACTTTGATACCAAGAGAATCATATTTTTCCTTAAATTCTTCGTACTTTTCGCTGGCCAGCGCTTTTAAAGGAGCGATATAAAGACACCGTCCGTTATTCTGCAAAATGCTTTTGAGCATGCAGAGCTCGGCCATCAGGGTTTTTCCCGAGGCTGTCGGGATAGCCATCAGAATGCTTTCGCCGTCCAAAATACCTTGGCGGATGACTTCGGCCTGCGGCGGATAGAAATCACCGATGACGTTTTGGGTAATCGCTTTAATCGCGGATTGGGAGAAATTATATTTTTCGAGAGTGGGGACAATTTTCATAAGAGGGCAGTATTCTAACATAAAAATTTGGATAAATAAAACTTATAGCAATAACGTTTATTGGTATAATAAACACGTATTAATCAGAACCAATAGGGGACGGGGATTGAAGGTTTGAAGTTTTTTATAGTTTTGAGACCCCCCTGCTTATCGTCTTTCTCACAGGATGAATTCATCACGGCAAAGGCTCATTTATTTCTCTTCAAAACTTATGATGCAAAAAATCGACACCTTAAGAAAGTTTTTTAAACCCAATGCTTTTAAGGTATTGGTTTTGCTCATTGTCATTTTTCCCATTAAACTTTTATTTGGTTTTTTGCTTATCGTATGGACATCAGCCATCAGTATCTTCGGATATTCTATTTTTCTTGTTGAGTTCATTTGCGTTTTGTTTTTCGGCTATGCTATCGCCTGCATCTTAGAGCGGATTCGTTGGTATTTACCTTTTGCAAAAAATGAATTTATCAGGCCAACATCAATAAAAGTTTTATTAACAGCAATAATTTCTGTATTAACTATCTTCTTAAGAGCCTTTGCCAATACAACCGGTTCATCAGCAATAAAATGGTTAGAATGTTTATTCTCTCCACTGCTATTAATTCAACTTTTACAGACATCGAGCCAGTACAGACACGATGTCCTTATAACAATGTCCGATATTTTTCTTGGCTTAGCGTTCCTTCTATTTCAATGGATGTATTGGTACCTAATGGCTTCATGGATAGTCTGGATCTTTGAGAAATCTAAAAAAAGAAGTGGCCAATAAAAGCTCGCTTAGGAGACAGGGATTGAAGTATTGAAGTTTTGATTAAAACTTAACGGAGGGCTTGACAATGACGATGAGAAATGGAAATGAAAAAGGCTTTGCGTCGTTGATTGGGATGCTTCTTGCTATCGCAATCGTTGCTTTTCTTGCCTACAAAGCAATTACCACGTATTATCAAAAACCTAGCGCCGATCAAGAAACACAAAAGACCATGAAAGAGCAGGGCATCGATACATCCACGTACCGGTCGGCCCTGGACAGCGCCAAGCAAAAGACCGCGGGCATCGAAAAGATGATGCAGGAGCGGGAAGATTTGCTTCAAAAAGATTTGCCGCGATAAGAGCTAATCATGCGCAGCCCGGCTCCGTGCTGCCCGATGAAGATTTTTCATAATATCCTCTTGACGGAATAAATTTTTGGTATAATAAATCAGTTCTCAAGACTTAATGACTGAAAACCGCAGTTCAAGAAACAAACGGCTGCGGATTTTTGAACAAAAACTGAGGGACGTTGATGATTCTATGATAGTTTTGGCTTTTTGAGATGTTAACAAAGTCATACTATCATCAACGTCCCTCAATACGTCCTTTGTTTTTTACCCACTAAAAAGTCGGAAGACCCATAAATTAATTCTAAAGACTAAAGGACGGAAAACCACAGTTAAACAGACAAACGGCTGCGGGTTTTTTGTAAAAGAAGGAGGTCTCAGGAGGCCCAGACTTACGGATTGAGCGAAGAAAGTCCGCCAGATTTCCAGAAGGAAATCTGGCGAGATCTCGTCAAATTGCCATGGGCAATTTGACGGACGCTCGCTCGTTCCGTAAGTGATGCGCTCATTGAAGGAGGTATGGAATGTTTGTTAGATTGTTAGTAGTGATTGTTGTATTGAGTCTTGCCGGGTGTGCGACAAGCGGCAAAAGCGCTAAGGATTATCAAATCCAGAGCCTTGAGCGAAAAGTGGAGCAACTGGAAGGCGAGGTCGAAAGAGCCAATCAGGATATTTCTTCTCTGCGCTTAGATTTGCAAAAACAAAAAGAGCAGAAGGTTATTGCGGTGGCAAATCCGGTCGTCAACAAACAAGAAACTAAAAGCTTGATCAGCGACAAGATTACCTTGGCTCCTGAAGATGTTCAGAAGGCTTTGAAAAATGCCGGTTTTTATGCAGGCGTAATTGACGGGAAGCTTGGCGCGGGAACCGAAAAGGCCATCCGCGACTTTCAGAAAGCCAATAACCTCACGCAGGACGGGGTGGTCGGCGCCAAAACATGGCTTCTGTTGGAAAAACATTTGAACAAAATAGCAGGTTCGGGAAATTCAATTTCTGATTAGGTTCTTATAGCTTTATTGATTTTGCCGGCCGTTCAATTTTCATCAAAAGGAAATTTTAATTTCATTTGATCACTGAGGGCATCAAGCCCATGGCCGGTTTTTTCATAAATTGCCGCCCGCGTCGCATACGCATAAGTCAAGTTCGGCTTGAGCGAAATAGCTTTGTCTAAATCTTTGACAGCATTCTCTAAATCTCCCGCAAAATAGTAATACAATCCCCGGTTCGCATAGGCTTCCGCATAAAAAGGGTTAAGAACGATAGCTCTGTTGAAATCCTGATAGGCTTCATCCAATCGTCCTTGCTGCCCTAAGATCACGCCCCGGCCGTCGTAAGCACTCGCGTTCTTCGGATCAAGGTCGATGGCTTTATTAAAATCCTCCAAGGCCTCAGGGACTTGGCCGAGTTCAAGGTGCGTCGATCCTCGTTTCGCATACGCGAAGGATTGTTGACCGTTGAGATTAATGGATTTCGTGTAATCCTTAAGGGCCGCGGCGTATTGCTTGAGCGCAAAATGGATGTTCCCTCGATTAAAGTAACCAACATATTGTGTTGGCGCAAGCTTAATGGCTTCGGTGTAATCATTTAAAGCAAGCGTATATTTTCCGATCACTTCGTAATATTTTCCACGATTGACAAAGAATATGAACCGTTTATCCAGACCCCTGCGGATGGGGACAGGAGAAAGTTGCTTAAGAGAATAGGCGGCGAACATGGGGGTATCACTCCAGACTTTTGTCTGCTGCCACGTCAGGCAAGCCAGATTGAAATAGAGAAGAATTACCAAGACCGTTGTGGCCGGATAAAGCCAGGATGTCTTGGTCCGGGAATTCTTGAGCAAGCCATCCAGGCGGACGCCCAAGAAAAAACACAATCCCAGGCACGGCAGATACATGAACCGGTCGGCCACGGCATTGGTTTCAGAGGTATTGGAGCGCATCAGAAAAAAGATGGAAAGAACGTAATAGGCGATCGCAAAGACAAAAAGACGGTTTTTGCGAAAACGCACAAGAAAGAAAATCAGGGAGAAAAAAATGATAAATGATAGAAGATAGTCGCTGTTGGCCAATGTAAAGGGCTGGGGAACAAAATAAAGAGGAATAAGGGGCCAGGGAAAAAAGAATTTCTCGAAATAAAAGCTGAACGACCATATCCAAATCAGGCCGGCGTGGGTGGTGTCGGCCACGGGCATGCGGATATTCAGCCGATACGTAATCCATCCGATTCCGGCACAGTACAGGAAGAACGGGATTTTCTCCAAAACTATTTTCCAGGAAAATTTACGTTTTACATACCAGTCCATCAGTAAAAGAATGAGAGGCAGGCTGAGCGCCATGGCTTTAGCGAGCATGCTTAAAATTCCTAAGATCATGGCAAGAATAAAATATTTTACTTTTGGATGGTGCAAGTAACTCCAATAACTGTGCAGGGCCAGAAGATAAAAGGCAGCATAAAGAACATCTTTGCGTTCCGTCACCCAAGCGACGGATTCGACACGCATGGGATGAATCCCAAAAAGAAGTGCAACTAGAAGGCTCGCCCTTAAAGTCAATCCCATGCGCAGGGCCAACCAGAAGACTAGAGCCACGACCGTAAGGTGTATGAGCAAATTGTCCAGATGGTAAACATGCGGGTTGTATCCGAAGAAATGAAATTCCGCGGCAAACGAAAGAATGGAGAGTGGGATGTATGTCTCGTTGACAGCGGATGTAAAAATCCGTTTGATATTGCTTACAGAGAGCGAGCGCACCTGCGGATTTTCAATCAGGTGAGTATCGTCATCGAAATAAAGAAAGCCGTTCTTTAGAGTCGGCAGGAAGGAAACAAAAGTCAGGACCAGGATGCAAATAAGAGAAAAGATGATCCATTTGCGCCCAGGAGGCGTTTCCGTGGCAGAAGAGGGATGCTGATCTTCCGAATGGTGTTGTCGCTCTTTTTTCTTATGATTCTTTCGTTTGGTCATATCGGCGTTACCTTTCGTACTTGACTCATCTTACTTGAAATCTCTTGAGACCGTCAAGAAAAATTCTGTGTGTTTGGAGTGCTCTGTCGATTCTTTTAGATTAATGTTGAAATATTATAATTGCATTTGCTTGACCCCTGCCCACCAAAATTATTTAACAATATTGGTGGGCGAGTAACAAATAAATACAATAAATACAATCATAATATTTCAACAAAATAGAATCCGTGTTACAATAATTCTATTGTGAGCAAGAGCCTAAACATATTTTCATGGAAAGGATTTATCATTTTCGCACTCGTTGCCTCTGTCTTTGCCTTGAATGTTTGGATCAATCATTCACTAGAGAGAAAAGATAGCTCTTCCGTTGAGGATTTAGAAAACCAAAAACAGAGTTTGCCAATCGCCCTTGATCAAGCCAAGAGTTTCTCTGTTCCGGGTGAAGTTATCCATTCGGGAAATATTACAAAGAAATCCCAGGTGATACGCGGTCTCGATACTACAGAAGAGGTCTTTTACGAGGATGATCGAGAAGTCGGCAGGCAAAAAGTTTCCCCAAAAGGCGTGACTGAGCAAACAGGCACGATTCCTGACGGCCCAGTCAAATTTGTCGATCATTACCGGCATACCTACGGCGAAGAATTCTACAGGCGTGGAAAGAAGCATGGCCCTTCGAAGGAATATTACGAGAATGGCCAGATAAGAAAAGAAATGGAATACAATCTTGGAGAGTTGCATCTGGCGAGGGAATTTAACAAGGATGGCTCTTTGCTCTATGAAGTGGATTACAGAGATGCTCTGGATTGCGATGGCAAAAAAGAGGTGGGCATCGGGAAATTATTTTATGATGACGGGTCCGTAAGATTTGAATGGAATTTGACCAAGATGCGAAGAACCGGTTACAAAAGGGCGTATGACCGTCAGGGGCACGTGACGTACGAAGCCGAGTATGATCGTTATTGCGACCAAATAAATTAACAGCAACGGATGACGGATGATGAGCGCAAAAAAAGGATTCACACTAATCGAGGTGCTCTTTACCGCAGGATTATTAATTGCGGGCATTATCGGACTCATGCAGGTTTTTATTCAGTCTTCTAGGCTGTCCACAATGTCTGCCAATATGACATTTGTCATGAGCGAAGCGCAGACCAAGCTGGAAGAAATCAGAGATCATACATTTAATCTGATCGCGACTGATTATGCACAAGGCGGCGCTTTGGGAAACACATTTCCTTTAAGCAAAGTTAACGGAACGGGTGTGATTTACCTCAAGGCCTTGAATGCTGATCTTTTAGAAGTCAAGATCGTTGTTAGCTGGCGCACTGATGATAACCGTCTGATCGGCGAAGATAGCGACTTGGATGGAGTGCTTGATGAGGGGGAAGATCAGAATGGAAACGGCGAACTTGATTCTGTAACGATGTTAGCGACATTGATTTCTAAAAGGTAAAGTAACTTTATGGCTGAAAAAAAAATCGCAAACAATTTCTTTCGTCATGTTCGACGGGGCCGTGACTGGTTGACGTATCGGGGTGCGTTCTCTTTGGCTGAACTTTCCGTGGTGGTTCTCGTTACGTCCTTAATTTTTGCGGCCTGCACATCCCTTTTTTTGGCAGGGACGAATTTCTGGCAAACGGATACAGTAAAAGTAACGCTGACTCAGGAACTAAGAAAGGCGGAGAGCTGGATCGTTCAGGATTTACAGCAGGCCGGATCGTCTGAATCAATACTTAATAGCAGCGTTCCGGCCGACGGCACAACATACACGAGTATTACCTTTAGAAAGGCCGGGGGAGTTAACAACGGAATTATCACCTGGGCTCCTCAGACGATTCAGTATCTTTTGGCAGGAGGTGGGTCCAGTCAACTGCAAAGACAGTCAGGGCTCCAGAATAAGATTATTGCGCAATACATGCAGACGCTTCAATTCAGGCGTCAAGCGACGGCGCCTGACATCTTAGAGGTTTCTTTGGGAGTTCAAAAAAGTACTTTGCAAGGAAGTGTAATGAATTCGAGTTTGAATTTTAAAATTCAACTAAGGAATTAATATGATGATAAAGAAAAGACGGATTTGCTCAGACAGATTAAGCAATAACAATGGAAGCACGCTGATCATGGCCTTTCTTGTGCTAGTCGTTTTTGGTGTTTTTGGAGCTGGTTTTGTACTCATCGGCTTAGGCGAATCTCGCGTTGCCGAGAAACAAAAAAGAACAACCATGGCCTTTTATCTTGCCGAAGCCGGAATCGAAAGAGCTTTTTACGATTTGAAAAGAGATTTTATCATCGATTCAACGCCAAGCTGGACGGATGGAACCATCAATACCTACAATGCAGGACCAAATTACTCACAGTATTACGACATTGGATATGACGATAACACATTAAACGGAGGGACGTATTCTGTCGCACTTTTGAATATCAGCGGACAGGATGATGAAATATGGGTGCAATCAACAGGATCCTATGGCGGTTCAAATCAGACGATTAGGGTCTATGTCAAAATAGTTAATATTTCAGTATGGAATAACGCGCTTTTTGCTGGAAGCGGTCAATCGGGAAAAATTATCAATGGAAATGTTGATTTAAACGGATCCGTTCACATATTAGGGACAGGGCTGGACTCAACCGATTACGCCGTTGATTTGGGAGGAAGCGCTGAGATTATTGGAAACAATTATCTTTTTGCCCCGGGCACTTTAGCGGCGAAAGTTTCTGATTGCCCGACAACCGTTTTTGGCGGAGAAGTTGTCTCAACGTTAAATGCCGAGCTTCGCGTCAGAAGAGGTATTGTGGGATTAAGCGGTGCTGCAACTGCCGGGCAGGAGAATATTACTGACAATAATTACAAAGAAACCATAGACGGTTCTTATGTGACCGATGGATTCGGTGGTACGGCAGGAACGGATAACGTTCATTCTGATGTATTGTCAAGCTATGATCTTGGGAATTCCATTGAATTCCCCAGCCTCTCGGATCCCTATGAAGGCTATGCGACGTTCGAAGACTATTTTAAAGCTAATGCGTTAATTGTCAGCAGTCAGGCCGACCTTGATGAACTGGCAGATATTACAGAGGGATCAAATTTTACCATCAGCGGCGTCAATGGCAGCATCAGTATGGACGGGAATGGCAATATGGTCATTTCCGGACAGATTTACATTAACGGAGGTGATTTTAATTTTACGGAAGAGAATGATAGCATTATTTATACGGGAAAAGGCGCCGTGTATGTAACCGGAGATGTTTTGATCAATTCGGATTTAGTTACCCCGGACTACAAAACTTTTCCGCAGAATATTCTAGGCGTTATGACGCCGAACAATATTACTATGGGTGTCGGCTCTCAGATTGATGTAATGGGAATGTTTTATGCCGAAAATATGATTACTATGCAAAAACAAACGGATCTTATGGGATCGATCGTGGCGAATTATTTTGATTTGGGAAGTCAAAATCCGGCCATCTATCAGGTTCCTGCTGCTATGAGCAATTTACCTCCGGGATTGATTGGTCAGGATGATACTTGGCGGATAGTCATTGTGGCCTGGCAAAAAATTTAGAATTAATACAAAATGATTTCTCAAGATTGCGAAAATACTTTTTGATAAATCTTAATATTTGACAAATAAGATGTAATTGTTCATACTTAAACAAAGATTTGGAATTTTTGGCCGCAAGGTTAAGGATGATCCATCTTGCGGTTCTTTTTTGGGCCATTCTTATTTGGATTGATAAATATCTCTTAACTTAAAGCAAGACAAATAGATGATGAAAAAGATTGAATGGCCCTGATTGAACAGATTGCATTAGATTACACAGATATTCACATCTGTGTAATCTGTTCTTAAATCGATGTAATCAAGGTTCTTTCATTCATCCTAAATAAGAAAGAACATCTTTTTTTAAATCGGAATTATAAAATTAAAAGGGGTACAGTGATGAAGCGTTTGATTCTGGGATTCATTGCGTTTTGTTTTTTGTTGAGTAGCGTTGCGGTATCGGAAGGAGCCAAAGCTGTCATAACAAAAGGAAAAAAGGTCAAGTTTGATTACACCCTGACTGTTCAAGGCAAGGTCATGGATACGTCCGAAGGGAAAGATCCTTTGGAATATACGCAGGGAGCGGGAATGATTATCCCCGGTCTTGAACGACAACTCGAAGGCCTTAAGGTTGGGGATGAACGAACGATTAAGGTTCTGGCCAAAGAAGCGTACGGAGAGCTAGATCCCAACGCTATTCGCGAAATGCCGCGAACGTTCTTTCCGGCGGATGTCACGTTGCAGCAGGGGATGATGGTGCCGCTTCAAGCCAAGGACGGCCAGAAAATTGTGGCCATTATTCAGAATATCAATAAAGATACTGTTGTGTTGAATTTTAATCATCCTCTGGCTGGCCAGGAATTGCAGTTTGACGTCAAGATCGTGGATATCAAATAAGATAAAGTTGCTTAAGTGAAGAAGGAAAGGGCGGTCCGCCATTGAATCATTGGCGGACCGCCCTTTCGTTTATTTTCCCCGCAATTTTAGCATCGTCATGAACTATTTATTCAGTTGACAAAAGGATCACATCGGAGTAAAAAGGTTGTTGTCTGAAAGTATCACACAATCGCGAAGGAGTCCATATGGAAACCCTCGAACCTATCCTCAAAGAACATCCTTTCTTCAAAGATCTCGAACAGAAATATTTTGATATCATCTTAGGCTGTGCCTCCAATGTCCGGTTTAAAGCCAAAGACATTATTTTCAGGCAGAGGGATCCGGCCGACAAATTTTATCTTATTCGTCACGGGAAAGTCTCGGTGGACATTCCTATCGCGCGATACCGCTCGATCACCATTCAAACGATTCAAGAAGGGGATATCCTTGGGTGGTCATGGCTGATTCCTCCGCATTTGTGCCGGTTTGATTGTCAGGCCATCGAGGATGTGCGCGCGATTGCTCTCGACGGAAAATGCCTAAGAGAAAAATGCGAGAAAGACCATGAACTCGGTTATGAATTGCTCAAAAGACTCGCTAAGGTCTTTACGCAGCGCCTGGAGTATACACGCATGCAGCTTTTGGACTGCTACAATATCAACGTTAATGAATAGAAATAGGGCCTCATAAAAATCAATATTTTATGATTACACTGATTAAAAATCAGATTACACAGATTGGGCCTCGACGAGTGAATCCGTGTAATCTTTCTAAAATCTGTGTAATCAGCAGCCCTGAACGCCTGCCTGTCGGCAGACAGGAATTTTGTGAAGGGCTGGAATAGAAAATAAAGGAGGACGGTATGGCTTTGGATATTAAGGTGATCAAAAAGAAAGATTACATTTATCAGGTCGATCTAAGCGGTTCCCTGGATTCGGAGACCTATCAACAATTAGAGGAAGAGCTCAATGAGCTTATTGATGAAAAAACAAAGGCCGTGATCCTCGATATGAAAGGCGTAGATTATATCAGCAGCGCCGGAATTGGCGTGATCATGGGAGCCCAAAAGGCTTTAAAAAACAAATTTGCCACTTTAACCTTGGTTAACCTCCAACCTCAAATCAAGAAGGTTTTGGATGTGATGAAAATTCTGCCTGTGATCGACATCTTTGACGATATGCCCGAAGCGGATAAATACATCGACCAAATCATCAAAGAAGAAATCGAAAAACAAAGCGCATGAAACACGTCATTTCCTTTGTCGATATCGAAGACGCTTGGGAAAGCGAATATCTACGCAAAGCGCTTGGACCATCCTGCACCATCAAGGATTTTGAAGAAACAGCCGACCTCGTCCTTGAAAAAATCAAAGAGACCACAATCCTTTCCCCCTTCATCAATTCAAGCATCAACAAAAACGTGATTGATGCCTTGCCGAATCTTAAATTGATTACGACACGCTCGACAGGATTCGATCATGTGGACGTGGAGCATGCGCGTAAAAAAGATATTCTCGTCACGAATGTTCCCACCTACGGAGAAAATACCGTCGCCGAACATGCCTTTGCTCTTATCTTATCTTTAGCCCGCAATCTCAAAAAAGCGCATTTTAAGGCGAGCGAAGGTGATTTTTCCATCAAGGACCTCATCGGTTTTGATCTTAAAGGCAAGACGATCGGCGTGGTGGGCACGGGGCACATTGGCCTGCGCGTCATTAAAATGGCTGTGGGTTTTAGCATGCATGTCTTGGCCTTTGATCCTAACCCGAATCAATTTATGTCTGAAGTCCTTGGATTTCGGTACGTTGATTTTGAAACACTTCTCAAAGAATCGGATATCGTCAGCCTTCATGCGCCGCATAATAAAAAAACACATCATATGATTCATGAAGGAAATATTCCTCTGATCAAAAAAGGCGCGATTCTGATCAATACGGCGCGCGGAGCCTTAGTCGATACAATGGCTTTGACCAAAGCCCTTGATCAAGGGATTTTAGCCGGTGCCGGCCTGGATGTATTAGAAGGCGAAGATATTATTCTTGAAGAAAAACAGCTTTTGATGCGCAAAAAGAAAGATCTCTACAATCCCGAGAAACTTCAACTCGCTTTGCGCAATGCCTTTCTTCTGCAAAGAGAGAATGTTGTCTTTACCCCGCACACGGGATTTTATTCCAAAGAAGCCCTGCAGCGGATTCTTGATACGACTGTTCAGAATATCATGGGCTTTATAAGTGAACAGCCTGTGAACCTCGTTTAAAAAATCCTTGCCAAATAACATCATTATTAGATAATAATTTGAGACTAGAATCATTCAACGCTTATGAAAATCGTTATCCAACGAGTTAAAAATGCCTCCGTGTCTGTGGACACACAGGTTGTCGGCCAAATCCAGAAAGGGATGGTCATTCTTCTGGGTGTCGATAAAGACGATACCGAAAAAGATCTGGACTATTGCGTCAAGAAATGCGCCGAACTTCGGATGTTTGAAGACGAACAAGACAAAATGAATCTCTGCGCGAAAGAGGTCGATGGCGCTGCCTTGGTCGTTTCGCAATTTACGCTTCTTGGCAATTGCGACAAAGGCCGCCGGCCTTCGTTTGACGCGGCGGCTGATCCGCAAAAAGGCGAAGAATTTTACAATCTCTTTGTAGAGAAATTAAAGCAACAGGGGATTTGCGTCGAAACCGGCCGCTTTCGCGCAATGATGGATGTCGCTTTAATTAATGACGGTCCGGTGACGTTTGTGATTGAAAGCAAGTAAGTTATTTTCGCAGATGAACACAGATGAAGAGCCACAGATGATCACAGATGTCATTTGTGCCCATCTGTATCTTTTCATCCGTGCACATCTGCGTTAACAACCATGCAACTCATCGATACCCACGCCCATTTAGACCAAATCGAAAACATTGAAGAGGCGCTCCGTCAAGCCGATCAGGCGGGCGTGGAAACCGTCTTGGCGGTTGGTGTTGATCAAGCATCCAATCAGAAAAATCTCACGCTTAAAACTCAACTTCAAAGACCAAAGATCTATTGCGCTTTGGGCATTCATCCTGAATTTGCGCATTTGGACGAAGCTGAAAAGGGAATCGAATTTATCAAGAAAAATATTTCGCAAGCAACCGCTATCGGCGAAATCGGACTGGATTACTGG
Source organism: Candidatus Omnitrophota bacterium (assembly GCA_043812495.1). Classification (GTDB taxonomy): domain Bacteria; phylum Omnitrophota; class Gorgyraeia; order Zapsychrales; family JBDRMG01; genus JBDRMG01. The sequence continues at coordinate 2,665 of JBDRMG010000003.1, read as the reverse complement.
TACAAATGGGTGCGAAAAGAAGAAGATGTCAAAGAGCGCTTGCGTTACATTTACCGCGCACAGCTTGAAATCGCGAAAGAGAAAAATCTTCCCGTGACCATTCATTCGCGCGGGGCCTGGCAGGATTGCCTCGATATCGCTAAGGATGTCGGAATCAAAAAGGCGGTCTTTCACTGGTACAGCGGTCCCGTTGATATTCTGGATGCAATCTTGAAATGCGGATATTTTATTTCAGCGACGCCGTCATTGGCCTACAGCCCGCAAGCGCAGGAAGCGATCAAACATGCGCCCATCGAGCAGACGCTTATCGAAACAGATTCACCGGTGTATTACAAAGATAACGAAGGCAGCGGTTTTCAAGCGACACCCAAGGATGTTTTTCAAACACTCAAGTTGTATTGCGGATTAAAGAATTTAAGCGAAGAGAAAGCCGCAGAAGCATTCAATCGCAATGCAAGAGAGTTATTCAATTTTTGATCAGCAATGAACTTAAATGTATCCTTCGGTCATGGGACTTATCGTGAAGGCACAAAAATCATCAAAGGGCAGATTATCCTGAGCCCCGAGAAACTATTTCTCAAAGGGCCGCAGGAGGAGTATTCCGCGACCTTTATCCCAGTTGACAAAATCGAAACTATCCGAAAGGTTTCTGGTGGTCTTGAGCTTTATATACGGCCAACGCCGATCATCAACTACAGGGCCTATCTATCCGCAGATCCTAGAATGATTGATGAGCTTATCCAGGAGCTCGTGCGTTCGTTGAAATTCCAGAAATGTTTTCTGCGCCACCAGTGGTTTCGCGAAGTCAAATGGACGATCAATTGAGTCATAAGACATCCCTATGAAAAACAAAGCCATCGCTGACATTTTCGAGAACATGGGCACGCTTTTGGAAATCAAAGGCGACATTGTCTTTAAGGTCCGCGCCTATCATCGCGCCGCCGAAATCCTGTCCGGTTTAAGCGAAGATATTGAGGCCTTGCGCAAAGAAAACCGTATTGATCAGCTCGAAGGCATCGGCGAAGCGCTTAAAGGAAAAATTTGCGAATACATCGATACCGGCGAAATTGATGCCTACGAAAAACTGATTCAGGAAATTCCCGAAACTCTCCTGGATATTGTCAAAATCCCATCAGTCGGTCCCAAAAAAGCCAAACTTTTTTATGACCACTTGAAAATCAAAGATGTTGACGGACTCCACAAAGCGCTCGATAGAGGTAAGCTTCAGGGGCTGCCCGGTATCAAAGAAAAGACCATCGAAAATATCAAAAAAGGAATGAAGCTCTTAAAGGAAGGCCAGGAGCGGATGAATCTCGCCTGGGCTACGGAAATCGCGCAGGCCATCGTGGATTCTCTGAAGAATCTGAAAGAAGTGAAAAAAATTACCGTGGCCGGGTCTTTGCGTCGCCAGAAAGAAACGGTGCGCGATATCGACATTCTCGTTCTTTCCTCGAAACAGCAAAAAGTGATGGAAAAATTTATTGGTCTTCCTCAGGTGGCACGCGTTTTAACCGAAGGCGAAACCAAATCTTCGATCTTAACGAAGGAGAATGTTCAGGTGGATTTGCGCGTTGTTGAGGGCAAAAGCTTCGGGGCTGCGCTTTTGTATTTTACGGGCTCTAAGTATTTCAATGTGAAATTACGCCAATTGGCGATCAAAAAGAAGATGAAAATCAACGAATACGGTCTTTTTTCCGTGTCGGGACCACAAGAAAGGTTCTTGGGCGGTCGAACAGAACAAGAAATTTTTAAGAAGTTGGGGATGGTCTATCTGCCGCCGGAACTGCGCGAGGACATCGCGGAAGAAAAGATGTTCTCCTTGAAAAAACCTCTGGCGCTGATTGAGCTCAAAGACATTCGGGGAGATTTGCATGTGCATTCTCGCTGGTCGGACGGCCGCGACACAATTTTGCAGCTTGCTCAAGCCGCTCGGAAGCGCGGATATTCTTATCTTGCTGTCAGCGACCATTCCGTGAGTCTAAAAATCGCGGGCGGCCTTTCGGTCGTAGCCTTAAAACAAAAAAAGAAAGAGATCGAACAGGTCAATAAAAAGCTAAAAAACTTCCGTGTTTTCTTTGGCGCGGAAGTAGAGATAGACACGGACGGGAATATCGATTACAATAATAAAATATTAAGTGCCTTTGATATTGTGATTGCGGCTATTCACAGCGGTTTTGCGCAATCGAGCGCGAAGTTAACCAAGCGCATCATTCGGGCGTGCCAGAATAAATATGTTCACGCGATTGCTCATCCGACCGGAGCGCATTTCGGAAAAAGAGAACCCTACGATATCAATCTCAAGGCCGTCTGCCAAGCCGCTCGCGAAACGAATACGTTCTTGGAAATCAATGCCTTTCCGATCCGCATGGATTTGAATTCAAGCGCCGTTTACTTTGCAAAAAATCAAGGCGCGCGATTTATGATCAACACGGATGCGCACGAAAGCGATCAGTTGAATTTTATGACCTACGGTGTGTCGATCGCACGCCGGGGATGGTTGACAAAAAATGATGTCGTTAATACATTAACAGGACTTTGTTAATTTTTGAGCCGTTCTTTAAACCTTTGTGATTTAATCTTGAGGATTTCAGCCGCTTTAGGGTTCTTTGATAACAAGCAAGTAGAGTCGATGATGATAAGAGACGCGACAGCTTCTTTACATTGT
>JBDRMG010000002.1:0-69994 GCA_043812495.1 Candidatus Omnitrophota bacterium | reverse complement strand
GGTTCATTCTCCGAAGCCGAACACTCAAACCCTACTTCGCTCCAAAACTTTCGTTCTGCTTCGTCCGCCATTGATTCATTGGCGGACTTCGCAGAACTCGTTTGGGAGCTTCGTAGGGTTCTCCTTCGCCTTCATCTCCGGACTGAAGTCTAGAGTTTTCGGCGAAGGAGAATAAAAAAGCTTCTTCTTTCTTCAGTCTTTTTATTTTCCGCGGACAATATTCTTTTTGACCTGCCAAATGAGCTTTTGGAGGTTCGGACTCACATCAACCTGATAAGGCGAAGAGTGCGCGAGCTTCTTAACCTGAATGGGTAATTTGGAGAGGTTTTCTTTAGCGCGTTTGCGGATTTCTCCTAAAGAAGGCTGCCGATAAACGCAGATTCCGTTATCGATAACTTTGACAAGAAGTTTCTTGCCGTCTATGGGCTCGTTTTCAAGTGCGATGATATCTTTCTTGTAATGTCCCTTTTTGTTCAGTTGACGGTAAACCTGTTTCCGGCCCGGATACGTGCTTTTTCCTTCGCTCAGCTTCATCGTCGGTAAGAATTCTCCGTTCACATCGGTAATTTCGCTCAGCTTATAAATTACATCGCAATAAGGAGCATCTACCGACACGCCCATTTTTGTTCCCACGCCAAAGCTATCAATGGGGGCCTTTAAAGCTATAAGCTCTTTAATCTTATATTCGTCAAGATTGCCGCTCGCAAAAATCTTGACATAGTTCAAACTTGCCTGATCCAAAAGTCGCCTAGCCTGACAGGCTAACTGAATTAGATTTCCGCTATCCAACCGGATGGCTTTAAGACGCTTTCCTTTCTTTTCCAAGGCCTTGGCTACTATAATTGCGTTCTTGACTCCCTGCATCGTGTCATACGTGTCAACCAAAAGGATGGCCTGATGCCCAAAGGTCTCGGCAAAGGCAAAGAAACTATCCAATTCATTCTTGAAGGCCATTACAAATGAATGGGCCATGGTTCCTACTACAGGAATCCCGTAAAGCTTGCCCGCCAAAACGTTCGAGGTCCCCTGAAAACCGGCTATATAAGAGGAGCGGGCCGCTTTTAATCCCGCATCTGCCCCGTGTGTCCGCCTCAAAGAAAAGTCAAAAACACTTTTTCCCTTGGCCGCCGTAACAACGCGGACGGCCTTTGTGGCAATCGTGGTTTGCAGATTGATCGTATTTAAAAGATAGCTTTCCAATAGCTGGCCCTCAATAATCGGCGCAACAATACGGATGAGCGGCTCATTAGGAAAAACAACCGTGCCCTCGGGTACCGCCCATAAGCTGCCGCGAAATCTCAGGTTCTTCAGGAATTCGAGAAATTCACTGGAAAAAATCCCCAAGCTCTTCAGATAGCGGATAGAATCTCCGTCGAATCTAAACTTTGCAAGAAAGGAAATGATATCGGCTAGACCCGCGGCGAGAAAAAAAGATCTTTGTTCCGGAAGGTTTCTGATAAATAGATCAAAAGAGGCCAGGCAGCCTCTCTTGTGTTTAAAATAGCTGGCCGCCATGGTCAGCTCATAAAGATCGGTCAAGAGGCTTAAATTTGCTGTTTGATTTTCTTTTGTCATGCGGGCGTAGGGCAATTACTTTAAGAAGCGCGCGTAGTCATCGGGTAAAGCGTGTCCGACAGAGCGAACAATGCCTTTTGCGTCCACCAAAAAGAAGGTCGGTACGCCAATAATATTGTAGGTCTCCCCCAAAGCCGAATCCGTATCAAGAAACATATCAATCGTGATGTTATATTTCTTTTGATACGCGCTGACGACCTTTGATGACTCGCCTAAATCAACAACCATGAGCTTAATGCCCTGCTGTTGAATGTCCTTTTCTTTTTGGTTCAGTTCATTAAGAGCCGAGCGACAATGAGGGCACCACGTGGCCCAGAAAAAGATAATGGCGCTTTTTCCTTCCCGGACGGCCGTCATGTTCAACTTTTGACCGCTGGTTGTAGATAATGTAAAATCGGGAGCTGGTTTGCCTTCTAGGGAATTCCCAAAGAAGAAAAGTTGGCCCATGGCAAACGAAGGGGTGAACACAAAGAACAATAAAAGAACAATGACTAGAGTAGAAAATATTTTTCTCATGATTTTTGACTCACTTATTGGACCGACTGGTTCACCCAATCAAGATAAGGCTTATGGCCTCCGATGATGGGCAAAGCAATGACCTCGGGGACATCATAGCTGTGTAAAGACTTCACTGTTTGTGTAATCTCTTTAAGAAGCCGCTTTTTGGACTTCAAGACACAGAGTGTTTCTTTTGCCCGATCAATCTTGCCCTGCCACCAGAAGAAAGATTCGACGCTGTCTATCACATTAGCGCACGCAATAAGTTTTTTCTTAAGAAGAGCTTGGCAAATTTTTACAGCTTCTTTTTTATTTTTAGCCGTTATGAAAATAACGATATTCATCTTTGACGTCCTTTCAATGAGGCCATGACTTATGGAGTCCACCATTGATTCAGTGGCGGACGACATAAGTCATATGGACGAATTGACCTCGCCCACCAAAATTGTTTAACAATTTTGGTGAGGCGGGGGATTAAGCAAATACAATTATAATATTTCAACTATAAAGAATGACCTTCTACCTTGATTATGCCATAGAAAAAGGGGAATTGCTACACGCGTTCTCTTTTTAAGCCTGTCACGAAGATTTTCTCATAATCAGCGAAATCATGCGTCCGGCTTTCTTTCCTTGCCGGCGAAAGGAGAAAAAATGTTGATCGCAAAAGGTGCAAAGCCGGCTATCAAAAATGTTTCTTTTTTCTACGCCTGCTTGGATTAATTGATTCTTGTTGACCAAAGGTAAATCCAAATAGTATTGATTGTTTCTTTTTTTCACTTCGCGAGGAAAATAATTCTTAAATGGAACGCTCACCTGATAGCAGCAAGACCGTATGCACGGGCCAAAAGTAATTTTTAAATTTTCCGCTCTGGCGCCAAATTTTCTTTTCATAAGAAGAACGGCTTTCTTGGCTATCTGCTTTCGGCTTCCACGCCAACCCGCATGAACGAGGGCAATTGTTTTCGTCTTTGGATCAAACATGAAAATGCTCAAGCAATCGGCTATCCGAACCGCCAAGGGAATATGGGACGCGCATGTCATCAGGCCGTCGGCTCTCCTTATTTTTCTTTGGGGCCAATCATTTTCTCCTGTCACGCAAAGAATACGGCATCCGTGAATTTGCCGAATATTCAAGACGCGCGAAAACTTAAGGCTTCCCCTTCTCTTGAATAAGTTCTTCTGTTGCGAAGAAAACAAGGGAGCACTTTTGGCCAGAGAAAAGTCCACCGGCCGCTCGCTTACAAAAACAAACACGTCTTTACCAAAGAAATTCTGAAGTCTTCCCAAGATTTTTTGACGATTGAGTTTTTCTTTTGGGGGCATGAAATATTTGGGTGCCTTGGCAAGATTAGAGAGCTTCGATTTGCTTACTCTGTTCAACGCTGATTAATTTATCCGAAAATCTTTCAAGCTTCTTCTCTGCTTCGGTGTATTTTGTGGCGGCATTGCGAATATGGCTGCCGACGACTTTAAAGGACTCGTCAAATTTCTTTAAGTCCCCTTGAAGCTGATTCAAACTGGCGATAATTTTCTGCACATTGCTTTCAATTTTCATTCCCCGCAAACCCAAACAAATCACTTGCAGGTAAGCATAAAAGGTATTCGGAGAAACGGGGACCACTTTCTTGGACAATGAATAGCTAAGAAAATCGCCTTTGATGATCGTCTCGTAATAAACATTTTCGGCCGTAATGTACATCAGGGCAAAGTCAAATGTTCTTTCATCGGGGAGAATATATTTCGCGGAAATTTCGTCAATGCGATTTTTGACGTCCTTAATAAACTTTTTCTGATAAGAAGCCTTTTCGTCCTCATGGTCCGCTTCAATCATCTTTTTGAAATTCTCATAGGAAAATTTTGAATCAATGCACACCAGATGGTCGGCCAGCTTGATGACCGCATCCACCGCATCGCCGGTCTTAAAATGATACTGTAATTCGAAATGATCCTTAGGTAAGACCTGCGCCAAAATATTTTCCAGCATGGTTTCGCCGATTTCTCCGCGAAATTTGGGGGCGCGTAAAAGTTCCTGCAGGCTCGCAATATCCTGACCGACTTCCAAAAGCCTTTTGTTGGCCTCCTGAAGCTGCCCGAGACTTGTGGCAACGGTCCCGAAAATTTTTGTCGCATTATCCAACCGTTCACCAACCGTTTTATGGGTCTCGGCAATGGCACGGCTGGTCTCATTGAGCCGGGCATTGAGCTCGCCGCGCATCGTTTCCAATTGCTTATCCATTGTATTCGCCAATTGTGTAGAAAGCTGGTGATTCATTCTGCTTAAATGAATGATCAGCATAATAATCACGGCAAGCAAGATGGCAACGGCAGCAATAATGATGAGCATCAGATGATTCATGGAAACTTTCTGGATTCTATTCCTTTAATTCTTTGATAATAACCTTCTCGTTTTCTTTCACTTTCTTGAGCGGCTCCCAGTTGCCTTCTATTTTTCCGATGAGGTTTACGGCGCTTGCCGGACGGATTTCGCCGGGTTTGCTCACCGGTGTCTGCCCAAAGAAGATACAAAAACATTTTCCCTCGGGCCAATAGGCAATATCACCGATATCCACAACGTCTTTGGCGAACCCTTCCTCAATTTTGCATTTAACAGGAATCGGAAAATAAATCTCATCACCCCAGAGACTCGTCAAAGACTCTAAAGGCAGGGCATCCCAAATCCTGCCGGCCGTGGCCGAACCGTTCAGGCGCGCGATAACCTCTAATGTGCCTAATTGTATTTTGATATTTTTCATCTTCCTATCGCGCACAATGGCAACGTCATTATATCAGATTCTCCATCCGGCAACAATGGGTTAAAAATATGAAAATTGTTTGCATTGTTTTTCTCAAGTGTTATCATGAAAATATGAAAATCGATTTTAGCCCCATTATTAAGTTCTCTTTTGAAAGAACAAAAACCATTCTTTTCCAACCCTTTAATCTCAGGAAATGGGTCACTCTGGCTTTGATCGCCTGGCTTTCAGGACAGCTGTCTATTGGCGGCGGAAACGGCGGCGGAAATTTCTTTCAGAAAAGAGATTCGGCACCCTCGGAAACGGAAACCTCTTGGCAGCTTTCAACGCCAGATTTTCACTTAGCTTCAGATGTCATGGAAGAGAAGAAATTTGTTCATCTGGCAGCCTCTTCAGGTCTAGACGAATTTAAACAGATGATTGAGTCGATCAAATCCAATCCTATTGTTCTTGCCATTGGGGGGATAGTGATTCTTTTTGTTTCTATACTAGTGATGCTGCTTGCCTGGATCGGAAGCATCTTCTTTTTTGTCTTCTTGGACGATATTATTAAAAATAAGGTCAATATTAAACAGCCATTTATTCAACTGAGGGGACTTGGGACGTCTTATTTTCTATGGAATCTTGTCTTTGGTTTGGTGTTTCTTGTCCTTTTTGCCGGTCTTGGTTTTGGATGTTTTCAATCTTTGAGTCAGGCCGGAGTTTTTGAGCACGCCTCAGAGATTGGTTTCTTTAGGATTCTTGGCATAGCGGCCCCCTTTCTCTTTATCTTTGCCTTCCTTTTTATTGTGAGCATGCTCATTCATTGGTTTGTTCAAAATTTTGTCCTCCCTATTATGTTTAAAAATAATATTAGCATTATGCGCGCATGGCCAGAGGCATTTGTTCTTCTTAAGATAAATTTGAAAGAAATTTTGCTTTATCTTCTGATATGCATGGGTTTTGCTATCGCCGGAAGCATTTTAGCTATGATCATCGGTCTAATAATTTTGCTTATTGTCGGCTTCCTCGTGGTTCTTCTGGGATTTGCCATTTACTTTGCGCTTAATTTACTCCCTTCGACTCTGCAAGTCATCCTCGGAGTTATTTTTGCTATTTTGGGAGGAATTTTTTTATTCCTTCTTTTTCTATCGGTCAATTTCCTGTTTCTGCCGATTCCCGTTTTCTTTAGAACATTCAATCTCAAATTTCTTGGGGAATTGGAACCACGATATAATCTCCTTTCTGAGATCTCCTGATATGATTTGATCATTCTTTTCAATGAGCGCATGATTTATGCGACTGATAGGGAGTATAAATCATATGCGCGAATTGACCCCGAGTCCGCCAAAGTTTGTGGCGGACTCGGGGTACGTCAAATTAAAATTTTACTATTTCCTTCAGTAAGGAAAAAGCGGCCCGCCAATGATTCATTGGCGGGCCGCTTTTCACATCCACCGTTCTTAAGAAATTATTTCTTTTCTTCCAAGAGCTTAATGATTTTCTCTAATCGAGCCGTGATCACAATCGGAACGAAAACAATCCAGATGACAAAAAATATACTGACACCCAGAATTCCTAAGAGCTGTACATCCGTGAATATTTCATATGGTATAGAACAGATCATATTTCCCTCCTCTTTCTTCTCTTCAATGAGCGCATGATTTACATGATCCCGGCTTTAAGACGGGAGAATGTAAATCATATGCGCGAATTGACCCAGCCCGCCATTGATTCAGTGGCGGGCTGGGTACAGCAAATAAGAATTTACTATTTCTTCATTATATGGTATCAGAAAACGGCTGTAAAGAACTGCCATAGTTAATTGTTCCAGAGCGGTTTTGCGTAATACTTTGTCTTGTTCAATGGACAAGCTTCGCATAAGGGAGTGGCCCTGCAAAATTCTTTTGCGCAGCGGACGAGAAGCGCGTGATATTCATTATAGATTTCTGCTTCCTTCTTAATATGCTGCATAAAAAAGTTCTGGATGGTCGGATAATCCGCTTGCGTGCTGATAAGATGATGCCGTAAAAGTATTCTTTTTGTGTAGGCATCTACGACAAAGATGGGCTTATTCAATGCGTATAGAAGAATAGAATCAGCGGTCTCCGGCCCGATGCCTTTGACGCTCAATAATTGTCCTCGTAGTTTCAAGCACTCTGTTTTCGCCATAGCGCGGACATCACCCTTATATTCCTTGCGCATAAAAGCAAGGAACTCTTTGATTCTTTGACTCTTGATATTGTAATATCCGGCGGGTTTAACCAGCGCTGCCAGTTGGCGGACAGAAAGGCGATCAAGCTTCGTAAAAGTCAGCAAATCTCGCTTGCGTAAGTTCGCAATGGCCTTCTCAACATTCTTCCAATTGGTGTTTTGCGTCAAGATGGCGCCGATCATGACTTCAAAACAGGAATCGGCAGGCCACCATTCTTGAGGACCGAAGGCATTCAACAGCTGCTGATAGATCTTTTCTAGAATCTTTCTTGTCTGCAAATGGGCCAAGGCTATCTTCGGTAGGATTTTGACCGTTTGATTTCATCGAATATATCTGAGCCGGACCAGTCTTTCTCCTTCTTTTGTTTTTCCGCGGTAGGTTCAAATTTCTTCGGATCAAGCCGGTATTTCGGTTTTTTGGATGGTTTCATAGGAATCCTCTCTTATCGTCATTGAAATATCTTATCGGAATTGATAGACCTTTTTAACAGGTTCTAAAACCTGCCAACGACATTTTAGACCTTTGGGGAAGGTCACAAGATCTCCTCTGTTAATCTCAATCTCTCCCTGATCCGTTCTGACTCTCACTTTTCCTTCGTAGATATAAGCAATTTCTTCGTCTGAATACTGCCAGTCAAATGCGCTGGGTGCGCATTCCCAGATAGACCACTGGGCGGTATTTTGGGGTGTATCGGGAATACCAAGTTTCTTGCGTTCTTGCTCTGAGGGTTTTTCAATTTTGATACGCGCCATCTTCCTTATTCCTTTTGAATCGGTTCTTCGAGTGACCAATCAATGAGTTGACCCGAAGAATCGAAATACGCATACACTTTCGGGGAATTGAAATATTTCTGCGCATAACGATAAAGCCACTGTTCAACATTTTGATTATTTTTATTAACGACTTTTGTGAATATCGGATCGCCGAAATTCTTAAGAAATGACTTTTTGCTGGGATAATCCTGGATACGTTTCTCTTTGATCGCGCCCAAAAGTTTTGCAAATTTTTCATCCTGCTCTTGAACATATTGGTCTTGAAGTCCCTGATTATCCGAATAGGTCTTGAGTGTCAAAAGTTCTTGCAGATGCGAAACTTTGGCGCATCCTGAGAGAAAAATAACGAACGCTATAAGGGAACACATTCTCAACATCTCAACCTCCGATGGTGTCTTGTCGGATCAGCGCATATTTTCAAGTGTTTTGAATATTATCGCGCTCTTTTATTAATTTATCAATCTCTTTGTTGATCTCTTTGATGCGTTTGTCAATGGCCTTCAGGCGCTGGCCGTATTCTTTAAGCATTTGCTGATCTCTTGTCTTAAACGGCTGCGAAAGAACTCTGGCCTTGACGTAACTCTCTGTTTCAAGATCACTTTTTTCCTTCTTGTAATGACTGATGACCTGCTTAATGTCGAATAGCCTTTTGAGCGCCTCTCGATGTTGTTTGTGCAGACGCAGAGCAGCTTCATTAATTTTCTCTTTCTTCTTCTTTTTTACCTGCTCATTGTTTTGCTGCATCTTCAGAGCTTGTTTTTCTTTTTTATGGGAATCTTCCTTTTCTTTCTTCTTATCCAAATAATATTGAAAACGGCCCGGAAAAACCTTCAGGCAACCTTGGTCAACTTCAATGATGGTATTGGCAATCTCTCTAATAAAGAATAAATCATGGCTGATAAAACATAATGACCCGTCATATTTCTTAAACGCCTTGGTGAGCGCTTCGACACCGTCAATATCCAAATGCGTTGTCGGTTCATCTAATAAAATAAAATTCGGCGGATTAATCAATAATTTAGCCAGAATCACACGGCTCTTTTCTCCGCCGGAAAGTATTTTGACCTGCTTAAAGACATCGTCTCCGTGAAAATTAAAAATACCCAAAAGAGTTCTGACCTGTACAGCCGGCATGCCCGCCGGTGCCGCCGAAACGACCTCATCAAAAGCCGTTCGCTCAGGATGAAGAACATCGAGGCGTGTTTGCGAAAAATAACCGACATCGACCTGATAGCCCAGTTTTCTTACGCCCGCGTCAACATCAACGATGCCGGCCAGTATTTTCATTAGTGTTGATTTGCCGGCGCCATTGGCGCCCACAAGGCAAACCTTTTGTTTGCGCGTTATTTCCAGATTGATGTCCTTATAGACTTCAATTTCCCCATAAGATTTTTGGACATGCTCCAAGGTTATCACGTTATAGCCGCTGCTCTCGGGCGATGCAAACGTAAAATCTTTGATGCTTTTTCTCTCAGGCGGTAATTCGATATTTTCCAGACGCTCGATCATCTTTCGTTTGTTTCTGACCGCGGCCGCGCGATTGGGTTGAGCGTGGAAACGCTGAGCGAACCGTTCCAATTGCTGACGTTTCTTATCGACCTCTTTCTTCTTTTTTTCAAGAAACTTAAGCCTGTTCTCTTTTTCAGCCTCAACCTGCTCATAATTGCCTTTTGCTTTTGTCATCCGGCCGTCTTCTAAAATAATGGTGTAATTGGTGACTTCATTTAAGAAAACTTTGTCATGCGAAATAATAACGAAAGTCCCAGGATAATGAGATAGGAAATCCTTAAGCCAAAGGGTTGCCGGCAAATCCAGATAATTGGTGGGCTCATCTAAAAGAAGCAAATCATAATCGTAGGTCAACAATTTAGCTAATAAAGCGCGCATGCGCCAACCACCGCTTAAATGATTAATAGGCCGCTGAAAATCCCTTTGGCTAAAACCCAAGCCCGAGAGGATTTTCTCGGCTTTATGTTCAAGATTATAAATGCCCAATAACTCCAACTCATGGACGACGTCGCCGTAGCGCTCGGTATCGGCTTTATTTTCATCCTCGAGTTGCCGCTTTTCCCGAATCAGCCCCCGCATACGCTCATCCCCGGATGTCAATTCTTGAATTAAGGTCCGCTCGGAATCGAATTTTGCCTCTTGGGGAAGATAGCCGATGCGAATATTCTTCTGAACCTGGACGGTTCCGGCCGACGGCTCAAGTTCTCCTAAGATAATCGAAAAAAGGGTTGTTTTCCCGGTTCCATTGGGACCCGTTAGTCCTATTTTCTCATTAGGAAAAATACCCAGGGAAACATCCTTAAGAAGAAGCCGTTGATCAAAATTCTTTGAAAGATTTGTAATCGTAATCATAGTTTCTTTAAATCAGCGATTTCATTAGCTTCAAGTGCACGCCATTGACCGACCGGTAAATTTCCTAATTCGATCGGCCCTTGTTTTATTCTTTTGAGATTGCAGACGTTATGCCCGAGGGCTTCAAGCATTCTTCGAATTTGCCGCTTACGACCCTCGTGGATTGTCATCAAAAAATGCGTCCTGCCTTTGTCCTGATGAATCTTTGCAATAACACATGGTGAAGTCTTCTGGCCGTCGATCGTTATGCCATTTTGTAATTGGTCTTTTTGCTTTGGCGTCAATAGTCCTTGAATTTCAACAATATATACTTTTTGAATAGCGAATTTTGGATGAGTCAAGGTATAGGCCAAATCACCGTCATTCGTCAGAAGCAGCAACCCTTCGGTATCCTTGTCCAGCCGCCCGACACAAAAAAGATGCGCAAAGCCTTTGGGTAACAAATCAAAAACCTTTTTCTTGGCAAAGGGGTCAGACGATGTTGTGATATAGCCTTTGGGTTTATGCAGAAGAATATACGTGAATGATTTTTCTTGGATTCGCTCTGCGTTTAAATAAATCTTATCCGCAGCGGGGTCAATCCGGGTAGAAGGTTCTCGGATAACCCGGCCATTGACTGTCACGCATCCCTCAAAGATCAATTGCATGGCTTTTCGGCGCGAACAAGCCCCGTTATGAGATAAAAAAACTTGCAATCGCTGTTTATTTTCTTCTTTGTCTGACGGCTTCATAAATAATGATGGCGGCTGTCACCGAAACATTGAGAGAATCAACTTTTCCCTGCATAGGAACTTTGATTCTTTGATGGGATTGGCTCATCCAAAAATCACTGACGCCCTTTTGCTCACTGCCAAAAACAATGGCCAAAGAGCCCGTTAAATCGCTCTGATCATAAATAGACTCAGCCTCGGGGCTGGCAGAGCAAATGGCGACATTATTTTGTTTTAAATATTTACAAGCCTCCTGATTGGAGCTCTTCGCGACAAATACAGTAAAAACAGCACCTAGGCTTGCGCGAATAGTGTTGGGATTGTAAATATCTGTTTTCTCCTCACAGAGGATAACGCCATTAACCCCGGCGGCGTCGCATGTGCGAAGAATAGCGCCTAAATTTCCCGGCTTCTCCACATCCTCCAAAACGACAATCAAAGGAGACTCGGCGATCTTCATATCCTTAAGTTCTTTTTGAGGCTGCCGGCAGATAGCCAAAATCCCTTCGTGCCGATCGCCGTAGGCAATCTTGTCAAAGGCCATTTTTGTTATTTCAAAACACTCCGTGTCTTCGGTCGGAATTTCCTTCAATATATTCTTTTCTGGATGAGATTCAGAATAATCCGGGCATAAATAAATCTCCTGAAAGCAGATACCGGCATCTTGTGCACGCAGAATCTCTTTTTCTCCTTCCACAATCATCAAATGGGTTTCTTCCCGCGTCTTTTTGTCTCTCAAGCGTACAACTTGTTTGAGTCGCGGATTGGAAGCGCTTGAGATTTTATTCACATGCATCTTTAAGAACCTCTAATACTTTTATGTTCGGGCAAAAGGCATCCGTCTGCCAAGAACGAATCATTTCTTTCTTATACTTGGGCCAGCAAGCAGGATATGTCGCCATCCCCATATCGGCCCCTTGACGGTTCACCCAGGGAGGATTGTCCATAGAGCTGAATAATCCGTCAGGAAAAACATTATTTTTAACGGCCTTGTAGGTCCAGTAGGTCCAATGAAATCCGAATTCCTTAAAACAAGAGACGATATCCTTGACCCAGAGGTGTTCGTTATATTTTCCCTGCCGGCCGTTGACGCCGAATTCTCCGATAAAAATGGGACGGGATCTTGTTTGCGCAAGCGCGTCGTACTTGGCCAAATATTTCTTAAGCACGTTTTTATTCCATGTCTGACCGCGATAACGCAACGGATAGGATAAGTGGGGAACAAAATTGAACGTCAGTTCAAGCGGAAAATACATGTGGGCGCTTAAAACCAGATTATCGTCGTCGAATGTATCGAGACAATGCAAATCGGTCGCCCATATGTTACCTTCCACAAATATCATATGATGTGGATCAATCTGTCGTATTCTTTCAATGAGTTTCTTATAGAATCGATTCAAAATGGACGCGTCGTTAACTTCAGATTCATTCAAAAGGTCATAACCGGCCACGGTTTCATTATTTTTGTATCGATCAGCGAGAAATCCCCAAAAAGCAAGGGTCCTGTCCTGATTAGATTTTTTTGTCCATAAATCGGCCTTCCCTAAACTATCCGCATGCCAGTCTCTATTTTGGGCACCGGGAGCGGCATGAAGATCCAGGATGACCCATAAATTGTGTTTCTGGGCCCAGCGGATCACGCGGTCAAGATAAGCCACGCCTTTTTCATTATATCGATAGGGTTTTTGTTCTATCAAACCAAAATGGAACGGCACGCGCAGGCAATTGAATCCATTTTTGGCAATCAGGCGTATGTCTTTTTCTTGAATAAAATGATCACGAAAAGACTTTTCAAACTCACGAAGCGCCTTTTGGCCCAAGGCGTTTGCAAATCTCTTTTTATAATACTGCTCGGGACAATTGAGCGAATGAAGGATGTAACCTTCCATCATCAGCCATCCGCCGAGATTAACGCCCCGCAAGCGAACGATCCGATTCTTAGAATCAATGATGTTTCTGGATTTTGTTCTTAATAAATTACCCATGGCCATGCCCTCAAAAAAGAAATAATCAGATTTTATTTTCTTTATACCCCCGCACCTTTTTCTCGTTCAAATATCTTAACATCGCACGATTTAAATATATTTGAATAGATAAAAGGTGCGGGGGTCAATTCGGCCGTCTATTTACGTTCCGCCTATTCGATTTTATCGAATGGGCGAGACCTCGCCTAATATTAGGAAAATGGGCGGGCGTTACACTCCGTAAATATTGGCCTCATTGAGAAGATTGAGTTCCTCAAGAAATGATTGTATCCCTTGCGTAAATTCTTTTTCCGATTCACCGTAGCCGGTGTTATGCCCTCCGCGGATTTCGATAAACTTCTTTGGCAAAGGAGCTTGATCAAATAACCTGCGGCCTAATTCAATCGGCACAATTTCATCATCGCGGCTGTGGATGAACAGCTTGGGAACAAAAATAGATTGAATTTTTGATACAGAGTCCATTTTCGTTCTCAATAGCCACACGGGAATAAACGGATAGATTCTCCGGCTTATATCGGCCGCGCTTGAGAAAGCGGAATCAACAATTAAACAGGCCATTTTTCTTTTGGTCGCACAATCAATCGCTACTACGCTTCCTAAGGAGGCGCCATAAACAATAATATTATTTTGGTCGATATCGCTTCGACTCGCGAGATAATCATAAGCGCTCAGAGCATCTTGATACAGGCCTTGTTCGCTGGGACGTCCCTGGCTTTTTCCATAGCCCCGATAATCGATAATAAAAACATTTAAACTCATGCGATGGAACATTTGAATTTTTTCCAGCCGATGACTTAAATTTCCGGCATTACCATGAAAAAATAGAAGCGTTGAGCGGGCATTCGGGGCTTTGATCAACCAACCGTTCAGAGAAAGTCCATGGCTTGGGAAAATAATATCTTCAAAAGCTAAGTTAATATCTTGCGGAGTGAATGTGATGGAGCGGGTCGGAAAAAAAATACTTGTATGCTCAAGCGTCCGTACAAAAAGGACGAACGCAAAAACAGAACAAAGAATAATCGCGATAATCTTTATCATCTCAATGAGGCCATGACTTATGGAGTCCGCCATTGATTCAGTGGCGGACGACATAAGTCATAAGGACGAATTGACCCCGCTGCTTTCTTGCGAAAGCAAGAAGCGGGGAATTAAGCAAATACAACTGTAATATTTCCTTATACATTAAACCGGACAAATATCACATCGCCGTCTTCGACGATATAGTCTTTCCCTTTGATCAATACTTTGCCCGCCTCCTTGAGTTTTGTTTCACTGCCGGCCGCCAAAAGCTCCTGCGACTTCATGATCTCGGCCCGAATAAAACCTCTTTGCATATCTGAATGAATGGTGCCGGCCGCTTCAGGGGCAGGGATTCCTTTGCGGATCATCCAGGCATGAACCTCGTTGGGCCCGACCGTAAAGAAAGACATCAACCCTAAAATTTCGTAATAAAGACGCGTCAATTGATTGAGGGCCGATTCTTTGATGTTGAGTTCTTTTAAAAATGTTTCTTGCTCGGCAGGATCCAACGCGGACAGCTCTGTCTCGATTTTCGCTGAAATCTGCATCACCTTGATGGCTTGGTCTTTATACTTTTCTTGAATCTGACGGATCAGCGTTAAATCGGACAATTTGTTTTCATCCGCATTCAAAACAATAATCATGGGTTTTTTGGTCAGAAACTTATATGTGGACATGATTTTCTTCTCATCTTCGCTCAGAGGACAACCGGTCAGAGGGATATGGCGATCCAGAAGTTCTTTCATCCGCATTAAAATTTCTTTTTCTTTTTGCTGGGCCGGCGTCGATTTATTCATGAGCTCTTTGGTGATGCGCTCCAGGCGCTTCTCAACCAGAATCAAATCGCACAAGACGAGCTCTGTAAAAACGCTGTCGATGTCCCTTTGCGGATCAACGCTTCCTTCCACATGAAAAATGGATTCGTCGCTAAAGGCACGGACAATATGACAAAGAGCATCGCACAGCTCCAAAGACTTAGCGAATTCACCGCTTTGAACCGTTTCTTGATCGAACTTGGGCAGGAGAATGACATCAATGCTGGCCGGTACGATTTTCTTAGGCTGGTACATCTTGACCAGCTCAGAAAAACGGTTGTCTCGGATCTTCACAACGCCCATTCTGATTTCAGCCTGCGCGCCATACGCTTGAGAATCAAGCTTATCGCCCGTCAAAAGCTCAAATAAAGTTTTTTTGCCCACCTGGGGCAAGCCAATGATTCCGATTTTCATTTTTAGCTTTTTTGTTTGTCAACTCTGGGCCTGCGCTGAGGAATCAGTGTCAGCATAAAGCGAATGCCTTTAAGGACATCTTCCATTTCGCAGGGCTTTGTAAGATAGTGATCGGCTTCGAGATCAAATCCTTTCTTCATATCTTCAAGCTCATTGAGGGCCGAAATAATAATCACAGGTTGCCACTTGGCCGAAGGCGGATTTTCTCTCAAATTCTTAAGAACCTCAAATCCGTCCATCCTGGGCATTTTCAAATCCAGCAGAATGACGTCCGGATTCTCGCTTTGGATTTTCTCCCAGGCCTCCTGTCCGTCGCAGGCTGTCACCACCTCATAGCCGGCAAGAGAGATTTTCTTTTCCATGAGTTCACGCACATCTTTTTCATCATCCGCGACAAGAACTTTGATATTTCCCATGGCAACCCTCCTTCAATGACGCCGCAACTTACGGAACGCAAGTGTCCGCCAATTGCATTAATGCCATTGGCGAGATCTCGTCAAAATCTTTGATTTTGACGGAAACGTAAGTTGCGAGCCGAATTGAACCCCCCACCACTTTTAGTAATAAAGCGTTCTTTTGAAATAAAACGTATCTGTTCCAAAAATCCCGTCGTTTTTGGTCTTGCAGCCATTTTTAAAAGTGGTGGGGGGTTTTACTTTCCAGATAATCCTCGATAATCTTTCTGTGATCGAACGCATAATCCATCTTTTTCAGGTCATCGAATGCAACAATTTTAAGATTCTGTGCATCATCCCCGGATTTTGCCTCGCCTTGACCTTGAGCGACAAAAACAGTCGAAACAGTATGAAATCGTTCATCCCGATCTGGTTGCGAGTACGTGTGAAATTGCTTTAAGCCCAGAAGGTCGAGATTGGTCTCTTCCTTCGCCTCGCGCTTGACCGCATCTTCCAAGCTTTCGCCATAATCCGCAAAACCTCCGGGCAGAGCCCACCCAAAAGGCGGGTTAGAGCGCTCGATTAAAATGATTCCGTTTTGGTATTCAATAATCGCATCAACCGTACAATAGGGTCGCGCAAATGGATCCAGTAAATGAACCACATAGCCTTTGATGGTTTTATCAAAAACTCGAAATAATTCTTCGTCGTTAACGTAAAAAATGATTTCTTTGAGAGTTGCTTCGTTTGTCCTCAGATATTTGATAATTTCCTGCGTCATAATTTTGGCCGATGCCCGCGCCGGGACTTTTGGATCAGGGCAACCCAAGGATGGAAAACCTATGGATTTCATTTTTTGTTCTTGAGCTGTTTGAAGCGCTGCAGCCGTCGCCTGGCGGATTCTTTCTTCCAAAGACAATCTATCCTTATTCATAATATCAGCTACCGTGATCAGCCGGCTAGGCGATGGAGGAGATAACTCATTTTGTCTTTTGTCCGATACGACAATAGCTTCGGTTGCCGCTTGCGTCATACCCGATTGAATAATCTTGATATCCGTGTCTTTGATCTTCATGATGGTCCGGCCTTTTGAGCGATTTTTCGCGCGCAATCCAGCGCCTCTCGCTTTGTCTTGATTTTTCCCATGGCCTGGCGCTCTTCGACCTCAGATAGAATTTTAGCAAAAAGGGGTGACGGTTTGAGTTTTAATTTCCTTATTAAATCATGGCCGTTAATCAGGCGAATCAGGGGTTTTTCTTTTTTCTTATCAAAATACAACTGGATAAGCTGTTTCACGATTTTCTCATGATGCTTTTGGTCATAGCTTGAGGTCAAAGGACCGCGCGTTGCCCTTTGGTCCGCCCAGGACAAAAGGAGAATGCTCACAGCTTCGTCCTTGGCGTCTCGTAAGAACCGAAAGATAGCCCTTTGCGAGGGTTGTTTGAAATTGGATAGATATCCGGGGCGAAGATGCCAAAGGATCATGTCTTCAAGCGCATAGCATTCCTTCGTTGATAGCTTTAACCGCTGCGCGATGGGACGCGCGATATTTCGGCCGATTCTCTCATGGCCGTAAAAATAGGTCCTTTGCCCTCTTCGTTTTCGCGCATCCGGTTTTCCGATATCATGTAAAAGCACGGCCAATTTCATCAAGCTCAAACGGCTGCGTCCCGTCACAAGCGGCTCTTGAATATAACCCATGATATCTTGATTGTTTTTGATTTCGGGAATCAATTTTTCTAACTGACGGACGGCTTCCAGGCTATGGGCCCAGACATCCAAATGATGATAACCGCCCTGTTTCACGCGGTACATCACGTAAATCTGAGGAATGAATTGCTCAAGGAGTCCAACGCGATCCATCTCTTTAAGAGTCTGCGCAGCCCGAGGAGACGATAAGATTTTAAAAAATTCATCGCGTATTCTCTCGAAAGACACCTCTTTAATAGAGCTTTTGTCTTTCTTAATCTGCCGCAAAGTCTTCGCCTCAATTTTAAAATCCAATAATGCCCGATGACTAAACGCACGGATCATACGCAGGGGGTCGTCTTGAAAACTGCGCGCACTGACCATTCTAATTGTTTTTTGTTTTAAATCTTTCAGGCCATGTTCGTAATCAAACAAGATGTCGGTCATGTCGCTTTTTTGATCAAGCTCTTCTAAGTCAACGCACAACGTATTGATGGTAAAATCCCGATGGGCAAGGTCTTTTCTTAATGTCTTTTCCCGAAAATCGGCAAAATCAAACGTCCAAAGCCGCTCGCCTTGTTTCTTAGCGACACGTCCGCAACCGCGCTCATGATCCAGCAACACAAACGCCCCTTTGATTTTTCTAGCGAATGTTTTGGCCACGTCAAGAGCCCCGCGGGAAACGGCAAAATCGTAATCAAAGCATTCGCGCTTGAGAAGACAGTCGCGTAAGAATCCACCCACCAGATAGATTTTAATCTTCTTTTTCTTGGCAATGTTCTGGATGATTTTGAACTGAGGACTTTGATAGAGAGATGAAGCGAAGGTTTTCATGGGCAAATGGAACAAATGAAAGAACCTTGATTACACCGATTTAGGAACAGATTGCACAGATGTGAATATCTGTGTAATCTAATGCAATCTGTGCAATCAGGGCCATTCAATCTTTTTATCATCTATTTGTCTTTCCCAATATTTTAAAATATTTATTAATCCAAATAAGAATGGCCCCCTTGTTACGTCTTAAAAAACGACGCTTTCTCGAGAACTTCTTCTTCGGCAAATATGGGCGCGTTCGTGCGCACGGCGAGCGCAATGCTATCGGAGGGCCTGGCATCAATGACGCGCTCCGAACCATCCGCAGTCTTTAAGACCAATTTGGCGTGAAAAGTATTGCTGATGAGTTGATCGATGATGATTTTCTCAAGCTTGGCCCCCAGGCCCTTGATGGTGGCGGCCAATAAGTCATGGGCCATGGGCCGGGGAACCTTCATTCCCGAGAGTTTGAGCTTAATGCTGGAGGCCTCCAGAAACCCTATAACAATCGGAAATTGCCGTGATCCGTCTTTTTCTTTAAGAACGATGATCTGATCCTGTCTTTTCTCGTCAATGATAATTTTTGTCAACTCAACTTGAATCATTAAAAACGACCCTTTACTTTTTTTCCTTATCAAGAATGACCTTCAATTCCTTCATAAACTGATTCACGTCGCGAAACTGCCGGTACACGGACGCGAAACGTACATAGGCGACTTCATCGAGAGTGGCCAGCTTTTCCATCACCATCTCTCCGATATCTTTGGAACTGACTTCCCTCTCAAACCTCTTTTGGATGTCACGCTCAATCGCCAAAGTCAACTTCTCGATTTGGTCGATACTCACGGGCCGCTTCTCGCAGGCCTTGACAATGCCGGCAATGATTTTCTTCTGGTCAAAAGCCTGGCGCCGGCTATCGCGCTTGACAACCATCAAAGGAACTTCTTCGATATATTCATACGTTGTAAAGCGTTTCTCGCATTTGAGGCATTCGCGACGCCTGCGTACCGACGTTCCTTCGCTGCTTAAACGCGAATCCACGACTTTCGTTTCTTTATAGGAACAGGCGGGACATTTCATGCGCGTAAATTTCTGTAAATAGGGAACTTTTTGGTTAGGCCATCAACTTTTTTCCGTACCCGGCTAAGGGCTTTCTCGTCATGACGCGATAGAATCGCTTCGTCAATCAGATGGGCAATCAATCTCATCTCTTTTTCTTTCATTCCCCGCGTCGTTAAGGCCGGCGTGCCCAGGCGAATTCCGCTTGTGACCATCGGACTTTGAGGATCAAACGGAATCAAATTCTTGTTGACCGTGATGCGTACCTGATCCAACAAATGAGCCGCGTCTTTTCCCGTAATGTCTTTGGATCTGAGATCAACCATTAAAAGGTGATTGTCGGTCCCGCCGGCAACAATGCGATAACCGCAGCCAGAAAGCTCATCGGACAAGGCCTGCGCGTTTTTGATAATCTGCGCCTGGTAACCTTTAAAATCTTTGCGTAAGGCTTCTTTAAAAGCTACGGCCTTAGCGGCAATTACGTGCATCAGCGGCCCGCCCTGGATACCGGGAAAGACCGTCATGTCAATTTTCTTCGCGTATTCCTTCTTGCAGAGAATCATGCCCCCGCGCGGACCACGCAAAGTTTTATGCGTTGTCGTTGTTACAAAATCCGCATAAGGCACAGGATTGGGATGAAGTCCGACGGCTACCAAACCTGCAATATGGGCCATATCCACGGCAAAATAAGCCCCGACCAAAGAACAAATTTCTTTAAACTTTTTAAAGTTGATCGAGCGAGAATAGGCCGAGGCACCGGCCATGATCATACGCGGTTTGTATTTCTTGGCTTTTTCTCTGACTTCGTCAAAATCAATTTTCTCTGTTTTTGGATGGACCCCATAGGTCACGATTTTGTAGGTTCGTCCGGAAAAATTGATCTTGTGTCCGTGTGTTAAATGACCGCCGCAGGCCAAATCCATAGCCATGAGCGTGTCGCCGGTATTTAAGACGGAATAGTAAACGGCCATGTTGGCCTGAGAGCCTGAATGCGGTTGAACATTGATATGTTCTGCGCCGAATAATTTCTTGGCTCGCTCAATGGCCAAGCGCTCAGCCACATCCACATTCTGGCAACCGCCGTACCAGCGCGCCGAAGGATACCCTTCAGCGTACTTATTGGTCATGACGCTCCCTTGGGCTTCCAAAACAGCCAGTGAAACAAAGTTTTCGCTTGCGATTAACTCTAAATTATCATTCTGACGCCTGATTTCATCTTGAATAGCCCGGTAAACATCTTGGTCGACTTTCTTCAAGTGTTGCATAATTCCTCCGATCAATGAGACCATTACTTATGGAGTGAAGCGCCCGTCTTTTTATAAATTTTCTGACGAGGTCTCGCCAATTCGATGAAATCGAATTGACGGAACATAAGTTATAAGGTCGAATTGACCTCGCCCCGCTGTTTTCTTGCCTGCCTGTCGGCAGACAGGCGGAAGCAAGAAGCGGGGCGGGGGGTCAAACAAATATAAAAATACTATTTCTACTATGCTTTAGCGCATTTTCTTTCAATGGCCTTAATTTGGTTGACGCGTCTCTGGTGGCGCTGGCCCTCAAATTCTGTTTTAAGCCAGACAGAGACAATCCCCATGATTTCTTTAGGATGAACAAATTTTGATCCAAGCACGAGGACATTCGCATCGTTATGTTGACGGGACAAACGAGCCGCTGTTTTGTTATAGCAAAGAGCGGCGCGAATACCGCGTACTTTGTTCGCCGCGATACTGTTGCCGATTCCTGTCATACAAATCAAAATACCCTTGGCGTTACGGTCCTGAGCCACTTTTTGGGCCACCTTGAAGGAAATCTTCGGATAATCGCTGCTTTTCTGATCCGTAAAGGCACCCACATCAACGACAGAAAAACCTTTTTGTGTCAGAAAATTCTTAATTTTGTTCTTTAACCGATAACCGCGGTGATCCGCCCCGATATAAATCATCAAATCAATTTCACTATCCGCTGGATAGCCTCCTTAATGGTTAACAGACATTCCTCGTACACAGACGTCGTGCCCCCGATAGGATCAGGAATATCCAATTGCGCTTCTTGACTTGTCAACATATTACCAAATTCTTTTAGAAGATACACGCGATTTTTCACATCAGGCGCTTGCTGCGTGATTTGATCCCGCTGCGCGCGGGTCATCGTAAAAATCAAATCCGCTTTTTTGATCATGATGCGATGCATGGGTCGGGACCGATGGCGCGTAGCATCAATCCCTTCTTTTTGAAGAATACAAATGGTATTCGCGCTTGCCGTGGAACTGACAAAAACACTGGTTCCGGCTGAAATAATATCCAGGTTCTCTCTGTTCTTGAACTTGTCTTTGAGAAGATACTCCGCCATGACCGAGCGGCAGCTGTTTCCCGTGCAAACAAAAAGAATAATTTTCTTTTTAAGCACCTGATTAATATCTTCTTCTGTCAGTGGGCCTTTGCGTAATATTTTTGGCGCTAACGGATTAGTCATATCCACAACGGTCGACGCCTTCCCCAGAACAGTCGGACCTCCGTCAATCGCGATTTCCACTTCTCCTTGGAGATTTTTCAAAGCCTCTTGGCATGTAATCGGCGGATGCTGTCCTTCAACATTCGCAGAAGGAGCCGCCAAAGAACACCGCGCCTCTTGAGCCAAATGAAGAGCGATATTATTTTGCGGCATACGCAGGCCGATCGTTTTGCCCTCTTGCTTTTTCTCGGGAACGACAACTGTCAACGGTCCGGGCCAGAATTCATCGATCAATTTATAAACCCGGTGATCGCTGATCGCCGCCAACTCATCGATTCTTTCTTTATACGGGACAAGGATCGAAAAGGGTTTACCAGGCTGCCGGCGTTTGACTTTTTGCAGCCGTTTCATCGCTTTCTTATTCTCAAAATTGGCGGCTACGCCATAAACAGTTTCTGTCGGAAAAATTACAAGGCCGCCGTTTCGAATCACCTGGGCGCATTCGGCGATACGGTCTAATTCCGGATACGTCGGGTGGATAGTGAGAACTTTTGTCTTCAAATTTGGTTCTTTCTGTTTAGGTTGTACGAAAGAACCTGATTACGGTGATTCATGAAGATTACAGCGATAATCTTATCGAAAAAATCATGACTGAAATCTCATAAAATCTCAGGAATCAGGGCCATGCAATAATTTTCTTTATCTATTTATCTTACTTTAAATTATGAAATATTCATCACCCTAGTTAAAAATGGCCCTCAAATTTTAACCTTTGTCTTGAGGATTTGCTCAGCCCTTTGTTTCTTGTATTTTTCTAACTTTTCCTGGATTTTTCTATCCGACAAACCAAGAATCCTTAAGGCCAAGAGGGCTGCGTTTTTCGCGCCGGATTTTCCGATCGCCACCGTACCCACCGGAACACCGGACGGCATTTGCACGGTCGATAATAAAGAATCCAAACCATTGAGCGAAGATGTTTCAATGGGAATCCCGATGACGGGCAGTGGCGTAAGGCTCGCAATGAATCCCGCTAAGGCCGCTGAGCCTCCGGCACCCGCGATCACAATTTTAATATCCCGTTTCTTGAGATTTTTGGCGAAGCTAGCGGTTTGATCAGGAACGCGGTGCGCCGAAAGAACTTTCATTTCAAAGGCAACATTAAATTCTTTTAAAAGCAAAGCAGCTTCTTTCATAGTCGGCATGTCGGATGCGCTTCCCATAACAATCGCAATCTGAGCTTTCATGTGATGTCCTCCTTGATCAATTTTTATTCAATTATATACTGGATTTGTTGATCTGTCTTATGAATTTTTTCCGGCAAAGACAACTCTGTGAAAACAACTTTAACAAAGGACCGGTTTTAACCTGTCTACCGCAGGCAAGCCCAAAAATAAGGGGTCAGGTCTCGACTTAGATACATCTCACCTTCAACCTATCAAACAGATTCTTGATCCTCTGGTCTTTTAAGTACCGACCTTTCATCCTCTGCGCATACTTGGCAACACTTTTATAGCTTTCAATTCGAAGAGCATATCCAATACCTCTATAGGTCATACCGCTACATTCCCTTAACAATCCGATGGCCAAGAGTCTCGCTAGATTTTCCTTACCCCGCTTAGAAATATACAACATCTCTTCTTCTATCTTAAATTCTTTTATAATCTCTCGCTTAACTTTTTTAAAACACATCTCATCTTTTATGTGCTTGGCTTGAGGCACATCCCCGTACACTCTTTTTCCATGGAGATAGTTCATTTTAATTGTGTCCGTAAATTCATCGTCTCCAAGGATGATGGCATCGGTGGCCTTGCGGCTTTTTTCCTGCAAGTACTCCTCAAGCTCTTGATCCTCCTTTTTCATAAAATCAAGATAAGCCTTTTTAAAATTTTGCAGCTTTCTCCATTGCCCTTTTAATATATCTTTGAATTTGAGCCATTCACTTTCTTTTTCTTTTGTGTAAAAGCCATGACTTGAATATCGATATTTATCTAATCGCTCAACGATCTTTGCCCGTATCGGATTCTTATGTATGTATCGTATAAGTCGAAGCAGATAACTGCCCTCTTGCACAACAATCGCCTTATAGCGACCTTTAAATAACGGCCCATCTTGTTTGTATTTTCGATTAAAGAATTGGGTATACACACCGCCTAACTGTCTCATAAAACCAGGTAAATTAGCATTTGGCGTGTACACGATGAGATGATAGTGATTGCGCATTAAGCAATAGGCAACAACATTGACCTTGTATGTCTGACAGGTTTCTCTTATTACTTTAAGGAAGGCTTCATAATCTTTTTCATCCAAAAATACTTCACGTTTACTTTGCCCTCGATTGATGACATGATAATACGCTCCTTCGAATAATAACCGTACAGGTCTTGCCATAAATTTCTGTTATCCTTCTGATGCTTTTTGTATAGATATTGTTCATTAAGTATCCGCAAAATACTTTAAAAAATTATATCAAATGATTAACATGTCGTCAAGTCGAGACCTGACCCCAGGTTTGATGCTGTACGTACTAAATTAAAGGGCGCTGTCCCCTTTTTTGAAAGACATGTCGTCAAGTCGAGACCTGACCCCCTATATCTGTCCAGTCAACGAAATAGATGCCATCGAAATTTGGATCCGTAGGCTTGGTAAGATGGGGTGCGCTGGGGGGCGGCGGTGGGTAAGGTCTGTTTCTGGCAATGCCAGGTTGAACAAAGAATAAAGCTTGGGAAACGAAAAGCAAAGAAAGAAATAGTAACAAAGACAAAAACCTGAAAGTTCTTTTCTTCATTTTCTTCTCCTCATTCTCTTGATGAAGAATTGACGCCAAATCAAACAGTGGCTTTATTAGTGTGCTTGAGCGCTTTAGCGCCAATATCTCTGCGGAAAAAACATCCGTCGAAATGAATCTTCTCTACGGAATGATAGACGCTTGCGATCGCGCCCTGTATGCCTTCACCAAGACTTGTCACACCCAAAACACGCCCGCCGGACGTGATGATCTTGTCTTTGTCCTGCTTTGTTCCCGCATGAAAAACCATGGTGTCTTGTTCTTTTAAAACCTCATCCAGTCCGGTAATTTCTTTTCCTTTTTCATAATTTCCCGGATAACCGCGGGAACTCATCACAACGCACACACACGCTCTTTTGTCCCATTGCAGTTTGGTATTCTTTAATGAGCCGTAACAGCTTGCAAGCATAATATCGATGAGGTCATTTTTTAATCGCGGTAAAACAGCCTGTGTCTCGGGATCACCAAAACGGACATTGAATTCAAGGACATAAGGCCCTTTGTCCGTAATCATCAAACCGGCATAAAGAACTCCTTTAAAAGGATACCCTTCTTCCTTCATGCCCTCGATCACGGGGGCAATGACGGTCTGCGCGATTTGCCGGCTTAATCTTTGGGAAATCACCGGAGCCGGGGAATACGCTCCCATACCGCCGGTGTTTGGTCCTTGATCTTCATCAAAAATCCGTTTGTGATCCTGCGAGGAATCAAGCATGATAAATCCGGACCCATCACTAATGGCTAACATAGAAGCTTCTTCACCGATCAGACACTCTTCGATGATTACTCTGTTACCCGCGTCTTTAAAAATCTTCTTCTTCATGATGTCATCAAGGGCCTCTTGAGCTTCTTTTCGGCTTTGGCAAATCATAACACCTTTTCCTGCCGCAAGACCATCGGCCTTGATCACCAGAGGAAAATCAGCTTCTTGAACGAAATTCACCGCTTCATCATAATTTTCAAAGCTTTCAAAATCAGACGTCGGAACATGGTAACGCCTCATAAATTCCTTAGCGAAAACCTTGCTGCCTTCCAACTGGGAAGCATATTGGGACGGTCCAAAAATTTTAAATCCTTTCTCTTCAAAGGCATCGACGATTCCCTCCACCAAGGGTGCCTCCGGCCCAACCACAACAAGATCAATCGATTGTTGCGAAGCGAACTCCAAAAGTTGCGGAATATTCTCGGCTTTAATATCGACGCACTCGGCGATTTGAGCGATCCCGCCGTTCCCGGGAGCGCAATAAATCTTTTGGACCTTTGGGCTCTGTTGTATTTTCCAAACTAAGGTGTGCTCACGGCCGCCGGAACCGATGACAAGAACATTCATAATTTAATCTTTCCTTGACGATTCTTAACAACCTCACCGATGTCCCATGATTGTATTTTTTGTTTTTGCAGATATCGTCTGACAGATTCACTATCTTTAGGGCGAACCACAAGGACCATACCGATACCCATATTAAAGGTGGTAAACATTTCCCTCGTAGAAAGGCAGCCTTGGGCGCGAAGCATTTCAAAAATCTTTGGGACAGGCCAGCTTCCTTGGTCGATCGCGCAGCATAGGCCTTGCGGTATAATTTTTGTTAATTTTTCATAAAAAGCACCGCCCGTAATATGCGCCATTCCTCGTATAGAAAATTCGGTAAGTAAACCTAAAACCGGCTGAACATAAATTTTTGTCGGCCTAAGGAGCTCTTGGGCCATTGTCTTTTGCTGTTTCTTAGAAAGAATCTTTCGTACCAGAGAAAAACCGTTGGAATGCAGTCCGTTCGATGCAAGACCAATCAGTCTGTCGCCGGCCTGAATTTTTGAACCGTCGATCATGCGGCTCTTTTCAACAACGCCAACCGTAAATCCGGCCAGGTCATAGTCTTCTTTTTTGTAAATACCCGGCATCTCAGCTGTCTCGCCTCCGATCAAGCTGCATCCGGCTTGTTGGCATCCCCACACAATTCCCTTGAGTACGTCTTTGAGGACTTTGGGATGAATTTTTCCGCAAGCTACATAATCCAAGAAAAATAA
Source organism: Candidatus Omnitrophota bacterium (assembly GCA_043812495.1). Lineage (GTDB taxonomy): Bacteria > Omnitrophota > Gorgyraeia > Zapsychrales > JBDRMG01 > JBDRMG01. The sequence goes on along the minus strand of JBDRMG010000002.1, from coordinate 43,679 downwards.
AGGCTTGGCCCCGCAGCAGAGAATATCGTTCACATTCATCGCCACGCAATCAATGCCGACGGTATCGTGTTTGCCGGCCAAATTCGCGATCATCAGTTTTGTTCCCACGCCATCTGCTGAGGAGACCAAAACAGGCTCGCGGTATTTTTTATTATCAAAAGCAAATAAGCTTCCGAAGCTTCCTTTTCTCTTGAGGACAGCTGACGCTTGCGTGCCGGCAATCATGCGTTCGATGGAAGCGACAAAGCGATTAGCCTTTTGAATGTCCACACCGCTATTTTTGTATGTTATCTTATTTTTCATGGATAATTTATAGTAGTTCTTATTGACTTTCTCTTTATTAAAGGAACGGTGGAAGTCAATATTAGGTCTTCTTTCTCGTATAGAGAGAATATTATTGACTGTTCCATTAATAAGGAAAAGACCAATAATGAAAAAATGTCTTTAAACGCGGATTTTCCTCCTCGCTTTTCGCTCGGAGTCCCGAGTCCTTCGACTTTCGCTCAGGATGGTGAGCGAGAGTCGAACCACAAGAAGCGAGGGACAGATCAAACGCGAATGGTCGCAAATTGAATCGAAAAAAGAATCTGCGTAAATCTGCGTTGGATCTGCGTTGATCTGCGTTGATCTGCGTTCAAGATTTTTCCAACATAAACTATAATAAATTTTTCTTAACGTAATCCACACCGTTATGAAAAATGCGCGCGCCATCCCCAAATCGTGTCTTCTTTTTTAAACGCGTCCAGGCCGGATGCTGCGTCGAGAGAAAATGCCGTTCCGGATGCGGCATCAGGCCAAAGACGCGCCCGGTTGAATCAGTGATGCCGGCAATATGATCAACGCTCCCGTTAGGATTCTCCGGATAAACGGGATCACCACCCAACGGGTCACAATAACGGAAAATAACCTGACCGTCGTCTTTGAGGCTTTTAAGAGTCTTTGCATCTTGGCAAACAAACTTTCCCTCCCCGTGAGCCACGGGAAAAGAAACAGGTTCTTCCATGCCTTCGGTCCAGACGCAATGACCGGCGGGTTTCAAATGCACCCATCGATCTTCGAACTTCCCTGAATCATTGATCATGAGTGTTGCCCTCTGAGCAAAATCCCGGCCAGAATTTCTTTGGCCATTCATCGTACCCGGCAAAAGGCCGGCCTTGACCATCACCTGAAAACCGTTGCAAATACCGATGATTAATTTGCCTTCTTGAATAAAGGCGCGCAGGTCATCGCCGAGTTTCAGGCGCAATTCATTGGCCAAAATCCGTCCGGCCGCGATATCATCCCCATAGGTAAACCCACCCGGCAAAGCCAGAATTTGATAATCCTTAAGTCTCTTCTCGCCTTTGAAAAATTTGTTGATATGGACCAAATCAACATCGGCCCCAACGCTTTGGAAAGCAAAAACCGTTTCCTGATCGCAATTGGTTCCGGCCGTTCTTAAGACGACAACTTTAACTTTTTTTGGCATGATTGTTTTTGCCGTGCTTATAAAAATCCTTAATGACCTTCACGACTTCTTCGGGCTTATCGACAATCTTGAAAATATCGAAATCGCTTGCGCTGATACAGTTCTCTTTTAACACAAAACGTTTCAGCCAATCCGCTAAATCGACCCAATACTTCTTTCCTACAAGAATAACGGGAAAACGCTCCATGCGTTTGGTTTGGATAAGCGTGATGCTTTCAAAGAATTCATCCAAGGTCCCGTATCCGCCGGGAAAAATAACGAAGGCCTTGGCGTATTTAACAAACATCACCTTCCGGCAGAAAAAATAATGAAAATGCATCATCAGATTGATGTACTTGTTGGGAATTTGCTCAAAAGGTAAATCGATATTCAACCCTATCGATTGGCCCTTGGCCATCGAAGCGCCTTTGTTGCCTGCTTCCATAATGCCGGGACCGCCGCCCGTGATCACAGCATACCCTTCTTTCGCCAGAAGATAAGCCGTGCGAACAGCGACTTGATAATATTTGTGATTTTTTTTGAGTCTTGCAGATCCAAAGATGGTGACCGCCGGACCGATTTGAGAAAGCGTATCAAACCCATCCACAAATTCGGCCATAATGCGAAATATCCGCCAGGGATCTTCGAGATTGTAATCATCCTTAACGCTTCTTCGATTTTTCATTCTCTTACCTTTCCTGTTTGACTATGGCTTACCAATCCAGTGTCTTTTGCCACGCATTCTTTAGAGAATCAATATTGCTCACAACACAAACATTACCATCTAAACCGTAAACAGTAAATACCTTTTTTGAGCTAACGCATCCGATTAAACCGCAAGGTATTGTGTCAAAAATGCGCTCAAAGGCCTTTCGGTCTTTAGCCGCAACCTCAACCACAAACCGCGTATTAGATTCGCTGAAAAGAATGGCATCATTTCTCTTGAGCCCGCCTTGACAACGAACATCTTTGAGAAAGACGGATGCGCCAAGCTGTCCCGCGAAACACATCTCCGCAAGGGCCACCCCAAGCCCGCCTTCGGAACAATCGTGCGCCGATTGAAGTAATCCTTTTTGACTTGCCCGATGCATCGCTTTAAATAACTTTTGACCTTTTTTTGTATTCACTAAAGGAACGTTTTTCCCAAGTGCGCGATAGGTATCATAATAAATGGAGCCCCCGAGCTCATCCGAGGTCGCACCGATGAGATAAATAAGGTTCCCGTCTTTCTTGAAATCCATGGTCAAGGTTTTAGAGACATCGTCCACAATGCCGATCGCGGAAATCAAAAGAGTGCCGGGAATAGAAATCAGCTTTCCCTTATCCGCGTACTCATTATTCAAACTATCTTTGCCTGATATAAAAGGAACTTGGTAACCGAGGGCGGTTTGATAACAGCCCAAAGCCGCTCGGACCATTGATCCCAGACGGTCTTTTTTGTCCGGGTTGCCCCAGCAGAAATTATCCAAAATCGCGATGCGCTCAGGGTTTCCGCCCACAGCCACAATCTGCCGAATCGCTTCATCAATGCACGAGGCAGCCATCCAGAACGGATCAATCATGCCAAAACGGATATTGATTCCGTTAGAAATGGCAATGGCCTTGGAAGAATTCAGCTTGGGACGAATCACGCTCGCGTCGCAAGGCCCTATACCCGCCGGGCCGACCAAAGATTTAATGACGCTTGTCCCTTGCACCTCATGATCATATTGGCGGATCACCCATTCTTTGGAGCATACATTATAATGGGAAAGGATTTCGTATAATTTGTTCGTCAGGTTATCCGGACAGGAAATTTTTGGTTCTTTGCTTTTGGGTTTTGCCCAGAGGGCCTCTTGAGTTCCTCGCGGCGGCCCCTGATGCAAGAAATTCATATCAAGGCTAGCGACCTTTCGGCCATGAAAAAATAGTTCTAATCGTTTTGTCCCGGTAAATTCTCCAATCACGGTGGCTTCGACATTTTCATCCGCAAAAATCTTCAGCAAGGCCTTAATATTTTTCTTGGGGACGGCAAGCACCATTCTTTCTTGAGATTCAGAAATCCAAATCTCCGTATAGCTTAGTCCCTCATACTTCAAAGGCGCCTTGTCTAAATCAATCTTGCAGCCCAATTCTTGGCCCATTTCACCGGCTGCGCTTGAGAAACCGCCGGCCCCGCAATCCGTGATCGCACTATAGAGATGCCGATCCCTGGCCTGCATCAAAACATCCAGCACCTTTTTCTCCTGAATGGGATCACCGATTTGAACCGCGCCGGATGAAATATGCTCGGATTCATGCGTCAATTCTCCCGAAGAGAATGTCGCTCCGTGAATACCGTCCCGGCCGGTGCGCCCGCCCACCGCGACAATCAAATCTCCTTTGAGGGCTTTTTTCTTAACACAATCCTTGGGAATCAAACCTACGGTCCCGCAATACACCAAAGGATTTCCTACAAATCGTTCATCAAAGATAATGGCTCCGTTGACCGTGGGAATGCCCATTTTATTTCCGTAATCACGCACGCCGCTGACCACGCCTTTCATAATCCTTTTGGGATGCAGCGTCCCTTCGGGCAAACGGTCGAATGGATAATCCGGCGGCGCAAAACAAAAAACATCGGTGTTACAAATGGGCTTTCCGCCGAGCCCGGTGCCCAGAACATCGCGAATGACCCCGCCGATACCGGTATTGGCCCCGCCAAAAGGCTCTAGAGCCGAAGGATGATTATGGGTTTCCACTTTAAAGCAGACATGCATGTCTGCGTCAAATTTAATCACGCCGGCATTGTCATGAAAAACAGAAACGCACCAGGACTTTCCTATTTCCTTGGTGGCCTTCATGATGGTGCTTTTCAATAAGCTGCGGATCAATTGGGTCTTCTTCTTTCCGTTCTCCTCGCTTGTATAACGGATGTCGCCGCGAAAGGTCTTATGGTAACAATGTTCGCTCCAAGTCTGCGCAATGGTCTCGAGCTCGCAATCGGTGGGATTTCGCTTAAGTTTCTTGAAATAAGCCTGGATGGCCTTCATTTCTTTGAGATTAAGAAAAAGCTGCCCTTCCTTACTGATGCGCAATAACTTTTTGTTATTGGCTTTGAGCAGATCAACCGTAAAAACATCAATATGTTTTTCTTGAGAAATCTTCTTTGTTTCCTTCAAAGGTGTGCGCACCACATGCTGGATCAATTTATTGGAAAGAACCTTGTTGACAATCACATCAAGGTCATCTTCCGCAAGATCGCCATCAAGAATATATTTTCTGGCCGTATGAACCGCTTGGACGCCTTCAATGTCAAGGTCACGGATACCTTTGAGCGTTGAGGCCTCCACGGGATCCATGACGCCGGGATGATAAGCGATTTCGACAATAAAGGGAGTACGAGCGGAGGGAATAGCGGTTTCTTGATTGGGGCAAAAAGAATACTCCTGGATGATTTTATCCACCAGGAGCTCTTCGCAGATCGTTTGAATCTGTGCGCGGCTTAAGTTGCCTTCAATCAAGAAAACGGAGATGACGCGCACATGAGATATTGAGCGGATACCGAGATCAAAGATAGCTTTTTTTGTGCTTTCGCCTGCGGCATCAAAAACACCTTCTTTATCTTTTATTTCGACTCGCCAAATCATCGCGTTGTTCTAAACCTGTGTTGAAATTATGCGGGCCTCTCTTTAAAAGGAAATATTATAATTGTATTTATTTTATCCCCCACACCAATTATTTCATAATTGGTGTGGGGGTCAATTCGGCCTCGCACTTATGTTCACTATCGTTTCATAAGTGCGGGCCTCATTGAAACGAGAGGCCGCGGTGGAAGAATGCTTGTGTCGAAGAGTCATTCTACTTCGCATAACCAATGGAAACGATAGCATATGTCCTTCTTCGTCCGCCATTGTTTCATTGGCGGACTCCGAAGGATTCCTCCGAAGTCCGCCTTCGCATTTCATGCTTCGGCGAAATTTCGACGAAGCTCGAAGAGCGAAGTCGAACTTTAGCGAAGGAGAACTTCGTAGAATATCCTACTTTGAATGATTCTCCGAAGCCTTTACCATTATGCTCCATTTGAAAGGCGAAGGAGAATAAATCCAAAGGAAACGATTACTGCGTTACTTTGCTTAACATTTCCTGATAGGCTTCCTCGATATTACCGAGATCTCTGCGGAATCGGTCTTTGTCCAACCTGCGGCCGGTCCCCTTTTCCCACAGACGGCAGGTGTCAGGAGAAATCTCGTCCGCCAGAATAATCCGGCCTTTGTTTCTGCCGAATTCAAGCTTAAAATCCACCAAATCCACATTGACGGCTGAGAAAAATTTCTGCATGAGTGTGTTGATCTTAAAAGCATAATTCTTGATGGTCTCGATTTCATCCGCTGTGGCCAGCTCAAGAGCCAGAATGTGGTATTCATTGATCAAAGGATCGTTGAGCGAATCTTCCTTGTAGCAATATTCTAACGTCGGACATGCTAATTTTTTTCCTTCTTCAAGATTCAACATTTTGCATAGAGAACCCGCGGCAATGTTCCGAATAATTACCTCAACGGGAACAATGGTCACGCGCTTAACGAGCATTTCCCGATCGCTGAGCATCTTCTCAAAGTGAGTCGGAATTCCATGCTGCTCGAGGTATTCGAATATTTTGGAAGAAATTTTATTGTTGATAATTCCTTTTTCTTTGATGGTTCCTTTTTTCTTTGCGTTAAACGCGGTCGCGTCATCCTTAAAATACTGAATTAAATAATCGGGAGAATCTGTTTCATAAAGAATCTTGGCCTTGCCTTCGTAAATAGACTGTTTTCTTTCCATCATAAACCTACCTTTTTATAGATTTTGTCCCTGTGGCGTATATAGTATTTGACGTCAAACAATTTATCCAAGTCGGCCGTTGTGAGATATTTTCTTAATTTGCGATCACGGTTGAGGACATCTTTAAAATCAGATGTCTCCTGCCAAACCTGCATGGCGCAACGCTGAATAATAGCATAAGCATCATCACGTGTGAGCCCCTTTTTCATTAACTCAAGAAGGATTCTTTGGGAGTGGACCAGGCCGCGGGTTTTTGTTAACGACGTAATCATATTCTTGGGATAAACCAAAAGCCCTTCGAGAATCGGAATAATCTTGCTGAACATATAGTTCAAAACGAGCGTGCTGTCCGGAATAATAATGCGTTCTACCGAAGAGTGGCTAATATCGCGTTCATGCCAGAGATTGATGTTTTCAAAGGCCGCTTGGGCATTGGCACGCAAGATACGCGACAAACCGGAGACCCGCTCGCAGGTCACGGGGTTCCTTTTATGCGGCATGGCCGAAGAGCCTATTTGTCCTTTAAAGAATGGTTCTTCGACTTCCAACACTTCCGTTTTCTGAAGCAACCTGATCTCGGTCGCGATTTTGTTTAAGGTTGACCCGACGATAGCCAGTGTCGTCATGAATTGGCAATGGTGATCTCTTTGGATAATTTGGGTGGCTACATTTGCCGGCTTAAGACCTAGCTTTTCACACACATATTCTTCCACAAAAGGATCGACATTGGCATATGTTCCCACAGCTCCGGAAAGCTTGCCAACACGCATCATTTCCTTGGCTTGTTCCAGGCGTTCCAGATTCCGGCGGTTTTCATCATACCAGACGGCTACCTTCAATCCAAAAGACGTAGGCTCGGCGTGAACGCCATGCGTCCTCGCTACGCAAATGGTATCCTTATATTTCTTGGCCATCACCTTAAGGGCGTTGAGCAGTTTCTTTATATCAGAAATCAAAATGTTGCTTGCATCAACGCACTGGATCGAAAGAGCCGTATCCAGAATATCCGAAGACGTGAGCCCCATGTGAAGATAGCGCGCTTCAGGTCCTATGCTTTCTCCGATGTTGACAATTAAGGCAACCACATCATGCTTTGTTTTCTCTTCTATTCGCTTCACCTCATCGACATCAAATTTGGCTTTTTTCCTGATTTTTTCAAGAGCCGCTTTGGGGATCAAGCCCAATTTGCTCATGGCTTCGCAGGCCAGGATTTCGATCTTGAGCATGATATCCATTTTGTGCTTTTCCGACCACACATTGCCCATTTTCGATAGGGTGTAGCGTTCAATCATGTTTTTAACTCCTTTGTTTGCAAAAGTTGGCTCAATTTGAACGCGCCTAATATATCAAAAAATGATATCAAGGTCAAACAAAAAGAAAAAATAAACGAGAAATAACCTTTTTATTGGGCGGTAACTTATTGTCCTGCTTCGTGTTGTGTATTTATTGGAGAGATCGGAAGTGAGGTTTAGTTTTCTTAGAATTTTGAGAAAAACGGCTCTAAATCACTATTAGTAATTACACCCATCTTGATGAGCGTTTGGCCAAGCAATTTGCGACTTGACCAATGTTCGACAAGGGCTTCGTCAAGCTGCTCTCTGTTGATGAGATTAGCCTGAAGAAGCCGTTGGCCTATAGGTAAGGCATGGCCGGCTTCCCTATTATAGAGGGAGGATTCCAGAATTCTTCGGAGATCTGTTTTTGGTCTCTGTAATTTATTCTGATCAATTGTGCTGCGGCGGTTGATGAGGTATCCGCTGCCTCCGAATGTTTTGATATATGACTTAATTTCTGAAGCCATTTCGGTTAGCTCAATCATATTGTGGATTTTACGGAACGTGTTGTTCACAATGGTAATGGAAATCCCCATCAGAGGCGCTTTGATTTCACGATTTTGCCTGTCCTTCACCGCGAGGTATCCCATCATCCGATCCTCTTCGTTATAATGAAGAGGAATCAGCCGATCAAACTCCGCGATGATCGCTGCCGCAATCTTTCGTTCGTTGGGGGGTGTTGTCACGACCACAAAATCATCTCCGCCGATATGTCCGACAAAATCATTCGGGTTTCCGAGCTTCGACACGCAACGCATCATGATGCGGCTGACTTGCATAATCACTCCGTCTCCGCGAACATATCCGTATGTGTCATTAAACGATTTGAAATTATTGATGTCCAGATACATAAAAGAAAAAGGTCTTTCATTTTGAAGACGCGCGCGGATGGTTATTTCAATGGCTTTGTTGCCGGGTAAACGCGTCAATGAATTGGCATGGATTTGATGATCCGAGCGCCTGAGGGCCATTTCCAGCCTCACTTGCAAATCAATGGGATCCGGCGGCTTAAAAATGTAGTCATCAATCCCTTCCTGAATTTCCAAGACTTTCTTTCGGATTTTTTTCTTATCAATCAAGAGAATAATGGGAATATAGGCTGTGATAAAAATGCTTTTGAGAATTTTACAAAGAGTGAACCCGTCAATTTTGTCAAGATCGCTGTCGGCGATAATAAGATCGGGGAGTTCTTTCTTGATCATCTCCAGAGCGCTGGCTCCATCACGAGAGATCATCACCTCATATCCCATTGGTTTTAAGAATTGAGGAAGAATTTCGGCGATAATATTCTCGCCTTCGGCTAAGACAATTTTTTTTGTTCGCAGAGAAGAATCCATGATGGTAATTTGATTCCGCTTAGGGCGTCGTTTCGGGGATTAAAGCACCGACTTTGTTCTGAATGTGCTCTGTGACCTTATTGGCGCTCTCTTCCATAATCTGAGGAGCGAACTGCATAAACTTTTTTCCCGCCGAGCTTTTATAAAACTGGACAATGGTTTCCAATTCGTCCTGTGAAAAGTATTTTTCGTAGACCGGCACCACCGCCAAAAGAATTTCGTTAATATCGATGACTTGCCGCAGCATCGCTTTCTCTTCTTCATTAGCCTGAGCCATGATTTCAGAGAGCATGCTATTGAGGCCGTCCCGTGTTCCGCTGGCTTCAATGAGTTCCAGGACCAATCCTTTTTTTCTCACCTGAGATTCGGCCTGGTCGCCGGAAGAAAACGGTTGAAGGCCCTTGCTCTCTAAGGGAACAAGGGGCTGAGGGGATCCAAAATCTTGCGGACGAGAATCCTTTAAGCCTGAAGGATAAGACGTGAAAGGTTTTGGTTCGATCGGTGCGGAAGCCGCGCTTTGCTCTATTCTCTCGATTTCATCTTGATAATAGGTCAGGTCGATTCCGCGGACATTGATTTTCACAGCGGTTTCTGTTTTTTGAGTGATTGTTCCCTCAAGTTTTCTTCCGTTCTTCAAATAAACCGTATCACCAAAAACAAAGGGGCAGGCCAAGAAGAGAATCCCTAGGCCTAAGATTATTTTTCTCATGACTTCCTTCTTTCCGTTACTTTGACTTTCGAACTTTGAAGAATTAACTTTTTACCTTCTCTATTTAAGTGACCAGTCGGGGAGTTTTCTGCCGTGCTCCTCCGACTGGTCATCCTGAAGCCCAAAGGGCTGAAGGATCTCATGAGATCCCTCGTCACTTCGTTCCTCGGGATGAGGAGTCGGGGAAAACACCCCGACTCCTCATTTAAGTTTAATATCACTTCTATGAAAATACCATCATTTTTCCTCTTTCTTGCCTTCGGGTTATGAAATGAAAGTTGAACACCGGGCCAGGCTATGTTACGATAGTGGCTGTGCTCAAAACGATCATTAAACACATTGACCAGCATCTTGAGAAATTCCTCAATAAAATTCGCCATGATTATTATTTGCATCAAGTGGATCCTATCCTTTATGAAAGCATCAAGGACTATGCCTTGCGAAAAGGAAAACGGATTCGTCCTCTCCTTCTCATTCTAAGCTATCAAGGGTATAAACATAAAAAGAATGGTCCCTCTCGAAGTCTTTATGATGCCTCCACCTGCATGGAGCTTTTGCATATTTTCATGCTCGTCCACGATGACATCATCGACCGATCGGACTTGCGGCGAGGTCAGCCGACCATGCACCGGCTTTTGCGCAAAGCCGCCAAGACAAAAGAACAGGATAAACTCGGCTATGATTTAAGCATTGTCACAGGCGACATCCTTTATTCTTTAGCCATCGATGCCTTTCTATCCATCCGGGAAGACCCCTTGCGCAAAGAAAAAGCGTTGAAATATTTTATCCGGACAGCCGCTTTTACGGCCATCGGAGAATTTATCGATGTCTTGCAGGGTGTTAAGAAAATCCAGAATGTTTCACAAAAAGACGTTCTTCTGACGTATCGGCTGAAAACCGCGCGTTATACTTTTGAATGCCCTCTTGTGGTGGGGGCAATTCTTGCCGGCGCCTCTCAAAGAGAAACTCAACGCCTGTCACGCTTCGGAAGTTATCTTGGTCAAGCCTTTCAAATCCAGGATGATATTTTAGGTATTTTCGATTCTCAAAAGAATATCGGAAAATCTATCCTGAGCGACTTAGCGGAGTCAAAGAAAACGATTCTGACCTGTCATGCTTACGAACACTTGAAGGGCCGCCAAAAAAAACAATTCCTTTATTATTTTGAGAAAAACAAAAAAACCTATGCCGATCTTATGGCGATACGGAAGATATTGATTCAGTCGGGAAGTCTGTCTTATAGTTTACGCAAAATGACCGGCTTACTCAAGAAAGCGCATCACATCTTTCCTTCGCTTTCCATGAAAAAAGAATACCGCGCAATGATCAACGATTCTCTCAACGTCTTATTCGTAAAAAGCAAAATCATCGCACAAGCCAATAATATCTCATTATAAATTACGAACAACGAATAAAGAGAACATGAGGTTTGATAGAGAACTAGAATATCCCTATTGTCAAGGCAATGATATCGATTCAACCGCCTATGTGCACTAAACATTAAAATCCAAAGGCGCGGGTCGGAAATTATTTAACGAGAATTCGATCGCTGATAAAACGCAAGGTCTAAGTGAACGGCAAAAGCAAAGGCTTCTTAAGAAACTGACGCCTCCGGAAGAACCCAAAACCAGTTTGCCGGCGGGAATCATTGTCTCGATGGCGCTTTTATTGTCCTGGCTTTCCGTGGGATCACTGATTATCGGGCGTTTGGGAGAGAAAACGTACTTTCTTATTTCCTTGGGATTAACATTTTTTATTGGTATTCACTTTTTTTTAACGTTGAGGCTCATTGTACGCAAGTTCACAAAAGATATCGCCAAATACAAAAAGATTGCCGGCGTCTGGAGCAAGCAATATTTCTGCAATGAATGTCATCAGATTTTCATTCCAAAGGATAAAAATGGTTCTTTCTTATTTAGGGTGCATGAAAGAACCTCAGGGCCATTCTCTAGATTTCATTATTTTCTTCTTTTTCAATAAGTTGGGACAAATCTTTCACCCTCATTAAGAATGGCCCAGAAAAATCCCGCGTAGTGTCTTTTTTTAAATCAATCGCGCGCATATCTCATCTAAAACAAGCTGTCCTCTGTTTGTCGCTTTCAGATGATGTCTTTCCTTTCTGAGGTATTGACTTGTAGTGAGATGATCGACCAGCTCTCTTCGTTTCTTATCCAAGACGCAATGGAAACGCTTCTCAAGAGATAAAAGGTCCACTCCCTTGTTCATGCGCAACCCGAAACACAGACACTCCAGAAACTGTTCGTAGGATGTTAACCGTTCTTGACCTTCCAGGGGTTGCTGATCGTTCTTCACCAATCGCATATAAGGATGAAGACCGGAAACATTCCAGAATCGTCGGCCATCCAAATGAGAATGAGCGCCAACACCAAGACCAATATAATTTCCGCCGCTCCAATAAATGAGATTGTGTTTGGATTCTTTTCCTTTCTTAGCAAAGTTGCTCACTTCGTATTGATGAAAATGGGCTTCTTGAAGAAGTTTTTTCACAAGAACATATTGCTTCGCTTGTATTTCTTGACTGGGCAACTGTATCTTCTTGATATGAAATCTGCTTTTTTCTTCTATGGTGAGCGTATAAAGGGAAACGTGTTCGCTTTCAAGTTCGGTCAAACGGCGCACGTCATTTTTTATTTCTTCTGGCGTTTGATGAGGAAAACCGTAAATGAGATCCAGATTAATATTGCGAAAACCAACCTTACGCAAGATACGAAAGGCCCTTTCGTTATCGCTTGAGCTATGCGTTCTTCCCAGGTATTTGAGAGTGCTTTGGTTAAACGATTGCGCGCCTAAACTAACACGATTGATGCCGAGATCCTTGATGCACCGAGCCTTATCAACGTCAATATCGTCGGGATTAACTTCTATTGTAAATTCGCATCGGCGCGAGAATTTGAAATTATGTTTGATGAAATCAATCATTTGTTTTAATTGATTGGGCTGAAGACGGCTGGGCGTGCCTCCTCCGATGTAAAGGGTTGCAATGCGCTCGCCCCGATAACGCTGTGCCTCTTTGTTAAGGCATGCGAGGTAGTCATCCGCATAATGTTCGCTGCCTACGGAAATGACAAAAGAACAGAAATAACATTTCTTTTTGCAGAAAGGAATATGGATGTAGAGGGACTTTGTTTTTATGGCTTTTGATTTCATCTTCGTTGACCATTGTACCTCTGTGTTTTTCGCGAAACAAGAAAAAGGTTTTAGTGAAATAATTTTCCTTTAAAAATATTTAAAATAACTTTTGCATCTCACATCATGTGTGTTAAGATAAAAATAAGGTAATTAAATTCTTATAAAAATTTTATAAGAAAGGGGTGAGCAGGATGGTAAAGAAAAAGAAAAAAGTAGCAAAGAAGAAGAAGAAATAACTTGAGTTAAATATATCATAAGGAAAACCCTCTAAGAATTCTTAGAGGGTTTTCTATTAACCTAATAAAAAAATGGACAGGTCGCGACCTGTCCATTTTATTTTTTTCTTGAGGTTTTATTTCTTGGCTTTGACTTTAACTTTCTTGGCTGAAGTCTCTTTGCTCTTCAACTTCTCGGGTGTATGATATTTCATCCATCCCTCGGCATAAAGCTTGAGCCATTCATCGGTGGCACGGGCAATGCCAATATCATACCCTGCTTTTTGACTTTCAATCCAAAGGTGTTTATTGATCTCCTCTTGGACGCGCTTGTCTTTTAACAACCATTTGAGCTCTGCGATCTTCATGGACCCTCCTTTGAAATTGACCCAACCACTATAATTAATGCTTTATTGTAGTCAAAAAAATAATAAATGCAACAGAAAAATTGCTAATTCAAAATCAGAGGGCTCTTAGAGAGGGTTTCTGCGGTCAGGCTGTAGCCTTTTCGTGCTCGGAATCTCTTAAGAAAAGTACGGACGTTTGAATTTTTGAGGAAATCTCGCGAATCATGGCCATATCGGGCTCTAGGGGCATGCCGAAAATATTCATATCGGCTGGGGGGACCTGGCCGAGAATCTCCTTGAAATTACCGACCATGACTTTGATCTGGGTATCCCCGGACATGCGCATCAACTCCTTAAGATGATCCAGATAGGACATCGCTTCGAGCTTTTCTTGCTCATTGTCCACGATTTGAATAATCCGTGTATAGCCATCCCAATTTTTCTCAAGCTGAAGAGCGATGAGAATAGACAAATCCAGATTAGGACTTTGTCGCCTGATCCATAAATTAACCACCTTCTGGCGTCCAAAACCGACCGCAGGATGTCTTAAGAGAATAATAATCCCTAACCCTTCATCTTCGGCATCCCGAACAACATGCTCAACCATGTTATCCTGCTTTCGGTCTTCTGTCAATGTCAGAAAAAGCGTATTGGGCGGGAAGAAAGTTCCTCTGAGAGACTGAATAACTGCTTTGGTTCCCGTGATAAAATCCGCTGACTCGATGACCATATTGGCTACAAACAATCCTTCATCCTTTAACGGCTGAGTGATGGAAGTTAATCGGGCTGCGATCTTCTCTCGCTCGATCTTCGCCTTTTCTCTTTCCTTTGGCGAAGAAACTCCCATCGAAAACATCTTTTCTCGTTTTGCTTTCTCTATAATTTGAAAAGCCAGAATGCGGCCGTTGGGCAGAACAACGGATTTTAAGAATTTCATGATCTCGGGAAGATCGTCCGACTCCTTAATGGAAACAAGGACATTGGGTTTCCAGATTTTAGGATGATACGGAAGGCCAGCGGCCATTTTGGCCAATTGTTCCGCTCCAAAAACCAAAAGACCGCTGCGCACATCCGGTGAGTAGGTCTTCATTTCTCTTTTGACCAAATACCAGAAGATCAAGACGATCGTCAGGATCGCAATGAGGCTGAATTTCGCATTGATAAAAAACATCAAAACAAAGCAACCAGCGCTGCCTAAAAATGAAATTAATTGTGGAATCCGGAAACTCGGACGGAAACTCACCAATCCGATGCTCTGTTCGATAAAAACGGAGAGATTAATCATGCCATAGGTAATTAAGAAAAACATCGTTAGCAAACCAGCGACATTATCCAGAGTACCAAAAAGCAAAGTAATCAGAGATAACAATGCGGTAAAAAGAATGGCTGTTGTCGGTTCGCCTTTTTTATTCATCCGTGCCATGGACGATGACAAAGGAACGGTTTTATGCTTACCCAGAGCCAAAAGCGTCCGAGGGGATGCGACAAACATGCTGATGGCCGAAGACAACGTCGCTCCCATGATGCCTGCGATGATGGCCCATTTCCACCGGCCAAGATCAATCAGAATAGATTTGTTGGCCGCAAGATCGTTTGCGGATACATGCCGGCTAAGCCAAATGGCTAAGCCGATATAAATGACGAATCCGACCAATACAGCGCTTAAAGTTCCGCGGGGAATGCTGCGCCTGGCATCATTTAATTCACCGGACATTGTGGCTCCAGCTAGAAAACCCGTGACCGCCGGAAAGAAAATAGCAAACACCATCCAGAAATTTCCGGCCTGAAACGACGGCCAAATCACAGGATTATGCGTAAAAGACTGAGGGCTCAATACGATTGATACCAACGAGAGTCCGATGAGGGCCATAATGGCATATTGGATGCGAAATGCCAATTTGGCGCTTGTGTAAGAAATAATAAGAATCAACGCCCAGGTGATCAGGCTTACGCCGAAGAAATTATGGTAAGGAAACACCGAATGCCAGCATTCCGTAAAACCGACAACGTAAAAGGCCACAGAAATCGCCTGAGATAAATAAAGCGGAATACCGATGGCTCCCCCGATTTCCAAACCGAGAGATTTTGTAATGACAGAGTAAGCGCCGCCTGTCCCGATACGAATATTGGTCACGATCGAAGACAAGGACAAGGCCGTTGATAAGGTGATCAAATTGGCAAGACAAATAATCACCAGGGCCCAACCGAGACCGACGCTTCCGATAACCCATCCAAGGCGCAAATACATAATAACGCCGAGGATGCTAAGGAGGCTTGGCGTGAAAACCCCTTCAAATGTATTAAATCTTTTCATCGTTTTCTTTCTTAGCCTTGATCATGGTTCTTAATATCCGTTTGATGATATCTCAATCTTCTCTAGTCAAGTTGGAACGATAGAAGACTTTTGATAAGAAAATGCTCAGTTCATATAAAAGTATTAAAGGACCGGCCATAAGAAGCTGCGTGATGCAATCAGGCGGCGTCAATAAAGCACTGATAATAAATATAAGAACAATCGCGTAGCGTCTTTTTTCGATAAGAAAAGACGGACGGACAAGACCCAGTTTTGTCAGAAAAAGAATCCCCAGGGGAAATTGGAAAACAAGACCGAAGACAAGAACAATCGCGCACACAAAAGAAACATAATTCCCGATCGTAATCATCGGTCGAATCATTGAATTAGAAAAGCCTAACAAAAATTTTAAGGCGATAGGCAGTATGACAAAATAACCAAACAGAAGCCCAAGAAGAAAGAATGTTGTTGATAGCGGAACAAAGAAAAAGGCATACCTTTTTTCTTTGGTTGTTAACCCGCAAACCATAAATTGCCATCCCTGATAAAGTGTAATAGGAACGCTGAGGGTAAAACCCCCAACAAAAATCAGAGTCATATGGGCCAAGAACGCTTCGGCGGGTGACGTGAAAATAAGAGTTCCGATGGGTCGAATAAAAAAGGTGAGTATTTTGTCGACATAAAAAGCAACGATAAAGCAACAAACGGCCAAAGTCACAAGCACCTTGATCAGACGCCCTCTTAACTCTTCCAAATGTTCGCTAAAGGTGAGCTGATCAGGCTTTGTCTTCACCGTGATCTTCTTTCGTTTTTTCTTTGGAATCGTCCCCGAGATCCTGGCCTGCTTTTTTAAATTCCCGGATCGCCTTGCCCAGCGCCTGGCCAATTTCAGGAAGCCTTTTGGCACCGAATAAAATCAAAATCACGCCAAAAATAATGAGAAGTTCCCAAATACCCAGCCTCATGATGATCCTCCTTCCAATGAGCACACAACTTGCGGAACTATAGTGAACGCAAGTTGAAAGTGCGAATTGACTCCCGCACCAATTATTTTATAATTGGTGCGGGAGTTTTCAGCAAATACAATCAAAATATTTCATTCAAGAGTCGGTAAATTAGACTCTTTCTTAATTTTTATCTTGGCTTCAATAAAATCTTTATGATCCACTCTTAGAAGACCGGCAATCTTGCGAATAAGCTCGTTTTCATTGTGGTCAAGATCGCCATCAGCGCAGGCCACTCTAAAAAGATTTTCAAGAATAATGATTTTGGCCTCATAGCGAAGATCTTGACTGACTTCGCGCGTAAAATGATACAGATCAATTCTTTCCTTGGCCGCTTGCTCGATGGAACCAAGAATAATCGACATTTCATCGCTGGACATATGCCCATGAGAACTTAAGATGTCCTTGATTTTGTCTTTTTCCTCAGGGAGAAACTTTTCATCCGCTTCCGCGACAACCCATAATAAAACACCAAGGGCAATTTTGTCATTCAACTCTTGCGTTTGGGGCGACGGTGATTGTTCTTTGTAAACACTCAAAACAACATTCGTTCTGAAGCGATCTAAGAAACCGGCCATTACACTCCTTTCGTTTTCTTATCCGATAAGTAAAAATCATTATGGTTATTTTAGCGCCTATTGGCGCAACAAACAAGAAAAAAGGCTAACGGGCAATCTTTTCGGTCGATACTACGGGCCATCAAAGCTGACGAATATATTGACAAGGCATTTTTTGAGAGCTAATCTAATGTTGATCATGGTTGAACGTACAAAAAAATACCCTGTCAAATGGAACGTTCTTCTCGCCGAGGATGACCTCCAAGCGCGCGCCGAACTCTTGAAGGCTCTTTCCTCTGTGGCCGTGTGCACAACCGTTGAGACGGGCGAAAAGGCCCTTGAGGCTTATCAAAAGGCGATCAAAAAGAAAAAACCCTTTGATTTTATTCTGCTGGATATCACCATGCCGGGTCCTGATGGCTTCGAAGTTCTTCGATCGATCAGGTCTTTTGAAGAAACCGCAAAGAGTAAGCCCGTACATCCCACGCGCATCATCATGGTGACGGCCTATAAAGACTCTCTCATGGAAAATTATAATATGGGCTGGGACGAATTTATCACCAAGCCGATTGAAACAGAAAAACTGATCAAGCGCATGCAAGCGCTCGCATATCGATAAGATAAATCTTCTTTCTCCCGCAAGCATCCTTCCGCAAACTATTCACTTTCTTATTGATTGGTATTTTGCCCGTGCCATTCTTCTTGCATTTTCTTTAATTGCTTCCGTACAAAGAAATCCGAGGGGTCTTCTAAGACAAGTTTTTCTTCAATGGCAATGGCTTCCGGATAACGCTTCAACCGATAAAGGACTTCTGCTTTTGTGTCCCGAAAGGCGCGATTCTCAGGATCCTTCTTGAGAGCTTGATCGGCTAACCGAAGAGCTTTATCCAGATGCTTATTTTCCCGCGCATAGAGCCAGGCCAAATCATTGTAGGCCGGTGCAATATCGGGATTCTGTTCTATGCTTTGAAGAAGAAGCTCTTCTTTTTGATTCGCATTGAGTTTATGATAGTCGGCCAGATATTGTGCGTACGGTGTGTGAGAAAAAATCAGCATGCTGATGGGGATAAGGGTCACGAGAAAATTATACGTGTAGTGGGTCACCGTGCTCGCAATGGTTGAACCGGTCCAAGCGCGAAGACCGCTCAGGCTAAAGCCCAGAATCGCCACAATCAAAATTGCTAACCAATCTCCCCAATATTGCCCCACATGAAGTAAGGTAAAGACGATCGCGATGATCGTAACCGCAAAAGACGTTCCTTTGAATTTTTCAAGAACTCCAAAGAAATATCCACGGAAAATCAATTCCTCCGCTAACGGCGCTATCAAAAGGGCCAGGCCCAGAAGCATCATAAGTCCTGTCGGGCTATGAATCGAATCGATCGTTTGCGTAAAGGGCGTGGAAGGGATCACCTTTCTTGACATCATCACAAAGGCGGAAGAAACGGCTAAGATTAATCCGACGACAAAGGGAATCGTGAAGAGCTCAACAAACGATTGCCCTTTCTTTGCGAAATCGACACTCTTTAAAAATCCGGGATAAGGATGTTTTCGCGTGACGTCATAAATCAGCGCAAGCAAAACAGCCGAAGGCAAGATAAAAAATAATATCTTCAACTCCTGCGGAAATTTTATCCAAGGACTGAATTCCGGCCAAATAAAAATAAGGCCACTGGCGAATAAGATGGCTAGATAAAACAAAAGAAGAATACCGGTCGCGTCGGTTAAAATCTTTAAATCAGGGATTAACCCTTGGGGATAAACGGGACCATCTTTCTGCCGAAAATTCCTGAAGAAATGACTTCTTCTGACAAGATAGATCGGCGTTGTAAAAATAGATAACAAAAGCATGCACGCCGCCCAGGTAATAGGACAAGCGTGAAGGGTTTGATCGTACACCGTCTCCTCTTGCCGCTTGAGAGCGTCGGCATCAAGATAGATGACAAAGGAAAGCGCAATCAGGAATATCATCCCAACCATATTCTTGATGATATGAAGAAAGTAATCTTGGAAAAATCTCAGATCCATTGTTTTTAACGGATTGAATACTTCTTAACTTTCTGAACAAAACCACACAGCCGGGCATAATGGGCCCCGCGCCAATAGATTTTCTGACACTTCCGGCAGATAAAAAAACGCTGATAAACCTCTTTGGTCAACGGAGGCAAGCGATGGATAACGCACGATTTAGGGATCCTGGTAATCCGGCCGTTACACTCCAGGCAAAGCGTAAAAGGTTTGATCTTCGTTTTGAGTTTGAATTCTTTGATGATTTCTTGAATTTGTTTCTTTGGATCAGAGGACCTAACCCAGTAACCTCTTTTGACAACTCTGTTTTTCAATAAACCAATATCTCTGGTGAGAATAATACGACGCGTTTCCTGATGGATGGCAACGATTTCTTCATCCGGGAAAAAGTTCTTATAGCGCACATCAAAACCAAGCAGCCGAAGATGGCGGGCAAGCTTGCCTAAATGGGAATCAAGAATAAATCGCGGATGCTTGAGGAGTTTGGCTTTGAGATGCTTGATGGGCCTAACCCTGGGTTCCGGCTTCCGAGAATAAACCCTGACCTTATCCTGTGGCTGAAGGTGATAATAAAACCCAACGCACCGACCATTCGTGACAATGCAATCCACTTCCGGGTGTGGAACGCCGATGGCTTCTATCGCGTCCTTGATAGCAGGATTTCCCTTAAAAAAATACCGAAACAACCTGTTTCTTTTCTGATAAGTAAGAAAATCATTGAGCGATCCGAAAAAATGAAATTGTGCAAAATCCAATTTCTATCCCTTTTTTAGCGATAAGACGCGATGATGCGGGATGCCAGAATACCGATCATCACAAAGGCAATAATCACCTTGGCAACAATGGAGCCGACTCTTCCCAAGATTCCTCCGGTTCCTGCTTTCAGCGACTTCAGTAAATCTCGGCGAATGATCAATTCAACCAGAAAGGCTCCTAAAAAAATACCTAAAAATGCCCCTAAAACCAATCCCACCCCAAACAAGGCTAAACCAAAGAGCGCTCCGATGATTCCGCCAAAGAAAGCGCCGGCCACGGCCCAATTGGATGCGCCAAACTTTTTGGTGCCGAAAATAACTAGGAAGTTCTCCAGCGTCTCGCCTAATAAATAGAGTATAAATAAAATAACGAGCTGTTTGACGGTAATAATATCAAAGTGTGTCAAGAAAGCGTACGTCACGGAACCGATCAGAATAATAAGAGTTCCAATGGTCGTGAAAAATAGCGCCACAAAACCGCTCAAGATGGACACCAATAAAATAATTAAAGCGATTATTTCCATTTTCTCAGTTTGGCAACAAAAAATCCTTCCATATATTCATCCGGCAACATCCGTAAAGTTCCGGATATAGATTCATCAAAAACTTTATCCTGCCAAATGTGCAGGGCCGGATAACTTTTGATGAGCGGAAAATTGATTTGTTCAACCCGCATGGTCTTTTCTGTTTTACGCAGTAACCAATCCACCACAGCTTCATTTTCCTCCGGCGCAAAAGAGCACGTCGAATACACAAGCGTCCCTTCGGGCTTCAAGAGCCGGCTGGCGGCAAGCATGAGGCCTTTTTGTTTATGGGCCATTTCTTTGATTTTCCGCGGGCTCCAGTAGGCAAAAGACTTTTTTTCAGATGTTTTGAATCGTCCTTCGCTTGCGCAGGGCGCATCCACTAGAATACGGTCAAAAGGCCGGTTCGTTGGCCTTAACTTTCTTGCGTCTATTAATTGACACTTTACATTTTCCGCCCCAAGGAGTTGAATCACGGATTTTAATTTATAAAAACGGTTCTTGACGCGCTCTGTGGCAATGATCTCCCCTTGATTGTTCATCAGAGAAGCGATTTGGGTTGTTTTGCTTCCGGGAGCCGCGCACATATCAAGAATCACTTCGCCGGGCTGGGGGTCCAGGATCAAAGACGGAATCATGCTCGATAAACTCTGCCGATAGATTCGCCCATCTTTGACGCCATCCCATTGATTGTATTGCTGATTCGTTATGTCCTTCAGCAAGAAGGCATCCGCGTACCATGGGATTTTCTGCACATGAATATGCTCGTGTTCGAGAAATTTCACAATGTCTTCTCTTTTGGTTTTCAGGGTATTCACCCGTACGCTCAAAGGATTACTTTCAAAACTTTTTAAGGCGCAAGGCAAATATTCTTGCGGAAGGATTTCTTTTAAGCGCTGCAGAAATAAGACGGGTAAAGAATACATAATTCACATAAAAGGGGAAATGATTTCCTTAAGTTCCCAGCATTCTTCCTTTTCTCTAGTCAGGATCGCCGCACAACCGGCCCGAAAGGGAATCACTTTTCTTTCTTCATGACCGCAGAGAATCTGGGACGCTAATTTCGAAACAAAAGGCAAGTGCCCGACAATCATGCAATCTTGCGTTAACTGTTGAATTTCCTGAACCATGGGTTCAATCGCATCATTAGGCGAAAGATTGTTCTTCTTGACCAGCCGGCATTCTGGATTAATTGTTTGAGCGATAATTTGCGCGGTCTCTTCCGCCCTTTTCTTTCCGCTATGGTAAATCACAGGAACGCTGATATTTCTTTCTTTAAGTTGATGAGCGACCTTGCGGACATCTTCCCGGCCTTTTTGGGTCAAAGGGTGTTTGGGATCAATGTGTTCCGCTTCGGCTTCGCCGTGGCGGACAAGATATAGGTTCATAGATTAATCAATTATAGACGGAAATGATTGTTGAAATATTATAATTGCATTTGCTTAATCCCCCGCTTCTTGCTTTCGCAAGAAAGCAGCGGAGTCAATTCGGCCAGATGACTTATATCATCCGCCACTGAATCAATGGCGGACTCCCTGCCTGACGGCAGGCAGGCATAAGTGTAAACGATGTTTCAGTTGCACATCATGGCCTCATCGAAGAGACAACCTCTTAATAGCTTCTTGCAGCTGTTGGGATGAGACGCTCGGATGCGCCTCAATAACTTTGATGACAGGATCGTCAAAAAAAAGCATGATTTTTGTCAAATCAAAATCCCCGTCAAAAGGCGCCAGGTGATCCTTTAATCCTCGTATCCCGTGCAAATGCACACCCACCAGGGAACTTTTGTATTGATTGAGGAAATCCAAATGCGGCGTTATCCCCAAACGTTCGTTCGTTTCCGCGTGACCCACATCATGCCAGTAAAGTAATCCCTGATCGCGAAAGAGTTCCAAGCAATAACCGATTTCTTCAAAGTCTGGAACTTCCATGGGATAGTAACGTGTTTCCAGGCCAATCACGACACCCTTTGACTTAGCATAAGGCATGATTTCGCTAAGACTTTGCGTTAAAGCTTGTATGTAAGGATCCTTGTTTTTCTTTCGAATTTCGAGAACCTCTTTTTGCAAACGCTGAAAATTTTCGGATTGCCCATGCCCATCCTTAACCATATCCAAAAGTTGCCGGCTTTGATTCTGTCCGGCTTCGATCGTGCCTGCGTGAATGACAAGAACTTTGGCTTTAACGCGCACAGCAGTCTCAATGGAGTTTTTGGTCCATTGGACAGCTTTTTGGCGTTCATTGTCATTGAGAGATGTCAGATAATAATAACCCGAATAATGCCTGTTCGTTGATTCATCATCAGGAACAGGGCAAAAATTATGAAGATTGCTCACGGAGAGATTGACTTCATCCAAAAGGCTTATGATGTTCTCCAGGTCATTCTTTTTTAATTGGTAGCCTAATTCTAGAAAGCGCACGCCGAGCGCTTTCATCTCCAAAAGCATCTTACGCATATCGCCGTTTTCTTGATAATTCCAGGCTGTGGAAATGGATAAATGAGAATTCATTCTGGCCTAATTATTTTTGTTAAATTTAAAGGGCAGAAACATTTGTGCACTCATGCAATTCGTTTCTGCCCTTTAATTTGTTTTACCCCAGCATTAATTTTAGATCACTATTGACATGCAAAATTAGTGCTGGGTCAATTCGACCTCATGACTTATGTCATCCGCCACTGAATCAATGGCGGACTCCATAAGTCATGGTCTCATTGAAAAGAATTACTTAATCAATCGAATCGCCAAAGGATAAACAAACTTCTCGCCATTATTGGTTTTGATCGAAGCAATGATCACCAAGACAAGATTAGCAATCCCTAAAGCAAACAAAAGAGGTATGCCGATCACGATAAAGACAAGCAGAAAAGCGACCGCCATATAGATGGTCATAGAAATCTGAAAATTGACAGCTTCTTTTCCGTTTTCATCGATCAGGGGATCTTCGCCTTTTTTGATTTGCCATAAGATGAGCGGGCCGAGCAAATTACCTAAAGGAATTACGAATCCGGCCAAAGCCAGAAGATGGCAGAGCATGGCCATTGTTTGAGCTTGGTTCTTTTCCATAATGACTCCTTCCTTTTTTAGCTGCGTTTATTTATGATGAAGCCTTCACAACGTTCTTGGCTTTTAAACCTCTTTGATCTTTTTCGACGTCAAACTCAACCGCATCTCCTTCGTTGAGGGATTTATATCCGTCCCCCTGGACTTCGCTAAAATGCACAAAAACATCTTCACCGGTTTCCGCCGCGATAAAACCATATCCTTTTTTATTATTAAACCATTTCACTTTTCCTTTGGCCATGTGTCTCGTTCCTCCTTCGAATACTTAAATGTTGTCTCTATAACAAAAAGGGCAGCCTTCTGCAATCACCGGCTGCCGCATAATAAGGAATTTGGAATTTTGGCTAACATCTTGACTCAAGTATACTTAATATTAAGTTACAATCCTGAAGGACATTTGTCAATATAAGATTTTTTTTCTTAAATGCCGAAAGATGTGATAACTTCTTCAAACTTCTCGCAGCTTTTTTCAAGGCTGTATTGCTCTGCCAATCGGCGTGCATTTTCTTTTAGTTTGCTTCGCAATGAAAAGTCATTGAGAACGCGGTTCACATTTTCAGCAAGAGCTTTCCAATCTTCATTAGCGCTTACAAGAGCATTGGTTTCGTGATGAAGAATATGCGAAGCTTCTGTCGCGACAACGGCACATTGACTGGCCAAGGCTTGGAGTAAAAGTAAGCTTAGTCCTTCGCTTCTTGAAGGAACTAAATAAACATCCGCAGCGCTAAAAATATCCTTAAGTTCTTCGTCCGTTTTTAGGAAACCGAATGGTTTTATCCTAATCGCCGGAATAGTCGGAATCTCAACCTTTGCGGTTCCGATGGTCCAGAATTCCCAATCATCCCCCGGGCGGATTTTATAGAGCTCCTTAACGGCCCTGATACCGATATCTAAACCTTTTCGATAATCCGAGCGGGCAAATAAAAGAATGACAAAAGGCCGCTCTTTTTGGTTTTGATATCTTCCTTTTTCATCACGATAAAATATGCTCAAATTGACACCGTTTGAAACCGTCTTGATCTGTTTAGGCTTGTATTGTTTTAATATGTCCGCGAGCCCTTCTGAGACGCAAACCGTAATAATTTGCAATTTATTCAAGCCGAAAGAATAACAAGAACGGGTCAAGGCTTTGAGTAACCCCAACTTGTAATATTTCACGTCGTAATCCTGGGCTAAATAAAGAATTCTCTTTTTGTTGCGCAACGAAGCCAGGCAGGCCATGATAATAAGGTCAACAAGAACAATATCGCCTGAAAACTTCTTAAAAAGAGTAAAAATCATTGTCCCAAGAATACCGGGGATCGGAACGCGCTTAATGCTTATGGCTTGATCAATCCGAAAGGGAGTACTCACTTCGTTGGTCCAGTATTCGATTTTGTGCCCTTGGGCGGCAAGATAAGAGCAATAATCGAGGACCAACCGGTCTCCTCCTCGATTACGAATGGAATGTCGCAGAATAACGATTTTCATTACATGGATAGAAAATTAAGGGTCACAATTTATAAGATTATGTAATAATAAACTAAAAATATCGACTTCGGCCAAATCGTCCTTTGAAATAATCAACATAGCCGAGCCAGGCCCCTTGTATTGAAACAAAATGACCTTGAATAAATTGAATACATAGCCAAGCTGGGATTGCTAAAATAAACTGAAAACAAAAAAATAAATATTTCTTGAGTCCAAACAGATTCTTGGAAAAAAACAGCATTCTGTTTCGGTGGAAATAATATTGATTTCTTTTTGAATGAATCCCACCCATACTTGCGCTGAATTGATGGTAAATAACAGCATCTTGATTGACGACAAGCTTATATCCTGCTTTCTTGATTCTTTGAGACAAATCAACGTCTTCCGCATTGAGAAAATATCGTTCGTCAAAGAGGTTTACGTCCTGGAGGACGCTTGCCGGAATAAACATCAAACAGCCCGTAATAAAATCCGAATCGACCAAGTTTTTTCTTTCCTTATTGATGTGATAAAAAGCTCCGCGAAAATAATCAATTTTCCCTCGGGAAAACCAGATAATGTCCTTATCCGGATAATGATTGATTTTTGTCCCCAGAATGCCGAGATTTTGAATTGTTTGAGCCGATTGAACCAATTGAGTCAGAAAATCCGGCGTAACAATGGTATCGTTGTTCAATAAAAGCACATACTCCGCACCCCTCTCAAGCGCCATCTTGATGCCGACATTGTTTCCTCCCGCAAAGCCTAGATTTTCCTTAAGAGAAATGAGCGTTAGAATATCTTTTATCGGCGATTGCTGCCGATAATCCTCCAATATTCTCAGCGAATCATCGCTTGAGCCGTTGTCGATTAAGTGAATTTCTTTGTTTGGATATGAGACATTTTCCAAAGAACGAAGACACTCAATTGTCACTAAAGCGTTGTTCCAATTGACGATCACAATATAAACTTTCTTATTCTCTTGGGTCATAAGGGGCTCATTGCCATTAAAAATACGTAATATCACCGATTTGATGAATCAATTTTGCATATTTTCCAATCGCAATCTTTTGAGATCTGCCCGAAATAAGCAGCAACACAAACATAACATAATTCCGAAGGGCCAGAGGGTCGCGACAAAAAGATTCCTTAAAACGTTGACTCCCCTTTGGACGATCACCTTTAAGGAGATAAAGAAAGCCGAGTCTCTTTAGCAATAAGGAGTGAGTTTTCTTTCTTTTCTGATACTCATACGCGTATTTATCCAAAATTCTTTCGATACCGAAAACGCGATTCTGAATATTAGTAGATATTTCACCTCCGTGCATATAAACATTCAATAAAGACTCATTGATGTAATCAAATCGACAATGCTGGGCAACGCGTATCCATAGATCCCAATCTTGACAGCTGACAAATGTTTCATCAAATAAACCAGATTTTTCAAAACATTTTTTCTTGATTAATGCGGCTGGCAGAGACAAAACAGGATGACGCCATGTTATTTCGGAAACATCGCCACGGTATTGCGGAAGCATTATTTTGGCAATCTTATTATTAACGACAAAAGAGTGTCCGCAATAAACAACTCCCACCTCTTCTGGCGCATCTCTGAATTTATTTACTTCTTTTTCTATTTTTTCTGGCAGGAATTCGTCGTCATCATCCAAAAGAGAAATGTATTCGCCTCTAGCCTGCTTAATGCCGATGTTGCGCGAACGGGGTCCTTTGAGGTTCTTCTCATTTCGTATATAGCGAAGGCGCGGGTCGGAAAAACCCAGGACAACTTCCCGGGTATGATCGGTTGAGGCATCATCAACAACAATCACCTCAAAATTCTGATATGTTTGACGCAAGACACTCTGTATCGCTCTTTGGAGTAATTTTGCTCTGTTAAAAGAAGGAATAATAATCGAAACTAAAGGGATCGACATCTTCAACGCACCTTAAAAAGGAATATCAATTTTTCATGAACGTCTCAAAAATGGCAATAAATATTTATAATCGGAAAAATCGCTCTTCTTAATGAATAAAATGTTTTTCCATGATTCTTTCGATATTTTTTTGTAGGCAACGAATATCAACGCGGCAGCGGCGCTATAGGCCATCGTTGAAGCAAACGCAGCACCCGATATCCCCCACCGGGGAATCAAATAGAGATTAAGCGCCACATTAATCACCAAAGAAAGAAATGCGGCAAAGCTTGCAAACTCAGGCCTTCCTCTTCCAAACAAATCAGAGGCCAAGACCCGCGCTCCTCCGAATATGGCAAC
Source organism: Candidatus Omnitrophota bacterium (assembly GCA_043812495.1). Taxonomy (GTDB): domain Bacteria; phylum Omnitrophota; class Gorgyraeia; order Zapsychrales; family JBDRMG01; genus JBDRMG01. The sequence continues at coordinate 16,413 of JBDRMG010000002.1, read as the reverse complement.
GCCAGGAAGCAGAATCAGCAGCGGTTGAGCAGAAGGAAGAAATAAATCTCCGAAGAGCAGTCCGATCATCGGGCGCACAAACAGAGCGCACAGAAGGGAAAGGACACCTATCACAAAGAAATTGTGCCGGGAAATTTGTGCCGTAGGTCCGTTGGTTTTTGCGTTACTCAGAGCAGATATTCTCGGAAATAATGCCGTTGCTAAAGCTCTCGGAATCATCCAGAGTCCTTCCGCAAAGGCAACGGCTATGCTGTAATAGCCTACCGCCGACGGATTGAGGAATAACGCAACTAAAAACATATCCAAACGATAATTAAGTAATTGGGCAAGATTGCCGGAGTAACCTTTCAGCCCGAATTTAATCCAGCTTGCAAGTTGTTTCTTGGAAAACAGGAAATGGCCCGGGATGATTTTTCTTAAAAGAATTACTGTTAAGGCCGCAATGGTAACGCTTGAAAGAATATACGCAGTAAGGGCCCCATTGACACCAAAGCCAAGCATGAAGACAAACACAACAATACTAATCAATCCGATAAAAGCATAAGAAAGATTTATGACATTATAAACCGTAATTTCTTCTTTCCCTAAGAAAATAGTTTTAAGATACTCCGCCAGCAGCAACAAAGGGAGAACGGCGATGGCTGCCCAAAATTGAAAAGGGGTAATGAGATTTTCAATTAAAAAATTCTGAAAAAAAGCAAAGCGCGATACAGTGAGCAACAGAGAAATAGCGACTAAGGAAAAAGCAACGCTACCAAGAAATGAAATGGATACGGCAACATTAAGATTTCGGTTATCCTTTCCTACGAAGTAAACATTGGCTTCCCCAATTCCGAAATTACATAACTGAGACATAACGGTTGGAAACAGGATGAGCAATGCATAAATACCACGGCCTGTCGGACCTAAGCTTCTGGCTAAAATAATAGAACCAATAATCCCGCCTATTAATATAGCAACCTGGGAAAAGAATATTTTTATACTATTTTTCAGCAAAGCGGCCATTGATTCTTTCCCCTTAATCCTTAGCGCAGAGAGAAAATAAGTCTAAGGCTGTCTTGGATGCCTCGTTTTTGATAAAAAAATCTTTGTCACTAAGTTTTTCTAAGAGCCCATCAAAATCCCATTCTAAGCAAGGATAAGCTGTTTCTTTATCGTTTTGTTTTCTTTGGAAAAAAGCATTGTTCTTTTGTGATATACCCGTTTTTTGAACAATATATCGCAGAAGGCGGATTAGCGGATCATTAATATAAAAATGTAAAGGTGACCGTCGAACTCGTTTCCGCTCAATCTCTTCTATCCATTTTGCTGCATAAATTCCTTTAATTTCAATCTTGTCAAAAATCTTTTCTAAGGATTTATGAAGTGTTTTCTTCGTAAACTCCTGAAAATGTTCCGGATTAAAAGGCTTCTGAAATGGTAGTAGGCGAAATTCCCTGTTTGGCGTAACAAGCAAAAGCTGACCGTCTTTCCGCAATAATTTCTTTATTTTCTTAAGGAAATCTTCTATTTCACCGGGCTGAATGTGTTCGATGAGCTGTACGGCCAGAACAATATCTATCGACTCATCCTCAAAAGGTAATTGTTTAGCATCAACAACTCTAAAATCAACATTCGGCAAAGAATAATGGTTTCTTGCAAAATTAATGGCACCCCTGTTATTATCGATGGCTATAACCTCTTTCGCCTCTTCGGCAATATAGGGCTCTCCGTATCCAAGAAAACACCCAATATCAAGTATTGTCTTATCTCGACAAAAGGGGGCTAATAATTCATAGGTCTTTATATGGTGCAAATAAAGCAAGAACGCCGAAAAGTCTTTTTTATAATTCTGGGCGTCTTTGATTAGGTTTTGTTGATAATAAAAATCAGCTAAGCGATAAAATTCTTCAAATATTTTTTCTTTATCATTCACCCGTGATATAACCTCCATTACCGATATGACTTTCTATTATTTTCACTTCGTTCTTTTGCATTATGGTCAGGATGGGAGGGAATTCTCTTTGCAAACATCAACTTGGTACTCGGACCGACCGGACGCATTTTAAGCATAATCAAATCACAAGCATAGAGAAAAGCTGCCCAGACGTACGAAACAGATCTTCCGCAGACCCTAAGCCTTCCGCTCCCTTTAGCTATAAAAACATTGACGCGCCAGATTGTTTTTATGCAAAAACGTTCAAATCGGCCGGAAATACCCTTGATATCGACAGGATCGTTCAAGAAATAAAATAGAGGAGTTATGTTTTTGACTTCCAGGTCGTGCTCTTTCAGAATTTTCTTATAATCACCTAGCGTTCTGTCATTCTCATGAAAACGAACCTCCTTGTTCTCCTTAAGAAAATTATCCATGATCAAGATGTCTGTTTGTGAATGGGATAATTGATGAATATTGTGAATCGCCTGCCGAAATTCATTATCGTGGACAATGTGAAATAAGACATCAAAAGCAGTGATTACATCAAATTTCTCGTCAAGGGGGAGATTTTCTTGTGAGATATTTGCCTTCATAAAACGATATTGGGGATATTTATTTCGCAAATAATCGACGGACTTCGCCGTGATGTCCAGTCCGACAACAGACGCTGGATGCTTCTTAAACCAATAATCAATATAGAATCCCGTACCCGTCCCTATGTCCAATATTTTCCTTCCTTGGACATCGATCCTATTGTCTCTAAGGAATTGATCGAGTATGCGCATCCTTGCGCGATACATCCAAATATTATATTCTAAAGAAAAATTCTGGTGACCGACACCCGAAAGCGATAGATTGTTTTGGAGTCTTTCTTCCCAATATTGTTCCGCTATATACTCTTTGACTTTCTTCTCACAGATATCTTCATAAACACCAAGAATTTCTTTTCCAACGACATCCCTTGCAAAATGCTGACGTGCATAAGAAGCTATTTCATCAGCATTGTATTCTTCTGAATGATCCAGCATATATATGATGGCGTTCTCTAAAGCCGTTAGATCACCATAAGGGACCAGAACACCTTTAGCGGCATTGATCTTTTCTTCGAATACCGGTAAGCACGATGCAAGGACAGGTTTCCCGCACATCAGAGCTTCAGCGACCGTAACGCCGAATGTCTCCATTTGACTCGGATGAACCAGAAAATCGCATGCACGCATTAATTGTGCTACTTCTGGTTTTGTCTTACGGCCCTCGAATTTCACGAAATCATCGATTCCAAGATCATGCACCATTTGCGCGTATTCATCGCCTCTTTCCCCTTCTCCCACTATTCGTAAAACAAAATCCTTCCTTTTTTTGGAAACCGAAGCGATAGCGCGAAACAAAAAAGGCAATCCTTTGATCGGCTTCAGATAGCCGACAAAAAGCATTTCTTTCGTCGGTCTTGATTTCTTTTCTTCGGCAGGGTAAAAAATATCGTTGGGGATAATATTGGGCACAATTTCGCAGGGTGTCTTAATTCCATAAGAAATAATTGCATTTTCTAAGAATTTGCTGACGGGCAATATTCTGCTAATTCGATTGAGGAAAAATCGCACCAACCAGGCATTAAGACCACTGATTAATTTTAGTGGGAATTCGCTGCAATGCTCGCTAAGGATGACGGGGATTTTATATTTTCGTCCGATCAACCATGCCGGAAATATGACGGCATATTCATTGGCATGGACAAGATCCGGATGCCAAGATTCCTGTCTCAATTTCTCAACAATTCCCAGAAAGCTTGCTGCTTTATAAAAACGAAGAAACAGCCTAAAGCCGTCTTTTCTGTGAGCCATGCGGATGGTACGCACGCCTTCTTCCGTCATATCTGAAATAATTCTCCAGATACCCTTCCTGCAATCCTCGGTCGGATCAATGTAAATGACAATAACATCATTATAGAGATTGGCCGCTATGGCGTGTTCTCGTATAAAAATTCCATTGACGGGATTAGTTTTATCAGGATACCAGTGTGTTAAAAACAAAATTTTTAATTGTCTGCGATCGCTCATTGAGGGAATTCTTTTCCTTGAATGATTATGATTTTCTCAAAAATACATATCGGTTGAAAAGTTGAAATATCAAATTAATAGTCATTATAAACGAGCATCAGGCTTACCGGCAATAGCAAGCAAGCATTCTTTTTCGATTCTTCTGACATAGTCATCGACGCCGTACTGCTGAGAAATGACTTCTTGGCCTTTCAAGCCCATGCACCTGGACAACTCTTCATTACCATAAAGCTCAATGATCTTCTCGGCCACACTCTTGGGATCGTTAACAGGAACCAAGAAACCAGTAACGCCGTCTTGGATAATTTCTTTTATCCCGCCGACATTTGTCCCTATAACCGGCAGCCCCGCGCTCATTGATTCAATGACTGCCCGGGGAAATGCTTCCATGGTCGAACAAAGCAAAGATATCTTGCAATTTTTTAAAATATTATGGATATCGGACCGAAATCCGAGAAATAGAACGTCTTGGTCCAGCAGGCAATCGTTAACAAGTTTTTGTAAATATTCTTTATAGGCGTACTCGCCGGTTCCAAAGATCAAAAGTTTAGTCTTCGGACACTTCTTTTTAACATCGCAAAAGGCTTTAATGGCAATATCTGGGGCTTTGAGTTTTTGAAGAGAGCCGACAAACGCAATAAGCCAGTCATCATCCCGAAGTCCCAAATCCTGATCATCAGAAGCAGGGAATTCGTTTTGCATAGGTTCTACGGCGTCGCCCACGACATTCAATTTCCCTTCTGGCCCGTCAGAAGAAAATTGTTCTTTAACAGCATAAGACACGATAAGCACAATCTTTGACAATTTCGTGATTGTGCTAAAAAGATATTTTTTTGGAAGAAATGACTGCCAATTCTGATTACCGATGACGATTTCTCTCAAATGCCAAACGTGTGGCTTGCGAGTTAAGCGAGCTGCCAGTGCGCCCGATAAAATGACCATGGTATTTGTGTAGACCAGGTCTGGCTTTTCAGTATAAATTACTTTTGTCAAGCGGAGTGTCACATAAATTTCCATGAGAAAATTGTAGATCAGCTTAAGAATAAATAGAAATATTCCCCTGCGACCGGAAATCCACCATGGACATCTAATCTTATAATATTTTATTTTTAGCGCGCAAAGCCTATCTGCCAGAAGTCCATCCTCCGGGATGACCACAACAGGCTCAAACCGCTCCCGATCCATATGTGTCAGAAATAAGAGCAGACTCTGTTCTGCCCCATAAAGCCGGGCGCTGTGCGAAACAAATAGAATTTTGATCTTTTTTCCAGCTTCTTTATCCATAAAGAAATTATAAGATTGTCTTTTTTTTAATGGTTTTCTTAAGATTCTCAATATTTAAATTTCGCATACATGGGTAACTCTTCTTACATGTCGTCACAGTATACCCAAAACATGTGCACGGTGAGCAAGAAACATTCTCGGTAAGCACCGTATGAGGATCGCCCCTCGGCCCCCATTTTTTTAAGTTTCCGGGGCCGAAAATCGCCACAACGGGCGTGCCGACGGCACAGGCCAGATGCATCAGACCGGAATCCGGCCCGACAAACACTTTGCTTTGTTTAATCAAAGCCGCGCTTTGTTCAAGCGAGACTTTGCCGGCAAAATTCATCAAGCGATCATCGGAGACTTCCCGCTCAATATCCTCGCATTCTTTTCGGACATCACGACCTCCCAAAATAATAACATCATACTTTTTTTGGAGAATAAACCGAATGATGTCCAGGCTTTGCTCTTTGGTCAGACGTCGTTCCGGAATACTGGCTCCCAAAAAAAGCGAAATGCTTTTCTCGGGAATCTTATCCCGCGCCCATTCTTGGCTTTCATTCGACACAAGAAAGCTGGTATCAATATCTTGAACTTTTTGAATATCCGGACAGACCGGAGTAAATAATCTTTGAAAATTCAACAATTCATACGCATCGCTCTCAAGCGTTATTTTCTGATGAAAAAGTTTTGCGCGCAAAGGTCTTGTGGCGAATCCGATCGCACATTTTGGCTTGAGGAAATACGAAATCAGGGCACTAAAATAATGCCATTGTTCGGTATCGATCACAACATCGTAGGTATTCTGGAAAAGGCTAAGAAAAGAACCACAAGCATCATAGCAAAAAATTCGGTTGATGACTTCCTTTTGAGATCGAAAAATCTGATGATTCCTTTTCTCGCAGAGAATATCGATTCTCATATTCGGCCTTTGTCTTTTGAGCTCACGCAAAAGCGGAAGGAGAAAAACGGCATCCCCTATCCCGCCCGGCCGGATAACAAGCAGCCTTTCACAAGGCAGATTTTCCGGAGCATAGAATTTTCTTCCTTTGATCAACAAGCATATCAAAGTGCCCAGAAGCAAATCCGCAAGTTTGATCAGCTTAATTTTCAGGGAACCTGAAGAAAGAAGGACTGCCTTCAGATCAATTTCGTTATTTTTCATTATGCCGCTTTCAACGTCAAACTACCTTTTACGTTCGAAAGTAAAACAATATCAATATGTAACTGAACCAAAGCAAAATACTTAACAATAACGGAAAATCGCCGAAAATGACGTCTCCCGGATCATCCCCGAGTTTCTTGACATGAATCAAATAAAGGTAACGGAATACGCCATAAATCACAAAAACCATCGAATAGACCATATAACTGTTGCCCAATCGTTCGGTTACCGAGGGAGACAAGACATAAAGCCCATAAAAAACAACAGTTAAAGTCGAGCAGATAATAATGATCTGATCCAAAAGATACGATGTATAATGTGTCAAAACTCTTCTGTGATTCGCGGCCTCTTCCTTGAGGGTTGAAAGCTCATAACGTCTTTTAGTAAATCCCAGGTACAATGCTAAGAGAAAAACACACATCTGAAGCCATTCCGAAGGAAAAACTCCGGCCGCCAAAGAACCGGCCCAAATACGGATTTGAAACCCCGCTGCGACAAACATCACATCCACGATGACAACTCTCTTGGCATAAAAATTATAAATAATATGTAAAAGGACATAGAGAGACGCGATGGCAAATATGGCATGATCCACCCAGCTTGACAGACCCAAGCCGATCAATATAAGAAAGAGAATCAGTCCGATAATCAAAGGTTTATGGACATGGCCCTTGGCAAGCGGCCGTTTTGATTTCTTGGGATGCAAACGGTCTTTCTCGATGTCCAAGAGATCATTGAAGACATAAACACCGCTTGCAATCAAGCAGAAGGCTATAAAGGTCAATAATGTATCGAGAGCGGATTGAATTTGAAATAACTGGCCCGCAAAAATCAAAGGAAAAAAGATGAAGAAATTCTTGACCCACTGCTTCATGCGCAGAAGCTGCGCTACATAAATGATTTGTTTTGTCATACACACCTCGCTTTACGGAATTTTAACCTCTCCGAGCTTAAAGAATCCATCCTGACTGACTCGCTTGGAATCTGCAGTCAGCAGACTCGCCCATTTCTTTTGCCCAAACTTCAAGAAGGCCGTCTCAACCGAATATATCCCCGGCTTGATATTTGGCGGTAAAAGCATCCAATAATTTTCTTTTATATAGTCGCCCTCTTCCCAGGCTATTGTCGGATAATAAGCATATCCGACTCTCCTTTGTCGTGCCCAAATGGGCTGATTATCTTTTTTAATAACCAAAATCATAATATAGTGAGCGTTGATCGGACGATTGCATTTCCAAGAAAATGTCAAGGGAAGAAAATGTTTATCCTTGACGATGGATTTCCCTAAGTTAAAAGATATGAGCTCAAAATTTTCATCCACAGAAAGAACCTTAGAATCATCAATTGACGCCAAGGGCTTTGATGCCTTTTCCAGAAGCTTATCCTTCTGTTGGCCATCTTTCTTCAGTAAGACAATGTTTTCAAACGCATCTACAACGCGCCAATCATTTTTTGAGAAGAAAGCCCCGATATTCTCGGCTGTTTTCTGCGGTTTTGCAGACCATGCATGAATTAACCATGGATCATCGAAGTCGATGAGGGCATAGTCCACTTGCTCGGGGCTCGGATATGGTTTCTTTCCGGTAAAAACATTCGCCCCTTGCCAGACCGTATGCAGAGAGAAAATATTCTCGCGCTGGGAAAGCTCGCCCAAAAAGCTTAAGGTTGCCACGAGGGATCTGTCCCGCGGCACCTTCTTGACCATGTCCCATCGCACAGAATCAAAAGGATCGTTCCATTGGGCTATGCGATCTTTAAAGACATGGCCATAACTCAAAGAATTAAGAACGCAAAGAATCATAGTAACAATTAATACGGTATGATAGGTTAACGAACTTAATTTTTCTTTAATCAATCTCAATGAGTTGATCGACGCAAGAAAAATAAACGGAACAATCGTTGCGGCATAATGATAATAAATAGTATGTTCCTGAAAAGCGGCTGACAACATATGCTGCAATAAGACCGGCGAAGCCAAGAAAAGTATATGCGGACTTAAAAAAGCGGTTAAAAACAACGGGCCAAACAAATCTTGGATATAGAAAACATTTCTGGACGCAAAGACCTTGCCGAGGATTTTTGCCGGAGAAAAAAGCATGGTCTGCGCGATTGTCTTTGGTGAGTCTCCCAATTCACGGTAAAGCCCCAAATACGCGTTGGCTTGAGGTAATTGCTCCCGCAAGGCCGGCATCACCACAAACAAAGAAATGTAAAAAATAATCAAGCCAAAAATCAAGGGGACAAGGCTCCATCTTAATTTTTGCTCTTTTCTAAAGAAGACGGCATAAATTCCAAACGCGACAATAATCAAAAGTAAGTTTTCTTTAATCATCCCCACAAAAAACATGGTGATACAAAAGGGAGTAAATCTCTTTTCTTGGTAAAAATAAAAAAGCAGAAACAGCAAGCCAATCGCAAGGGTTTCAAAATGAAACTCATAGATAAGGGTAAAGATATTGGCCGGATAACACAGATAGAGAATCATGAAAAGAATGGCCCATATCTCCTTCAGGCTCTTCTTTGCTATTAAATAAAGAACAAACCCGCCGACGCAATAGGATAAGACCTTGAGAACGACCAGCGTCATGGGATGCTTAAAGATAAAATAAATAGGGACAAGAAAAAAAGCAATGTATTGGGAATGATTGGCCAGGAAATTCATACCAAACAGCGAGGTATGGGCGCTCCCTTGCGTCAGGCTCCACATCACCTGCGCATAAAGCGCCAAATCCCAATCGTAATAGCCGAAATGGTAATATTTGAAACTCAAAAGACTTATCCAGGTAAAGAAGTTGAAGGTACATAAGCCAAGCGCTATGCCATCAAGGCTGTTCATAATGCCAATCTTTTTAAAGAAGCCTTTCATGTTTGATGGTCTTCCTTCTTAGGTTCCCCTGTAAGATAAGTTGCTTTGAAGCGAAAAATATGAACCAAATATAAACTCCAAATACCATAAACAATCACAAGCGGGTAGTATTCCCAGAGAAGAGGAAATAATTTTCTAAATCCGGGTAATGTCGAATGAAAAGCCAATAGCGGAAGAATAAGAATCACAGGATAGAAATTAAAAGAGATAGAACGCTTGAGAATATAGTAAGACGGGACAATAAGCAGAATATAGGCATAGTCCTTGAATCGAGGATGAATCAGGGCATAGAGTAGGCAAAAGAGAAATAAAACAATTTTGTCCTTATCCCGAGCGGATAAAGATCTCAGAAGATTCAACGCCTTACGTGTCGTAAGAATCACGGTAATGGAAATAATGGCCGTTACACCTGTTGCAACCAGATGCGCCAATTCTTTCATTCTTTCTGCCGGTAAATCTGTTCTAAAATTTTTAGTTATCAGCCAGAATAAATCCTTTAGAAAAGGGAGGGTCGCTGGGCAGACTCTTCCGCTATCGGGTAATGTTTGTATAACCCGACTGACATATTGAGAAAAGAGGTAAGGATTCACGGCGTATTGAATAAGAAAATACAAAACAAATAGAAGGTTGAAAATAATGAAATGTTTCCACTTTTGAGGATCATCAGACAAGAAATAAAGCCAGAGAAAGACGACGGGTGCCAGCTTAAAGCTGGACGCCGCGACGACAAAGGCCCCGAATAACACATAGCGATGAATAAGAAAGTAGTAAAATCCAATCCATAACAAACACTGTTCCAATAGATTGATATTGCCGGAAATCAAATCAATATAAAACGTGCTGTGGAAGGCGAACACGCAAAAAAAATAGAAGAATAAATCCGCGTCTTCTTTCAAGAAATATTTCTTCCATAGAGTCAATAATACAACGAGGAGAATAATTTTTAATATTAAGAAAACTTTGGTTGCTGTCTCAAAATCAAAGTAAAGAAAAGGCTTATAAAAGGATAGGGCGGCCGGGGCATACGCGCACCAATGCGCAATCTTAATGATAGGGCACAATAGCCACATGTCATACGGATTCTGTCCGTCAAAAAAAAGTTTCGCGCTATAGTAATAAATACGAAAATCTGATTGTCTTGCGTAGGGAGAGTTCCAAATGGGGACAAGGGAAATAATGCAATAGATAACCAACAATGCGATCAGCAATGAGGAGAAATTCTTTTTATTCATTTCTTATTAATATTAATATTAATTTTCTTAATTATAGCACAATTTAACAAAGGCATATATTTAAGGCAATAATTTTTTCGCCTGAGGGCGTTGATGATTTCCCGGGAAAGATAGGGGTGATCGGTTTCAGGGAAGATACTCTTCTTTTATTCTTTTTATGCTTCTAACAATATTCTCTCTGATGCAGGGAACCTGCTTTTCCAGCTTTTTGATCAACTTCTTCATCACCCTACGTTTGGAGACATCGCTGTTGGGGCACTGGCATGCACTGTATTGAAGGTCTTTTCTTCTTTTTATGAAATGCACAGTTTCTTTTTCTTGGATATAGGCCAGAGGCCTTATGATCGTTAATTTTCCGTTAAAAAGCTCCTGTTTGGGAACCATAGCGCTTGTATTTCCGTGGAAAAAAAGATTCAGAAGGATCGTCTCGGCGATATCATCCAAATGATGTCCCAGCGCAAGCTTATTGAATCCGAACCGTTGGGCGATTTGAAAAAACACTTTGCGCCTGTTCCATGAACACCAAAAACAATCGATATCTTCCCATGTCTTACCTTTGAGCAGGTCCACTTTCTTGATAAGGTATTTTATTTGTCTCTTTTCAAAATAATCTTTTAATCTTTCAACTTTTTCGCCTAATATCCCAAAATCAACATGAACAGCCATCAGGTCAAAATGAATCGGCGCAAAGGTCTGACGATAAAGCAGCAACTCAAGTAAGGTGAAGCTGTCCTTGCCGCCGGAAACGCCGACAATGACTTTATCGCCGTCTTGGAGCATGTCATAATCTCCGATCGCCATGCCGACTTTCCTGGATAGGGCGCTCATCTGCGGGCTGACTTTCGGTTTCTTTCTTTTTGTTTTGATCGCCGACATCGGTCCTTATTGGTATTAAAAGGGGTATCCTTGAATATCGAGATTGGTTAACCCCATCTTTTTAGCATACACAACAGCTTCGTCATATTCTTGGGTCGTCAGGCGTCGAGAAATCTCAGGGTAATCAAAGGCTTTGTAGGTTGGCGTGTATTGAGACATGATATTCAGATAAGTTTCTTTGGGAAGATTTTGGGCTATCCATTGAATGATTTTCTTCGTATCGTCAACGTGACTGGGCATGACCAGATGGCGGATCATGAGACCCCGGTTAATCAATCCGCTGGATGTGCTCTGAGCCACGCCAACCTGCCGGTGCATTTCAAGAATGGAGTTTTTAGTCACTTGAGGATAATCGCGGGCATCCGAAGAATACTTGACCGCCAATTCACTTGAGAAATATTTGAAGTCAGGCAGATAAATATCCATGATGCCGTCCAGCATTTTTAATATTTCTAATCGTTCCCAGCCGCAGGTATTATACGCAAGCGGCAGCCAAAGCCCTTGACCAGCTGCCTGATCTAAGGCCAACAGAATATGAGGTGAATAATGCGTCGGCGTCACCGCATTGATGTTGAGACAGCCTTGATCTTGAAGAGCAAGCATCATCGCGGCCATTGCATCGATTGTCGAAGGGGCGCCCTGTCCGCCCTGACTGATTTCCCAGTTTATGCAAAACACGCAGCGTAAGCTGCAATGAGTTAGAAAGATCGTGCCTGAACCGCTCCGGCCGACCAAAGGTTTTTCTTCGCCAAAATGCGGATGATAGGCAGAGATTTCGAGTTGTCCGGACGCGCCGCAAAATCCTTTTTGACCGTTCAATCGGTCAACCCGGCATTCCCTGGGGCAAAGCGCGCAGTTTTTCATTTGATCCCAAAGAACCTGTCCTCTTTTTCTTAGCTCTCCTGCACGATGAAGTTTTATGTAGGAAGGTTCGAAATCAGAATTGATAGGGGCAGTCACGAACGTCTCCTCATTCTTTCCGAAACGCTTAAGATACAAAAATCCAAGACCGCTTAAGACCAGCGTCATGCTGGACTTGATGAAATGGCGCCTGGATATTCTTCACACTGGTCCATTTTATCACAAAGATGTCAAGGAATGCTATAGACGGAAAAATGATTGTTTTGATACACCAAAGGGAAAGATAAAGGACGGAATCTTTCTTCAACGACAAAATCAACATGATAACGCTTCTTTAAAGCGGTGAATGTCTCTTCGCTGTTAGCAACATACACTGCGCGCGCTTTCATGCTCGCCGGTTCATCCCTATGAGAAACGCTAAAATGAACAGACGGGATTTTAGAATACCCCAACTCCATCATACGCTTAGCCCAAATCTTTTCAAAGCCGGGTGCAAGCTGCATAAATCCACCGTCTAATTTTTCGATAAAGACAGACCGTTTGGAGAATGAACGGAAACCATTGATATAAGGCGGAACAACAAACTGCACTTCCTTTGAGGTATGGTCCTGCGCCCACTGTTGAACATCCTGCCAATCTGCCGTGAAGGGTGTATCATAGCTTAATTTTCTTTGGCTGATCCGATAAACAATCACATCAAAATAGACAAAAGAGACAATGGCCAGAATGACATAAATATACAATTTATTCTTATATAAAGAAAATCCCTTGATGGGTTTGAATTGAGCGATGCCCAGCAAGCCAAGAAAGAAAAGAACGATGAGATAGGAGGCTTTGGGCAAAGTTGAGGAATGGAGCCCAAAGGCACAAACAACAAACAAGGCAAGGACCGCGAATCGAAAAAGTCCTGTTATGGCTTTCCGGAGAATCATTGAAGAAAACCATTTTTCTTTGACTGCGTCGAGGTGAAACAAAATCAGGATTAGTAAAATGAACGGGGATAAGCTGGATGAATAAAAATGGAGATCGACAAGCATAAGAATAAGAAGGCACGCCAAAAGAATGCTGGATTGATTTTGTGAAAACATGAGCTTTTGGATATACCCTGCCGCAAAGATCAATCCGAACAGAACAAAAAAAACATCGCTTCTTAAGAATTGCAGAATAATCGGCCAGGACCAAACGGAAAGGACGCCAAAAAGGAAACCAGCCGCCCACATCACATAGATGGCTCCAAGGAAATAATAAACAATTTTACGGTTCCGAGCGTCAACTTCAGCGGCATAAATAAAAATCCCGAATAAAAGAACATATGTGATGGCGATTTGCCATTTGTCGATACTCCACGTTAAAGGAAAATAATGACCGGCATACCAATTTTTCAAATAATCTAGGAAATCGACCGACGGAATCTGTGCCTCGGCTCGGCTGAGCACAACATAGATAAGAGGAATCCAAAGGCCTGACAAGATCAGCCATCCGGTTACAAGGCGAGATTTCTCGAACTTCTGATGATGTTGTTTCAAAACTGTGATGGACCCAAAGAAAAATAAAATCAAAACGAAATTCGACAAGAGTCCACTGAAATAAACGCAAACCGAGAGCAGAAAAAGACTTAAAATATATTTTTGCCTTAAAAAGAGATAAATGGACAAGACAAGAAAAGGCATCGTCCATGTGCTGTGATAAAGTAGAAATTTCATGACAGGCTCATCGCCAAACAAGCCAAAGCTGTTGGCTAAAGGAGCGCTTGCCAATAAGAAAAGCGCCAGAACGTTTGTCTCCTTGTCATGAAAAAAGTGATTAGTTAAATTAAAGACTGTCAGAAACAAAATAAATTTTGCAATCAGGTAAAAAATAAAGAAAGCTGTCGAAAGGGGAGCCCAGCGACTGACAAAAGCCATTAAAGGCACAAAAAGAGTCGGAATAGACTTGATGGTATTGATAAACAAGTCCTGAGGGTAAAGGCTTGCATCGATTGTTCTGTGAATAAACGGCAAATCTTGATCTTGATAGGCATTGGCGCCGTATTGATAGCCGTAGATCAATAGATTTAATAATAAGAAAACAAGAACAGTAAAATATTTATTTTTCATAAATGTCCCTGTGGCGCTAATTTCGTCGGACAAAAACCATTACAATGACAAATGATTTTTAAGTTCGCTCAAGCAAGACTTCAGCTCATAAATTTCTATCTTCCCTGCGTTTTGACTCCTACCCTTGAGGATGTCAAGTGTTGCGCGCCAATTCAGCGCATGATCAAACAAAAATCTTTCGAATAATAGATTATTAAAATGATCAAAAGTCTTAACAGGCTGGCAGTATTCTTCGATCGGATCGACCATAGGTGTATCCAAGAAGGCCCAATGCTCCCCCATTCTGGAATCAATAAGCTTCTGGGGATCAATCACGATAACTTGATAATTTTCCTTCAGCAGAACAGGCAATTCTTGATAACTTATTCGACTTAGGTTTAAAATCTGCCGATCAGGCGCATAGGCTGCAACCAAGGGGCGATTTGTGGTCAAAAGAGAGCTCTGCGGATAATAACGATTGAGATAAGCCACTGCTTTGGGCATATCGGACTGAAATGTCAAAATCGAACAGGCTTTGGATGAGCGATCGACAAGCGCAAGGATTCCGAGGCAAATAATGATCATTATAAATAAAGCCTTCTTTCTCCATTGTGTAAATAAATAAATGAGAACAGCACCGCTGATCATGGAATAAAATGGGAGAACGATGGCTAGCGAACGTGCTCCTTTTTCATTAACGAAAGAGCTGGCAAATATTTGAAGGAACAAAAAACAAACCGGCAACAGGAGTCTTGGAAATTTACGCAAAATAAAAAGACCTACCGCGAGAAGAAATAGGCTGAGAGCACCCTCATATTCATAGAGATATATCGCGAAAAGAGGGATTTCGCGAAGATCAAGAAAAGAAAAAGAATGCGAAGAAATGTTAGCTGTTAACGCCGCAAAATAAGAAGATATATAAACACCTCCGAGCATAAACAAAGAATTCAAGATTTGCCCCCCTAATAAAACAATCAACAGGGCTAATAAAAAAACGAGAAATCGAGAGGCAGATTTATTAAAACAACAAGATCGAAATGAGCCTTTCCAAGAATTCTCGCATTCCAGCAACAAAATAAAGACGGGCAACAATGTTACGCGATAGTGATTAAACAAGAAAGCGCTCCCGGCTATCAGTCCCGCCAAGATCAAGAATTTTTCCCTGCCCTTGTTGTCTTCGAAAGACTTTAAATAGGTAACCAAGCTAAGCATAGACAAAAAAATACAGATTGATTCAGCCAAAACTAAACGACTATAAAAAATGTGATACGATGATAGCGCTAGAAAAAAAGCGCTTGTCAGGCCGATGGTTTCCGATTTAAAATATTTTTTGGCAAAAAGATAGGTTAGGATAACCGTCAGGATCCCGAAAAACGCACTGAAGACTTGGACGGGTAAATGAACTGGCCATTTGGCCTTAAAGACCCATTGCAGAAAGCTAACGCAAAGAATCCATAAAGACTTTGAATCAATATTGCTCGCATAGCTCAGAAGCTTTGAATGATCTGTAAATGTCTGCTGGATAAGAAAAGCCTTATAAATCATATGTCCCTCGTCAAAAAAGAATAATCCTTGTTGCGGAAGGCCGTAAAATCTAAAGAAAACAGCCGCCAGGATAATCAGACCTAAAATCATGAGCTGCCGTTGATTTTTCATAAATGGAATATTAAGACTTCGGGAAATTCCTTTCTATGTATTGTATTTTAACAGCAGGATGACTGATTTTCTAGATAAATGGTCTTTTCTCTTCGATGAGGTCCGCACTTATGGATGACGATGGAAAGTCAGCAGAATATAAGCGCAGACCTCATTAAAGAGAAGAACTTTTCGGGGCAATAAAAAGTAAGTCTTTGGAAACATCGGAAGAATGGCAGGATGATCGACCTAAACGCCAAGAACTTTTTTGACCTTCTTCAAAAGCGTTTCATCGCTATTAGATTTTTGATGATAATCCACGGCCTTCGGGATCTTCAGTCTTTGGTCCCCCAGAGGGTGAACGCTTGTGACAATAATACTTTTTTCCGGCGCATATTCATCGATAATATCGAATATGCCTCGGCCATCGACTTCGGGAAGATTAATATCCAGTAGAATAAG
>JBDRMG010000001.1:0-53449 GCA_043812495.1 Candidatus Omnitrophota bacterium | reverse complement strand
GCCTATCTTTATATTTTCGTCAAACGCTCCGCATGTACCGATACGGATTATATTCTTTATTTCAGCATTACAGATAACTTCAGTAGTAATAGAAGTATCCGTGGAAAACCTGCCGCCGTTGATTGCCGTAATCTTTATCCCCTGATATGTCCCGGTATACATCGTATATTCCATAAAGGAAAAATTCTTTACGGGATTTTCAATCTTTTTAATCAAATTTTCAAGCCGTTCTTTGGGTCCGGGGACGATTGTATATTTTCCTATATCCTGCGGCCTAAGCTGCACCATCCCCATTAAGTCCCGCCCTGTCATATGAATATCTCTTTTCATAGTCGGCATCTTATGCTCCTTGCTTTAATAGTTCTTTATCGATTTTACCCGTGCGATTCTTCGGCAATTCATTCCTGAGTTCAATGGTTTGGGGAACTTTGAAATGCGCCAAATGCTCGCGCGCAAAATACCGTAAATCTTCCGCGCTTATGCTATTGTTTTCCTTTAAAACAACAAAGGCTTTGACGACCTCTCCCCTCAGTTGATCCGGAACACCCACGACAGCAACTTCTCTCACAGAATCATGCTTATGGAGGGCCGTCTCTACCTCCGGGGCATAGACAATTTGCCCGCCGACTTTAATCATTTCTTTTTTGCGGCCGACGATATAGAGATATCCTTCTTCATCAAATCGGCCTAAGTCGCCTGTATGAAACCAGCCATTCTTCATAAGCTCTTCGGTGGTCTTTGGATCTTTGTAATAGCCGTCCATCACAACCCAGCCGCTTATAACGATTTCTCCAATCTCTCCATGCGCGACTTCTTGATCGTCTTCGTCAAAGATTTTAATTTGGCAGTGCGGGGATGGTTTTCCGACGCTTGCAATCTTATCGCTTCCCAATGGCGTGACAACATTGGGTGGGCAGGTTTCGGTCATGCCCCAACCGTTCAAAAAATGCGCGCTCGGACAGTATTGGTGGAATTTCCTTAAAATATCGGGTGAACTGGGCGCACCGAAAACAACAACCCATCGCAAACTTGATAAATCAAATTTCTCAATTTCCTTAAGCGATAAAAACGCCATATACATCGCCGGAACAACATGAAAACAGGTGACTTTGTAGGTTTGGATATTTTTCAGGAATTCAAATGGATTGAATCGTTCCATCATGACCAAAGTAATGCCGAACATAATGCAATTCTGTATGTAGATCAAGCCGGCGATATGGCTTAAAGGCAAAGCGGAAAGCTTGACGTCTTGATCCGTAAGATCCACAAAGTGCTCCATGGCTTTAGGGGATCCTTCGAGATGCTTATAATTCAGAAGAATGCCTTTGGGTCTGCCTGTCGTCCCGGACGTGTACATGATTAAGGCAGAATCCTTATCGTTGATATCAATCGGATCAAACGCCGCTTGAGCTTTAGTCATGATTTCATTGTAAGCAATGAATCCGGGCAGACTTGGACCTATCACGATAATTTGATCGAGAGAATGAATCTTATTTTTGAGCTCTTCTAAGGAAACATCTTCTTTCGCAACGGCTATCAGAAATTTTGCTTCTGAATGGTCGAGACAGCATATGAGCTCATCCGTTTTTAACATAAAATCAAGGGGCACGCCAACAGCGCCAAGTGTAAATATAGCCAGGTAGCTATAGATATATTCCAGGACATTGGGAAGATAAATTGCTATCCTATCACCTTTTCTTGCGCCCAACTCTCTCAAGGCGCTAGCCAACTTAAGCACATTTTCATATAGGGCTTGGAAAGAAATTGACGTATCTTTATAGATGATAGCCGGCTTTTGGGAAAAACGATTTGTCGTATCCTTCAGTATTTGTTGAACTTTCATTCTTTCCTCCAGGAATAGTCAAATTTTACTAGTCTGATTTTAGTATATCAATCAAATTTGTCAAGAATTATATCAAGAATTATATCAATTTATTATTGACTTTTTCTTTATTAAAGGAACGGTGGAAGTCAATATTAGGTCTTCTTTCTCGTATAGAGAAAATATTATTGACTGTTCCATTAATAAGGAAAAGACCAATAATACTACTTTATTGTCTCGATAAGGCGGGAAATGGATTTTATTTCTGCACTAACAAGGTCAAATTCGTGCTCGAGGATAACAATGAGGTGATCTTTGGGAGGGTTTATCGTTTTCTTCAGATTGGAAAGGTCTCTTTTGATTCTCTTTAATAAAATAACCCGCGCACGTAGCCGTTTGCGAGCAATATTTTTATCTACATAAGGAATGAAATAAAGGGCTAAATCAATGCTAAAGTACGGACGCTCGATCGACAAAAAACTTTCATTCACAAGATGTTGAAAAATCTTCTCCCCTTTGGGTGTAATGCTATAAACAAATTTTTCCGGCCACCGGCCCTCTCGTCCTACGTCCTTATCGACAAGACCCAGTTGCTCCATCTTCTTGAGAGGATAATAAATCGATTTGATCTTCAGGCTGACAAATGGAAATAATTGCTCGTCCAGCATGCGCTTGATTTCGTAGCCATGCTTGGGGCCTTCCATCAAAAGTCCTAAGAAAAGTAATTCGTGCTCAATCATTGTTCATTTTATATACTAAATCGTTGGAATCTTCAAGCAATAAATTGGGTTCTTTCTTATTTAGAGTGAATGAAAGAACCTGGACCATTCAATCTTTTTCATCATCTATTTGTCTTTCTTAAAGTTATGAGATATTTATCAATCCAAACAAGAATGGCCCATAAATTGATTCGACTCTTTTCTCAATAAAGAGATCCGGCTTGATTGCGGATATCTGTTAACTTTCGTTTGATGGTCTCAGGATCGGGGATTTGAGAAGTAAATTCTACATTTCCGTTGATCAACACGATAGGAGATTGGGACGGATTGATGGAATGCTTGGTATAGGCCGCAAAATTGCTTGTGCACATAATTTGAATTTCCATATTGAGTCCGCGAGCCGCTGTTTTGATTGCTTTCTCAAAATACTCAGTATTTTTATCCGCTGGGGCCAATATTTCTACTTTAATCATCTTTTCGCCTTTTGTGATCCTTCTGTGAAATCAACGATCTGGCGCATCATCCGAACGCTTTGCACCGGAAAACGGCCTGACGCGGTTTCCGCCGAAAGCATTACATAATCCGTTCCGTCCAGAATCGCGTTGGCCACATCCGTTACTTCGGCTCGGGTCGGCCGATTGTGCTCAACCATGTTTTCAAGCATCTGCGTTGCCGTGATGACAAACTTTTTCTTTTTGTTGCATCGGCGAATAATGTCTTTTTGAATCATGGCGATTTTATAAATCGGCACAGAAATTCCCAAATCACCGCGCGCGATCATAATACCGTCGCAAGCCTCCATGATTTCATCCAGATGCGTGATGCCATCTTGATTTTCGATCTTAGCGATAAATTTGCATTTTGGCAGTTTTGGTTTGACCAAACGCACGACACGCTCGATGTCCTTTTTGTTGCGCACAAAGGATTGTGCTATAAAGTCAACTTTTTGCGCAATACCAAATACCATGTCCCGTTGATCCTTCAAAGTCATTACATTGGATTGTAAATTAAAGCCCGGGATGTTGATGCCTTTGCGTTCCTTCAGAAGTCCGCCAAAGACCACTTCGCCTGTCAATCGTTCGGCGTTTGAGCGAATGACCTTGACCATCATTTGCCCATCATCCATAAAAAGACAAAGACCTCTCCTTATCTTCTTAAGGTCTCCCTCATAATCAAAAGGAATATCTCCTTTTTTGCATAACGATTCTTTTGTGATGGTGATCTGTTCGCCTTTCTTAAGGAGAATGGGATTTTCGAGGTGACCCACGCGGATGCGGAATCCCTCCAGATCCTGGAGGATTTTGATAGGCCGGCGACGCTTCCGATTTAAGCTTCGAATGACATCGATGCGTTTCTTATGCTCTTGATGATTACCATGGGAGAAGTTGAGGCGAATGACATCCATGCCTTCCTGAATCATTTTACGGATAATTATTTTGGTCGAACTGGCGGGGCCAAGGGTGCAAAGGATTTTTGCGTGTTTTTGCATGGTGAATTTGGAATGCTAAAAAGCAGATAGCTTGAAGAAAAAGATCAGCGGCGCTTGTGCCGCTGCAACTTGTTTCTGATGAAAAAGTAAGGTTCTCTTTGAATATCGGATAGCCACCACAAATTTCGCAAATATTAGTTGCAGCGGCACTAACGTATTTCTTTAAAGCTCTCGGCAAGTCTCATGAAAATAAGATCCGAGGCTTTGTTCTTGGCATTCTGACTTAAGGAACTGATTTCCACCTTTGTTTCGGTCTCACCTAATCCCAAAAAGAAAACACCGATCTCTGTGGTATCAATCACCTCAGGAATGCCCATTAAAACAATCATGCTTTTCTTGCGGTCTTGGATAAAAACCGTTAATTCCTCTTCTTCGGCGATTTGCAAAACCTGATCAAAGCAATCCAGATCTTTGCATTGAAAAATGCGTCTTTCCGCATCAATGCGCGCCTCTTCCAAGGCTTCGGTGGAAGAACCCCAAAGTTTTTTGGTGAATTCGGTAATATGTGCGCATCCCGTTAAAGAAAGGCAAACAATCAAAACCAAAGTCCAAAGTGTTCGTTTCGTCATGATGTTCATTATAACAAAATCTTAAATGGATTCAATGACAATCGTTAAGGAGTTAAATTTTACTTCTGGATGGGGTAGGACAGCAATTCCCGCATTTCGATTAAGCCGACAATAGGCAGGAAGGGTTCATCGACTTTGTGGTCGTTGTTACGATCGCGATAACGAACGCCAAAGGGACTTTTGGGCGCACCTTTGGGGAAATAATTTTTATCTTCCATGAGTTCGCTTAAAGACATCCATTTCTTGGTTTTCTGATAGGATTCTTGCCATTTTTGATTGATGACTTCCGCATTCTTTTTCTCAACCGCGTTGGCTGTTTTGTAAAGCATGGCCTCTTTCCCCTCGGCCTTGGATAAAATAACCAAATAGTCTTCTTGCGATAAGTAAGCCTTATTGTCCCAGCCGGTCATGGGCGCGATACCAAAACCCTCAAGAACGTCCACGCAATCACCGGGCAAAGCGGCCAAAGGAAGCCTGCTGTCTAGGTTCATGGTCTTGATCATTTCGCAGGCAAATTCTTCCTGGGTCAGCCGTTCGCTCGCCTCTTGAGCCAAGACAGATGAAACGATTACACCAAGAAAAATAAGTAGGCCTATTAAGATTTTGTTCATCATATCAATACTTTGCCATCAACCCAACGGTAAACGTATGGTTGGTATAGCTTTCATTCGCAAAATCCGTATTGCGTTGAGTATAGTTATAATTGAAATCTCCCGATAACCAACTATTCAATTTCCGGCTTAATGTCATTCGCGTGCGGTGGATATCGGTCGTGCGATCCTCATCGGCCTGCCCAACAAGCACGTTGGATGACTGAAATTTTTGCTTTTCAAAAGAATAATTAAGATTCAAAGATGTTTTTGGATTAATCGCGTGGCTCAGGTTAATAGAGCTGATGGTTGAGGCAAACTGCGAATATTCGCTGCGCAGCGAAGGTTTAATTACATTATAGTCTAAGCCCAGGCGAACTTTTGTGAATACAGAGAACGTTGTTTCGATCTGCGTTTGGATATCCATATTTTGGTCATCGGCATCGCTTTCATCCATATAGATATTCTCGAAACCGACTTCGGTTGTAATATCAAAATAATTGGGCAATTTTTTCTTTAAGCCAACAAAACCGCGACCGGAGTGAGACGCCTTTTCGGTAATTTGCGGAAAGGTAATCTGATTATGGTCATAACCAAAGAACCCGATAAGGTCATGATTGGGAGTGATGCTGTAGAAAACTGTTCCTTTGGCGCCGATGCGTTTATTGTCGATATAATCGTCATTATTGCCGTCCTTGACATCTAAGAATTGATAATAGGCGTCGGTCGTTACTGTCCACCGGGGATCGATTTCATATTTAACCTCAAGGGCGGGCGTATTTTGAATATAACCGAGAGACAGCACGCGGTCACCGATCGTTGAGGCAATCGTGCTATCGGACAGCCAGCTATAATCGTCTCGGAAACCGATGGAAAATCCGTTAAACGGCCGATAAGAATACAGGACATTCGCCGCATGGCCTAAAATACCCGTTGATTCTTTGTTATAATAAGCGTAATTGCCGCGATAGGCCAATTGAAAATAATAATTTTCTTTAGGCAAGCGATAGGTCAGCGTTTGCGTGAAGATTTCCTTAATATCATCATCTTCATCATTTTCCGTTAAGAAAATATTATTGTCGTATTCAAAACGCAGGCGGCTGGTGTATTCGATGTTTTTTAAGAATTTCTTGATGGGATTAACAGGGGCTTGCTCGGAAGAAAAACCCAGATGAGCGAAGGTCAAAACCAGAAAGGTCGAACAAATAAACGTTAGAAGTATTGTTCTTTTCATAGAATCTAAGGTGAATTTATTAGCCCTATATTATCATAACTTCTTTTTTTGTCAATACTTTCGTTAATCCAAATGTTTCGGATTCTTGGATTGTCATTAACGTTTTCCGGATGGCCCTCGTGCTGCTTGGACGGTAACAAAAACCCCTGACATCAAAGATGTCAAGGGCTTGAAGATATGAATGCTTTTAAATCTTTTTATTTAAATCTTTTATTCTGAAGTTACTTATCAGCAACCCGTATTGGTATTGCTGCACGGTGGCTCTTCTTCCGGAGGAGGCTCGTAAGGTGGCTCTTCTGGAGGCTCATAAGGTGGTTCTTCCGGAGGTTCAATGATAGGCGGAGGTTCAACAGGCGGTTCATCAAATGTTGTGGTTGTTATATCTCCACCCGTAATTCCTTGATCCGGAAAACCAACATCGGGCGAAGGCAGACCGCCACCGGCGGCAGCGAACGATTCATGACTTATGCCTGCCTGGCATCCAAGGACCTGCTCGTAGAGATTACCCGAGGCACCTTGATATGTATTAAGAAGGTCATTGCAATCCCTTTTACCAAGCGATTGTTCAAGCTTCACAGCCCATTGATCAAGTTCATCTTCTTCTTGTTGCGTTAAGGCTCGCAGGGCACCCAAGAATCCTTCTTCATCAACCGAGACGGTATTTCCTTGTGAAACATCCGTCTTGGAAATCACATTTCCTTCCTTATCAAGACCTTGGACATAAATCGTATTTTCTTTGACATCGAATTTTGCGGTTTTTCCGTCCGTTGAGGTCTGCCATTGCGTTCCGCGCGCTCCGGCAATAGCGGTTGGCGTTTGGACTTCAAATTGACCTTCCTTTAAATCTTTGAGTTTCGCAAAAACACGACCTTTAACAACATTGATGCGTTCTAAATATTTTCCCATAGACACTTCAGAATTGGGTCCGACGCTGATGATATTCTTAAGACTTCCATCTAAAGAAACATCACAATAAGATTCATCAGCGGTTTTGATAGCACTCTCTTCTTGAAGCTCCATGCCCGTTTTGGCCGGCACCCATTTGGTTCCGTCCAGATTGACGGACACAAGACCTTCGGCATATAAGACTTTAGGTGAGGCATCTTGTGCAAAAACCGGTAAGACAAAAACCAGTGCGGCAAGAATCATAATCACAACAGAAAACGCTTTGGACATATTCATTTTTCTCTCCTTTTGTTCTTGTGGAACAAGTATAAAATGAAAGCGCTTTCTTGTCAAGCTGCATGAAGGAAGGGAAATCTTGCGAAAAATGGCCTTATTTAAGGAAATTTTATCATTTAATTTTCTTGGTCCCCTCGTTCGCTGCTGATTCATTGTGGCGAACTCGGGGTCAATTCGGCCTTATGACTTATGTTAACTCCGCTTTTCTGTGGGAGCATCCATAAGTCATGGCCTCATTGACAGGTAGGAAAGGACAATTTCAGAAGTGGCGTGAGGTATTTGAGAAAGGATTTTGGCAGCCCTCGCCGTAATCCTGGCCGAAGAGAATGATGTTCCTTCTTGTCCTAAGATCTTTCCGTCGGCATATAGATCGCATGTTGCATCCGAATAACTGGCAATTTGGCCAAATTCATCTTTGGAGCCAACGGAAATAACATGCTCACTTGAAGCCGGAAAGCCGGGTTCAACCGGTTTAGAGACGCGATGAATAAAACCGTCGCTATCGGCTGAAAAATGGCTGGCCAGGGTTTTATTGCCCGCGGCCGCTATAAAAATGATGCCGTGGCTGGTGGAGGCATCGATAATAGCTTTTTCGATTTTCTCGTCATACTTCGTGACCAAAGACATGTTGACAATATCGATATTGTGCTCGATAGACCAATCAATGGCCATCAAAATGGCTTGTCGGGACGGTTTCAGAGTCCCACTGGTTTGTTCACAAACCTGCAGCATATAGATCGTGGCGTCTGGATTGGCTTCCCTAATCAACTTGGCCACATGGGTTCCGTGATTCAAAGGATCACTATCTGCGGAAAATGTCGTAAAACTGACGGCCTCATCGACATAGGCCTTGGCCCCGGAATCAATGATGGCAATGCGAATCTCGTTCGCCGCCACATTTCTTGGGGCCAAGGCCCATAGAGCAGCCACAACACACATCAAAATCATTATTTGGGTCATTCTTAATTTCATTTTTAGCTCCAAAAAAAATGCCTACCCAATTTCCCAAGGGCAGGCGTATTTGTTGCAATAAAAAAGCACATACTCACTAATAAGTATGTGCGCAACAAAAACTCAATCGGCAACTGACTACCCGTTCTTAAGCTTTCTTAAGAGTTTGGGCTCTTGAGTTTTGCTCCGCCTCCGCTAAAGTGCTTTCGCCTTTAGCTTCGGCGGACCCGGCGAAGCTGAACACGTAAGTTGTTCAGCGAAGCCGGGGCCCCGCTCTTACAAGCGGTTTGCCCTTATCAATCGAGTGAATCGATTACAAACTAATTGTCACAATAATAAGTATAGACGATATTTAGAGGAATGGCAAGTTGGCGAGTTATTTTTTTTAAAATTCTGATGCTCCATAACTCATTGCAATCAATATTTTTACGTAATTATTCCATAATTTCTAAAGAAAATTCACCATAGAATTTCTTTTTAGGAAGCCGATTGGCCGGGTCAAAGCGTTTTCTCGGATTTTAGTCTGGCACCTGAGCAAACAAGGGAAGCATGTATTCTTCCTCAATTCTGAGGCGGCCGATGATATCATCGGAAAAGGTCATTAAATCTTTTGGAAAAGCCTTTGATCCAAAATCTCCCATTTCCCCACTGTATTTTTCAAAGAATATAAGGTATTTGACCTTAGTATTCCGTACGTCTTTGGAGAGAAATTCAATCATTTTGAGGGCATGCAGGTCGTACTGATGGACCTTACGTAAATCATCAAAGAAGTCATCATCTTGCTTGCTTAAATGGGCCAATAATCTTTCTCGCAGGGCTCTGATCCATGGCTTGGCCTGGGCATAGGAGCGACTCAAAACCTGAACCTGATCCAGATTATTGACGATCGCTTGGTGGACAGTCTTGTAGCGGGCAATCAATTCTTCGGACATGACGCTCTCATATTCTTTGCAAAAAATTAAGCCCCTTCTTGCTTAAGAATAATCAATGTGCAGTCGTCATGTTGGGGGGCTTTGCCTGCAAAAACTTTAACTTGTTTCTCGATAGCGGAAATAGTTTCTTGCGGTTCCTGGTCAGGATGCTCTAAAACAAGCTTGCATAGCCTCTCTTCTTCAAATTCCTGGCGCTTGAGGTTCTTGGCTTCGGTAATGCCATCGGTACATAAGACAATACGGTCACCGCTATTGAGCGTAACCTCTTCTTGTGAAAATTCCGCACCCTGCATAATGCCAATGGGCATACCTTCGGACGGCTTAATATTTTCGATGACTAAATCTTTCTTGCGGAAAATATGGGTAGCCGAATGACCGGCCGAGGCAATCAAGGCTTTCTTTTGATCGGCCAAATAAATAATGTATGTCGCTGTCACAAACATACCCGGTTTAATATCTTTGGCCATGGCTTCGTTAAGCTCATACAGCAATTGTCCGGGCGACTCCGCTTTGAAAGCTAGGACGCGAAAAAGGGACATTGTTTTAGCCATAATGAGAGCCGCGGCCACGCCCTTGCCGGAAACATCACCAATCAAAATACCCAATTTATTATCCGCCAAAATCTGCATGTCATAGAGATCGCCTCCTACGTGTTTGGCCGTAATCATGTGGGCGGCGATTTTTAATTTTTTGAATTTTTCCATAGGCTCGGGCAAAAAACTTTCTTGGATCTGCTTGGCAATCGAAAGTTCCTTTTCAAGAAGTTCTCTGGCCCTGGTTTCCTGCATAAAGGTATAAATGCGCATTCCTATATAAAGGAGGACCATCATGGAAAGCGGGTAAAACAAATTAATCCAGACACCGGCGAAGACGAACAGCAAGCATCCCAAAGTGAAGAATAGAAAGCCTATTCCTATTAACATAACAAAGCCCACAACAGGATGGTCCTTGCGCTTGATGTTGATAAAATAGACGATTGAAAGAAGGGCAATCAAGAGGAAAATGTTGATCAAACGGCTTACGCGAAAGATATGACGGCCCGTAATAAGGCTATTAAAAACGTTGGCATGCAGCCCCACCATCGGATAATTATTTTCAAGAGGAACGGCATCTAAATCAGACGTTCCGACGGCGGTAATGCCGACAAAACAGACCGCGTCTTTAAACTCATCCAAAGACAGCTTTGATTCCTGCCCTAATAAGGTTTTTCTAAACGCATCCAACACCTGGACGTAAGAATAATGGCAGAATGATTTTTCCCAGGGACCGACAAAATTCACCAACAACGTTCCGGAGGGCGACACCGGGAGATTCAGTTCATCATTAATTCGAAGCGAGTTGCCGCGTAAGGTGACATTTTTAAGCGGAATATGGAGATAATCGCAGGCCATCCGAAGAGCCGCGTGGAAACTCAATCCATCGTCTTGCTCGATAATGAGGGGCGTTTTTCGAACCTTCCCGTCGGCATCCTTGATGGAATTGATATGACCTGATCCTTTGACAACATCTCTTAAGGTCGGAACAATGGGCGCCACGGTGCCTAGCGAGCGCCACAAACCATTTTCCTTTTTCACCTCATTCAGACGGACAACATAAGGCAGATAAACATTTCCTGCCTTCTTGATGGATTCCGCCAAGATTTCGTCTTTTTCTGTTTTCTCGACAAATACAAAATCAAAAAAGACCTGCCGTGCCCCCGCATAAGAAAGCACGTCCACCAAACTGGCGTGAAAATCTCTGGGTAAAGGCCAATACCCTAATTGATTTAAGCTATCATCGGAAACTTCGATAATGACGATCTTATCTGAGAAAGGCTGGAGGGGTCGCAAGCGGAACCGGAAGTCCAGCAAAACATCTTCAAAAATATCAAAGACTCTGAAGTAGGATAAAAGAATCGTAACGCAAACAAGCAGTCCGTAAAAAATTCGTAGGATGATTTTTGGCTTGAGGCGAGATTTGAGGAAAGATAATTTCAAGGGCATTTAATTTATCAGGGGGAATGCCAAAATATTTTTCGCTGCGCGGGCTATTTTGTCTTCTTGGCTTTTTCCCTATGCAAAAGTTTCCAGGGATTCAGCTTAAGATCCACGCTGAGCTCTTCTAAGTTTTTGCCCGTGATCGCTAAATGCGCCAAGATTTCATCAATATTTTTCTCGTTGACCTTTAAACGCTCATCAACATTCGTTGAAATCGAGGCGAGATTTTTCGAAGTGGTATTCACATTGGCAACGATCTCATCAATGGCCGCGCTGTTGACCTTTAGGCGCTCGTTGATATTGGCCGAGATCTCTTTGAGGTTTTGGGCAATTTCATCGCCTTTAGTGATCAAGGCTTCAAAATCCGTTGGCTCCTGGCCGATAATAACAGAGTTTTCTTTTAAGAAAGGCGCACCCTTATCGCCGGATGTTAGCCCTACGTATTTTTCACCCATGAGGCCCATATTCTTTATAAAAGCCTTGGCCCCTTCGCGAATCTTCGCAGATTGATTGAGCCAAAGGATCAATTCCATTTTGGTCATCTCATCGTCATATTTAATCTTAATGTCCTTGACCAAGCCGACCTCAAGGCCGTTGAGTCGAACCGGCGCATTTGTCTCCACGCCATCAATATTAAGAAAAACAACTTTAATGTTGTAGCCCTCCTGACCAATGTTAAAATTTCCCACTTTTATGGTCAGAATCATAAGACTAACCAGGATCATCACAACAAAAATCCCGATCTTGATCTCATTGGATAATTTCATAACGACTCCTTTTTTTAATAAAAATAGAAAATAATACCTAACTGCTTGTTAAATCGTCCAGACTTACTTCGTCTTTCCCGGTAAATGTAATCGGGCCTTCTGTTTCCCCTTTAATAAACTGCTGGACAAGCAGATTTGTTGAATTCTTGATTTCTTCGCGCGTCCCCACCTGAAGCACTTGCCCTTTATGAAGCATCGCGATATGATCCGCGATGCGAAAAACGCTATTCATATCATGCGTAACAACGACGGATGTAATGAGAAGTTTCTTGCTTAAGTCCAAAATAAGCTTATCGATCACGGCCGCTACAACGGGATCTAAGCCGGCCGTGGGCTCATCATAAAAAACAATTTCGGGGTCCATGGCGATAGCGCGCGCCAAACCGACGCGCTTTTTCATCCCGCCTGAGAGCATGCTCGGCATGAGATGTTCAAATCCGCGTAAACCCACCAGGCCCAATTTCATTTTAACGATGATGTTGATAATGCTGGGGTCTAATTTGGTATGCTCATGGAGCGGTAGGCCGACATTTTCCGCGACAGAGAGCGAATCCAACAGCGCGGAAGACTGGAAGGACATGCCAAAACGTCTTTTGATTTTATCCTTTTCTTCTTCGGGCAAAGCCGTGAGCTCTTTATCACCAAAGAAAACCTGGCCTGAATCCGGCTGCAAAGCCCCGATCATATGCCGAAGAAGCGTACTTTTTCCGCATCCCGAGCCGCCCATGATCACAAAAGTCTCTCCGGCATAAACATCAAGATTAACACCGTCGAGGACCTTGCGGCCGTCAAAGGACCGGTGCAGGTTTCTTACGGAAATGGCAATTTTTTTATCATTAGTGGATGACATCTTTTTACATATTAGAAAAGAAGTAGATTCCTGTTAACACGCAATCCACCAAAATAATCAGAATGAAGCTCACGACAACGCTTAATGTCGTCGATCGTCCGACACCGACAGCGCCGCCGCTTGTCTTTAATCCTTGATAACTGCCCACTAAGGCAATCACGGCCGCAAAAACAAATGATTTGGATAATCCTGTATAAATGTCCTTGAGCGTGAGATATTTCAAAGCCGTTTGAATGAATAAAGGACCGCTCAATCTTAAGCTGAGTGTTCCGACGAGATAGCCTCCGAGGATTCCCGAAAAATTGCCTAAAATCGTCAGGCAGGGAAGCATAAAGAATAAGGCCACAAATTTTGGCACCACAAGATAACGCACAGGATTAATGGCCATAGCCTCCAAGGCTTCGATTTGTTCATTGACCTTCATGGAAGCAATTTCGGCGGTAATTGCCGCGCCGATACGCCCCGCAATAACCAAGGCCGTCAAGACGGGTCCGAGTTCACGGCAAAGCGATACGCTCACGAGACTGGCCACATAGATAACCGCGCCGAACTTCTCCAGCTGATACGCCGATTGCATGGCCAAGACAACGCCTGTAAAGAATGTCACAAAAAAGACGATCAAGATAGATTTGATCCCCATGAAGACCATTTGTTCAAAAGAACGCGTGCGGTCTATGGGCTTATCTTTGAAAGGACCAACGATAATCCAGTAGAAAGTATCAAAGGCTAGGCGGGAAAACTCCACGCAAACAGAAATGTTTATGGTCACATAACGGCCGACTTTTTCAAAATTTTTGAGCAGTGAATTCATGATTTACGAAGCTGACAAAACATCTTCTTGCGTTGGATAGATTTTAAAAAGCTTATCGAGTTTAGTCACTTCAAAAAGATTACGGATCTTATCCGCCATTCTCACCAAATGCATCGATCCCTGATGCTTTTTTAGCCGCTGCATCATTTCGATCAGGGTGGCAAGACCGGAACTGTCAATATAGGACACATTTTGAAAATCAACAATGATTTTCGTTGCATTGTCCTTAATCAGATCGTCGAACGTTTTTCTCATTTCTGGAGAAGAATTCAAATCGATTTCTCCGGTGATGGCAATCACCGTAAAATCCTGTAGCTTGGACCTTGCGCATTCCATGGGGAGCCTCCTGCTTTTTATCCTATGTTCTTAATCAGATGGATGCAACTGCCGTTTTTTTCGTAAACCACACGATCTATCAATTGATTGATCAGAAAAATACCGCGGCCGCTTCTTTTTTCCAAATTATGATCCGCTGTAGGGTCGGGACGATTTTGGTAATCAAAGCCTTTGCCCTGATCAGTGATGATAATCTCGACGCTATCCGGATGCTTGAGGATTTCGACTTCAACGTTGAGATCATGTTGCTCTCGATTACCGTATTTGATCGCGTTGATCATGGCCTCTTCAAAACTCAATTTTAAATCAAAAAGCTTGGCTGCATCCAGAGGCAGATCGCTCAACGATTCCAGCACATTATGGCTGGCTTCCTTGACGATAGACAGATTTGATGGAAATAAGAACTTGGACATTTTCAAAATCGCTTTTATAAGCGGATGACATTCTACAAAGAAAATTGTTTTTTGCAACGATCTTAGTTGAACACTCAAGAAAATGTCTGAATCTAGAACGTAAAAATCGCGTTGAGCACATCATGCCGACCGATCACCCCGACCAGCTTCCCATCTTTAACAACCGGGAACGTATGGATATTTTTCCTCAAAGTCAAGCGAATTACCTCCGCCAAGGTCATCTCTGGCGTTACCGAGCAAACATTTTTTGTCATGACATCCGTAACTTTAGCTTCCTTTTCATGAAACAGACTCTTATAAAAATCGTAGTGCTGATCGCTTGCGGCCTGATCAACGATAGTAAACAAATCAGTCAGCGTAAGCATCCCAACAACGGCATGGGCTTGATCAACAACCAGGAGGCCATTGACGCGGTCTCTGAGCATCAAGTGAGCCGCTTGGCTCACCAGGTAATTTTCCGGAATCGTCACGACAATATCGGACATAATATCGTTGACTAAGATATCCTTCGGATGAAAGGCCCTTCTTTGTTTTGATTCGTTGACTTTAGTCGAGATATCCTTGACCGTATGGTTTTGCAAGTGGGAATTTTCTTCTTTTGCTTTATTCATGAGGATCAGTCTAATTCTTAAGTCTTTGCTTCTCCCGGGGGAAATTCGCCGTGAGGCGGTTCATTCACTTCTTTCTTTTGTTCTTCTTACAAAGCTGCATCACTTTCGGTCTTCTTTTCTTGCGGAGAAGGCGGTATTTCGCTCTCTTGGCTCTTGGACGAATCAGACGCTAGCGTATCATCAGGCTTTTTCTTCTCGTCCTCTTTTGGTTCTTGGGAAACTGGTTTTGGTTCTTCTGGGGAAGCTGGCGCGCTTGTCTCTTTGGCCGGTTCCCTTTATTCTTCTGAAGGAGATGGAATCGGTTCTTTTGACTCTCCGCCAGCGGAACCTTGAGAATCTGGTTCGCTCTTTTCTTCACTTGGTTCTTGCTTTTTAACCTCTTGGGTTGCCGCGCCGTTTTCTTTTTTCTTTAGCTCTTGATTTTCTTTCTCGAAAGCAATGAGGCGCTCCTTTGCTTCCTTCAGTTCTTTGCTTAACTGTTCGGCCTCTTCTGTCTTTCCCTTAAGATCGGCACAGATCTTCTCGAGGCCATTGACTTGGGCCCTTGTTTTAGCCAATTCATACTGGACCATTTTTTCTTTTTCTAAGAGCTGTTCATTGGCTTCTTTGAAATTATTCGTGTTAGAAGAATAATTCTCTTTTAAAGACTTATTCTCACTTTTGAATTTTTCGATTTCTTTCAAGAAGACATTGAGTTTGGATTGATATTGCTCCTCATTGACCTGAATCTGCTCCTCAAGATTTTCGATCCGGCTATGATAATCGGTCGTCCTGTGGTCATATGTTTTGACGTCATTTTTAAGCTGTTCAATCGTCGCTTTGGACTTCGAAATCTCTTCGTCTTTCTCCTGCTTTAAGGCACTCAATTCGGCTTTCAGGGCGTCAACCAGAGCGCTAGATTCATCTCGCCCTTCCCTCTGAGCGTTCTCCATGGCATTGATCTGATTCTCAATTTCTTTGATTTCTTTTTCTTTCTTCTCGATACTTTCTTTCAATGTTTCGTTTTGTTTCTTATAATTCTCAATGGCCTGGGACGATTCGTGAACACGACGATCGCTTTTTTCCTTCAAGGCCGCGATTTCTTCATTCAATTTCTCGATTTGTTTCTCCCGCGCTTCGGCTTCGGCCCTGAGGTATTCTGCCTCTTGGGTCAAATCATCGACAATCTCGAGCGCGCCTCCGGCCTGCTCTTGAATTTTTTCTTTGTTCACAGACATGTTGTTTTGTAGGTCGCCGAGACGCACCTCAATATCTCTCAGCTCAAGGGCCATGGTGTCTTTGTCGTGGGACAATTTTTCGTTTTCTTTTTTCAGCTGATCGGTCAGACCCATGACTCCCACAAGCTGTGATTCATTGCTCTTTTGTAACTCTCCCGAATTCTCCTGGATTTCCTTTAGCTGCGCAAGAACGCACTCATGCTCTTGTTTGGCAAAACGAAGTTTATCTTGGGTGGATTTGAGCTCCTCTTGTGCTGCTTCAAGCTCTTTTCTTGTCTTTTCTTCAGCGGCTTTCACATCGGTCAAATCTTTCTTAACCGATTCGAAATCCTCGCGGGGAACAACGGCATCGGCATTAGGTAACGCCAGAAAACTTCTGAAGAGCAAAGAAGCGCCGACGACAAAAATGATCACTCCGATAATGATTAACGGGATGGTTATCATGCTTTATTGATCCTTACACCCGGCGGCTTTATTTCTCATAGATAGGCATGTTTTTCAAGATAGGGTACGTAATCACTCACTCCTTGTTCGAGCTCGGTGAACGGCTCTCTATAGCCTGCTAGCCGGAGCTTTTTCATATTGGCTTGCGTAAAATATTGATAGCGGGGTCTTAAATCTTCGGGCATATCGATATAATGAATGACAGGCTTTTTCTTAAGGGCCTTAAAAAGGGCGCGAGCTAAGTCATTCCATGTGCGCGCCTTTCCTGTTCCCACATTAAATATACCATTGATACAAGGATTTTTGTAAAAAAACATCACAACTTTCACGGCATCTTTGACATAGATAAAATCCCTCTTCTGTTCCCCGTGGGCGTATTCGTCTTCATACGACTTAAACAAATCCATTTTGCCTTTTTCTTTAACAACCTGGTAAGCCTTGGCGATGACGCTGCGCATATCTTCTTTGTGATATTCGTTAGGCCCGTAAACATTAAAAAATTTTAACCCTACGCATCGGTCAAAATATCCTGATTCCAGTATCCAACAATCGAACTTTTGCTTGGACAGTCCGTAAAGATTCAAGGGCTTCAGTTGGGGAAGCATACTTTCGTCATCATCATAACCGAGCGCTCCGTCTCCGTAGGTGGCCGCCGAACTCGCATAAATAAACCTCTTTTTGTTTTCAAAACACCAATGGGCAAGATGCTTGGAATATTCAACATTATTTTCCTCAAAATAACGCTCATCCTGAAGAGTCGTTGAGCTGCAGGCCCCCATATGGATGATGGTCTCTACGGCTTGATTGAGTTGATTATTCCTGACAAAGCTTAGAAAATCTTTTTTGTCTTGGTAGGCAATGAATTTCTTATTTTTCAAATTCTCTTCTTTAAGGCTATCATCGAGATGGTCAACGGCAATAATGTCTTCTCGTCCGATTCTGTTCAGCTCAGAGAGAATACAACTTCCGATAAATCCTGCCGCTCCCGTAATGACAATCATGGTTGTCCTTGCGAATGGACTTTGCCTTGACCTTCGACGATAAATCGACCGATGTCTTGACCCAGCTCATAGGCCATAGTTTCAAAATCCGATTCTTTTGAAGTAGATAAGTTTTCTTCTTTAAATTGCAAAATAAGTTCTCCGTCGTTTTGGTCAAGCATCCGCGCTTCGATATCCAGATATTTTTTTTTCTGACCGGGAATCCAATGCTTCCATGGCTTTGGTTTTTTAAAACGCGTGACCAACCCTTTGATCACGAAATCCGCGCTCATAGCCTCCGCCGCATCGATGAGCACCAGAGATGAATTCTGGTTTATTAAAAAATCGGCTAGACCTTTAACGATAAACAAAGAAAGCCTATCCAGTTCCTGACTAACCAAAACATTCGGCCCGGCCTGGAAAGGGATAATCAAGAGGCGACCGCCTTCAACTAATTTTTCTTGATTGAAAATACGCTGATCAGCATTTGTTACGGAAGGTTTTGAAACATTTGCCACAGAAAGCGTTACGGAAAGAGTGTCCTTTTTCTGTCCAAAAAGACATCCCGAAAGAACACATAAAACAACGACTAGGGTTATATTAAATAAACTTCTCATGAGAATTTATATTAGGGAAATTTTATCATAGGGCTGGGATGGTAGCAACATATTTTATTATACGTATATTAATATTAAGCAAGGATTACAGGCAGGACTATAAAATGGCTTTAGCTTTAACATCCTTTTCATCGTAAATCTCGCCAAACAATTCTTCCAAAACATCTTCCATGGTGATCAGGCCGATATCGCTTCCTTTTTCGTCTTGAACGATGAAGAGATGTTGATGATAAGCCTGGAATTTTTCAAGCAGAGCGTCGGCTTTTGTCATATGGCTGACAAAAACAGGCTTATCCATATAATCCTTAACGCAAGCTTCATAGTTGTCCTTGGCGATTTCGCGTAACAGGGCTCTGTGCTGAACGGTTCCCACAAAATCCTTTGGATCCTTATCGTAAACGGCAATACGGCTGTACTGAGAATGAATGATTTCCTCTTTGGCTTCCGCAAGCGTTTTATTCGCGGATAAGGCATAAATCTGATCAATGGGCTTCATCATTTGAAAAGCACGCGTGTCATTGAGTTTAAAAACGCGATTGCATAAGGCCTCTTCATCCATCTCTACGGTGCCTGCGTCGCGACCAAGCTTTAGCATAATCTTGATCTCTTCTTCCGTGATCTTGGGTGATTTGAATCGTCCCCCGAAGGGTCCTGTCAAAAGAAGTATAAAGTTCACCAAGGGGCGCATCATGCACACCAAGACCCAAAGAGGCTTGGCTGTCACTAAAGATATTCTGATTTTATATCGTTCACCGATGGTTTTAGGAATAATTTCGGCCATGACAATAATCGTAAAAGTCACAACCGTTGAGGCTAAACCCAGCCATTGATTTCCGTATAACAGCGTAATTCCTTGGCCGACAAAGATGGAACCCACAATATTAATCGCATTGTTGCAGACCACAATAACGGCAATGGTCGTATGGATGTTCTCTTTTATTCGAAGAAGCGTCTCGGCATTTCTTCGCCGTTCTTCCAGAAGCATGCGGGCCCTAAAAACAGGCAAACTTAGAACAGCCGCTTCTGTCATAGAGCAGATTCCGGAGGCAATGATAACACCCACAAATAAAGCTATTAAAGACCACATTCTTGAGAACCTTTCCTAATGGGATAAAGCAGCTTGTTCAATCAGCAGAAACAGCCTTATTATAGTGATTTGTCGTTTACTTTGCAAAATGTATTCTGGAATTAAGAATATACGCTGGAGGGAACATCAAGCCCGAGGCGGACATGAATATCCTTGTACTGTTCATTTAAATTGATGCTTTGGGCGGGTCGGCACAATAAATAACCTTGGCCGGCATCTACGCCCAAATCCAACAGAATATCCAGATCTTGTTTACGTTCAATGCCTTCGGCAACAGCAATAATATGATTCTCTCGGCAAAATCTCACCACGAATTTGATGAGACTTCTCTTCAAGGGGTCGTTCTCAAGATCGCTGATAAGATGCGTATCGATCTTCACAATTTTTGGCTTTGTTTCAACGATGGACTCGAGACTCGCATAACCGCCGCCCACGTCATCGATGGCAATCTCGAATCCATAATCACGGTAGGATTTGAGCCGTTTATAAAAGGCCTTAAAATCGCTAATCGCTGAACGTTCGGTGATTTCCAAAACAACATCTCGGGGTGACATATTGACTTCTTCAAAGAGGGATTTGATTTTAAAAAACTTCGGGCTTTCCACAAGATAAGGATTGCAATTCAAGAATATTTTCTCACTACCCTTAAATTTTACAGCCGCCTCAATCGCCTTGCGCCAAGACAAGAGTTCCAAATCGCTATAAAGCCCAAACCGCAAGGCCGCTTTAAACAACAGGTCCGGATTGGATAAAATACTTGTGGCCGGAGGCCGACTCAACGCCTCATAGCCAAATAATGTGAAAGGTTTCAAAAAGAATATGGGCTGAAAGAAAGAAACAATCAATTGTTCCTTGATAATTCTTTTGAGCTCAAAAACAACGGCCTCGCGGTTAGAATTGGATTCGTCAAAAAAGAGACTTCTGCGCAAAACGGAATCGATTCTTGCAAAGAGCTCTTCATATTCAAAAGGCTTTGTGATATAGTCATCCGCTCCCAAATACAAGCCTTCAATTTTGTCTTCAAAAAGATATTTAACACTGACAATGATAATGGGGATATGGCGGGTGGACTTGTCTTCACGCAGACGCCGGCAGACCTCAAAACCTTCGAAGTCAGGTAAAATCAGATCCAATAAAATAAGGTCAGGTTTATCATTTGCCCTATTAATGGCATCCTGACCCGTTTCCGCGACATTGACTTCATAGCCGCGTGTTTCTAACATCATAGACATCGTCTGTCTTACGGTACTCTCATCATCTACGACAAGTATTCTCTTTTTGCTGACCATAGACAGAAATCTCCCATTACTACCTTTTAAAAGCAGTGGCTGGGATTTTGATTGCTTCCAGTATTAGTATAGCTTATTTATAAGAAAAAACTAGAGATTTATTCTTAAATTTCCTATCTTGTTCTTAGATATGGAGTTTCAACAATTTTTATTGCTAAAAGTCTTAGAATTGGAGAAATCGCTTTTTTCGAAAGAAATGAAATGTTGTTTTTTAAAACAATGTCTATTTTTTTCGACAGTACTCAGCAAAGCGATAAGCTGTAGAATTTTCGAGAAGATGTTCAGAGGCAGAAATGAAATCAAAGTGGTCTTTGAATGGAGGGAAAAAATTATCGCAATTAAACTTGGACAGAACATGGGTAACGTATAGTTTTTGGCAATGTGGGCTCTTGATAGCGTCCCTGTAAACCTCTCCTCCCCCGATGACAAAAACAGAGTTGATCTGATTTTCTAAGGGCGCTCGAGAAAGGAGCTCAAGGGCTTCGTTTAAACTCCTTGATTTGATAACACCTTCCGGGCAATCAAAATTCTCATTTCTTGTGAGAATAATATTGCAGCGTTGGGGAAGTGGTTGGAATTTTTTTGGCAATGTCTCCCATGTTTTTCGCCCCATGATGACAGCATTTCTTTTGGATGATGATTGGCACAAACATGTCATATCCTTGAAATGCTTCATGTCTTGAGGAAGGTGCCATGGGAGCGAGCCATTCTTAGCAATTCCCAAGTCTTCATCAACGGCTACTATAATGGCAAATGGTCTCATCGTTTAATTGTCTAAACGGCAATAGGAAATTTTATAAACGCATCATGTTGATAGTTGAGTAGTTCTATGTCTTCAAATGTTAAATCAAAAATTCTCTTGGGGGCGATTCTTAACTTCGGTAAGGCTTTCGGTGTTCTTTGCAGCTGCAGCTTTAGGCCATCCACATGATTCAAATAAATATGCGCATCTCCAAGAGTATGGACAAATATGCCCGGGATCAGACCGCACTCCTGTGCTATCATCGACAAAAGCAAGGAATAACTTGCAATATTGAAAGGGACTCCCAAAGCCACATCGGCTGATCTCTGATAT
This sequence comes from Candidatus Omnitrophota bacterium, assembly GCA_043812495.1. Classification (GTDB taxonomy): domain Bacteria; phylum Omnitrophota; class Gorgyraeia; order Zapsychrales; family JBDRMG01; genus JBDRMG01. The sequence goes on along the minus strand of JBDRMG010000001.1, from coordinate 31,488 downwards.
AGCTGACAGTCTAATCGCCCATGGATCACATAAAATTGAAAAAACGCGTGGCAAGGCGGAAGCGCCATTTTGTCTAAATCAGAGACATTCCAGGCACTTACAATAATTCTTCTGGAATCAGGCTTGCTTCTTATCAATTCAATGGCATTCTTGATCTGATCAACGTATTCTTTTCTGTATTGCTTCGCGCTCTCATCCCAAATAAACTTTTCCCACTTTCGCCATTGATATCCATAAATGGGGCCGAGTTCCCCCTTCTCGTCTGCCCAGGCATTCCATATCGGCGTATGCTCTTTGAGATGATCGTTGATATTTGTCGAACCCCGCAAAAACCACAAAAGCTCCCACGCAACAGCGCTAAACAACACCTTTTTTGTTGTGAGAATAGGAAATCCTTCCCTCAGATCATACTTCGCTTGGTATCCGAAAACAGAAATGGTTCCCGTTCCGGTGCGATCTTCTTTTTGTTCGCCGTGTTCCAAAATATATCGGACTAAATCAAGATACTGTTTCATAGAAGCGGATTCGGATTCCTGGGTAATTTTAGAGAAGATAAATATTATGACTTTATCAAAATTCTCCGAACCAATGATTTCATAATTGGTTCGGAGTCAACTCGGCCATATGGTTTATGTCGTCCGCCACTGAATCAATGGCGGACTCCATAAACCATGGCCTCATCGAAAGGAGTGATTACTGCCACATCTGCTGGTAATATTGATTCAGCATGCGTTGCGTGCTAAAATAAGCGCTTTGCTCAACGCAATGAATCATCTTATCAATCCAAATACTCTCGGTATTCACTTGCCCTTTGTAATAGGTTTGATAGTAGAGCCGGATGATTTCTTCGAGCTTTCCATAGAGGGCTTGGGAATCTTCCTCGAGATGCAAATTCGCTTCGCTGCCGATGTCGGGACCCTTGAATTGGTAACCGAAAATCCAGCCGATATCACTTTGTTCGGCCTCCACAACCCATCCGTCCAAAGTGGTTAATTGCAGAACGCCGTTTAAAATGGCTTTCATACCGCTTGTTCCTGAGGCCTCAAAAGGCGGCAAGGGATTATTGAGCCAAATATCCACCGAATTGGTCAAGAGTTTGCCGAAATAGGTATCATAATTTTCCAGAATCAAAACCTTGATCACAGATTTGTGTTCATTCAACTGGACAATGCAGTTGAGGATTTCGTCAATCTTTGCGGCGCCCATATTGTCATTCGGGTGGGCCTTACCCGCCATAACGATTTGAATAGGGCCGATGGTATTCGCTATACGAATGAGCCGTTGAAGATCATAAAAGATAAGGGACGGCCGTTTATAGCCTGCGACACGCCGGGCCCATCCCAGCGTAAAGATATCTTGTTTGAGCCTCCAATTTTTTAGAAATTCAATAAGATTGGATTTATTCTTCTGATGAGCTTCAAACAAATGAAGACGAAAATTCTTGTCTTGAGAGAGCTGCGTAATGTTTTTTAATTGATCCGGGTCTTTTCTCCAGTCCCCAAAGGCCTGATGATACTGATCAAATAATGCGCTGAAACTATCCGAAACCCACGTATGCGTATGAACGCCGTTCGTGATGGCCTTAATTTTAGAAGCAAATTTCGGAAACTGAAGCCTCATGATTTCGCCGTGTCGTTTGGCAACGGCATTCATCTTCTGGCAATTGGAAAGACACATGTACGTCAGGTTGATATTATCGGAATGAACGTCTTCTTTGCCAAGCATCATGGCGGCAGGAATATATTCGTCTTTCATGATTTTTGAAACATCATGAATGTGAAAACGGTCATGGCCGGCAGCCACAGGCGTGTGGCAGGTATAAATAAATTTATTGCGAACTTTTTCCCAATCGTTGGGGTGCGATAACTTCATGTAGCGTTCAAGAAGCGCAAAGGCGGCATGTCCTTCGTTGAGATGATAGGCATGAATATGATAGCCCAGATCCTCCAGGGCCCTCATCCCTCCGATGCCAAGAATCATTCTCTGAAAGATTTTCCACCAAGGGTAGTCGCTGCGGTATAACTGATCTGTCAGTTTGCGGAAGTGCTCAGGATTTTCGTCCAGATTTGAATCCAGCAAAATAAGCGGACAAACTTTTTTTCGATCAAAACTATAGATATAATATTTCCATAAGCGCAAGTGCAGCAATCCTTCTTTTGTATCGATGGTCACAATGTTCTTTAAGGGAACCAAACCGGGATAGGTCCACGGATCCCATGTCAGCTCTTGGGGAACCTGGCCATGCTTGTACCAAAAGTTCTGCTTAAAATATCCTTTGTTCCACAAAATCCCTATTCCCACCACCGAAAGCCCAAGATCAGCCATGCTTTTCATGGAATCCCCGGCCAGCACCCCTAAGCCGCCGCCGTAAATAGGAATATCGAGCATCTTATCTATTTCGATCTTGAACAAATAATCGCTCAACCAATAATTGGAGAAAACATCGTGTTTGAAGAATTGATTTTTTTCGCTCATGGGCTTATTGAGAACAAAGGAATTATAGATACTGGGCGCAATTCCGTATTCCATGGAAAAATAAGCAATGGATTTCTTTTCCGGCAAAAAAAGATTTCTCTCTGAATCTAGGATAGGTTCGGCGGGAAAGCTAAAATATTGATGATCTTTGATATCGTCTTGATAATTGTCTTCAAAAGAAAGAATCGAAGACGTGAAGTCTGAGAATTCAAAAGATTTTTTTTCGTCTGCGTCGCTCAAGATCGGACTCCTTTAGAAGGTTTTATTATAACAAAAAAAGCTTTGCGCGCGCTGTATTTACTTTATTCTACTTCGCCTTGAATTTCTCATAGGCGCGACTCTGGAAGCGGACCAAATCTCCGTCTTGATTTTTCTCAAAAATAAGAGCCGAGAAACCATCCCCCAAGGAATCGATGAAAGCAATTCCTTTCTCGGGGTCCAAGACGCAAAGAGCTGTGGAAAGAATGTCCGCTTCTGTCGTCGTCGGTGCGATCACGGTTGCGCTGACGACTCGCCCTGTGGGATAACCCGTCTTCGGATCAATGATGTGGGAATATTTTTGTCCTTGAATCTCAAAATATTGTTCATAATCACCGGACGTCGTGATCGCTGCGTAACTCAAATCCATCCTATCGATCATTTCTGATTTTATAAGGGGATGACGGATGCCGATACGCCACCGCAAATTTTCGTCGTTGTTTCCGCTCGCATAAAGATCGCCGCCGGCATCAATCAGAAAATGATAAAAACCGTTTTTTCTTAATAGGCGGGCAGCCTCATCGACCGCATAACCTTTAGCGACAGCTCCCAAGACAATTTTTGAATTCTTATTGGTTAAGCGTATTTTATCGGGAGGCAAAAATTTAATATAAGCAAATCCAACGTCTTTCCTCGCTTCGCTGATATCTCTCTTCTCGGGTAATCGATTGATTTTGGCCGCTTTTCTCCATATCTCTAAAAGCGGCAAAACCGTCACATCAAAGGCCCCTTGGGTCGACTGACTATAATCAACGGCCATTCGCAACAGGCCATAAGTATCTGACTGGAGCTTTGTCGCCTGACTCTGCGCCAAGTTGATACGCCTGACTTCGCTTAGAACCCCCTCTTCCCCCATGCGCTCGTGAATATCTTCGATTCTTTTCCAGACTTCCTGAAAGACAAAATCAAGGTTTTTCCTTTGCTGCCTTGTCACGCAGACATCGATCTTGACAATTGTTCCTAACAAAAGTTTTGACTCGGAATATTTGTGTAAGCGAGGCTGCTGAAGATAAAAAATAATGCCCGCCAAAATCAAAATGACAAAAAAGAAAATTACGTAATATTTCTTCATAACTTATTTTTCCTGGGACCGGTGAAATCCAATGCGCTCGTTAACGGTATCAATGCAGTCTCTGATACTATAAACCGATAAGGTCCCATAGGGATAATCGCGGGCGTTTAGAAAGCGGATCGAGCGTCGCAAGTTCGTGCTGTGTTCAAAGACAAAGCGTTCTAGAAGGTCTTTGGAAAAATGGGGAAATACCCTTAAAGGCTTGACCTGCCGGACAATAAAATTCATATAGCCGATAAGCTTGGTGTTAAATCGCATATCTCCGTCGGCCCATGACACATAGACCTGAGGATCGATAACGAGATATTGAAACCCTTGCGCATAAAAGTGCAAGAAAAACGGGAATTTTTTAGGAACACCCTCGACGTCTGATTTGCTCGTATAAAGATTCTGAATTTTCGGTTGTGTCGATAAAATTTTGGCCTGAGGGTCGAGTTGGCGGATATAGCGAATCGAAGATTCATAATCGCTATGAGAGCGAGCCAAAGCAATTGATTTATGGCAAAGCATTAATAAGGTTAACATGACAAAAAGACCAAGGGACAGTCTTAATATTTTCGATTGATATTTTTGAAAAAGATCCACAGCCAAAGAGGCGCATGCGATAGCCATAAAGGGCGTAACGATACAAAGATATCTCGCTCCCTTTTCTTCGGCTAAGGAAAAAATCAACATTTGCAAGCATACAAGAAGAAACGGGAGAAGTTTTTTATATTCTCTGCAAGCAAAATAGGTTATATTGCCAAAGAAAAGCAAACCCAAGAGCGGGTTTTCCAATCTAAAAATATAATAGGGGTAGGACAAGAGATTAAAAGCGCTAAAGGTCTCTGACGCAGAATGCGCCTGAACAAACATCCATCCAAAAACAACGCGGCTATTGCGCCCACCTTCAAGGTTGCCCACCAGAACAATAATCAAAAGGAAAGTCAGCGTATTCCAAAGATATTTCCGCAAATTCCATGTCGCGCGACTCGTTGCGCACACAAAAGTTTCGGTCAATAAAACAAAAAGCGGAATAAAAATTACGCGATAATTCGTCATAAAGGCGCATGCAAAACACAGAGCTGACAAGAATGTCCTCAGGCCAAAGGTTCTTGGAAAAAGATAGAGATAAAAACCCCCAAGGAAAAACAGCGTGCAAAGGGCCTCCTGAAGAGCCAGTCGCGAATAAAAAACATGGCTAGGCAACAAGGCCAGAAAAAGAAGACTCAAAGTACCAATTTCATTCGATGAAAAATATTTTTTAGCAAACCGAAACGTCAACAAAAGCGTTAGGCATCCGGCGCACGCGGAAATCACGCGAGGAAAAAACCAGTCGCTTAAACCGCCCCAAAATACACGAATGTCGGAGACCATCACCCATAAAACCTTTGTCATAGACAAAGATGATTTAAACCAGAGGTTGACAACCTTTCGGCAATCTGAAATATTTTGAGGAAAATGCTGCTCGATGAGCTCAAGAAGGTTTCGGCTGTGATTCAGATAAAGACCTTCATCATAAAAGACAAAATCGTTGCTGGTAATATGATAAAAGCGCAATCCTACGCCAACAAGCGACAAAAAAATCACTAGGGTAATGATCGGCCGGCGAATGGATGGTGAAATGGTATTATCCATTTTTCCTTTTCTTAATTTCTTACTGAGATCTTTTGTAGTAACCGCTTTTACCGCCGCTTTTTTCAAGCAGCTTGATGTCGGCAATCACAATGCCTTTGTCCATCCATTTCATCATATCATAAATCGTTAACGCGGCAATGCTCACTGCTGTCAGAGCCTCCATTTCAACACCTGTACGGCCCCGACATTTAACGCAAGAAGTGATCCGGACACAGTATGCTTTGGGCTCAATCTTAAAATCCATATCCACGTGACTAATCGGCAAAGGATGACACAGAGGAATGATGTTGCTTGTGGCCTTGGCCGCCATAATCCCCGCGATTTTAGCTATTTTAAGAACGTCTCCTTTGGGGGACTTCTTATTTATTAACGCTGACATGGCCTTCGGACTCATTTTGATTTGTGCGCACGCAACGGCCCGACGCCGGGTCATCTTTTTGTCACCAATATCAACCATTTGCTCAGAAACCTTAGTCTGTCTCTTTTTTTTCATCTCTTTAACCACTTCTATTTTACCAAAGATAAGTGATTTTGACCCTTGTTCCCTTGCTTAATTCTCGGACCCCTTCTTTGATTTCAAAAAGACAGTTCCCGCCTGCCATCGAAAGGATATTTCCCGAGCCTTGATGATGAGCAAGCCGGACATAGAGTTGTCCGTTTTTCTCAAACGCTAGGCCACGCATGACCTTTCGCCGTTCTTTTTCCTCGTGAACATCCTGGGCAAGAATCGCTTGAGCGCTCTTTTCGCAAAAAGATTTTTGTCCGCTCATTTTCGCAAGACACGGCCGGACAAATTTGTTGAAGGAAACCATGGTCGATGCAGGATTGCCCGGCAGCCCAAAAATCAGGGTCTTTCCCAGGTGTGCAAAAAGCAGAGGTTTCCCGGGCTTGATGGCCACTTTATGAAATACAATTCTTGCCTTCAGTTGTTTGAGGACTAACGGAACAAAATCCGACTCGCCGACGGAAACTCCACCGGATACTAGGAGCATATCGCTCTTGAGTCCTTGCTTTATTTTCTTTATCAATTCTTGAGGGCTATCCTTCGCTATCCCAAGAATAATCGGTTGAGCGCCGCACTGAAGGATTTGAGCAAAAAGGGCATACTGGTTGGAACTGCGCACCTGGCCTTGCTTTGGTTTCTTCTTCAAACCAATCAATTCATTTCCTGTCGCAAGAATGGCTACCGTGGGTTTCCGAAAAACTCGGACATGCGCTTGGCCGAGACATGCCAACAAGGAAATGATTCCGGGATGGATAACGGTCCCTTCAGGGATAATCGTTTTGTTTTTCTTTATATCCTCTCCCTGAAAAGCGATATTCTCCTTTTTCTTAACGGATTCTAAAATGTTCACCTGCTGGCCTTCAAGGCGGGTATCTTCCTTCATAATGACGGCGTCAGCTCCTTTGGGAATCACGCCGCCCGTCATAATCCGGATCGCCTCTTTGGGCCCAATTCTTTTTCTTGAAGGCTTTCCGGCAAAAACCGTATCGATTAAACGAAAGCAAAGTGGATTTTTTGGGTTTGCGTTACGCGTATCAACGCTGCGCAAGGCAAAACCATCCCGCAGAGAACGATCAAAAGCGGGAAGATCATTCTTTGATTTGACATCTTGAGCCAAGGTTCTCCCGAGAGATGCGAGAAAGTTGCAATCTTCTTTGAGACGAACGTTGGTGTGTCTAAGAATAATTTGAAGGGCTTGCTGGGCTAGGATCATGGAGTTGACTTGACCGCCAGGCTAAAGGTTATCCAGTTTATTGAATTGTATTTTTCGACGCGTTTCTTTCTTTTTGGTTCGATGTCGTTTTTCTTCGAGCATTTTCTCTTTGGCCCGTTTGGAACGTTTTCTTTTTTGTCGGCGTACCTTTTCGAACCGCTGTCTTTCCTCTTGGATCGCTCGTTTCTTTCGCCTTTCGATCTCATTTAATAGAGAGTGACGGGCCAAAAAACGATTCAAGGCCTGGGATCGTTCTTTTTGGCATTTAACCGATAGGCCTGTGGGCCGATGGACCAGATAAACGCACGTTGACACCTTGTTGACATTTTGACCGCCAGGCCCGGATGAACGAATGAAAGATTCCTGAAAATCGCTTTCTTGGACATGCAAAGCCTGCATGCGATCGATCAGGGCCTTTTCTTTCTCTTTGGATAATCCAAACGTCATCATGTTATCGAGCTTTCTTGTTTTTTCTAAATAAAATAGCCGCCCACTGTTTTCCTTGAAGAATGCGAACCGTACGAACAGGCAAGCCTCTATAGGCTTTCTTAAAGATATCCAGATTTTCACAGGCCACGCCGGATACGGCAAGGAATTGTCCGGGCCGGACCAAGGAAACAATTTTTTTCTTTAAGCGAATAAGCTCATGCGTAATCAGGTTAGCGGCTACAAAATCAAAATGCTTTCTTGTTATCCATCGGGTCAGGTCCATGCTCCTCGACTGACTATTTGCGCAATCGTTGATTTGTAGATTCTTTTGTGTGATGTTCGAGCAATCCCGATTACTGTCAATAGCTTCAACTTTTGTGGCGCCCAACCGATGAGCCGCAATTGCAAGGATGCCCGTACCGGAACCTAGGTCCAGAAAGTCTTTGAATTGACCCCGGCACTGTTCGATCAGTTCCACCATAAAACGCGTTGTCTCATGCAGTCCTGTTCCGAAGGCATTTCCCGGATCAAGAACAATCGGTATTTTTCTTCTGTTGCGATAACGCTTTTTTTCCCAAATAGGAATAACGTCGATATTTTTCGTTAACGAAAAAGTATGGAATGTCTCCTTCCATTGGTCACGCCAGTCTTTTTTTGATAGGGTTTTTATGTGAACGGCGACCTTTTTGAGTTTGAGCCTACGAAGCTTGCTTTTGATGTCCTGAGCCTGACGAAATGATTTTAGGTATGTGGCAACAGTAAAAATAAAGCCATTGTCACAATGTATGATTTGCCCCGGTTTGATCCCGATAACTTCCAGGCATCGTCGAGCAATGGCATCGGCCCCTAATAGCGAAGATGGCCCCTTAAGGGCCACTTCATAATAATCGACCTTTTTTCTCTCAGACATTGAATTTCTTAAGGCACTCTTTGCTCTAATATCGTTCTTAAATCTTTTGACGTGCTTTGATATTCCACATCCTCGTCAAAAGAATCTGGACTTAAAGGCGCTGATTCCTCATCTTGGTCAATGGGTGGATTAAGCTCGGGATCGGCCTCCATGTCCAAAGGATACTGCTCAGGAGGGAAAGGATTAAGAACTTTACCAAAATCATCCGGATTTTGTTGAACTTTCAATGATGAATCGCTAGCGGTTTGCTGAGAGGCTTGCAATGCGTCTAAGACTTGCTGAAGAAGTTTCTGGAGTTCTATCGGATCAAGTCCCGGTTGGTCCTTCGACAGTTCACCATTCTTTTGCTCATAGATCGCTTTCATGATTTGCTCTTTATTGATTTGCTGTGGATTATTCGCCGGATCCCGCAAAAGCTTTTTTATGATAGCTTCTGCATTTAACGGCCCGTCGGCCTGCCCCCCTAAGCCCGGATTCGCAGAAATATCAGGTGGAATTTCAGGCGCGGATGCTTCCTGTTGACTTCCCTGTAACGATTCTCTGTCTTTTCTATATTCCTCTAAAGAATCGTAGCCTTTGCCGTCTGTGTATATTTCAATTGGGCGTTGCGCGTCCTGGGCGTAGACAAAATCATGAGTCATGCAAGGAGTGATCAATATTGCCGTACCCCAAACGACCAACTTGAAGACCGGGCTATCGAAGGCGACCATTATTTCTTCTCTGATTTATTTATTTTCTTGTCCAAGGTTTTCTTTTCTTTACCGGCTTTTTGAAATTCATCGATCAATTTCTTGAGTTTGGCATTCTTGGATCCGGGGCATTTGGCTTTCATGTATTCTTTGCCGATCATGTAATACAACTGTTCTTGTTTTAAATTGAGAGCGGCGGAATCGAAACGCAATTTTCCTTCTTTGGAAATGCGGATCATTTCTTTTTCACCCTTTTTAGCCAATTTAAAAGCTTCGTCTCCGTAAATCTTCAGATTCTTCTTAATCGTCTCCCATTCCTTCTTAAAATCATACGCCTTACTCATTTGACCCTCCTTTAACGAAACCGCCACTGATTCAATGGCGGGTGAACTGAACCCCGCTGCTTTCTTGCGAAAGCAAGAAGCGCAGCGAATCAATATTATTGCTCAAACTTTTTTGTTTGCACGGTAAAGGTATTGTACTAAAAAACCCTTCCTGCATCAATGGGTTTTCAAAAAGTCTGAGTTTCCATGGTCTTTTGAAACGAGCGGTGTTTTTGTTCGTTTTTGTTCGAATACATCTTTCCATTTGCATTCCTGAATTTTCTAACTATAATTTAAGAGGAAACCATGTGGAAAGAATATCTCATCATTATTCTTATTTTTCTCGCTGTCTGGGCCGGGGGTGTTTTTCTGACCATTGTGACCGGTCTCAATAAGGCCAAATCCTCTCCGATTCAAGAAACGACCCAAAGCCAAGCACTGCGCGAGGAACAACACCATATCGCGACAGAGGCCAAAAAGGATACCGAAAAACTTATGGATGACTACGAAGAACAGATGAAATGGTTTCGTTATCAGGAAGGTAAGCCCCGCTCTGATTATCGCTATTAGTTTCCCTTCAAAGGTAGACCCAATTTATTAATTTAAAAATATTTCTGAGGCAAGGTTCCAAAAGAGAAAACTATTCTCTTTTGACATTGATGGATGAGGCAATCTTTTCTTTGGGAATGGTGATGGGTTCAACCGCGACGGCCAGGCGCAGCGGGTTAAAATATAATTTTGGCTTGCTCATCGTTAAGACCATATTGTCATCATCTTCCTTGAGAACCCATCCTTCCAGTTTCTTTCCGTCTCTGAGATGAACCGTCGTATAATTGTAATTCTCCCGCTTTTCATGCATAGAAAATGTTACACATTGAGAAATATTCTGAAAATACCCTACAACACCCCGGAAGGATTTCGTCGTCCGATAAGCTGAGAAAGCTAAGATGATGATGCCAAGCACAACCCCTATTTTAATAAAAGACAAAAATTTATCTTTGACGGAAAATTTGAGATATCGTGACGTAATGACCCTGTCCCGGCCATGGGTCTTGGCATAATACATGGCTTGGTCAGCGATTTCTAATAAGCCACGCGGCGTTTTAGCGTCTTCGGGAAAGCGGGCGATCCCGATAGATGTTTTCAGACGAATATGCCCTTTGGGTGTATAGAATCTTTCTTTGCGAAGGTAATGCTTGATGCGCTTGGCAATCTCCAGGCTTTCTCGGCCATCGGGTACATCTTCTACGGCAATGACAAATTCATCCCCGCCATAACGCGCAACGAAGTGCCGGCCCCTCAGGGCCTGATTGATCGCCATGCAAAAATGCCTGAGGGCATCATCTCCGACCAGATGCCCGAAGGAGTCGTTGATGCCTTTAAAATGATCCAAATCCAGAATAATGACAGACAGCCGCGCTGCGCGCGAATAAACAGATTGCATTTTTGTAGATAGATATTCATACATCCCTTGCTTGGTATGAAAACCTGTTAATCCGTCTTTCTGATTGATGACTTGTGGTTGGGTCATGGTTAAGGACTATGTGCGCTCTTTAGCGCTTAGAATACGCCGGGTCATCTCCTGTTCATAGTAAGATTTTACCTTAAGTAATTCCTTTTTTCCAAGAAAAACCTGGATACATTTCTCGATGGCGTTCAGGCGCGTTTTAAGATACACATAACTCGGATTCAGTAAAGATTTTTTCTGATCAATAAATTTTTCCTGGTCCGCTTTCTTTTGCTTATTGGCTGCGTAGAGCTTAAACTGGGCCAGATTCCGCACATAGTGGTTGATGTCGGTGCTCTTCTTAATTTTTTTCTTGGCCTTCTCCATTTCTTTTATAATAAAATGATCGACCGCGCATTGAGTGAATTTTCGGTCGATCTTATCAAGATCTTCCTTTGTTGTCTTATAACACCAAATCAGATATCGACGGATTAGTCCTTGTTCGTCACAATCTTGTTTTTGATTCATCCCTTTGCCTCAACCTTCAGCGCCTGTACTTACTGCTCTAGATTTTCAATAATATCAATCATACTATCAAAACTATCATCAATGGCTTTGCGAAATGGCCCCTTGTACACAAATGCCAGAATGACCAATATCACCGCTGTCATCAAAATCATATATTCCACAATACTCTGCGCTCTTTTGCTTTTTATCATATTGTAATGCCTCCTCATTTAATCATAGCACAGAATATTCCTCTCTTCCAATAGTGTTCTTGAGTGTAAGGGCTAACTTAATTTAAAGACTTGGTTCCCCTCCCGGCACTTGGAGTTGACTTTCATGCCGACGAGCTGACCTTTCCTGGCCAGACGGACATCTGAATTCTCGATCTGAAGCGATGTGACTTTCTGAATAAAATCGGACGTGCTCCCCTGGATTTTAATCCGATCCCCCAGAGCCATTTGACCGTTGGTCATTTTGATCACACAGACTTCGATTTTCGAAAAGTAATGAGTGATCTCGCCAATCAATAGTCCTTCAGATTTCGCTTTTTGGCTGATTCTTGGTGCTTGATCCGGAGGTTTTCGCTTAATAGATTGACGGCGTTGTTTTGTGCTCTTTTGTCCGATGATTCTCTTTCTGGCTTTTTTCTTGAATCTTCTTTTCTTGGGGATAATCCTTTTCTTTCCTTGACGCTTTTTAAAGTGTTTAACTTTCTTGATTTTCTTTTTGACAACGCGAAGTTTTTTTGTTTTCAAACGGGGTTTTGAACGGCCAGACTTTGATTTCTTTCTGGTTTTCTTTTTGGCAGGGCGGGGGTTCCTTTTGACGATTTTCTTAATACTCTTTTTGAGAGATGTGATGAGATGACCGAAAATCATAAAGGATAGGTTGTTGGGCGATTATAAAGTGATTTTCTTCGCGATGCCGAAAACCACAGGAAGTTCAATATAATTCCCGCGCAGAACCTCAATAATGCCCCATAAGGATAATACACCCAAGACAAAGAACCCTGGCTTTAAAAGCCAAGGAAACACAATGCTCGCGATGAACAGACCGACCTGTGCGATAAAAATCACCAGACCCTGCTTGCCATGAGAGAGGACAAAATCATTTTCTTTCTTGAGGACCAAGGGGATGATGCATAGGATGGATATGTATGAGAGAATAGCAAATATTTTGCCATCAATAATCTGGTTTTCGCTTTTCTTTGTCATTTGAATATTTTTATTTTAATTCAATTAAGGAATTGATGTCTCCGAACGGATTCTTTTCCTTTAAGGGATTATTAGGATCTTCCTGCCATTTGCCGTCCACGATAAACCGATAACGGTGAACACCCGCCTTAAGCGGAACTTTAAGAGCCCAACGGCCATCGCCATCGTGTTGCATCCGATAGGATTCCCCTAAGGACCATTCATTAAAGGTACCCGTGACATAAACCGATTGCGCTCCCGGTGACTGGAGGACAAATGTCGCCGGAATAACGCTCTCCACATGATCTTGAAGTGCTCTTTGCATCCGACGGGACAAAGGCTTAAAAACAATTCTTGTATCATTATAATTGCATAACAATTCTTTGGCGAAAGAATAGTAATCCTTGGCTCCGCGGCAATATTTATCGTGACGATGACGGATTTTCCGTTTTGCGCGGCTTCTTTAAATTTTACATTTGAATGGATAATGGAATTAAATAGGTTTTGAGAATGTTTTCGACGAATTTCTTCAAGCATCACAAAGGAATGCCTTAAGCGTGAATCGAACATAGTGATGAGGACGCGATAATTGACCGGATGACTCAACCGTTCACGGATGAGATTGACAATATCAATCAAGCGCTCGAGCCCATGCATCGCAAAACGGCTAGGTTCAACAGGGACGATGACAAGATCGCTCGCGCGTATGGAATTAATAGACAAAAAGCCTAAATGCGGCGGGCAATCAATCAAAATGTAATCATAATTATCTTTAATCGGCTGTAGGCTTTCTGTTAACTTCAATTCGCGGCCGATTTCATCCGTCAGTTCTTGTTCAAGCGTTCCGAGGAGAATATTGGAAGGCACAAGGTCAAAGCCGTCGTCGACGCGCTGAATAATGTCTTGGATGTGTAATTTTCTGGGCGTCAACTTGGAAATACAGTTATAAATACTTTCTTGGGATTCTACGTTTAAGCCCAGCGACGCATGCGCCTGCGGATCTAAATCAATCAGAAGAACTTTGCGATCGTTGGCTGCCAATGCTGCCGCGAGGCTGATGGCGGTTGTTGTTTTACCGCATCCTCCCTTTTGATTTGCTATGGTAATGATTGGCATATCTTTGAACCTCCTTCAATGAATGCCGAACTTATGGAGCGAGTGAAACGAGCGAACATAAGTTCGTGTATGAATTGAACCCCCACACCAATTTGACTGCATGGGAACATTTTTAATTAATGGTTTAGACACAATAAGACCGTTTTTTTCAAGCTTAGCGTTTCATGTCAAATTGGTGTGGGGGTAAATTTCCCCGCCACTTGCCTCTTTTCTTGCTTTTATAAAAAAGTGGCGAGGCAAGTGGCGGAGTAATTTATCCAGAAAAACACACATCATCGATTAAGATGATTCCTTTTTTCTTTTTGGCATTCCAGGCCTCCAGAACAAAGGAAACATCGCTAAGATTAGTCCAATCCGTAATGGCTTCAAATTGTTTGAGCGGAATACTCACCTTTTTCCATTTGAGATCAATTCCCTCTATAAAATAAAACGATGCTTCATTCTTGCGATTTCTTAGAATAATTTTCATGGTGCCCGGCGTGCCTTCTTCGAGGGCGCGCACGGAAAAACGTAGCTCATTGTATTTCAAAGCATCGGTCTTCGGAATAGGAATGGAAAAACTTTTAATCTGCGGATAAGGACTATTTAAATTATAGGGTATACGTATCGGACTATTCGTTAAGGCAAAAATGATTTGATGATCAAGCGAACCGTTACGATGCGATAAAAAAGCGGTCAAACCATAGAAGCTCAGAGTCACAAATATTATTGTGAGCAAGGCTTGCTTAAAAATTTTGATATTGAACCGTTTTCTTCTTTGAGGCTCGGCTTTCTCCGATTTGCCGATATACACACGCGCCAGATGCTCATATATTTCACTCTTGGTCATATGCTCTTTATTCATAATATGTTACAAGTTGACAAAAATCTTTTACCAATAAATACTATATATAGTATTTTTCTAAAGTATTAAACTTATCTTATCAAAGAAATTGTACTATGGAAGAAATATTTTAACTATTTTTAACAGGGTTTCGGAGATTTTCCGACGGAATCAGAAATTGGGCAACGCAGAAAATTCTCAATCAATAGAAAAGCCCCCGCCACTGAATATCAATGGCGGGGGCTTTTTCTAATTCGCTAGCTTAGAAGTTCACATTCACGTTGGTGAGGAATTGTTTGGCAACTTCATCATTGGATTCGTGAAAAACGTCGCCAGGTACAAACCATCCTGCGCTGAAACCGATTTGGACATCTTCTGTATAATCATACATAAGATCCACATCGACTTCATAACCAAGATGATCTTCTTCCACATTAATATTATAAGTTTGTCCTACGCCATCAGGTGATGTGCGCGCCCAAGTTGATGTGCCAGCAGCATTATCAAACTCCTTATCCAAATAAAGAGTCGTATAAGATAACTTAGCTGTAATGTCTTCGAAAGGTACAAATTGAAGAGCTGAGTTGTAGACCTGGCAGTTTGACAGATCCATAATCGAGTTGTAGATTGTTCCGCCTCCTTGATCTTCAAACATAGGATCCCAGGCTGTGTAAACATTTCTTGAACCCTGACTAACATGTCGCAAGTCAGTTGGATTGCTGTCACCGGTTACCAATGTATAAGAACTACTAAACACCGGGCTATACTTAGCAACCGCTTCAAGAGGAATCGCATAGCTTGAAATCAACTGAAGACCCATAGCGTCTCTTCTGAGGTTATCAGGAGAGGTTGTTGCAGCTGCATGCGTTTTATTTCCAAATTGCCATGCGATTTCTGCTGAAGTATACAAATTATCAATTGGATTTGAAGCAACTCTTAAACCAGGTGTATAGACAGTGTCTGCGGCAGCTCCAGAAACATTATTCTCAACAGACCTATCAATTTTCGCAAAGAAGTACGCTTCAACATCAGAGTTTCTTTCATCTTGAAGTTTCCAGTTTGTATTGATACCAAACAGATTGACATCATTCTTATTGATTCTGCCTAAAGTGGAATTTTCATCAACTCTAGCTGCGATAAGGTCTACCGTCAAAGGATCATAATCTAAGATCGCTCTAACAGCATCAAATGCTTTTCTCTTGCTGAGATCATCAGCAACAACGCTAAGACGTCCAGCCGTAGCATTATTCGTTTTGATGTCACCAATAATAAAAGCATTGCCGTATCTCAAGATCTGACGACCAATAATAACCGTTAAGGGAGAATAAAGCATTTCCCTTAATGTGACATAGGCTAGGTCGATATCAACTTCTGTTGTGTTGGGAGCGCCACTGGTTGCGGTTTCATCCTCATCGCCCCATTCTCTTTCATTAATCAACTGAATAACAGCAGACACATTGTCTGTTAAATCAGCATCAATGCGGAGAATAGATTGCGTAATGAGGAGGTTTTGATAGAAGTCATGACCCGTTTCTTTACCGAGATCAAAGTTATCCCGAACGAGCCATGTCGAATCAATACTGCCGCTGACCTTGACGTTCTGGACAGCTGCAGAAGCCGGTAAAGCCATGAAGGCCACCAGCGCTAGTGCAAGTAGTATACGTCGACTCATTTATTTTCCTCCTATAATTAATAAATAATGTTTAACCTAATTTATAGTTTCATCTAGTTTAACTAGGATTTATCAAGTGAAATTCCAGATATTTGATAATCTCCGACTGCTTTTTTTCCTCACCTCCTTTAGCGTCCGATTGAAATTATCTCTGGATTTAATGTAGGTGTATTTTCTTATAGAACATAGTGTATGTCAAGTTTTTTTGCATTTTTTTTGGAACCCCATAGAATCTAAATATTTAGGATATTTTTATTAGAAAACAAGACGGAAACCAGAAATTCACTGAAATTTCACTTCAATGAGCCCGCCATTGAATCAGTGGCGGACGAATTGACCCCGAGTCCGCCAAAGTTTGTGGCGGACTCGGGGAACACCAAATTAAAATTTTACTATTTCCTTAAAAATTCAACAATTTCAGAAATTACTTCAGCTTCTCCTTTAGGGCTTGCAAATACTCGTTCGGTGCCTCATAGCCAAGCTCCTGGGCTTCATTAAGATACTCAAGGGCTTTCGCAAAATTACCCTGATAATACGAAACACTTGAAAAATTAATGGTTGCATTTAAATGCTTGGGGTCAGCTTTTAAGGCTTCACGGTAAAAGTTTTCTGCCTTCAGGAAATCTTGCCTTAAGGCATAAATATTCCCAAGATTATAATAAGCTTCGGCTAATTTGGGATCATCATTAACGGCTTTTTCGAAAAATTGCATGGCTTTTTCCGGCTCATTCAAATTGAGATAAGCAAGACCCATATTGAAAGCAGCGCTTGCGTTGTTTGGCTGGATCTCAAGAAGCCTAGCATAGTTCTCGATTGCTTCATAAGGCTTGTTTAACCGCTCGTAGCAATTTCCCAAATTCAAGTAGGCACCTTCGTGTTCTTTATCTAGAGCGATCACTTTCTTGTAATAGTCAACCGCTTGAACTAATTGACCTTGCAGTTTGTAAATGTTGGCAAGGCCAAAAAGTGAATTGATATGTTTTGGATTAACGGCAAGGGCTGCCTGAAATTCTCTTAAAGCTCGATCGCCATCACCGGCCAGATAATAAAGGTGTCCCAGATTATAACGGAATCGTGAGCGAGGAGGTCTGTTTTTAATAAGGTTATTGTAAAGATCAAAGATCTTCTGACGCTCTTTTTGAAAAGCATCAATCGAAACTCCATCTTCAATGGCCCTAGTATAAAAAGTTATGACAGCAATGTAAACATCTTCATTGTCTGGATAAAGCTCTATGAGCTTATTGAGCTGACTAACGCACTGATCGAATTTACCCAATTGCAAGTAAGCCCCGGCAAGTTTATAGTGGGCATCTTTAAAATCTTCATCAAGCGCGAGAACGTCCTGAAAAAAAGGAACGGCTTTTTCGGGGCTGTAAAAGTCCATGCTCAAAATAACGCCGAAATTCTGACGGGCATCGACAAAATTTGGATCAATTTTCATAGCCTTCAGGTACATTTGGACAACCTGAGCCACCAGATCTCTCTTGTCTTCAAAGTAGCGAACATCAAATGAATCAATTCCTTCCTCTTTCATTTTATTGAGGTGATTTTGCAAGACGGTCTTGTACTCATCTGTTTCGCTATACAAGGTGGCCAAATTATTTAATGCATGCGTTGTGTTGGGATAGTATTTTAGTTGATGCTTCCATAGCGTCTCGCCGTTTCTCCAAATCGTGCATTGTCGAAATGCTTGGAAGGAAAGAAAGGCGAGGGCGATTGCTATTAAGCCACCCAATACGAAGATTCCCCTTTTCTTAAATTTAACCTTATCCCATATTTTGATTGCATAATACCCAATCAAAATACAAAATCCCAAACTTGGTAAATACATCCAGCGATCCGCCACGACATTCGCATCCATACCATAATCAAATCGGCACAAAAAAAAGATCGATAAGAAATAAAATCCGAAACTAAAGATCAGCCAGCGATTTTTTCGATAAAAAATGACGACAGCAAACATGACGATAAACAAAACCGTCGACGTTAAGAAGGAAGGGTTTGTGAGAGAAACAGGCTTGGGTAAATCATAAATGGGAACCAGGATGTTGGGTGCAAAGAACTTCTGAATATAGAACATAAATGTCCACGGCCAAATAAGAATCGCCTCGCCGATATTTTTAATGGGGACACGGGCATTTAAGCTGTAAGTGATCCATGCGATTGGGGCAACGTAGAGAAAATGAGAAATTTTTTCTAAGAAAACTTTTATGGTCATTCTACGACCATAAAACCAGTCGCAGAGAAGAAATATAAGCGGCAGGCTTAAAGCCATAGCCTTGGCCAAAATGCTCAAAAAACCAAATATCATCGTTGCTAAAAAGATTGTTTTGTTCTTCGTTTGACGATAACGCCAATAACAGCACAAACTGGCCATATAAAAGAAGGCATATAAAACATCTTTTCGTTCCGTAACCCAGGCCACGGACTCAACGCGCATGGGATGAATACCGAAAAGTAAAGCGGCGACAAATGCCGCAGCGCACGAAAGCCCAATTTGAAGGCAAAAAATAAACACCAAAGCGACTGTCAAAACATGCAAAATAACATTGTTGAGATGGTAAATAAAAGGGTCATCTTTAGAAAATTGCCATTCCAGTGCAAAAGAGAGTGTTGTGAGAGGAATATATGTCTTATTAACAGTATTTGTAAAGATATCGCTGAGGGTCTCAAGAGAAAGATATCTGACATCGATATTCTCAAAAAGATGAGGACCATCATCCCAGTTTACAAAATCATTTTTAAGGCAGGGAGAAAAGGTTATAAAGACAATAACAAGAAGGGCTATCAGCGATAGGGCAATATTTCGCATGGGATTGGAAGCCTTTTAAGCCTTGAGATCTTTTATTTACCCCCACACCAATTTAATCTATTTAGTATTGGAACAATAATTGGTGTGGGGGTAAATTCGCACCTGTGAGTTACGGCGCTTCAACTTAAAGTCAAAACGCCGTAACTCACGTGCTCATTTATGCGCCTAGGTGGACTCTTAATGACGGCACAACTTATGGATTCCGACAAAGTCGGAAGAATATAAGTTGTTGCCGGAATTAATCCCGAGCCTGTCGTTAGACAGGCGAGGGAAACCACCCACGTTCCGACATTCTGATAAAAATCATCAGAAGTCGGAATCCCGACTTCCAGCTTCGCTGGAATGTCGGGACCGGCAGCATCATTTGATAAATCATAAGGTTAAAATATCAATGCGCCTAACCCGATTCGAACGGGTCACCTACTGCTTAGGAGGCAGCCGCTCTATCCATCTGAGCTATAGGCGCAATAGTCTTAAAAAGATCTGCAAGATCTTGAGTAATTTATTCAGCGACCAACGCTTTGATTTCTAAATTTCTCAAAAAGAAGAACCATCTGCTCCGACGTTCCGACTTTCACATAGAATGCTTTTCTCGAAGATGCGAAAGTCGGAAGTCGGAGTCCCGACCCTCGCCTTCGGCGGGGCGTCGGGAAGCTATAGGCGCAAATTTCCTTAATTTCTTTATGAGAAAAATTTGCGCCAACCCCGACATCCTCAATATCCAGTTTTGAGTGAATGTCGGGGTAGGCGCAACAATTATTAATATCCTTAAAACTTAATCACTGAGTATAAAGGAAAACCCGCCAACTTCTTCTTCCCTTTTAAAAACCGTAACTCAACCAAAAAGGCTATGCCGACAACCTTGGCTTGCAATTCCTTCAAAAGCTCGGTCACGGCTTTAACGGTTCCTCCGGTCGCCAAAAGATCATCCACGATTAAGACGCGGGCATTGGGCTTAATCGCATCTTGATGAATCTCGAGCGTATCTGTCCCGTATTCCAAATCATACGTCACACTTTTGGTTTTGTAGGGAAGCTTTCCTTTTTTGCGAACCGGAACAAAACCTGCTTTCAACTTATAAGCCAGGGCTGCACCAAAAATAAACCCCCGGGATTCCACCGACACAACCTGATCGATATTTTCTTTGCGATAATTTTTGGCCAGCAAATCCACCGCTTTCTTAAAAGCGTCCTTGTCATTCAGCAAGGTTGTAATGTCCTTAAAAATAATCCCTTCTTTGGGAAAATCAGGGACATCGCGAATGATTTTCTTTAATTCGTTTTTTTTCATGGGCGTCTCCGTTTAGGGGTGGACTACAAATAATTTACAGATTGAAAAATTATAATTGTATTTGTTTTTCCCCCACACCAATTATGAAATAATTGGTGTGGGGGTTAATTCGGTCATGCACTTATGTTCTGCCCCGCCTTTGGCGCGGCATCCATAAGTGCAGACCTCATTAAACAGAAATGTCTTTAACGGAATCACGTTCAACAAAATTGGTCTTCAGAAGAATCTTCACGGGAATCTTAGCCGTACGATTGATGATTTGATTCAGATGCTCGATTCCCATGCGGGCCATTTCGGATAAAGGCTGTCCCACGGTCGTTAATTTCACCGAGCAATAACTATTCAACGGATTGTCGTCAAACCCAACAACGGAAATATCGTCGGGGATTTTGACCCCGCGCGCGTTCGCTTCATGAATCAACTCCATAGCCATGACATCCGAAGCGGCAAATATAGCGGTGGGCCTGTTCTTAAGCTGAATCAATCGCTCGGCGGATTTTCGCGCAGGCGTGCGCAAAAAATCCCCAGTCGTCAGATATTCTTCGATTAAAGGAACATTGTTATGATGAAGGGCTTCTTTGTATCCTTCCAGGCGAAATTTGCCGGCCTGCGTTGAAAGATCCCCGGCAATCGTGGCAATGCGTTTATGTCCGCGCTTAATCAAATATTCCACCACGTCAAAGGCCGCCTGCTTATTATCAATCGAGATGCAATTGATCGGCTCTTCGAAATGGTTATTCAGGACAATATAAGGAATGCCTTTGTGCACGACCCGTCGAAGCATATTGATGTCATTATTGATATCGGCAAATATAAGGCCATCAATATAATCCAAATCAAGCATGGGCGATTCCAGCCAGTCATGGTGGTCAAAGCGATCGGTAATATGCATGAGAATATCCACTTGCAAACGGCTGGCGGCATATCCCACGCCCTTGATGATCTCGCCGGCATAATAGGAATGAAAAATGTCTTCAAAGCGGGGAATAATCAAAGCAAAAGTTCGTTTTCTTCTTTTGGGCGCGGGTTTTTGATCCATCTTCTATCTCCCCAGTCGAGTATGTATTCTGCGAAGTCCCGATGATGCATCGGAGTGAAGCAGAATCAGCGACTATTTATTCTTCGATATTTTGTTCTTTTTCCTGCTTTTTAAGAAGTTTGCGTAGCTTTTTTAAGGTGGCGGATTCCACTTGTCGAATGCGCTCGCGCGAAACACCCATTTTTTTGGCAATTTCCGCCAGGGTACGGGTATTTCCGTCGGTAATTCCAAAACGTAAATCCAAAATTTCACGCTCTCTTTTGGACATCAAAGACAAAAGATCATCCGTGCGTTCTTTGTTGAAGAATGTTTCCAATTCCTCATCCGGGCTCACGAGACTTTGATCTTCAATAATATCTTTCACCTGCCCTTCCCCATCTTCACCAATGGGGGCGTCTAGGCTGGACATCTTGGCAATCCAGGTATTGAGTTCGCGCACCTTATCCACGCTCACTTGAAGTTTTTTAGCGATTTCGCCGACGCGCGGTTTTCGTTTGAGCTTATGCGTCAGCAATTCGGTGACTTTCTTACATTTGAGGATTTCTTCATTCATATACACAGGGATGCGAATCATTTTTCCCTGATCGATGATCGCGCGCGAAACCGCCTGTTTAATCCACCAGGCCGCGTACGTGGAAAAACGAAATCCTTTTCTCGGATCAAATTTATCCACCGCGCGCATAAGACCGATATTACCCTCTTCAATGAGATCGCTCAAAGGAATACCGAGATTGACATAACGCTTGGCAATAGAAATCACCAGACGCAAGTTTGCACTAATCATTTTTTCGCGCGCTTTTTTATCCCCTTTTTTGATTTGTTTGGCCAGGTCAATTTCCTCTTCGGCCGTCAAAAGAGGAATATGACGAATTTCCTTGAGATAGGCTTTGATGGGATCCATTTATTTTTTCTTGGCCTTTGTTTTGCCTTTTGTTTTTGTTTTTTCCGCAAGCATCGCTTGAGCGGCCGCTAAACGCGCAATCGGCACGCGATACGGCGAACAGCTAACATAATCCATTTCGACCTGATGGCAAAAATGAATCGATTTGGGTTCTCCGCCGTGCTCGCCGCAAATGCCAACCTTGAGGTGGCTGCGAACGCGGCGTCCTCGCTCAACGCCTAGGCGTATCAATTCGCCTACGCCTTGAATATCCACCGTCTGAAACGGGTCATCGGCAAGAACTTTTTTACTCAGATAATCCGGCAAGAAACCGCCGATATCATCGCGCGAAAAGCCGAAACTCATCTGCGTAAGGTCGTTGGTCCCGAACGAGAAGAATTCAGCCACTTCGGCAATCTGCCCCGCGAGCAAAGCCGCACGCGGAATCTCAATCATCGTTCCATACAAGTAATCAATCTTCTTAAGATTATACTTGGAAATGGTCTCCTGATATACTTTTTTGACAATTTCTTTTTGAAGCTTCAATTCATTGGCCTCGCAGACCACCGGCACCATGATTTCAGCAAAAACTTTGAGACCCTCTTTTGTGCATTCGGCGGCTGATTCAAGAATCGCCCGAATCTGCATTTCTGAAACCTCAGGATAGGTCACGCCTAAACGCACGCCGCGATGTCCCATCATCGGATTGGATTCGCGTAAAACCGCGGCCCGTTTCTCCAACTCTTCAAGAGAAATATTAAGGCTCTGCGCTAATTCTTTAAGTTGATCCTTGGTGTGAGGAACGAATTCATGCAACGGCGGATCCAAAAGACGAAACGTCACAGGATACGGACTCATCGCTTTGAGCGTTCCTTTGATATCGCGCTTGACAAAGGGAAACAGTTCGTCCAGCGCTCTTCGTCGCTCAGCTTCGTCTTTGGAAACAATCATTTTGCGCAGCAAGAACAAAGGTTCTTCGCTGTTTTTTCCGTAGAACATATGTTCCGTGCGGAAGAGGCCAATGCCTTCGGCCCCGAAGGAACGCGCTTTAGCCGCGTCGTCGGGAGTATCCGCGTTGGTGCGAATCTTTAATGTACGAATTCCGTCACAGATTTTCAGGAAATCGTTAAATAGTTTATTCTCTTGCGTGGCGTCCATCATATCCAAGCGGCCTTCATAGAACCGGCCTTTGGTGCCGTTAAGCGTAATCCAATCGCCTTCATTGAGAGACTTTCCACCGATATGCATGGTATTGGTCGCCATGTCAATCTCCATATCACCGCAACCGACGATACAGCATTTTCCCCAACCGCGGGCAACGAGCGCCGCGTGAGAGGTCATGCCTCCGCGGGCCGTCAGGACGGCTTCGGACGCACGCATCCCTTCGACATCTTCGGGGTTCGTCTCTTCACGCACTAAAATAATTTTCTTGCCGTCTTTACGCCAGGCCACGGCATCCTCAGCGCTAAACACAATCTGCCCTGTTGCTCCGCCGGGACCTGCCGGAAGACCTTTACCTAAAGGCACGGCTTTTTTTTCTTCGTTGGGATCGATGATCGGATGAAGAAGCTCATCGAGCTGATCCGGCGTCACGCGCCCGACCGCCATTTCTTTTGTAATCAATTTCTCTTTGATCATATCCATCGCCATGCGCACAGCGGCCGGACCGTTTCGTTTTCCGACGCGGCACTGAAGCATGTAAAGCGTTCCTTCTTCAATCGTAAACTCGATATCCTGCATATCGCGATAATGCTTTTCGAGACGATTGCGGATATCAACGAGTTGTTTGTACACCTTGGGCATCAAATCGGATAGCATCACCAAATCTTTATTGTGATCGCTTTGCGATTCCTTGTTGATGGGCGCGGGGGTACGGATACCGGCCACAACGTCTTCACCCTGGGCGTTCACCAGATACTCGCCATAAAATTTATTTTCGCCGTTCCCGGGATCACGCGTAAAAGCCACGCCCGTCGCGGAATCGCTACCGGTATTGCCGAAGGCCATACTCTGGACGTTCACCGCTGTTCCCCATTCATCCGGAATCCCCTCGATGCGCCGATAGGATATGGCGCGCTTGCCGTTCCATGAGGAAAAAACAGCGCCGATCCCACCCCACAGCTGATCCATGGCATTATCCGGAAATTCCTTCCCCAAAACTTCTTTGATTTTTGTTTTATACAATGCGCAAACCTTTTTAAGATCTCCGCCGCTCAAATCCGAATCAATTTTGACACCGGCGTCTTTTTTAGCTTTGTCGAGAATCCGCTCAAGCTGACGGCGGATGCCCTGACCCTCGGCCGGCTCGATCCCAGCGGCCTTTTCCATCACAACATCCGAGTACATCGTGATCAAGCGCCGGTAGGCATCGTAGGCAAAACGCTCATTGCCGGTTTTTTTAACAAGGCCGGCTAACGTCTTTTCCGTCAAGCCGACATTCAAAACTGTTTCCATCATCCCCGGCATAGATTTACGCGCACCCGAGCGAACCGACACCAGAAGCGGGTTAACAGGGTCACCGAATTTCTTACACATCAATTTCTCGACTTTTTTAAGGGCCGTCTTGACCTGGTCATTGATACCAGCCGGATATTTCTTTTTGTTTTTATAGTAATGTATGCACACTTCTGTTGTAATCGTGAATCCAGGAGGAACGGGTAGGCGTAAATCCTTATGCCCGGCCATTTCCGCCAGATTGGCCCCTTTTCCGCCAAGAAGATTTTTCATTTCCGTTTTGCCGTCGGCTTTTCCGCCGCCGAAAAAATAAACATATTTTTGTGACATGTTTCCTGAAGCTCCTTTCTTCACCTGCTTTTACTTTTCAGCCCTTCACAAAATTCGTTCAGGGCTGTTGATTGCAACGATTTTGAAATGATTACACAGATAGAACCGTCGGGAACTAATCTGTGTAATCTGTCTCTTAATCAGTGTAATCAAGGGCGAAACGATTTTTGTGAAGCCCTATTACTTTTGCAAAAATTTTTCCTGCAAATAGTTTTTGAGTTGATTGATATCGATTCTCTCTTGCTGCATCGAATCCCGATCGCGCACCGTGACTTTGCGATCCTCTAAAGACTGCACATCCACGGTGACGCAATAAAATGTTCCGATTTCATCTTGCCGACGGTAAAGTTTGCCAATCGACGCGGTATCATCATACACCGTGACAAAACCCTTTAA
This sequence comes from Candidatus Omnitrophota bacterium, assembly GCA_043812495.1. Classification (GTDB taxonomy): domain Bacteria; phylum Omnitrophota; class Gorgyraeia; order Zapsychrales; family JBDRMG01; genus JBDRMG01. The sequence goes on along the minus strand of JBDRMG010000001.1, from coordinate 6,038 downwards.
CAAATCCTGTTTGATATTCTTCGCCAAAAGAACGATATCGTCGCGTTTCTTTAAAAGAGGCAAAACAGCGACTTTGATCGGCGCCAAATCTTTGTGAAAACGAAGGACCACACGCGTAGAGCCCTCCACCTCTTCTTCGTGATAGGCATCCACCAAAAATGCTAAAGCCGCCCGGTCCACGCCTCCGGACGGTTCAACGATATATGGAAAATATTTTTCGTTTGTGATATTGTCCTGGTATTGAAGATCTTTATTGGAAAATTGCGAATGCTGCTTGAGATCAAAATCCGTGCGGTTGGCAATGCCTTCAAGCTCTGACCATCCGAAAGGAAATTGATATTCGATATCCGTGCAAGCGGCCGCATAATGGGCCAATTCATTGTCCGGGTGCGGGCGAAGCCGCAGATTTTCTTTGCGCAGGCCTAAGCTTTGATACCAGGCAAAGCGGTCTTGAATCCATTGCGCATGATATTTTTCTGCTTCGTCAGGTTTGGTGAAATATTCGATTTCCATTTGTTCGAATTCGCGCGTGCGGAAGGTATAATTGCCTGGTGTCACTTCATTGCGAAAAGCCTTGCCGATTTGGGCGATGCCAAAGGGAAGTCGTTTATGGGTCGTATCCAGAACATTACAAAAGTTAACAAAAATTCCCTGAGCTGTTTCTGGTCGTAGAAAAACTTTCTCCGCCGTTGCTTCGACAGGCCCAAGAGAAGTTTTGAGCATTAAATTTGCCGCTGTCCCTTCATGCGGCAGTTTATGCCCACAGCCAGGGCAGGGCGTCTTGGAAACTCCGTTTTGATCGGCTGCAATTTGTCCTACAAAATTTTTAAAATCCAGATTCAATCCGCCCCAGGCTTTATCCAGTTCAACAATCCACGATACCGTAACTTCTGGTTCTTTGACCAAAGCTAAATTTGGGGCAAATCTCTTTCCCTCTTTTTTTGCCCAACGAATGAGATGTAATGTGTCTTTTTCTCCGAGCATGGCTTCCGTTAACGACTGAAACCATACGCTTTCCCAAATTTCATCCCATATTTTATCGAGGCGGTAAAACTTCTGACAAGCAGGGCATTGGACAAAGGGATCTGAAAAATTTGCCGCGTGCCCCGAGGCTTCCCAGACTTTGGGATGCATCAAAATCCCGGCATCCAAACCCACCATATCATCGCGCTCATGGACAACGGATTTCCACCAGGCATTCTTGATATTCCGCTTAAGTTCAACTCCTAAGGGGCCGTAATCCCAAGCGCTCGAAAGACCTCCGTAGATTTCCGAAGATTGGAAAATGAATCCCCGTCGCTTAGAAAGCGATACGATCTTGTCCATCACGCCACTTTTTTGCATAGAGGCCTATTTTATCTGAAAGTTTTTTAAAAAGCAAGGACTTTGTCCCCGGTTTTGTCAAAAATCAACCCATTCGACGCACCCCAGTCTGTTTAGCCCAGGGTTTGCTCCCCGGCCCGCGGCTTTCGCCGCACCCGCCCTGGCAAACCGGAACGGCGGGCCAGGGAAGCGGCGGGGCGGGCAGGGTTGATACCGAGCGGTGCTTCAAACCCCGCCTTAAAAAGGCGGGGTTTGGCGCCGTCGAAGTATCAATAATTTCCTTTTAAAATTTCGTCATAAAGGCCGTAATATTCCTTTAATGAATGGGCGGCACCCGCGACCGCCTTCCCGAGCGCAATCGTCACCAGCAGAATCAACACGGAGAGTATCCATTTTGTCTGGCGGCTATACATCGGGTGATACCAGATGAGGGGCAAAATCAAGGGACCGACGCACAAAAACCCGATGAATAAATTATACCCCCGAAAATACCATTTGATTTTTTCCGAGGCCCCGAAGGACTTTCCGCAATGCTGGCAGAATTTGGCCTCCTGAGAATTTTCCTGGCCGCAATGGATACAGAAGGACATTGTTACCTCGCTTCCTGAGCCTGTTTTTCATAGAGATGGTGCGCAAAAATGCCCAACAGGCGGGCTTCAATGAAAAGAACATACACATTCACAAAATATCCGGCACTCTCTCCGGCTTCTTGATAGGAAGAGAAAACATCATTAATCAGAAAGAAGGATAAGAAAATAGAGACCGAGAGAAAAATGCACAAAGCAATATATTCCCCCAAGTATCGACTGATAGAGAGCAGGGCGAAAATCGGCGTAAGAACGCGCAGGGAGCGCGAAAGGACAATTTTAATCAGAAATATTGGAAAGAAAAATGACCCCAAGAATAACAAGCCAAGATAACTCAAGCCCACATCCTGCCCAAATAAGAAAAAGTAGACATGCGCAGGAGCAAAGCAAAGGATAATCGCTCCGGTCATCAGAAAAAGGGGTTTTGGCATCGTGACCCAGTAATTAAAGGTCGGCAGGCGTCCGATTCGCGTTGACCCCCTCGAGGAATCGTCGGTCACTTTATACAAACAAACAAGAAAATATGTCATCACGATCACCCACGATATAAGACTGATATGGGCAGGACGATTCAAAAAATTATTTAAAAGGAACATGGAGCCGCCAAAGGCCGCCATCAAAGGCAATCCCCATCCTTTTAAAGGAAAGATAAATGCGCCGAGATATCGAAAGAAAATATTTTGTTCTCCGGATAAAACAATCTTCAGCCCCTTGACGCGAAGATTGTCTTGGGTTTTGACCTCGGCAATTCTATTCTTACGTTTCGGTGCCATAATCTTTGCTATGGCCCTCTTGTCTTTGGAAGACCGCGCTTCCATCAAAGAGACGCACTTTCCGCCGCATTCCTTGCAAACGAAAGCGGTAAATTCATCGGTAAAGCGGCGCACCAGCAGGCATTCTTCGCAAAAATAATTCTTGCAGTTTTCGCAGCAATACTGAGCTTGAATATCTGAATGGTTTTTGCAGTTCATTTTGCTTTCATGAGTTTCTTTAAAATATCCAACTCTTCTTTTTTAACAGAAAAACTATGTTCTTCGTCGGGAAACTGACCTTTTTTAACCTCTTCGCGATAGGCCGTAACAGCCTTTAAGATGAGTTCATTGAGATTTGCGTATTGCTTGACGAATTTTGGTTTGTAACGATCAAAGTATCCCAGGAGATCATGCGTGACTAAAACCTGCCCGTCGCAATAAGGTCCGGCTCCGCAACTGATCGTCGGAATCTTGAGTTCTTGGGTAATCACTTGACCTATCTCTTTGGGAATGCACTCCAGCACAATACTAAAACATCCTCTTCTCTCCAACTCTCTTGCTTGGAGAATGATCTTTTCGGCCGAAGGCGCATCCTTTCCCTGAACGCGAAAACCGTCTTTGCTTGTCACCGCCTGAGGCGTTAAGCCGACATGCCCCATCACGGGAATTCCTGATTGAATGATCGCTTCAGCGACGTCAGCACAACTCTCTGTCCATTCAAGCTTAATCGCATCGCACCCGGCTTCTTCTTTAAAGCGCCCGGCATGACTAACCGCGTGATCCATATCTTCATAAGAGCGAAAGGGCATGTCGCCGACCAAAAGGGCATTCTCAACTGCGCGGTTCACAGCTTTGGCATGATAAATCATTTCCTCCATGCCGATATCGCGTGTTGAGTCCAGTCCCAAAACAACATTCGCTAGAGAGTCTCCGACGAGTATGATATCGATTCCCGCTTGATCAATCACCCGTGCCATGGGGTAATCATAGGCGGTCAGCATGGTGATCTTTTCACCGCTCTTTTTCTTCTTAAGGATTTCTTTTGATGTTAATCGTTTTTGCGGGTGGTTCATTTCTTTTTAATGGGAATGTTTAAATATTCATCGATTTCACAAGCGGCCTTCTTGGCTTGACTGATCACATTCATCACATGCGTCGGACCGTTCACAACATCGCCTGTGGCAAAAATTTTCGATTGCGAGGATTGCGCGCTATTGCGCACCGTCCATAGCGTCCTGTCCTTATTGATTCTTAAATCGCTGAACAATCTTCTGATGAGAGGATTCGGCTGATGCCCAATCGCTAAAACAACCGTATCAGCTTCGATGGTAAACTCTGATCCCTTGACGGGAATCAAGCGCCATTTGTCCGTTCTATCCGGATCCGCATAGTCCATTTTGATGCATTGAACGGCGCGGACGCAGTTTCGTTGATCTGTGACAATCTCTAAGGGTTTTGTCAGCGCATCCAACTCGACACCCTCTTCTTTCGCCCGGCGGATAGAATCGGCATCGACAACCATATCTTCTTCGGTACCTTTATGGACCAGCCGGACATTTTTACCAAGCCTCGCGGCCAAGCGCGCGCAGTCCATGGCCGCGTATTCACCACCAATCACGACGACATCTCTTCCGGAATAAATAGGTTGTTGATTGCCCGATAATTTCGTCTTCATGTTACTGGCGCCTAGGAGATATTCTTGCGCAAAATAAACACCACCGCTGTGCTCTCCGGGAAGTCCTGAAAATTTGGCGGCGCCGGCCCCCAGGGCTAAAAGGACTGCTGCAAAACCGTCTTGAAACAGATCCTGCAATGTCAATGTCTGTCCGATTAAAGTATTTGTCCTGATCTCAACACCCAGCGATTGGACATAATCAATTTCTGAATCGAGAATTTTCTTGGGAAAGCGAAACTCCGGAATGCCGTAACGCAAAACACCACCAGCCAGGTCAAAGGCCTCAAAAACGGTTACCGCGTAGCCGCGTTTGGCAAGCTCACCCGCAGCCGTCAAGCCGGCCGGACCCGAACCTACAACGGCGATCTTCTTTCCCTTGCGTTTTGTAACGGATTTTGATTTTTTATGTCCGTGATCAATGGCATAACGCTCAAGAGCGCGGACGGAAATGGCTTTATGCTGCAGGTCGCTAAGAATACAAACTTTCTGGCAAGGCGCCTGACAGAGACGTCCGCAAACGCCGGGGAGAGGATTTTTCTCTCTGATGAGATCCAGCGTTGATGCCATTTGATTCTCGCGAATCTTGCGGATGAAGCCTGTGATATCAATACCCAGGGAGCAGCCGCCCTGACAGGCAGGATGCGTGCACTGCGGGCAACGATTGGCTTCGTCTAAGGCTTGTTTTTTATTAAGCCCGACAGAGACTTCATTAAAGTTTTTGATTCGCTTGTCTTTGGAGACAAGTGGTTTTTTGCTGTCGCATGATCGACATTCCTTTTGGGCGCACGTGCGTGCGCGCAAATCATCAAAATCAACCTGATGCCCGTTAACATTCGGGCCGTCTACGCAGGCCAGCCGATACTCGTTATGGACCTTGACGCGGCACGAAGCGCATAGGCCCAGACCGTCGGCCATGACAGGCTGCAATCCGATAATCGTTTTGATTTTCTTCTCTTGAGTAATTTCGCAAACGGCGCCCAGGACATCCACCGGTCCCATGGCATACACGATCGAGACTTTCTCTCTCGCAAAGATTTCTGAAAGCGGAGATGTCACGGAGCCGCGCAGCATGTGGCTTCCGTCATCCGTTGTGACAAAAAGTCTTTGGCCGCTTAATCGCAATTGGCTTTCAAAAAATAATGACTTTCTTGTCGCTGCGCCAATAACGCTAATCACTTTATTGTCCCGTCCTTTTAAAGCGCGCGCAATCGGTAAAATCTGCGCAATACCGATATCGTATCCGATGCACACGCAAACGCTGGATGAGACCAGCTCAATGGGCACGCCCAGCGGTCCCAAGACAACGCTAAGTTCGTCGCCGATGCGCACAGCCCCGAGCTTGCGCGTTGTCTCATCCACTTCTTTAAAAATCAGGGTGATGATTCCTTTTTTGGCATCGGCGTCCACAATGCTCAAGGGAATGCGCGCCGAACCCTCACTCGCCATGACCATGACAAATTGTCCGGGTTGAGCCTTTTGGGCCACAAGAGGCGCCTCCACGCTTATGCGCTTGGTGTGATCCGCGACGATTAATTTTGCAGTGACTTTAAACATAATTCCTTTAACAGTACTTTGTTAAAAAATATTTTAAAATAATTTTTTTACGTTTATTTTGAAAAACTGTCTTTACGTAAAATTTGCGGAATCATAACTTACGTCATTTCAATGCGTTGCGTCAAATTTTCTTCATTTCCCCTTGAT